>CACYQO010000014.1 GCA_902776545.1 uncultured Prevotellaceae bacterium | reverse complement strand
ACACCCTTTGACTCGGACTTCAAGATTGTGCCCTTGCGTATTCTCTGAGGGAAGTGCATTTGCATTGGTGGTGAACACGAATGAGAAAACTACTGCTGCAACTGTGCTCATGAGCATCTTCTTTGCATTGAAATTCTTTGTTGTCATAACTTTAATTATTTAATGTTTATACTTTGTTATTATCTGTGTCGTCTGTTTCTTTTTGACACTGCAAAGATAGAGTGTTTTTCAGCAGATTCCAAGAAAAATCTCAGATTCTTCTCCAACTTGTATGGACAAACGTCCCATCTTTGGACAAATCGCGTCAACGCCCCCAAATATTGTCCAATGAAGACGATTTATTTATCTTTTTTCTCAAAATCGTCCTTAGTTTCAAAAATATTCTTTATATTTGCACCAAAAATAGGAAACCATATGGAACAACAGACAGATATTCGTTGGATTCAGCGGTATGCAAACTATCACAAGGCATGCACCCGATTGCTTGATGTAACGGAGGCAGACAGATTCTTGGACGATCTGTCGGAACTTGAGATTGAAGGACTCGTACAACGGTTTGAATATACGTTTGAACTGGCTTGGAAAGTCCTGCAAGACCTGCTGATTTATAAGGGCTACGAATTTATGCTTGGCCCCAACGGAACGATGAAGATGGCTTTTGAAGACGGCCTGATCGCTGACCATGACAGCTGGCGGAAGATGGCTAAGTCGCGCAACACGCTGAGTCATGTCTATGATGAAGAAGAAGTGCTGCCCATCGTGAGGCTGATTTACAGTGACTATGCGCCATTGCTGAAGCAGTTGGATGAATCATTGGCAAAACTGTCACAAGACCAAAATTACCAGCAAGTATGAGATTCGGATTGAGCGACACGGTTATTAAGGAACTGCAGGATGTCTTCCGCCGCCATGCGAACATCAAGAAAGTTCTTATCTTTGGCTCCAGGTCAAAGGGCAACTACCGTGCAGGCTCGGATATCGATTTGGCTGTCATCGGCAACGACATTGACTACAACCAGTTGCTCACCATCCTTTGTGAGATTGACGATCTGGAACTCCTTTATTCCGTTGACCTGTTGGACTATCAGAAGAAAAGAGGAACGCCCATCGGCGACCACATTGATCGTGTAGGGCAGGTGTTCTATGAAGCTGCATGATATCCTCATTTATAATGGACAGAGGGGTCAGGAACCTCTGTGCCCCTCATAAAGGGTCAGCCTCTGTGAGCACTCTGTGAACACTCAGCAAATGGTCGATTAGAATCCTGGGGCTGCCTCGCCGCGATGGTAGACAGACCATTTGTCATCGTTGTTGAATATGAAACCTTTGAAGCTGAGGGACACAAAGGTTCCTGACCCTTTTGTGTCATTAATCAGAGGAATGCAATGGCAGAAAGCTTGCGCCCTAAGTCATGGATGGCGTTCTGAAACTGTATCAGCTCAGTCTTGTTGAATCTTGCAGTTTTGCCGTTGACGACGCTGCCGTTCAGACGCTGGGTAAGCCAAGACTGGGATTTGCCAAAATAGTGCTTTGCAATATAGGCAAATGATATGGCACTGCCTAAATCTCCCATGGCACTGCGTATCTTTTCAGCCTTCAGCACTTCAAGGTCATCGTCAACAACCTTCAACATCCTGTCTATGTCGGCAGCGACCTTTGCACCATAAGTATCTTTTTCGGCCTCAGTCATGTTGCCATTGGCTGCATTGTATCTCTTAATGATCTCATCGACATCTTCACCATTGGCCGACTTACTCAGTTCAAGCATCATACTCTTGAACCTCGGTTCTTCAATATAGTCAATAATGTTTCGCATATTTCTTCATTTTTTCGTTTATAATTCATAATCACTTTCATCCAGAGACTTCTTCTTTTGTTGGCATATAACTCAATTTGTTTATTGAGCGTCATCAACCGCTGCAAAGTTAATAATTAATTCGTTATTGAAGGAATAATTATTTCATTATTCCCCATTCCTTATGTATAATTAACACATTCTTGCCTGTTTTTCTCATAAGCACTAAATTTAACCTGAATATTTCATACTAAAAAGGAAAATGTGAGGAATTTTAACGCTATCTCTTTGGTAATCAGAGAGAAAAGTGTTAATTTTGTAGTATCCAATTACAAAACTCCTCACAATGTGCAAAGTTAGTCATTTTTCAGTTACGAACCAAGAAAATCCGGAGAAAATTCTTCTCCAGAGTGTAATTAATCTTCCAATGGAGGCTCATATGAACAGCATGACCCTCTCCAGCTTTGGTGGTCTGACCATCCTCTGCGAGGAGGAACGGCACCTTTCCATAGCCAGTCAGCTGGCTTCCTGCATTACTGACAGGCGCCGCAAGTATCTTGTTCACCACTCGCTGGAGGAGATCATCCTGACCCGCATTTTCCAGATATGCCTCGGCTATGAGGATGTGAACGACTGCGACCGCAACCGCCAGG
The DNA here is from genome assembly GCA_902776545.1 of uncultured Prevotellaceae bacterium. Lineage (GTDB taxonomy): Bacteria > Bacteroidota > Bacteroidia > Bacteroidales > Bacteroidaceae > Prevotella. The sequence continues at coordinate 42,866 of CACYQO010000014.1, read as the reverse complement.
AGCCTATGATGAAGCTCGCCGTGGGCAGCGAGGACTTCGACAAGGACATCTGCTCGTCTGCCACGATGTGCCGTTTCGAGAACTCGGTGACGGAGGATGAGCTGCTGGCTATACAGGAACTGTTCGTCACGATGTTCATTCTCTCCTATGATGGCAAGGCTCCGAGCCACATCATCCTTGACTGCGACGACACGAACATCGACACCTACGGCAAGCAGGAGCAGACCATCTTCAACACCTACTACGACAGTTTCTGCTACATGCCGCTGATGGTGTTCGAGGGCTACAGCGGCCGGCTGATTCTCCCCTTGCTGAAACCCGGGCGCAGGAACAAAACGGCCAACGTCTTCGACACGCTACAGTGGCTCATTGAGGCCATCCGCGCCGCATGGCCGAAGGTCACCATCACCGTCAGGGGCGACAGCCACTTCTGCTCGCATGAGCTGATGGACTGGGTAACGGGTACGCTGCAGAGGGGCGTCTTCTTCGTCACGGGTCTCTCGGCCAACAGCGTGCTGATGGAAAAGCCCATCGTCAAGCAGCTGACGGAGAAGGTCAGGCACGACTACGAGCTGTTCGGGCATCCTGTCCGAGAGTTTGGCGAGTTTACCTACAAGGCAGGCTCCTGGACATATTATCAGCGCGTGGTGGTAAAGGTGGAGATGACGGAGAAAGGCGGACAGCCCAACATCCGGTTCATCGTGAGCAACATCAGGAGCGTCGAGGCGCGTCCACTGTACGAGACAACGTATTGCCAGAGGGGCAGGGATGAACTGTACATACGCCAGTTCAAGGAGGGCGTGAAGGGCGAGAGACTCTCCTGCCACACGTTCAACGCCAACCGTATGCGCATCTTCCTGCACGGCATGGCATACAACCTGATGCTCTCGCTCAGGGACAGGGCGTTCAAGGACACGACTCTTGAGAAGGCCACCCTGCTTACTATCCGCGAGCGCATCCTGCTCACTGCCGTTTCCGTCAAGGTGCTCAAGACGAAGGTGGTCATTGAGTATCCCAAGTATCATCCAATGCACGAGGAACTCTCCCATGCATTGAGATTCTACCGACGAGCGGCATAGATAACCTCTATTCTCATGGAATAATAAGGCGGTCATGCGATGTGTGACCTCCTACGGTTTGGCAAGTGGTGCCAAATTTGACAGAAGGAAGAGCTTGAGAGTGCAAAAACAGCGCGCAGGAGACTGAAGAAAAGGCTTTTTGCAAAGCAAGTATGTCAAGAAATCGGAATAATCTTACAACAGACTCTCGCAGAAGCCAAAGACGTTTTCTTTTTAATGAGTATGAAATATGTAGGTTAAGTTGTTAATAATGTCAACTGGTTGCAAAGGTAAGCATTTCTTTCCAAACGGCCAAATATTTAGGGAAAAAGTTTGTTCGGAAATAGAATGTAAAGACTTTGTCATGCACAAAAATGGCAAAGTGTGCAAGAATGGACGATTTATAGATTATTAAGGTTTTCAGGTTTGGTGGATTCAGGGCTTTTTTATATCTTTGCAGCCGATTTTCCTTAAACCGGACAATCCTAATTTATCGACATGACAGTAACCACTCGAAACCCCATTTCAGTGAGTGACTTCGGCACCGCGCGACGCTGCGGGCAGGCACTCTCGACTGCCATCCAACTCAGGATGACGCAGGGGAACGGGTCGGCGACAGGGGCAAATCACTACACAGTCATCATCGGAGATCGAGGCCCTTCACCGGCGGAACGCTTCTCACCAGCGACGGCCTCTCCAGCGAATTCTTTCAAATTATTCACGCTCAATCTCCGATATGATGCCCAACGAATTTCCCATCTCCGCTTTTCCATCTTCTAACGATGCTGTAGCAGCCATCGCCCTCCCGAAGGTGCTGGCCTATTTCAAGGAGTTCTATTGTTCGAAGGTGAAGACAGATATCCTGCGTTATGGCGTGGAGGAAGCACTGAGACGTTGGAAGCAGGACATAGAAAGGATGCATACGGAAGACTGGTGGCCGCCTGTGGCCCGTGCAGTGGAGGCAGTTATCAATGAAGCCTTTGAGGCCCGGGCGCGGAAGGAAGAGTTGGCACGCCAGCAAGAGTTGGATCTGCAACGGCAGCAGGTCCCAGTGATTGACGTCGCTGTCAACCAGAATATCAGCCAGACACAAGCCAACCGTGAAGAGAAGATCGACAACCGTTTTGAGCCTGGGAGCAACGGTCAGGTATTTAATGACAAAGTAGAGGGAGAATTTAAGAAATAACAGATGATGGAAGAGAACAATCCGAAACATATAGAGAACCACTTCGAGGCAGGCTCGAACTGCCAGGTGTTTAACGGTAACCTCAATGGCTGCGTGTTTGCCATGCCGGGGTCTAACGTCACCCTGCAAACCGTGCCGCCATCGGACATTCCTGAAGCAGAGAAACCATCACCGGCCCAGGCCACGGAGGAGGAAAGAAGTCATGTGACGGTAGAGGCTCCGGCTCCCATCGTGGAAGACCTGCCGCCTGCCGACGTGTTTGTGAACAGGGTGAAGGATATCGTGACAGAGGCTGCCAGGAAGAACGGAGAGACGATACCGGCCAATCCGAGAGGGCTTGCTGGGGAATATACGTTCTTTGTGGATGGCGGACGTATCGCAAAGATGATGGACGACCTGAGGAAGAACCACGAGGCGAAGATCAATGAGTTTCTCTGTTGCACGTCGAAGTACGACGGGGTGATGATCGTGGCGTCGTTTATCGGCAGACTGATGCAGATGGAAGAGCTGAGGGCGAGGGATCTGCAACTCACCGACCTGGAGTTTGCCTTCACACCTTATTATAATAATACGGCCAGCGCTGTGAAGCGGATGAGCACCAAGTTGGATTCTGCAGAGGCAAATATGCTGTTCAGCCTGCTTAAAGGTATGCTGAAAAAGTACCCCAAAGGCTGAATCCACCTGAATCCACTTGAATCCACTTTTGGGAATGTTGGTGGATTCAGGCTAATTAACTAAAAATCAATCATTTAGGTCTAATACACTTTTTCAAGAGAATATTTGCAAATCTGAAACTGGATTCAGAATCTTTGCACTGTCAACGAACGGCAACGGGGTTTGGCAGTGCTCTTTGACATGCTGAGACAAACGGTAATTGTTTCTCCCCCTGAGTCAGGGGGAGCCAGAGGGGGTCTGAACAAGGGAATAATGTGGCGGATAAAGCGGCGGATAAAGCGGCGGATAAAGCGGCGGATAATGCAACGGAGCTTGCGGCGGTTCAGACCACCCCTAACCCCTCCTAACTTAGGAGGGGAAGAAAGCACAGACATTATTTATTTTATATTATGAAACAGAATCAGAATTTGCAGGCGATGGGTGCGCAGCGCATGACATCGCTGGAGATTGCCGAGATTACCGGCAAGCCTCACAATGATGTGCTGAAGGCCATCAGAAAGATGGAGTCAGCATGGAGTCAGGTCACTAAGGGAAATTTTTCCCTCAGTAACTACCAAGATGCTACGGGGCGCACATTGCCCTGTTATTCTCTCACGAAAACAGAATGTCTCTACATCGCCACGAAGTTCAACGACGAGGCACGTGCTAAGTTGGTGATCCGCTGGCAGCAGTTGGAAAGAAGAAGCCTCACCCCCATCCCCTCTCCAAAGGGCGAGGGGAGCCATTACGCCCAGAACCTGCTGGTGTCAGAGAGCGACATTCTGCACGAGGCGGAGATGATCATCGGACGGACGCTGGTGTCGTTCAACCAGTATGCCGACGGCTGCATCACCACCACCGACATCGCCAAGGCGATTGGCATGGAGACGAACGACCTGAACTCGTGGCTTTGCGACATGGGAGTTCAGAAATGGCGTCGGGGTCAGTTCCGGCTGACTCAGGACTACGAAGACCAGGGTCTGGCGCAGGACCGGCTCTTCATCTACTACTCGAAGGACGGGAAACAGAAGGAACGCACCTATCTCGTCTGGACTCAGAAAGGCGCAGAAATGATTGACAAAATGCTGAATAAAGACAGAAGAGCAAATTAAAGACAGAAGAACAAAAGAACAGAATTATGAAAAAGAGAAATTCACAATTGGGAAAGGTTTTCCACACGTGCAAAAATTATGAGGAATTGGTGCAGCAGCTGCATGACGAGGCGGGTGTCGTCGGAAAGAAGGTAGAGGAGGTCATGAAGGTATTCGACCTGAGGAATGGCTACGACCGGGAGGTGATGATGATTATGATCACGAACATCGCTGCCGCAGTGACCTCGTCGGTCGAAGAGTACAACGATGGGATCGAGAGCTGGATGAAGAGACTCTATCACTTGTATCTCGACAACTATCGCGACATGAAGAAGAAAGAACAGAATTTATGAAGAAAGTGAGTGACATTTGCCTTAACAAGATTAAGGAGTTTGAAGGTTTGCGCAAGGAGGCGTATTTAGATGCTGCGGGGGTACCGACAATCGGGTACGGTCATACGCACGGCGTCAGGATGGGAGACGTGATCAGCGAGTACTGGGCTGAGATGTTCCTGAAGGCGGATCTGTATGACGTGGAGAAACAGGTGGACTCGTTGGGATTGGACTTGAACCAGCCGCAGTTTGATGCACTCGTGAGCTTTGCGTTCAACATGGGATTCTATAAGCTGAAGACGAGCACGCTGCTGAAGACGATCCAAGAGGGTGGCTCGATGCGTGCGATCAAGAAGGAGTTCAAACGCTGGGTGTATGCCGGGGGCCAGAAACTCAGAGGTCTTGAGAAACGAAGAGAATGGGAGGCCAGGCGGTTCTTTGAACCAGACGAGATGGAGCCGATGAAGCGCCGCGACTGGTCGGACTTCCACAAGAAAAATTAAAAAATTAAAAAATTAAAAGATTAAAAAATTAAAGAATTATTTTTTAGACTAAACACGAATTATCACGAATTGAACATGAATTTTTCATGAATTAATTATGAATAATTTATTAAATGGGAATTAATGGTAATTGATGGCAATTCGTGTTGAAAAAGAAAAAGAATAGCAGATGAATTTTGTTGAAAATTATGGGAAAGTTGGATTTTTACGGAGAGAGACCGTCGGGGAAGCCGGACGAGAAGGTAGAGGGACGGTTGCTGAAGTGGAAAGGAACGGACTATGTGGCGTTTGAACCGGTGCAAAAGCGGGATTCGGATCATCCGGCTCGCACGTATCTGAAGGAGACCAAGCACGTGTCGTTCTACAAGAATGAGGGCGAGAAGGAGAACTCCTATTCGTTGCACGTGAATGTGGACGGCAAGTCGGCTGATGCTCCTGCGGAACTGCTCCAGAAGGCTGCCGAGGCTCTGAAGCCGTTGATGAAAAACCCGCCGCAGGTGCCTGTGAACACGGTCTTCATCACGGACACGGAGGAGATGAAGGTGTGGCAGCGGAAGAAGGAGAAGAAGCTGGTGATACAGTTGATCCTCGACACCGCCAAGCCGTTTCTCATGACGAGCAACATGCTGCGGCTGGCACAGGAGGCGAACAAGATCATCAACTCGAGGAAATTTTGAGCCACAGATGGCACAGATTTTCACAGAAGAAGAGATTTTCACAGAATAAATGTTTTGTTATCAGAGGAATTTTGCTGTGCCCACGGAGAACGTGGGCCAGCAATTGCTCTACTCACTGATGAGGGGCAAGGACGTGGCTGAGAAGGTGGCACTCGTCCGAGCCATCAAGAGTAGTGGATTCGACCTGAAGTGGTTACAGACGGAGGGGTATAAGGAGTGGTATAAGTGGCAGAAGCCGGATAAGAAGAAGGCGTTGGACAAGATGACCGACGAGAAGAAGGTGGAGGCATATTGCAACGGTCAGAAGACTTCGCTGCCGCTGGTGATCTTCATTGCCAACTACGAGGAACTGCCGAATAAGAAAGAGGTTGTTGGTCGCTGGCGTCAGAAGGCTGGTGTGTGTCTGAATGGTCTCTGCGTGATGGATCTCGACCACGTGGTGAAGACGTTCGACGGTCAGGCGGCAAAGGAGTATTGGCAGCAGATTATTGCGCATCTCGACTTGAAGGAGATCGGTATTCTGATGGCGTTCGTTTCTCCTTCGGGCGATGGTCTGAAGATTGTGTTCAAAGCGCGATTGGAATGGGGCAATATTATTGACAATATTCAGGAGATGGCTGAGTTTCTTGGCGTGTCTGAATACATCGATAAGAAATGCCGTGATGGCAGCCGGGGGCACTTTCTGACTACGGAGCAGGATTTGCTGTATATCGATGAGGAGATATTTGAATATGAGAACAAAGAGTTTGCAGAAAAGTATAATGCCCAGTATCGCGAGGGTAAGACGCAGGGGAAATTATCTGCAACGGACAACAGGACTGACAGGACTAAAGACTCCGCAGCAGTTCTCCCCCTGAGCGGGGGGAGCCAGAGGGGGTCTGAGCAGGCGGATAGTCAGAGGCTGTCTGAGCAGGCGGATAGTCTGAGGCTGTCTGAGCAGGCGGATAGTCTGAGGCTGTTCAGACCACCCCTAACCCCTCCTAACTTAGGAGGGGAAGGCGGCGCATCGGACGGGGTAAGTTATCACGGAATTGCGGTGACGGCGATTATCGAGAAGCTGCTGGGGGGCGTGGTGCCTGGGCAGGGAGACAGGCATGATAAGATGCGGGATATGGCGAACCTGTTGAGGTATGTGTGCGACAATTCTCCGAAGAAGGTCTTGGAGGCGCTGATGACGCAGTCGTGGGTGATGGATCTGATCGGTGAGGGTGATCCTGTGGAGGCGACGGTGGAAGGGGCCTGTAAGTTGAAGTACGGCAGGAAGAAGCCGGAAGAGCTGGTAAGGGCGTTGGAGGAGTTAGGCGAGACGATAGGCGGAGTTAGAGGCGGAACTGGAGGCGGGGTCGCACAGGGGGTCAGACCCTCTGTGACGTCTGCGACAGTCACATCTGGGTCAGACCCCCAGTGCTCCGAGGGCGACGTAGTTACCGGAGTGGCACTGAAAGAGTGGGGCGCGGAGATAGAGGCGATGTTTGACGACTATCCTTGTCTGCGGGAGGTCTGTGCGGGACTGCACAGGGAGGCTTATCCTGCTGCGATGTTCACCGCTGCGGCATTCATGGGCACGCTGGCCACGAGGACATGGTACTTCTTCTACCATCGGCCAGAGGAAGAGCGCAGACTGAACTACTGTATCTACATCATCGGCGACCCGGCCAGCGGAAAGTCATTTGCCACGAGGCTCTATAGGCTGCTGTTGGCTCCCATCATCGCAGCAGACAGGGTGGGAAACGATGCCATCAACAAGTACAAGAAGGAGTTGAAGGAGCGCGGCACGTCGAGTAAGGAGCAGAAGAAGGAACCCCTGAAGCAGCCCGATGTGATCATCCGCATCCACGGTGCCCGCACGGCCAACGGTGTGTTTATCGAGGACATGTGCAAGGCCATCGACGTGGTAGGCAACAAGGAGATCCATCTGCACATGCTGACCTTCGACTCGGAGCTCGATTCCTCCACCTCAGCCTCGAAGGGCGGACAGTGGATTGACAAGAGCACGATGGAACTGAAGGCCTTCCACAATGAGGAGGACAATCAGCAGTACCGCAACGTGGATTCCGTGACGGGGCCGTTCAACGTGTATTGGAATTATGTTTACACGGGTACGCCGCTCAGTCTGCATCGGAAGGTGACGGAAAGGAACTTCGGTAGTGGCCTGTCCACACGTCTGGCGGTCATCCCCTTGCCTCCGAGCGACTTCAAGATGATGGCTCTTGCCCAGCCCCGTGCGAACTATGCGGAGGATGAGAAGCTGAAGGAGTGGGCGTACAAGCTGGACGGGGTGAGCGGAGAACTGCCCGTATGGCCGCTGGTAGAGGCTTGTTGGGAGTGGACGAGAGACCACATGGCCATTGCGGAGATTAATCAGGATAAGCCCGACGAACTGCTGCTGAAGCGCGTGCCTTACTACGGTATTTCGATCTCCGTGCCCTTCATCCTGATGCGCCATTGGGACGAGTGGCAGGAGAAGCACACCTTCACCATCGACGAAAAGGATAAGGCGCTGTGCGAATTGATATTGAATATTCAGTACAAATGTCAGCATCATTGGTTCGGAGAGTATGCCCGTAAATACTTCGATGATATGCTGGCCGATCCGTCTGTCAACCGCAACCGTAAAACGAAGACCAAGCAGTGTTATAAGATGTTGCCCGAGAGCTTCACACTGGATGATGTCGTGGAGAAGTTCGGATGTGACCGGAATAATGCACGCGTCATTGCGTCAAGGTTGAAGAAAGACGGCCTGGTCACGTCGGAAACGAAGGGCCATTACAAGAAGAAGTCTGAATGGATTTAGACCACAAAAGAGGAGAGGGTTGCACGTTACATTACAAATTACACGGCGACCTTCTTCTTTTTATCCAAATATATTTGGTGTTTTGCTCACTTATTCGTACCTTTGCCGCATGATTCTGAAGCAATAAACTTTAATTAGATATGTTATGAAGAAATCTTTTAAGCTATGGATGCTCGCCGCCATGATGACTTGCGGCCTGGCATCGGTGACGATGACGTCGTGTACCACCGGCATCGACAACCCTGTGGTGAATCCTGATGTGCCCGATGTGGATGTGAAGGACTATGTGGAGCGCATAGTGCCCGTCGTAGATCCCCAGAACAAACCACAAGGTGTGGTGACACTGCGCTTCTACGACGACATGCCCAGCGTGGCCTATGTCAGCATCAGCAACTTCCAGAGCATGATTTACCCTGGCACGACGGTACAGGTGGTGAAGACCGCCGAAGGCCTGTATGATCTGATCAGCCCCTGCGGCACCGCTACGGTCGACACCGAAAAGGATACTTTCGAGAGCGACCATTACGATGACTTTACGAACATGATGGGGATGGTGCAGCCCGGTATGACCAATGATATCTACGACGCGCTGCCCATCATCCGGTGGAAGACCAGGGAGATCGTGCCTCAGAGCGTTCACGTGAAGCTCGACTACGGAAAGTATGGCATCGACCTGAGGGACGATGATACGAATGTCTATTTCCCCTTCGCAACCATTGCCGACCTCTATGTCGATGGTTATCTGCATGAGGCCGACTACAATGGCGAGCTGGTGATGGTGGCACCCAACGGGGCCTATAGTCTGCTTGACGGTTACCCGGAATTCCTTATCACGCCCATCCTCAAGGAGACGCGTACGGCAGACATGGCCGATTTCGCCTATCGAAACCTCTGCTTCACGCTCACCAACTTCTTCGGTTATCCTGGGCGCACGCTTCTTGAAAACAAAGGCTTGAAGGAGAAAGGCCTGGATCAGGCTCTGTTGGACTATGGCCAGGCAGGCGTGATGACGCGCGATTTACTGAGGTCGACTGATATGTACGAGTTCATTTCCGGCACTGCTACATTGAGTTGTCTGCTCGACGATGGCGGACATACATACACCGACGTGACGACGGTCAGCGATATGAACGGCAATCCCGAATTCATGTCAAAACTTGACGGTATTCTGGAAGCAATAGCGACTGAATTTGAAAGCTATTGTCCTGAATTCCAGGTGTATAAGGATACCAGGAAGGCAGGGTATGAGATGGCTTCTGCCTTGAAAGAGAAACGCAAGGAGAAATTTGGCGACAAAGTGTTCTACTACAAGGAAGGTGAGACGGCCTACTGCATCTTCAACAGTTTCCTGTGCGACGACTCCGGCTGGCGGAAGTTCTATAATGGTGAGGGCCCGAAGCCCACGCTCGAAGACTATCCCAATGACGATCTGTTGATCCTGCTCGAAGCGTTGGAGAAGGCCGAGAACGACCCCGAGGTGAAGAATTTTGTGCTCGACATCGCTACTAACGGTGGCGGCTCGTCAGACATTGTGATATTCATCACCTCCCTCTTTTGCAACAAGTCCGACATCTGTTATGAGAACACGCTGACAGGTCAGATGATAAAATCCACATTTGAGGTAGACCGTAATCTCGACGGCAAGTTCGACGAGAAAGATGCCGAAGTGTCGTTCGATTTGAACTTTGCCCTATTGATCAGTAATTATAGCTTTTCGTGCGGTAATATACTGCCCGCCCTGCTGAAGGACTATGGTATACCCATTCTTGGCCAGCGCTCGGGAGGCGGTTCGTGTGCCGTGCTCTACAACCCCTCGGCCGACGGATTCGGCTACCGCTATTCCACCCACAGACATCGTATGGCCAACACGTCGAATGAGAATATTGACTCGGGCATCGAGCCCACATATCTGTTGGAGACAGTCGATGACTTCTATGATATCCCCAAAGTGACGGAACTTATCAAAAATTATTACTCAAAATAAAAGCTTGATTATGACTACATTAGTAATTATCGCCCTGGTGGTGATTGTCGGAGGTTATTTCATCTCCACCCAGCGCTCGCTGGTCAATCTCGATGAATTGTGTAAGAACGCCCTGAGCCAGATTGAGGTTCAGCTCAACTCGCGTTTCGACGTGGTGGTTGCCCTGGCAAAGACGGCTGCGCAGTATGCCAAGCACGAGTCGGAGACGATTATCCAGGCCGTACAGGCGCGAGGCGGTAACTTAGGTAACGGCAACCTGCCCGCCACGCCGGAGAGCATCAACCGGCAGAGTGACCTGTTGACGCAGATGATGGGAAGGCTGAACGTGGTGTTCGAGCGCTACCCGGAGCTGAAGGCCAGCGACCTCTATAAGGAGGCACAGCAGGGCGAGAAGGAGTATGAGGAGCATGTCCGCATGTCACGTATGATCTACAATGACACAGCGACGAAGATGAATCGGATGGTGCGCCAGTGGCCGTCGAGCATCGTGGCCTCCATGCTGCACTTCGATGTGAAGGAATATCTGAAGGTGGACAGTGAGGAAAAGAAGCAATATCCGAATCTTGATGAGGCATTTAAGAAGTGAATTTCGAGGAAGGAGGAAGGGGTTTCGAGGAATGAGGAATGAGGAAGGAGGAATGAGAATACTCTGCTGCAGAGTGATTGCTTCCCTATTACTTCTTTTCGCATTTTTACCTTTGTGTGCGCGGCCTGCGCTCAAACGATTGGACATCCGTGTGGTGCTGATCCATAACGGCGATGCGCGGATCACGGAGACGAGGCAGATGAGCATCGACGACGAGGGTACGGAGTGCTATATCGGCATTGGGGTGCCCGAGGGCAGTGAGGTACAGGATCTGCAGGTGACCGACGAGACGGGGCTGACGTATGAGAACGTGGGGCGCTGGGACATCGACCAGAGCCGCAGCTGGAAGACCGGCAAGTGCGGCATCGTGGCGAAGCATGGCGGCTATGAGCTCTGCTGGGGTCTCGGTGACAGCGGAGAGCGGACGTACGTCACGAGCTATACCTACACCAACCTGATACATGCCCATCCTGATGCCGACGCCATCCGCCACGTATTTCTCGATGTCGGTATGTCGCCCAAACCCGACGTGGCGCGTGTGACCATCGAGGCAGAGGATTCCGTCATGCTGACCAGGGAGAACAGCGGTGTGTGGGGGTTCCGTTTCGGCGGTGAGCTGGGCTTTGAAGAAGGGAAGATCGTGGCCTACAATACTGAACCCTTCGGCAGCAGCGATGCGATGTATGTGATGTGCCGCTTCGACAAGGGGCTCTTTGAGCCTGCCGTCAGCGACGAAGATACGTTCGAGCATAAGAAGGAACTGGCGTTTGAGGACAGCGACTACGTGGGCAGTGATAATGAGTGGACGTTGTCGGACACCTTCATCCTCCTGGCGTTGGTCGTGGGTTTCTTCATCATGCCCGTTGTTGGAACCGTCTCGTACTTCATCTATGTGTGGCGTGCCAGGAAAAAGGTGGACAAGGACCTGCTCTGGTTCCGCGACATCCCGATGAACGGCAACCTGCAGCAGACCAACGACGTGCTGAATGCCTACAAGTATTTCAATACCGACTACAACAACCTGCTCTCGGCCTGCATCCTGAAACTCATCGACATGGGGGCGATCAGCATCGAGTCGCAGCTCAACGGGAAGGGTAAGACGGAGCAGAACTTCGTGATCCATGACCTGCCCGATGCCGACAACCAGCCCGTGCTGTTGCGGAAGATACACTCTATCTTCAAGAACGCGGCGGGCGACGACACCGTGCTGGAACCGCGTGAACTGAAGAGCTTTATGCGCAACAGTCACAACGAGAGCATCACCGACTCGTTTATCAACACCCTGCACACCAAGACGGGCATCAGCAAATATAAGGACCGTCTGGACGAGGTGCGCCAGGTATTTGGACTGAAGAAATTCCTAAAGGAATTTTCGCTGCTCGACGAGCGTCATGTGGGGGAGGTGTCGTTGTGGAAGGATTATATGATCTACGCCACGCTCTTCGGCATAGCCGACCAGGTGATCAAGGACATGAAGAAGATCAACCCCGAATACTTCAACATGGATCGGGTGGCCGCCCAGATGGCCAACGAAACCACCCTGCCCACCATCTATTCCGCCCTCCATTCGAGTACCTCGCGGGCTGTGGCGAACAAGGCAGCCCGGGAGTCAGCCCGACAGGCCCGTAGCTCTGGTCGTGGAGGACGTTCGTCGTGGGGAGGCGGCGGAGGCGGATTCTCCGGAGGAGGATTCGGAGGCGGCGTGAGATAGGATATTTCTTGCCTAAATATACGGGATTTTCTGAAATAATGTTAAAAATAGACCGTGGCAATGCAAAAATGCATGTGCCGCGGTCTTTTTCTTGTCAAAATACCTTATCTTTGCAATCAAAATATACATAAACATTTACCGATATGAGTGACCAATTTAAATCTATTGCCAACAGTTTTGCGGAAGAGTATTGCAGCGATGCGATTTACCCTGCCCATTTGTTCAAGGCAATCCTCCATAAGGATATGGGGCTTGTACATTTTGTTGAATCAGAACTCGACAAAGATTATTACTATCTTCAGGACTGGGCTGACGTGCAGATGCAGCTGTCTCCGAGAGCCGTGCGTCCGATGCGTGACCTCGAATTCAGTGATGAGTCGATCGCCGTCATGGACGAGGCAGAGAACTACAAGGTGAAGTTCGACCTCGACGAGGTGACGCCCGTGTGTATCCTGGCATCGTTGGTGACGCCGGGCGTGGGATTCTCGTTCGACCAGTTGAAGACACTGCCGCTGACCCCGTCGGACATCAGTGCCAAGATGGGTGGCGGTGCGAATGTGGAGGCACCTTATATGGAGGGTGCCGAACTGACGAAGAAGACACCGGCCGCTGGCGGTAAGGGTAGTCTGGCCAAGTATTGTGTGGACAAGACCGCCATTGCACGTGCAGGCAATCTGGATAATGTGATTGGTTTTGAGAAGGAGATCTCTGTCATCTATGAGATCCTCGGCCGTAAGACCAAGGCGAACCTGCTCATCACCGGTGAGGCCGGTGTGGGTAAGACGTCGCTGGTGAACGGTTTCGTGCGTGAGCTGGCTGCCGACCATGTGCCGGGCTTCCTGAGCGGGGCTGTGGCCTATGAGCTGGATACCGCTGCTCTCGGTGGCGACGCCCAGTATAAAGGTGAGGTGGAGGACCGTTTCAAGAATGTGATCACCGAGGTGGAGAATCTGCCGAACGCCGTGCTGATCATCGAGTCGATCGACAAGCTGTTCGACAAGCAGGGCTCGCTGTTCGGCGCATCTTCCATCCTGAAGAACGAACTGAGCAAGGGACGTCTGCAGCTGCTCGCCACCTCGAGCATCGACGGCTTTACGAAGAATATCGAGACCGACAAGGAGATGACCTCGAAGCTGGAGAAGATCACTGTGGAAGAACCCACGGCCGACCTGACGCTGCGCATCCTGAAGGGTGCCATCCCCGCCTATGAGGAGTATCACGGGTTGAAAGCCGACGAGACGGTGATGAGCGATGCCATCCGTCTGGCCAAGCGCTATCTGACGGAGAAGTCGCTGCCCGACTCTGCCTTCGACCTGATTGACCGTACGATGGCGCAGGTGAAGACGATGAACGACCTGACGGGCAACATCATTGCCGGTCTGCGCGAGAAGCTGGATGCCATCAAGGCCTCTGCCGAAGGTAAGGATAAGGCCGACGAGGGACTGATGAAGGAACTCGACTGGCTGAACTATGAATTGTTTAATAAGGTGAGCTGCATCCTGTTGGCAGGTGTCGATTCTGATACCGACTTTGCGAAGATTGCCACCATCCAGGAGCGTACAGACTTCCTGGGCGGCATCCTCGACAAACTGACAGAGCTGAGCGCCGAACAGCGTACGGAGCTGAAGAGCGACGACCTGAGTGCCGTTGTGGCCAAGCAGACCGGTATTCCTCTCGGTAAGGTGCAGACGAAGGAGCGCGACCGACTGATGGGTGCCGAGGAGACGTTGAAGAAGCGTGTCGTCGGTCAGGATCATGCGGTGAAGAAGGTGCTCGATGCTGTCTATGAGGCCCGTTCCGGTCTCAGCAAGAAGGGACAGCCGATGGGATCGTTCTTCTTCCTCGGTCCGACGGGTACCGGTAAGACGGAGTTGGCCAAGGCCCTCGCTACCTTCCTCTTCGGCGACGAGAGTGCGCTCATCCGTTTCGATATGTCTGAGTTCAAGGAAGAGCACTCGGTGGCATTGCTCTACGGTGCGCCTCCGGGATATGTAGGCTATGAGGAGGGTGGTCTGCTGGTGAACAAGATCCGTCAGAACCCGTATGCCGTGGTGCTGTTCGATGAGATCGAGAAAGCCCATAAGTCGGTGTTCGACCTGTTCCTGCAGATCCTCGACGAGGGTAAGCTGCACGACCGTCTGGGACGTGTGGGTGACTTCTCGAACGCCCTCATCCTCTTCACTTCGAACATCGGTGCACAGACCATCGTGGAGAAATTCAACAGCGGCGTCATTCCCGAGAACAACGAGCTGATGGACATCATGCAGGGTTACTTCCGTCCGGAGTTCCTTGCCCGTCTGACGGAGATTGTGCCGTTCTCGCCGATCACCGACAAGACGGTGACCAAGATCTTCGACATCCACCTGAAGGGTCTGCTGAAGCTGTTGGAGGAGCAGAACATCGAACTGACGCTGACGCCCGAGGCCCGCGAGAAGATCGCCTTGCGCGGTTACAACCAGCAGTATGGTGCACGTCCGGTGCTCGGTATCATCCGTAAGGAACTGCGCCACCCGATCTCGAAGATGATGATTGCCGGCAAGGTGAAGACTGGCGACAAGATCCTGGTCGAGGCCGACAAGGACGGTCAGGCTGTGTTCGTCATCAACGGCGAGCGTCCGGAAAAGCCCGCTGAGCCGAAGTCTGAGCCCGCAGAGGAAAAGAAGGCTGCAAAGAAAAAGTAAAAACGAGTTATAAAATAAATTAAGTATTCACTAAAAAAACCATTACGATTATGGCAATGAAAGAGAATTTCATTTCGATGGCTCCCGATGAGGAGAGCAGTGCGAAAGTTAGTTTGATCGACCAGAACAAAACTCTGATGATCGACCAGTACACAACAGACGTTGAAGCAGGTAATCCTGAGTTCGTGGAGGATATCCAGAACATCAACGATGCCTTCGAGCACTTCAAGCCGAAGGTGGCTGTCACCTTTACCGACGAAGAAGGCGGTGCAGTGGAAGAGACCCTGAAGTTCGGTGAGCTGCGCGACTTCGAAGCCAATGGCGGCAAGGGCCGTCTGGTGGAGAACAGCCCGTTCCTCTCCGGCACGAAGATGAAGATCGAGACCAACACCAAGATCCGCAAGAGCATTGAGCAGAACCGTAAGCTGCGCGATATCCTCAAGGAGGCTGGCAGCCGCGAGGAGATGAAGGCCATGCTCCAGTCGATGCTCGACGAACTGAATGGCGCAGAGTAATTTTTGTTTATAGTTTAAAGTTTATAGTTTATAGATATGGCAGATGTAGAATTACAGAAAGCTCAAGAGGCCCAGCAGGCTGGTGCCGAGCTTCAAGAAAAAGGTAAAGACGTCAGTAAGTTGCTGTCTCAGTTTGGTGGTTTCAACGCCATCCGTGGCTTCATGCCCGACGCAGACAATATGAACCCCGCCCGCAAGGCCGCTAAGGACGTGTTCCTGAAGGACAAGCGTTTCAAGGACAAGAGAGAGAACCTGAAGCGCGAGATCAGCCGCTGGCTGGAACTGCTCGACCAGGCAGACATCGACAGCGCAACGGGTTTTGCCGATGCCTGTAAGAAGGAAGAGGAGAAATATACCAACGTGCTGAAGCAGGGTATCACCGACGCCCTCTATGCCACACAGAACCTGGAGCGCAGCTATCGTGAGCTCGACTCGTTCTTCAAGACCTGTGGTACCGACAAGGTGAAGAACCTGCGTATCATCAACGTGCTGAAGGAAGATATCGCCGATGCTGACTCCGGTTTCGCCGGTGAGGTGGAGAATATCCTGCGCAACGGTTTCGACCGTCTGAGCCTGAAGGATGCCTACAGCCTCGTATGCGTGCCTGGTGGTGTGTTTACTGATAAGGTAGACCTGCTGCAGTGGGCCAAGATGGCGTTCAAGTATAAGGTGATGCTCATCACCGACCATGCTGACGAGTATTCGTTCGACGACCTGCAGGCCAACACCGAGGGCTACCGCGACAGCGACCAGTGCCTGATGAACGTGGTGATGACCGCCAACTGGATTGTCGGCCGTGAGTCAGAGAAGATGTCGAGCGACGAGGAGGATTCTAAGGCCTTCTATATCGCCCCGTCTGCTGCCCTCTGCGGTAAGCTCTACGACGAGACTGCCAACATGGCACAGGGCGCCGGTGGTAAGAAGTACGGTACCCTCGACGGTGTGAAGGGTGTGAAGAGCGACCTGCTGAAGTCGGAGATCGCCGCCCTGATGGACAACCAGGTGATTCCTATGGTGTACAGCGAAGGTCGTGTGATGGCATTCAACAACACCACACTCTACAACGGTGACCTCGACGCCATGAAGGAGTATCCTATCGTGCGTGTGTTCGACTGGGTGAAGAAGGTGCTGATGAACTTCGTGCATGAGGTGGCCCTCGAGAACTGGGATCCGTACAACAGCCCGAAGAACCTGAAGGCCAAGATCCAGGAGTTCCTCAACCAGTACAAGGGTTATGGCAACCTGTTCCAGAACTACGAGATTGGTGAGCCCCGTCAGGATCCTGTCACCAAGCAGATCACCTGCGACATCACGCTGACGCCGTTCTATGCCGCCAAGAACTTCATCATCAAGGTGGCTGCCGACAAGAAGGCCAAGGAGGCTGCTATGGCTGGTGCATAATGTGAGAGTACTATACATTATTTAATTATTTATTAACAAATTAAAAACAAACAATTATGGCTAAAACACCTGTAAGTATCGCGATTGACGGATACAAGGAGAGAGAAGTCCTGATGGTGACCTATGAGTTCAGTCAGGCAACAGATGTAGAGGGACAGATGGCTGGTATCCCCCGTGGTGGTAAAATCACTGTCCGTGTGAAGGCTCTGAACGACGGAACTCCCGACCTGCTCGCATGGATGATCGAGCGCAGCCTGCCGAAGAACGGCGTGATCAAGTTCCTCGAGACGAAGACCAACAAGGAGATGAAGACCATTAAGTTCACCAACGGCTACTGCATTAACTTCGAGGAGAAGTGGGAGGACAAGATGGGTCACTTCGAGGAGATCGTAATCACCTGTAAGGAAATCGAGTTCGGTAATGTTGTCTATACCAACGACTGGGCTTAATCATTTAAGAATTAGGAGTTAAGAATTAAAAGTTCTTGGCAAGCCAAGCGGCAAAGCCGAGCAGAATAATAAAATTAAAGTATTATGGCAGAGAATGTAACACCAGTAGTCCTCGAAATTGATGGATTTGCACAGAGAGAAGTATTGATGGTTGACTATAAGTTCGATCAGGCTACCGACCGTGAGGGCCAGATTGCTGGTATCCCCCGTGGTGGCCGGGTAACCATCCGAGTAAAGGCCTTGAACGACGGCAACAATGAGCTGGTCGCCTGGATGCTCGACCCGACGAGCCCGAAGAATGTCTCAGTGAAGTTCGTGAACACCGTCGACGGCGCAGCCATGAAGGAGCTCAAGGGCACCAACTGCTACTGCATCAACTATGTTGAGAAGTGGGAAGACGGCCAGCAGCATTTCGAGGAGATCGAGATTGTGTGCCAGAAGCTCGAGAATGGTTCCGTAGCTTTCGACAATCCTTGGAAATAATCAAGAATTTGAGAATTCGAGAATTGATCCAATACTCTCAAAATCAATTGATTCAGTCTTCGGACTGGGTCAATTGATTAACCGTGTAAATAAGAACCTCACAAACTGTTTATATTTTAGAAAGATTCCCTATGGCATTATTGGCGCACTTGCAGTTAGGAGACAATATGGCACGTCACTATTTTAAGGAATACTTAGTAGCAGACTGTCACCTGCATTTTACGAGGCACCACAATCACTTCAAACCCGATACAGATGCAAAATGCGTGAAGGTGGAATTGGTTGTGGAGGCACCAGGAAAAGAAGATCTCAATCTCTATGAGTGGTATGTCAACGATGAAACTCTGAGCGGGCGGGTGGTGTTCGACCTTCTGCCGATGCCCGATGATAGTTCCATGGTGAAGTACGTTGAGTTTGAGGAGGCCCGCTGTTATTCCATTGAAGAAGAGTACCATGTCGACTCTCAGCGTCGGCGCTTGATTCGTTTGTCGCTGACTGCAGAGAAGATGACGGTGAATGATATAGAATTCGTAGACTTTCATGCCTGAAGGCATTGTAATAATCAACAGAAATGCAAATATTATCAGATTTCCTCAATGCCGTGCTCTATCCCGGCAATCTTAAGGAGAATGGATGGTATGCGGAGAAAGCCAACTGCCCCGTCATCCAGAATTTCTCCTATAAATGTCAGCGTAGTCGTAACGATGCGGGCATGCTTTATGGCAATACCATTCCCTCAGAGTTGAAATTCACCATTAGGCTCGGCAAGCCCGAAGACAGCAAGTTGTTCTACCAGCAGCTCACCCAGAATGAACTCTCCGACCATACTTTCATTTTTAATGCCACCTTCGACCAGGACATGCGCCTGAAGGCCTTTGAGGATGCCATGATGGTAAGTGGCTATGTGGTGGATGTGAAGGAAGACTACAATTCGGCAGCCACAGAGCAGGGGAACTTTGTTCCGATGCAGGTCGGAGTGACGCTTCTGCTCAGTTCCATCACCTATGTCGGTAAAGAGAACCGCTATTGTAAATTAAACATCACACAATTCTAATCTTCGAGGCAATATATTATGGCAGATACTATAGTCCTTTATCTGGTTAATACCGATTCCGGTTTCGGTTTTACAACTTCCAAGTCATACACTTTCGGTTCTAAGAGTTACGATGTGACACTCTCTAAATTGAATTACAATAAGAAGGTGTATCAGCCTGGTGAGATTTATGCCACCATTGAGATTAGTGCCGATACTGACAGCACCCTGCCATCCTATATGGATGTAAAAGGGGCTTTGTTTAAGAAAAAGGCTATGTTGAAGATCAACGGCTACGAGGTGGCCACGAACTATTATGTTCACAAAGTCAAACCTCACCAGAAGCATGCTTCAGAAAAAACGTCAATGGAAGTGGAGTTGTCTATTTTCAGCAAGGATAAACTGATGACGCTGGACAAGCATTCCAAGGCTTATACGGCCAAAAGACTGAGGAAGGATATTTTCCTCACGGAATACAGCAACTATAAACTGGACGGTGTCGCCGTCGAGATCGAGAAAGATAAGACAGAAACTGTTAAGGATAAACGGAAAAGTGTTGAAAAGAAGGGAGAAGATGTTGTGTTAACCACTTCGAACCTTCAGATTCTGTCATATAAAACCGCCCAGAAAATCTACGATGAGGATAAAAATGTGGAGAATGAACTTCGTCAGCCTTATCTGGTGCAATACAACGAATCGTTCTATGATTTCCTGAAACGTACTGCCAACCGTTGTGGTGAGTTCCTGTATCACGAAGACGGAACACTTCATCTTGGTCTGAATATCAGACGGCTTGACACAGGCACTTCTGCAGTCGATTATTCCACGAAGGCATCGGAGTATTATTATGAGAATGTGCTGCAGGAGGGTATAGAGGTAGAAGATTATGGCTATAGTTATTTGAAAAATGAAAACCGAAATTCACCTCATCATGCTCCGGCTGCAGATAACGCTACGAAATTCTACTATAGCGATCCCTTGACGACAGACGAGTATCTGGGTGACATTGAGAAAGATTACACAACCTATGGTGCTCAGTGGGCTCAGTGGGAAAAATTGGTATTGAGTGAGTTGTGCTCTGTCTTGCAGGGGACTTCATTGTCTGGCATTATTTCCGGCATGCTTGTCAGAAACGCCTATAAGGCCGGGTTCGTGTATCCGGTGGCTGTGAAGAATCTTAATTATGCGAGTAAGAAGGTAAACATTTATCCCTGGCAGAAACCTGATCCTGACGAGGGTAAAGACAGTAACGGCATGCCGAAAGCGTATCTGGATGAGCCGAGAACTGACGTGGCGGATCAATGGGATAATGATACGCTGCGCCAGTTTGGAACTGCTATTGACCCGACAACGAATTTGGGCAAGGAGCAGAACATCCGCGAATCGTTCTATTCGCTCATCCGAAAGGCTGAGAAGGAGGTGAGCGGTGAGGCTGTGTGGCTTGTGTTCGACGGCAGCTATGAACACCTGAGGATTGGCGATGTCATCAAGGTAGAGAACACCAGCTATCTGGTCATTCAGGTGAAAGGCTGTGCGGCCTATGACTCTGGGGAGGGGAAAGAGACGGTCTCTGAAAAAGTAGTAGCCATACCTCTTTATAATAATAGTTTGCCGATTCCACCAGCTTTGCCTAAGATTACGGTGAGGGAGTCGCAGCCTCAGTTGGCGTTTATCACCTCGACGGGATTTTTGGATCCGAAGAAGATCGGTCGCGTCAGGGTAAGGTTTGCCTGGCAGGAGGCTAAGGGCGACGGATCGCCCTGGATACGGGTGATGATGCCTTTTGCGACGAACGGGGGCGGCGTGAAGTTTAACCCTCAGCCTGACGATGAGGTGATGGTGAGCTTCGAGGAGGGCAATGTGGAACGTCCGTATGTGTCGGGCTATCTGCTCTCTCCCCGTAGCAATGAGTCGTGGAAGGCTTTACCAGACCGTACCATCACGTCGAAAAACGGTCATAGCATCACGTTCAATGACAACAAGGACGGGGGCAGCTTCTTCTACAATCTCTATCCAGGACTCGCGATGATGAGGAGTTTTTTCCCGATGGCTGTGTGGCCGAATGTGCTGACTGACAAGGATGAGTGTCTTGCCCTGTCGGGGGGTATGACGATCAGCGACCGCTACGGGCTGTATAAAATCTGTGCGTCGTCGGACTCGCGCTCGATCATGATTCAGTCGGCCATGGGTAATGTGACGCTGAATGCGTTTACGGGCATCAACATCACGGCTCCGAATGGGAACATCAACATTTCGGGAAAGAATGTAAACATCAAAGCGAGCAATAAGGTGAATATCACTTCGGGAACTGACATTGCGAACAGGTTCTTCTCTGCGGGGGGACCGGAAGACTCGGCCTACGGTTTTTCTGCCAGCGAGGCGGGAAGAAGGGCTATGAGAACGCTGATAGACACCGGAGTCGGCATTCTGGAAGGCTTCTCCCGTCAGTTCTTGGACAAGCTGCTTGATCTTTCTTTCTTCAGGACCATCATTGAGATTGTCATTCGTCCGATTGACGGTACGACGAAGATCAAGTCTATGACCTTCGTGGAGATTGAGGCCGGGCGTGGCTCGGTAGAGTTCCCTGCGGACCAAATTGTGAAAAGCCATACTAAAGAGGGCATCTTCCCGAAGTGGAAACATTCTGTTGACGCGATTTGCGGGATGGTGAATAAGGTGATTAAACGACATGAAGAAGCGTATTACCGGTTACTCTTTTATATTAAGTACTATAAAAGAATAATTGGCGATAATGGCTTGAATAAAAATGAACTTGGCATCAAATTTGATGATATCTGCAGTCAGGCCTGGAAAAAAGACCGATCTGACAAAATGACTTTGAAAATCGACTTTGAAAGTCTTCAGATCCAGGATCTTCCGGATTTTGACAGGGATGCTGCCATCAAAGAGGCTACAGAAGACATGGAGTTGAAGGCAGCGCCCAACCCCGATGATTATGAAAACAGACAGGACTACCTGGCGGATAAGCAAGAGTGGGATGATATTATAGGCCATATCGAAGAACAAGAAGACGATCATCAAATAGAAAGGAGCAGGAGAGCCGCTAAACGGAAACTGCTTCAGGATACTGCCGATGGGTTGTATGATAGTCTGGCTAACTTTTATGATACTGCTATTTATTATAAACGTGAAATAGGCGGAGATCTTCCCCCGTATTCTTTATCATCTTTATATAAGGATGAAATCTTCGACAGTTTAAGTCAAGTAAAATTAAAAGATTATAATGAGGCTTTTGACGGTCAACCAAAATTGAATACATTCCCGTTGGACATGGATAAGCAGAAGTGGGAGGCAGCCAAGACGTTCATGAAGAGAAAAGCTGTTGATCTGTTTACAAGATCTGTCAGCAAGGATTTAGGAAATCTCAGCGCAGTTGTAACATTGAAAACATCGGTTGAAACTAATGATGATACCTATAAAGATAATTGGAATACTTATGTAGATGCGCTTGTTCGGGATGGAGATCCGGCAAAGCCAGCAAAAGGTTTTGGCGGAAAATATGTTGTGCAGAAATCAGTAAAGACCTTTAAAACAAACTGGTGGGATATGAACTATGCAGACCCCTGGCGCGATACTACCGTTAACAGGCATCGGTGGAGAACGGGAGTACAAGGTAAGATCCTTATGTCGGATTCGCCTGCGACGACCATCAGTTTCGACAGAAAAGGCGGAACGGTGAATGAGATGAACGTGATTGCCAGTAACACGAAGACGGAGATGATTGAAGTATTAAAAGGTGTTAAATAGCATTTAAGTATGGCGGGTACAGTTTTTAGTGATTGGCTGACGGCTCTAACGAAGTTGCAGACCTGTGTGTCGAAGGATCTGGATGAGATTCGCCAGCAAAAGGCAGAAATACAGCAACTGAAGCAGGATGTGTTTAACAGGTTAGCAGAGGGGCGGTTTGTGCGGGATGACCGCCGGCTGGTGTTGTCGGCGCCTGAGATCGTGATCGGTAATGTGGACGCGAGTGGCATGCTTTATTCTGAAGGAGGGTCTATCACCATCCGTGGGCAGAAGGTGGGCATTGACGGCGTAGGGGAAAATGGTGCCATTGAGAGTCGTGCATCTACGATCAGGCAGACGGCAGTAGATCCGGGTATCGACGGCATCGAGGAGGTGGTGCGCAGCCAGTCGGCCATTATCAGCCAGGCAAAACATATCACCATTCAGAGTAATGAGGCGGAGAAGGACGGGTATTTCTCCAGATCGCCCCGGCTGACGGGATCGACGGGGGTGCTTATCCATGCTGACGAGCGATTGGAAATAGATGCTTCTGAGAGTTCTGAACTGCGGGCTCAGGAGATCGGGGACCGGCTGAAGGATTTGACCAGCAGTATCGCTACGTACACGGCGGATTGTACGACGGCGATGATAGGGGTGACGGCTCAGGTGGCGGAGATGGAGACTCTGTTGGCCTTGCAGGAGCCTATGGAACTGGATGAGATGACGATGCGCACAACGGTGACGGAACTGGATGCGCTGACGGAACAGTTTAATGAGATGATGCCTGCAGTGTATAGTGCCTTGGAAAGTGCGGCGGCCAAGATGTCGCAGTTGGCAGAGGCCCATCGCCAGATGAAGTGTCTGCAGGATGAGCAGATGAGTGTGGCCACGGCCAGCACGTCGTTTAAGGAGAAAAGTACTGATGCCACTTTACAGATGACTGCAGAGCATATGGACATTGCTTCTGTGGACGGTGACGGAAATATCCGCACTAATCCTGAGGCATCTATCTGTGTACAGACAGGAAGATTAGATATCTCGACCAAACAGGAGGACGGGTCGCTGATAGACGACAGTTATGTTCAGATTTCCACGCATGACGTGCGCATCTCTACGGTGAATCCGAAACTGAATGACGCCAAGGAGAATGGGGACGGTGACTACAGTACGGAGGGCAGCGTGACGATCAGCTCTAAGCAGGTGGCGTTCAGTGCTGTGGATTACAGCGTGAGCGACGGTAAATATGAGGAAAAGGATCAGACGAAGGACAGCAGTTTCAGTATCAGGGCGGAGAACGTGAGCGTGATGTCGATGGATAAAGACGGGAATACGACAGGGTGTCTGCTGATATCGGCAGAGCATGCGGGTGTCGTCTCAACGGATAAGGATGGAAATACCACAGGCAGTCTGAAAGTGGCGGCAAAGGACGTGAGCCTTTCGTCTGTGGATAAAGACGGGAACACTACGGGCAGCTTAGCAGTGAAGGCGGATGACATCGCGATGGGGGCCACTGACAAGAGCGGCAAGGCCAGCGGACAGTTCTGCCTGAATAGTAAGGATGTGTTTGTGAAGTCGATGGATACCGATGACGACGGTGCGGACAAGAGCTTAGCTGCGGGCGGTAATATGGTCATTGTGGCCGAGAAGATGTTTGTGGGTCGTACCGACAAAGACAATCTCAGCAAGGAACTGCAGATTTCATCGGATAAGACGGGTGTGTATGGTAAGACGACAGCCGAGGTGCAGCAAGGTGAGGCCAAGGCTGTGCTCCAGCTGGATGGCGGCAACGTGGCAGTAAGCGGTTCGAAGGCTGAGTTTTATGGCGACAACACCGTCAACGGTAAGACAACGTTCAAGGGTGAGATTACGGCGCCGAAGGCTGCCATCGACAGTCTCCAGGCCAAGTCTGAGTTCAAGTCGCCGAACATCAAGGACGGCATGCCCGCCGCTCCTGCCGCTGGTGGCGGGTCTCTCTCAGCTAAGCTGAAAGAAGCGGATGCGCCCAAGGCGAAAGTGGCGGAGAAAAAGGATGATAGTAGTGAAAAGTAATCATAAAATCAAGATATGAAACGAGCGATTGAAGTAATAATAGGCGAGATGGAATCGAAACTCAGCGGCTATGCCGGTCTGCTGAACTACCGCTTTATGAATCTCTGCGTCAAGGCAGAACCTGCGGCACTCATTTCAATCACCATCGAAGACGAAGAAGGGGAGGTGAAGAATTTAGAGGACGTGGCACATGCTATGCTTGCCAACGATTATCAATACGAGATTATCCCCATGGATCCGAAGCATGTTTTTAGCATTTGCAAGGGAATGCATCTGTCTCATCCAGAGTTTAAGCAAGATATTGTGACGCCTGATGATGAAAATAAGTTATATTATGACCAAACAGATGAAAAGCATATCCTCTTTACAGTACCTGAGGTGAATAAGGATCGCTACGACGTGTTGATGGATGGTGTCAAGGTACTTTATGACCAGTGTATGGTTGAGGTCAAGAAAGTGAATGCCGCCTACACGGCGAAGTTAGCGACTAATTTGGAGGGTCTGCCTGAGGATGAAATCGAAGAGGCCAAGAAAAAAATGGAGGATAGTCAGCAGACTTATTCCAACTTGATAGATGAGTATCTGACCAATAAAAAGAAAGAGATAGAGGATGCCTATCAGCACTATCTCCAGGAGCAGGCTGCCAAGCAGGCTGAGGCTGATGAGATTGCTGCTGCCCATAACGTGAATGCAGGGCTGCAGTATCGCGTTGATCAGAGGGAAGAGTGAAAAAGAGGAAAGTGGAAAGAGGAAAGTGGAAAGAGGAAAGAGTGAAAGAGTGAAAAGGATCATTATATGTTGCCTGATGGTCTGCTTTGCAGGATTGACGAAAGCCCAGTACATACCGGCCTTTCGGACGGATACTGTTATCTGGAAAGACCCTGGAACAGACTATTGGAAAAAAGGTAACTCGCTGAAGCATCTGGAGGTATCTCTGACGCTCGGTACATCGGGCGTCGGCCTTGATGTGGCTCTTCCTCTAAGTCAGTTCGTGCAGATCAGGTTAGGCTATGATTACATGCCTCAATTCAAGAAACAGCTGCGCATGAATCTCGCCGGGGGTGGTGAAGCTGCCCGGCAATATAATGGTCAGGGCAACCGTGTGAGGACGAATTTCGACAAGATCCAGCAGTATTTGTATGAGGAGACCGGGATGGAGATCGATGACCATATCCTGCTGACGGGTCAGCTGAACATGCACAACCTGAAGGCGCTGGTGGATATCTATCCCTTTAAATACAACAAGCACTGGCATTTCACGGCGGGTGTCTATTATGGTCCGGCGCAGGTGGGGAAAGCGGAAGATGACAACGAGTCGTCCACCACGCTCTCACTGATGGAAATGTATAACCAGGATTATGAAGAAGCCAGTTCCGGCGATGCCATCAAGAGCTATGGACGGCTGACGCTCTATCCGGGTGACAAAAATGGAAAAGCTTGTCTGGTGGATCCTGCAGATGACGGTTCGGTCACTATCAGTGTCAAGACAAGTGAGATCAAGCCTTATCTCGGTTTTGGCTACACAGGTAGGCTGATCAGTTCCCGCGACGACTGGAAAGTGTCGGCAGAGTTAGGTGTCTGGTTCTGGGGCGGTGCTCCCAAACAGCGGATGCACGACGGCACCAGTCTGTCCGACTTGTCTAATATCCCCGGGGCCTTGGGAGACTATGTCAAGGTCATCGATTATTTGAAGGTGTATCCGGTGCTGAATGTCAGATTTGCGAAGACGATATTTTAAAATTAAAGAATTAAAAAATTAAAGAATTGAAAAATTGAAGAATTAAATAATTTTAAAGAAAAAGGTATATGGGAAATTTTGTATGTCAGGGAGCGATGCTCCAATGTAGTTTCGGTATGGCACCGTCGACGCTGAACGTGATTGTGCCGCTGCGTCCCAAATGTGGTAACATGCTGATGGCCAACATCACCGACTTTGCTCCGATGGTAAACATTATGCCTTTCGGCATGTGTCAGTCGATGGCTAATCCGACGGTCGCCTCAGCCACTGCCGCTGCTATGGGTGTACTCACACCGATGCCTTGTGTCCCTGTGATTCCGGCACCGTGGAGTCCCGGTGGACAGGTGAAGGTCATGAATATGCCTGCACTCATCAACAACGCCAAATGTATGTGTAGCTGGGGTGGCAATATCTCTGTCACCAATCCCAGTGGAAGCATGATGGCGACGGGGAAGTGAAAAGTGAGAAGTGAAAAGTGAGAAGTGAAAAGTGAAAAGTGAGAAGTGAAAAGTATAGGATCGGTGTATGCATGAAGTGGTGGCTGAAAGTGCTGCTGCTACTTTTCACTTTTCACTTCTCCCTTCTCCCTTCTCGCTTCTCCCTTCTCACTTCCACGGCTCAGGAGATGCATATCGTTGAGTTCAAGAAACTCAAGAAAGGGCCTTTGAACATGAACCACGTGGTGACCAGCAAGAAGGAGGCCATCCTGGACCTGAAGACCAGCGAGAAGGGATTCTCGTTCATGGCCGACGGAAAACAGGAGGTCGCGGCCGAAGAAGGGGAGGGGATCCTCACCCTCAAGGCGCCCGACAAAACGGCCTTCATCGTGGTGAAGCATGCCGACTATGGTCAGCTGACGTGGAAAGTGCCCCAGAAAAAGGGACTGCGCAGGAAGAAGCATTATACGGCGACACTGCAGACGTTCAGTCCTGATAAGGAATATAAACTGAAAGAGCAGTGGGTGATCTTTGAAATACAGCCTCAGGATGCCATCCTGACTGTTGACAGCACCATGACGACGATTCATGGTGGACGGAAACAGATGTACCTGCCCATCGGCAAACATGCCTGGTTGGCAGAGGCGCCTTTCCATCAGGAGGAAAAGGATACTGTCGAACTGACAGACGAGAAGAGGGAGATTGTGAAGATTGCCTTACAGCCGTTCTACTCGTATCTGGCCGTCAAGACCGAGTTGGAGGGCTGCGATATCATGGTCGACGGTCAGTGGATAGGCAAGACACAGGGGACAAGTGGGCATCTGCGGGAAGGCAGTCACCGGCTCATCGTCATGAAGGACAGCCTGTGTTATTACGATGGAGAGTTCGAGATTGGGTGGAAGGAGAAGAAGACGATTGAGCTGAAAGCGGAGGAACTGAAGGCGGTGAGTACCAAGAAGAGTCTGGCGTGGTACTATGCGCAGTTGGCGAGGGATTCGGTGAAGAGAGATTCGGTGGCAAATGACTCAACGGAGGCGGATCAGAGGCGGTTCAGACCACCCCTAACAGAAGATTGCTCCATTAAGACGCAATCGCCTAACTTAGGAGGGGAAGTGAAGGCTTCGGTAACCATTAAGGTCCAAGATGAGTTTACGAGTATCTGGGTGAATAGGGAGATGAAGGGGTATGGCAGTTGGGAAGGAGAGCTGGAACCGGGATATTATCTGATCAGCACGGAGAAAGACGGTTTGGAGTCGAAGTCAAAGCCTCTTTGGATATATGATGCGACACCAGTGAAATTGGAGCTCCTCCCCCCGATGGGCAGCTACGGGATGCTCAACGTACAGTGCAATGAGATTGGCGCAGACGTCTATATCAATGACAAACTTGTCGGCACGACGCCCTGTGTGATCAAAGACCTGCCAGGAGACAGCCGTTACGAGGTGAGGCTGGAGAAAGCCGGATTCTCAAAGGCGGTGAAGACGGTAAAAGTGGTCGGGAATGACCTGACGCACGTGAAGATGAAAATTAAAAAGGTAAAAAAGTAAAAAGGTAAAAAAGTAAAAAATGAGTATTGACATCAGACAGAATCAGGTAAGTGCGGCCCATGTGATGGTGGTCGGCTGTGGCGCCTTGGGTAACGAGGTGCTCAAGAACCTGGTGCTGATGGGTGTCACTCATATCGTGGTCGTCGACTTCGACATCGTGGAGATGGGGAACCTGACGCGCTGCGTGCTCTTCAGAAAGAGTGATGCGGAGAGGAAACGGCTGAAAGTGGAAGTGGTGGCGGAGAGGGTTCATGATATGAACCCAAACATGGACGTAAAGACGATATGCGGGGATATCGCCTATGATGTCGGTTTGGGACTCATCCGTCAGATGGATGTTGTCATCGGATGTGTGGACAGCCGTTGGGCACGGTTCTGCATCAACCGTCTTTGTATGCGGGCCGGCATCCCTTGGGTGGACGGCGGTATCGACGGACTGGAAGGAACGGTGCGCGTGTTTGCACCAGGAAAGAATTGCTATGCCTGTAACCTTGGTCCAGAGGGACTGAAGGATCTGGCGAGACGGATGCCCTGTTCTGGTATCATCCGGCGGCAGGAACAGGCTGGCTCTGCCCCCACGACCTCCATCATCGCCTCCATCATTGGAGCCATCGAGGTTCAGGAGGGACTGAAGATGATAATAACAGGAGTCAGGAGTCAGGAGACAGGAGTCAGGAGACAGGAGACAGGAGTCTGGAGACAAGGAGACAAGGAGATGACGTCGCTGTGTGGAAAGATGATGTATTACGACGGGGAGCATATGACGGTTCGTATCGCCGGTTATCAAGCCTACGACGACGAGTGTCCCGAGCATGAGTTGTGGACACCAGTCCGTCAGTCGGCGGTCAGCGATACCACACCCGTCGGCGAGGCTCTTCGAAAGTGGAAAGAGGAAAGTGGAAAGTGGAAAGAGGAAAGTGGAAAGAGGAAAGAGGATGGAAGAAGGATTATGCTGCGGCTGACGAATGACTGTTTCGTTGACTATGTTTCGAGACGCGATAACGACGAGCGGGTGACGATGATGGTTCCCGGTCGTTCGGTGGCTGACAGGGTGGCTGGTGAGAAGTCCTTGGACGGACTGCCTCTGAGCGCACTCTATCAACATGAGTACCACCATATCGACACCGGATTCCCCTATCCGTCACTGACATTGGCACAGCTCGGCATTCCTCAGCATGACATTGTGCAAGTGACTGCAGACGGCGAAGACTATTATATAGAAGTGAAAAGTGAAAAGTGAGAAGTGAGAAGTGAAAAGTGAATGGTGAAGAATGATAAAGAATAGTATCCCCGAAATCCGTGCAGAACTGCTGTTGAACTTTCTCTATCCGGAGATGTCCAACCAGTGGACTTCCCAGAATGAGGGAACGTTTTTCCGTAACTATAACAGCGACCTGCTTACCATCGACGAAGAGAAGATGGTGGCGCTGACGGCACGTGACAGCTTCATGAAGCTGTTGCCTCAGGGATTGATCACCCAGGAGACCGATCTGAAGGGTGAGGATGCTGCTGAGAAGTTCAAGCAGCTGGAGCTGAAACTCAGACTCCTCCGCGAGACTTTCAAACCCATCGATACCTTCCGCTTCCGTGAGAGTCTCTATGTGGAGCATCAGATAGACAGTCTTCTTCAGGGTAAGTTGTCTTATATCCTGAGAGACTATTTCGGTGTCGATCTCGACAAGATAGATAACCCCTATGTCCGTGAAGCTGCCATTCTGCTCCCATACGTGAATCGTCGCCGGGGGGACTTCGGGTTCATCGCCAATCTGCTTCAGACACTGGTCAAATGCGAGGTACGCATGACGATGGGACGTTATAGCCATAGTGATACGACCAGAAGTTGGCTGCCTATGGTCAGGTACGATCTGGTTATTCCAGGTCTGACACCTGAAGCGTTTAAAAAAATAGACAAAGAGATAGAACCGCTACGGGAGTTCCTGTGCGAGTGGATGATACCCTTTGAGGTGTGGTGTGAGATTGTCATTAAGGAATATGATGTTCCCTCACAGACCGACACCCGTTTGACATTAGGGTATAATACGGAGGTAAGCAAATCGTAAATCGTAAATTAGTAAATCGTAAATATGATGGTCGATATTAATTCAAGAATCAACTGGGTGCCAGGCATGGAGCTGACGGCCGAGACCTTCTCAGGAATCTCAGAACAGTGGGATTTCCGACAGATGCTGGCTATAAGGGCGGCAGTAGGCAACAGCCGTATGGGACTGGTGCCGGGCTCTCGTTTCAACTGTAACGGTATCTTCGTGAAGAACCGTTTTGAGGTGACGGGCTTCCGGTGTCAGGCTGTGCTGCCGTCAGGAAGAGTGATCGATGCCGATGAGGACATAGAGGTGACCATTCCTATGCTCTTCGGTGAGGTTTACTATCTGACGGTAGGATTCGGCGACGATCAGGTGGAGTTTGAGAAGAAGGGTGTCGCATTCGTCAGACCCCACTACACCTATGGCATCCATACCAGGGAAGAGGTGGAGGCGAATGATCTGTTCCCCCTGTTGCGCTTCCATGTGGCTGAGGGCATCTTCTCTGCCGATACAAGTTATATGCCTCCCTGTCTGCTGCTGACAGAGAATCCACGTTTTATGGAGTATACCAACAGTTACTTGGAACAGATGACCATCCTGTCGACTCATCCCAATCTGGAAGAGGGAGAGGGCAAACGGGCTTTCCTGCGCTATGTATTCATGCTCAAGAACTATAACATGAAGAATTCGATGCAGAACTATATCTTGCTCACTCAGGAGATGGCGCAGGCTATCGACTACTATGTGGTGACGCCCAACAGGGATCAGCCCATAGAGATACCTCAACCCCAACAGACAGATATACAGGCGTGGTTGCAATGGCTTGAAGACTACATGAAGGGAGCCGCCACGATCCTCGACGGTGTGGTACTCGAAGACAACACCATCGACTACGAGGCGCTGCTCGCCCAAGCTAAGAAAGAACTGTACGAGAAATTGCATCCGGAGTTGATCGAGAAGTTGCTGGCCGACATGAAGGAAGAGTTGCGTGCGGAGATGAGGCAGCAGACGGAGCAGCTGACCACCTATATCAACGGGACGCTGAAGACGGCCATTTTGGAACAGCTGACAACGGAGATGAACGAGCGTCAGACCAAGATGAGCGAGATGCTGACAGAGAAGTTTGACGAACTCGGCAAGCAGCTGAATGAGTCACTCTATGAGAAATTGTACTTCGACTTGTTTGAGAACCTATTTAAGGCGCTCTATGTGCCAGAACCTGAAGAAGAGAAATTCGTACCGCTGATATAGGCCACGGAATGACACGGAATGACACAGAAGAGTGAAGGATCTAGAGATTTCACAGATTTGCACAGAAGAAGAGATTTGCACAGAATATGAATATAAGTATTCCATTACAGTTGACGGCGAAGGGACTGCAGCGTGACGACGATTTGAAAAGATCAATCGATGCGAACGTGTACCTCATCATCACAACCGAACGTTTCAGTACACCGGCTGACCCGCAGTTTGGCTTCGTGTTCAACAACCTGCGGTTTGAGATGTTCAACGAGAACGAGGGCGTCGTCTTCGACTCTGGCGACACGGATACGATGAGCAATATCCAGGGGGCGTACGACAAGAAGATCTCCGGAAGTTCAAAAAGTATCAATACCTTTGCCGCAGAACTGAAGACGGCTATCACCAAATATGAGAATCGACTGGAGAGGATATCCGTGTCGATGACTTATATCCGGGAGGAACGACTGATCTATATCACTGTAAAGGGTGTCATCGTCAGCACGAAAGAAGATTATATCTACGACCAAACCATCAAAGTGTGGAACTGATGAAGTGAAAAGTGAGAAGTGAAAAGTGAGAAGTGAAAAGTGAAGAATGAAGCAGACGATATTTGAAACCAAACAGAGGGCAGAGGAGTTGTTGCGCGAGGCGGTTAATATATGGCGGCAGAGCGATGACAATGATAAGCTGGAGGGGTTGGAGAATGACCCGGTGATGAAGCTGATGATTACGGCCATGGCCTATCAGGCGAATGAGAGCACCAGCGACCTGGAGGCCTTGAAGGCGGAGGTGATGGAGGATTTCGCACAGCTGCTGACACCCTTCGAGGTGGGGCATGCCGTTCCTGCCACTGCGGTGGTGGAGACAGCCCTGCAGAATACGGTGAACGAGTTGGAGATGACTGCGCAAAGTTCCTTCATGCTTAATGGCACCAGTTTCGCGTTCCTGCCCTTGTTGAAAACCCGTCTGTTGAATGCTACCGTGAATTCTATCATCCGGATGGACGGCCGGCGCTTCAAGGTGACGCTCCATTTCAGTTCGCCTATTAAGGATCTGTCGGGATTTGCCTTTGCAGTGGACAGCCTGGATTTCCAGGACCTCAGTGTCAGTCTCAAGGGCCAGCAGCTACCTCTCATCAGGCCCTGGGACTATTCAGAACTCCCTCTGCAAGACTGCTTCGGACTGGACACAATCCTCTATAACCGGTCGCAGACCTATGAGGCCTCGGCCACCTGTCTCGACCTGTTTGCCCGTCAGAACATCCGGGTGTTCGTCATACGTCACCTTGCTCCGGCCCAATTACTCCCCTTAGAGACAGATGTCTTAGACTTCATCTTTGAGTTCTCCGGAATCTCAGACCGGTTCACCTTCGACAAGCAGCGCCTGTCGTTGAATCCGGTAGTGCTGGTGAATGCCCAACTGCATCAGACAACTTTGAGCGGTCAGGCTCCCATTGCCCGTGTGGCAGGTTATGACAAGGATGAGGAACATGTGAACCTGCAGTTCCTCCATGCCGTGCGTCCTTCGGAGGAGCAGCTCTACGGCAACAGTCTGATTGAGGTGCGCAAGGTGGCTGCCGACCGTTTCAACCAAGGACGGCTTGTGCGTCTGCTCAATGCGCTCATCGCCAGGTATCACTCCGATTTCTATGCTTTCCAGGGACTGCAGGGCTTCTCAGGCGACAAGACCATGCAAGCTCTGCAGGAGACACTGATACGACTGATGGAGATCGCCAAGAAGGATCAGTTGCAACAGGTGCCTGGTGTCTACCTATTGCTACGAAACCGGCAACTTATTGAGAATGGGAAGGGGAGTGTCGATGTAAGCTATCTCACGACATCTGGATCTGGTGTCAACGCTTCATTGAATATCGATAGCACTTTCACCGTACCAGGCGGACTGAGTGCTGCTCAGACACGGCAGATTGCCAA
Source organism: uncultured Prevotellaceae bacterium (assembly GCA_902776545.1). Taxonomy (GTDB): domain Bacteria; phylum Bacteroidota; class Bacteroidia; order Bacteroidales; family Bacteroidaceae; genus Prevotella. Next base: position 8,995 of record CACYQO010000014.1, on the reverse strand, counting down.
TCCTGTCATGGGTAAGGACGAGATGACGGAAGAGGCAGCCCTGGCCAGTCTCTCACGTTATTATATTGCCACGAGCGACCGTATTGTGACACTGGCAGATATCAAACTGTTCTGCTACAACGAACTGCTGACGCGTTACGGCATTGTCCGGGATATGGTGAAGAGCCTGACGGTGAACCGTCGCCAACAGTTGGACCGTCGTGGTTGCGGCTATGAGATTGTGGTGGAGATCGTGCTGGCCGATAATCCGTTCGTCAAGCGCAGCTTTGCGGAGAAAGCATCGCGGGTTGAGATTCTCATGCAGAAGATGATCGAAGTGAGAAGCACCAACATCTATCCGGTGATCGTGACGTTGAAAAGTGAGAAGTGAAAAGTGAGAAGTGAAAATTATAAAATTATAAAATTAAAAGATTATAAAATTAAAAAATTATAGATGGAAGATTTCTTTTTAGACATAGTTTATAAGAACAAGACTGTGCGCTTCAGGGTGGTGAATCCCGAGGCGCCGCTGAGCACGCTGATGACCAACCTGACGCATGCCATCGGTGAAGACGGCAAACTGATCTTCGACTTCCCGTCCATCGACGCGACGGGAGCGCCCCTTGACTATTTCTTCGGGCGGGAGGATCCTGACGTGCATGAGATACGTGTGCTCCGTCCGAGAATCGGACGTACAGACCAGACGCTGCTCGACTATGGTGTACAGAGTGGCGATAAAGTGTTCTTGATGCCAGACCCGTTCCCGGGATAAAGGTGAAAAGGTGAAAAAGTGAAAAAGTGAGGGAGAGCGACCGATATGAGATAAGCCAGTACAAGGGACGCAACCGGCGTCTGTTGTATGAGTGGCAGCAGTTAGACCGACGGCTGGAACATCGGCATGACATCACGTGTCATCCTGTCTGCCGTAACAAGGAAGGACTGCCCACGGCCTATCTGGTCGACTATCAGCTGAAGAGCATCAGTGGGGTGGAGAACATGGAGCATTTCGGAGAACCCGGTGCAGAGAATCCGCCAGTCTTTGCCAAGGGCTTCCAGATGCGGATAGACCTGCCCGACGGTTATCCGTCGGTCGATGCGGCTCCGGCATTCCGTTTCCTGACCCACGATGAGCAGGGGCAGCCCATTCCTCATCCCTGGCATCCCAACATCCGGTATTTCGGCGACTTTGCCGGAAGGGTGTGTATCAACATGCCCGACACTTATACCGACTTGGCCTGGGCCGTGGAGCGGGTGGCGCACTATCTGCGCTATGAGATCTATCATGCTATATCTGAACCTCCGTACCCCGAGGACCTCAAGGTTGCAGCCTGGGTTGTGCGTCAGGGAGAACCAAAGGAGTGGACGGTGTTTGAGAAGTGAGAAGTGAAAAGTGAGAAGTTAGAAGTGAAAAGTTAGAATTATGATTACAATGAATATAACAGAAGTGAAGATGAAGTGGAGCGTGAGAGTGCTGATGGTACTTTTCACTTTTCACTTTTCACTTTTCACTTCTATGGCCCAGACGGTAAAGAACATTGTGGTCAGTCAGGAGCATTCCTATACGGACCATATCAGCTTGGAGGGCGATGTCACCGATAAGGACATCATGGTGAAGTTCGTATTCGATGAGGCGGCTAATCAGCTGTCGGTGACGCTGATCTCCCACCGTATGATCTTCGTGTTCAGGGAGGACGTACGGTTCAAGCCACTCGTCAAGGGGCGTAAGATCCGTCCCGACCTGTTGCCCTATGTGGTAACTTATGAACCTAAGGATCAGTACCGCATTTCCAAACTCTTCAAGGCCACTGTGCCGAAGCCTCAAAAGAAATATGTGTTCCACCGTTGGATCGACTATGAGGGATTGCAGCCCGCACCGCAGGAGTATGCCATGGTGAACGACTACATCAGTCAGACTTTCGACATCCTGAAGAAAAGCAATTCCGTCGTTGTCCGTCTTCGTGACGTGATGTTGATGAACGACGTCAGCAAGCATATTAACAAACGGCGTTTTGAGATTCCCTTCGGCCGTGACCTCTACACGGAGTATCATGTGGAAATCCAGCGCAATCCCTGCTTCGGCATGGATGAAGAAATTGCCTCGGCAAAGAAAGCCCTCGACGGCGTTCGTAAGAGTTATAATAGTTTGCGTAAAGGCTTTGGCAATGGCACTGTTGACAGTCAGGAGAGTCTGAAGATCTTTGAGGATATGAAGAATCATCTTTCAGGGCAGTATCCTCGTAAAGACGAACATAGCCTCTGTCCCGATATACAGGGGACATGGGATGCGTATAACGCCTACACTGACTCCATCAGCAGTTTGAACTGCAAGGTTGTCGCCACAGGCGCAGGCAAGGGCAAGGTTGCCGGCGAAGAACTGAGCCCCAAGATGCTGTTGTCAAAAGCTCGTCAGATAGATGCGGCTGTGTCGCGGTACTTGCTGTCGACAGACCCCATTGAGCGTCGAGACATCATCTTCCAGACTGAGACAATGATAAAAACCTGTTATGATTCTATCAACAGTCTGGGTGCCTTTACCTCAGAACAGAAGCAGGCCGTGCAGATATTCCGTGAGGCGGAACGATTTTTCAGAAACAACTGTAACAGATAAATATGAAAAGGAACCTGTGGCTACTCATGATCTTTGTGTCTATGCTGCCTTCGGTGGCATGGGCACAGGAGGAGATGTCTACTGAGGAGGAGCTCGACTCCACCTATACAGACATCAATGAGCATTTGGAGTTGTTCCAGGAAGAACTGTTACAGCTGAACGCCCTTTGCAGGTTCCGTATGGACATCGACATGGAGATGCCGCTGAATGAGCCGCTCCTCGACGTGGTATCCGAGCGTCTTAAGTCATTGTCGGCTTCCATGAACTCCTTCTCCACCAGATGGGATACCTACTCAGCCGCCCAACAGGTCTACATTGCCGACAACGACAGCCTTCTGAACCGTGTGGCTGTCATACAGCAGATGAAACAGACCGTGACCGATACGTTAGCTCTCCGTCAGCAGCAGCGCGACCATTTGGTGGCTTTCTCCACGGCCGAGAAGTTCATCTGGAGTCAGGATAATACCTACCGCCGACTGTATCAGCAAGCGGTACAGTATTCGATGTCGCCGAAGTTAGCTGCCCAGTTGGAGAAAGTCAAGGCAGAGGAGCAGGCACTGACGGCTGACGTCCAGAAATACTATGCTCAGGCCAAGGAGGCGGCAGAGGCATTTCCCGGTCTGCAGCTTCGGATGAAGGGGATGGATAATAAAGTCTTTGAGCTGCAGACAGTCTCGGCGAAGATTCAGGAGATGGCTTATAAACCTTTCATCCAGCGAATCAAGGACTATCTGATGGGCTTGGCGTGCGTGGCTATCTTGCTGATGGGCCTGAACCTGCTGAAATCTAAGCTCGCACTGGTCAAGCAGGCCCGCGAGCAGGCCAAGAAGATGAAGGGTATGATGAATGGACAACATAATTATCCGACTATATAAAGGTAAAAAGGTGAAAAGGTGAAAAGGTGAAAAAGTGAAATGGTGAAACAACAAAATGAGTATGAATATGAAAAGATATAGAAATAGAATATGGAAAAGGTCGGTGATGAGTCTTTTACTTTTTCACCTTTTTACCTTTTTACCTTTACTTGCTTCCTGTGATGAGCAGAAGATACCTGATATCGACGACATCCTATCATCTGGTGAGAAGGAGGAAACAGCTGGCGATGCCCTACAGATCACAAGCTTCAATTTCTCCGACGATTATAAGGTGATGGAACTGTCCGCACGTCTGCTGCATGACGTTGGAGGGCAGGACCTGACGGATACTACAGTTGTGGTAGCCAAACCCTATCAGTATATCAAGCGCATACTGAACCGACTGGGCCAGGAGACTCAGCCGAAGATTACGAAGGTAAGCAATGCCAGCAGGGAGATTTTCAATAAACTGGATATCAAACTGCTCGTTCTGGTAGATTTGAGCCTCCCCCAGCAACAGGTGGATGCCGAGCGTAAGGCCGTCAAGGAAATCAGGGGCCTCTTCGGCGGACAGAATCTCTTCGTCGCTTTTATGCAGGGCGATAACGTCACAGAGACCTATGAGGCCACCGACTATGTCATCGATAATTATTTCGTCCATCAAGACCCTTCTACCATCTACCTCTATCGTTCGGTAGTGACGAAACTGGCGGAGATGCAGGACTCGAAAACGACGATAGGCGGTGCCCATCATAAGGTGATGATCATCCTCTCCGGAGGAAAAACCTATGATGGTGAGCAACCCGTCGATCCCAAGCACTTTGAACTGCAACAGCTGCTGAAAGACAAGGCGCAGGCGTATCAGGGGCTGATGCAAGCCTATTATGCCAATTTTTCGCCCAATGCACTCGGCGATCAGGAAATCGCTGTTTACTCAGACAACGTCAGCGATACCAACATCTTAGAGTATTTCTGTAAGTCATTAGGCGGCATCTATCAGTCTGGGTTCAACTGGCAGGAGATGGAGGGAGACATCCTGAAAGACTTCCATATCGATCTCTCCAACTATAAGATTACCTTGGAACAGCCAGACTACAAAGCCTTCCGAGGTGATCTTCATACTCTCGAGATATCTTTCTACGACAAGAAGACTGGCGACCTGATTGCTAAAGGCCAGACTGATTTCTCTCTCGGTTCAGTCTATAGCCCTATCATCATCAACGACGTTCCGATGATCGAGTTTGTGACCATCGGCGTCGTGGTCACCTTGGCCCTCTTACTGACGGTGTGGATCATATTCCAGTTCGTGGAACCCTACATCCGATACCGCTTCTTCAAGCGTAAGTATGTCATTAAGTACACTGGCAGCAAGATGAGTTTCCGGGGGGAAGCCATATCCGAGTCGTGCTATCTCTGCAAGGCTCCTTTCAAGGAAGATGACGAGATTGTCGTGAAATGCAAGCATACGGTGCACAGGGAGTGCTGGGATGACAACGAGTACCACTGTCCCGAATATGGGCGTCATTGCCATGAAGGCTCACATTATTATAATAAGCATAGTCTTTTGGACGGGCGCAACCCGCTGTTCTATATGAAATGGATACTTGTCGCCATCCTGGCTGGCTTTACCGCCTGGGTCGTATTCGTCTCTCGCGATCATCCGCTGTCGACTTCGGTCATCGAGTATCTGCAAACGTTGTTCAGTCATGACTCTGACAGCTTTGAATTCGACTATGGCTCAGGCTTGAACGATCTGCCCGCCTTTGGTCAGGCTGTAGGCTTCCTGCTGACGTTCTTCCTGTCGAACTTCACCGTCCGCCATCGTCAGTGGTTCTATCGCATCGGCGAAGTGCTGCTCCGCGCCTTCGTTGCCGGAGCGGTGGGGAGCATCCTCTGCCTGCTGGGCTGCCTGATATCCATCCTGCTTCATTTCGACTACAGTACGTTCCTAACAGAGTGGATACCATGGGCGCTGCTGAGCGGCTTCATCATGCTGGCCGTCACTTTCAAGACACGCACGCCCATCCGCCGCTCGTTCTTCATTGCCGCATGCCTGATAGCTGTATTCACGATGTTCATGTGGGCATTCGTCTATTATAACACGTTTCTCGACTACCGGATGTCGCTGCTGATCGGCTTCATCGTCTATGCCGTGGCCATCGCCCTGTGCATTGCCCACGTCACACCGCGTTCGGAGCGTTTCTTCCTGCATGTGGAGGGAGCTATCAAGGAGATGGACATCGCACTTTACAAGTGGTTCAAAGCCTCGCCGACTCAGGCAGTTACCCTTGGAAAGTCGGTCGACTGTAACATCCAGTTATCGTGGGATGTCAATGGCCAGGTGTCTCCGGTGCATGCAGAGATCAAGCGCCATATCGATTCTTTGCGTCTCAAGGCTATGGAAGATGGTGTGACGGTTGATGATGGCAAGCCTCTGCCCGTCGGTAAGGAGATATGGCTCTATCACGGTAAAAGCTTCACCATCGGTCATACAAAATTCACCTATATAGAGAAAGACTTGTGAAAAATTAAAAATTAAAGAATTAAAAAATTAAAGAATTGAAGTATTTGTTGCCGCAATAGATAATTCGTGTAATTCGTTGTTATAAAAATAATATGGTACAGTATATGATGTCAAAAATAAGAAAATTTTCTGTGGTGAGGGTAATCTCTTTCCACTTTCCACTTTCCACTTTCCTCTTATTACTTTTGGTTTCCTGTAGTAGTGACGACAACGGCTACCAGAGTCATCTGAAGGAACTGCTCATGGAGGATATGTCATTCACGTGCGAGGGGGGTACGCAGGAGCAGGAGTACCGTCATGAGGATCTGTCGGTGTACAAAGTGTCGAACAAGGAGTCATGGTGTAAATCCACCCTTGATGTCAACAACTGTAAGCTGGTTGTCTCAGTGAAGGCCAACAATACCTACGATGCCCGTACAGACACCGTCACGCTCACCGACACCATCTCCAAGTCGTCGCGCTACATCACCGTCAAGCAGGACCGCAATACCGGACTGTTCCTCGACAAGACCTACGCCGAGGCTTCGATGTATGGCGACACCATCTCCACCAAGTTGAAGTACAACGTCAGCTACGAGGTGCAGATCCCCGACACCTGTAAATGGGTGACGAGGGGCAGAGCCGCTAAGAGCAGGGGCTTGGATTCGACCACCATCACGCTCTATGTCAAGGAGAACAAGACCTATAAGGACCGTGACGCTGTTATTACCGTCCTCAACAAAGACGAGAAACTCACCGACAAGCTGAAAATCCATCAGCCGTTCAATACCGAGTTCAAGGCAGACTCCACTAACTTCGAGGTGAACCAGTATGGTGACACCATCACCGTCAACTTGACGACCAACATCTCGTACGATGTCAACATTCCCAGCACCTGCAGCTGGATCACCAAAAAATCGTCGTCGGGCGCCAGGGAACAGGCGGCTCTTACCCGTGGGATGGATACGAAGACACTTACTTTTTTCATAAAGGAAAACAAGACCTATCACGATCGCGACGGTGTCGTCACGCTCAGCAACAAAGACGCAGGTGCCAGCATAGAAATCAATATCCATCAGCCTTTCAAGGCTGTGTTCAGTCCCGACAAAAAATACATCGAGGCATCACAGTATGGTGATACGGTCACCATCAAGATGACGAGTAACGTCAGCTACGATGTGACGATTCCCGACGACTGCGATTGGATTAAGCGTGCTGCCAGCCGCAATACCAGGGGCGTGGAAACCTCCTCTATCTTGCTGAAGGTGGCAGAGAACACGACCTATAAGGGTCGCGAGGCCGTTCTGGAAATCAGCAACAAGGATGCCGGTGTCTCTGAGTCCATCACCATCAGCCAGCCCTTCAACATGGTGTTCAGTGTCGACTCTGCCTCTTATGAAGTCTCGATGGATGGAGCCACCTTCACCGTCAAGCTGAGGCATAACATCGGCTATGTTGTAAGCATCCCGCGCGACTGCGACTGGCTCTCTCAGGTCACCGGAGTAAGGAAGGCGGGTACTCGGAATATTCGGAATACTCAGAATACTCAGAATATTCTGAAGACTCGTGGCTCTACCAATGGCATCGATACCACAGCCATCGTGTTCCGTGCCAGTGAGAATACCACCGCCCAGGAGCGTGAGACCACCATTACCATCAGTAATGGAGACGCTGGTGCCGAAGTCAAGGTATATGTCCACCAGCCGTTTACGACCACCTTCAGTGTCGATTCCACCTCTTTCGAAGTGGCAATGGAAGGAGGCACGAAAACGGTCAATGTGGAGAGTAACATCAGCTATGACGTGTCAATCCCGAGCGACTGCAACTGGATAAGCCTGCAGAGCAACAGCAGGAGCAGGACGCGCACCTCGAAGAGTTCTGCCCTGATCTTCAAGATTTCAAAGAACACCAGTGGGAAAGAACGCAGCGCCACTGTCACCATCGGCAACAGCAGTTTAGGTGTCAGCAAGGCGGTCTCTTTCAAACAGAAGTTTGAGACTATCTTCGATGTCGATACGACGGCGATAGAGGTCGATGAGCTGGGAGGCACCTTCGGTGTCAATGTGGTGGCCAACGTCAGTGTCAGTGTCCAGCCGCAGGTCAGCTGGCTGACCGCTGGCAGTAAGACTGATGAACGCGACGGCTACTGGACCCAGAATATCAACGTGTCGTCGTTCTCCAACAAGGCCGATCAACGCCAAGGCAAGGTGAAGTTCCTCTATGCCGCCGGAAACGACTCGAAGACCGTCACCGTGACGCAGAAACGGACGCTGTACATCAAGGAGTCAGATGTCACGCTGACAGCGGCTGGACAGGACTCGACACTGACCCTGACGAACACGGAATCAAGAAATGTCACATGGTCTTCGTCCAACAAGAAGGTCGCCACTGTCAATGCGGGTAAGGTGAAAGCCGTTGCCAATGGCACGGCAACCATCACCGTCAAGTCTTCCGACGGTAAGTATTCCGACAAGTGTAACATCACTGTCGAGATACCGAAATCTAAAGGCAACAAGACTGAAATCGAATCTGCCGACAATTCGGATTCTGGCGGTTCCTCCGATGACAATGCCACTGCGAGAGTTCACCAAGGAATGAAGGATTATTGATGCTCACAGCATCTCAATTCTCTTAATTCCGGGATGGCATTTATTACAATCTTATCCCCAAAGGAAATGCTGCAGAAGTCACTGCAAATCCATATTCTTATTCTGGCGATATTATTATCCCAGAGCAGTTTCTTTATGATGATATTAATTACACTGTAACAAGTATTGGAGGTCATGCTTTTGAAAACTGTAATTCATTAACTTCAATTACTATTCCTAATAGTATAAAAAGTATTGGTGAATATGCATTTTATAAATGTATTTAGAGCCACCCGAACTACCATGAATAATGAAGAAAAACTATTTGTAAATAGTTGATTATCAATCATATCGTGAATTTAGCACTTTAATGACTGTTTTTGGTTGCTACGGAATTTCCTTGTATTTTTGTGACGTATTTCTACCGCAGGGAATTTACGAGGCTTTATTTTTGCCACATCGT
>CACYQO010000013.1 GCA_902776545.1 uncultured Prevotellaceae bacterium | reverse complement strand
TCTCGAAATATTCCTTTGTCTCCATACAATAAAAGTTTTAACGGAGGCAAAGGTACTAACTTATCCTAACAACGCCTTACGTTCATATGGTGGGTTACCTATTAAGATTGACAAGAAGGGCCGTGCGAAGGTTACCATCCAGCCTAACGGCGGCTTCATCATCCAATAAGGAGAAGAAGTAAACATTATTTACCTTCACTTAGGGCAGCCTTAAGCTGCCCTACTCTTAAAAATGTGAAGTAAATTCATAAACCGTACTTAAAATCCCCCGCCAGGAAACCTGACGGGGGATCACTAAAAAACGATTCCTATATAAATATCTCACGACATTTCTGCAACATGTTTCGGCACTACCCCCTTCACAGCGAGGTCGAGTTCTTCATAGACCGAGTTGTTTGACTTGTACTCCGGCACAATCTGCTTCATCTTCCGCACCGTCTCCATATCGTCGTAATGCTTGGAAACGGCAATGAGTTCGTCGATATCCTGGCAGACTTGATCAAAATCGTAGTGGCGCACCTCGGCGATGCGGATCTTCTCGTGGAAGGTGGGTTTGGTAGTCTCCTTGTCGTTGAGCACTTCCTCAAAGAGCTTCTCTCCCTCACGCAGGCCGGTGAACACTATCTTCACATGCTTCGCCCCTGAGAGGCTGATCATACGCTTGGCCAGATCCGCAATCCTTACGGGGCTCCCCATGTCGAAGACGAATATCTCGCCACCGTTACCCTTCGTTCCGGCCTCCAGCACAAGTTTACAAGCCTCAGGGATGAGCATGAAGTAGCGAATGATGTTCGGATGGGTGACCGTCACGGGACCGCCGTTGCGGATCTGCTCGCGGAAGAGCGGGATGACAGAGCCATTAGAGCCCAGCACATTGCCGAAACGGGTGGTAACGAACTGGGTGACGGGAACCGAAATCGAGGAGTGAAGAGTGAGGAGTGAGGAGTGACCGCCATACTGCGCGGTCTTGATGGCACGATCGAGGGTTTGGACGTAGATCTCGCAGATACGCTTGGAGCAGCCCATGACGTTGGTGGGATTCACCGCCTTGTCCGTAGATACCATCACGAACTTGCGGACGCCGTACTTCACTGAAAGGTCGGCAATGATCTTCGTGCCATAGACATTGTTCAAGACGGCCTCCGAGGGATTGTCCTCCATCATCGGCACATGCTTGTAAGCGGCAGCATGGAACACGTACTCGGGCCGGAACTGGTTGAAGATGGCGTCCATGCGCGACTTACTGCAGACGGTGGTGACCACCGTGTGCGCATCGATATTGGGATACTCCTTGGCCATCATCAGCCGGATGTCGTGCTGCGGCGTCTCCGCCTGGTCTATCAGCATCATCGATGCCGGCCTGCAAGTGGCAATCTGACGCACCATCTCGGAGCCGATGGAGCCTGCCGAACCCGTGATGAGCACACGACGGCCGCAGAGCACCTCACTCACCGACTTCATGTCGACCTTGATCTCCTCACGTGGCAACAAGTCTTCAACAGAAACCTCCTTCAACTGGATTTCGCTATACTCCGCTTTGTCTTCATCATCGACAGGCCTCCCGTCCTGCATATAACTGTCCACCTCGATAGCATTCTGCGCCATGAAAATCTTCACGCCCATACCGATGAGCAGATCCTGCAGATCCTGGTTCTTTCGGAAGTCGTTCGTTCGATAAGGCGACACAAGTACGGCTCCGATGTGATAGTCTTCGACCACCTTGCGCAGGTCGTCTTCCATCGTGAACACTTTCTCACCCACGAGTTGATTGTGACGCAGACGGCGGTTGTGGGAGATGAAACCCTTCAGGATGAAGCGACGGGGCGTCTGTGTACGGATGCTCTCTGCCAGTCCGACGCCACCACTCTGTGCGCCATAGACCAGCACACGAAGCGCACTATTGTCGGCTGTGGACACATCGTAGACCATCTTCACCAGTAAACGCATGCTCCACATTAACAAGGTGGCAATGACGTACATCAGGAAAATCTGACGGCCGGTCATCGGCTCGAAATACTGGTTGGGGACAGAGAACAAGAAGTAGTGGACACCCAAGGCCAGCACCAGAGACAACATGTTGGCATAGGCTACACGCATCAGGTCCACAAACGATGAGTAACGCACGATGCCGGCATACGTATGGAAATAACGAATGCCAAAGACACTCAAGGCCACATAGACGGACAGCGACGCCAAAAGGGTCGCCGTGCGGGTGGTCAGTTCCGTCCAGCTGCTGAAAATCCAGAAGCTGACGAATCCTGAGAGCAACAGGATAAGCATGTCGAGCACGAAGATGCTCCAATAGGGCAGTGAGTTACGGCGGAAATACCAATTCGCCAGTTTACGGAAGAAATTCATGTTATACTTTGCTTTTTAAATATCTGATGAGTTTAAGCCACAGATTACACCGATTCTCACAGATTAAGAGATTTACACAAATGGAAGAGTCTCTCAGGAAAACATTCTGTGATAATCGTTTCTTCTGTGATAATCATTTCTTCTGTGTGAATCTGTGTAATCTGTGGCTCTGAATAGTTTTACTTGATGGCGGAGAGAATGGTGGCGATGATACGCTCGACATCGGCATCGGAGACCATAGGACCAGAGGGGAGGCAGAGGCCTCTGCGAAACAAATCCTCACTGACACCGTTGATATAGGCAGGGGCATCATGATAGACAGGCTGACGGTGCATGGGCTTCCAAAGCGGACGTGACTCTACGCCAGCCTGATCAAGTGCCATACGCATGGCCTCTACATTACGGTTCGGCTCACAATCCGTATGGACAGGACCACCACTATGAACCTGTCCAGCAGCACCACCGATAGCTCCACTGACAGGTTTTTCATAGGCATGCTCCTCACCGCAGACATGCAGGCTCTCATCGAGCAGGATAGTGCTCAGCCAGAAGTTAGACTGCATATCACTCGGCTCGTCGTGGAACGTGATACCTTCTACATGCGCAAAGGCATCACGATATTTTGCGGCGATATGACGGTGATGAGCGATATGCTCATCAAGGACAATCATCTGTCCACGTCCGATACCTGCACAGATGTTACTCATACGATAGTTGTAACCCACCGCCTCATGATGATAGTAAGGATATGCCTCACGGGCCTGGGTGGCGTACCACATCACACGGTTACGAGCCTCCATATCAGGACAGATGAGCGCACCGCCACCAGAGGTGGTGATCATCTTGTTGCCATTGAACGACAGGATGCCAAAATTTCCGAACGTACCCACGACACGTCCCTTATACCTGGAACCAAAACCCTCTGCCGCATCTTCCAACACAGGGATGTCGTAACGGGCAGCGACAGCCAGGATCTCATCGATTTTGGCAGGCATGCCATAGAGATAGACGGGCACGATGGCCTTCGGCTTTCGTCCAGTCAAGGCAATACGGTCTTTGATGGCCTGTTCGAGCAGCTGAGGATCCATGTTCCAGGTTTCTGCCTCGGAATCGATCATGACAGGCGTGGCACCCAAATACTTGATCGGATGGGTGGAGGCACAGAAAGTAAAGCTCTGCACCAACACCTCGTCGCCCGGTCCTACGCCACAAGCCAATAGTCCGAGATGGACGGCTGCCGTCCCTGAAGAGAGGGCTACGACCTCCTTCGTCCAGACTCCTGTCTCCTGACTCCTGACTCCTGACTCCTGTCTCCTGACATACTGTTTCAAGTCATCTTCAAAGCCATTGACATTGGGTCCGAGGGGAACGACCCAATTCGTGTCGAACGCCTCCTGGATATATTTTTGTTCCCAACCAGCCTCACTCATGTGGGCCAGACACAAATAGATTCTATTTGCCATTATATGATGATATTTTCTATTTCTGAGAGTTTTGAGATCCGGTGCTGTGGCAGCATCTGCTGCGACAGGCTAAAATCCTGCGGATGGATGTTCCGGCCATCGTCGAGCAGACAGATGGTTGTCCAGCCTAAATGATTAGGAGCCACGAAGTCCTTGGCGGGATTGTCTCCTATATAATAATATGTACGCGAGTGATAGCGCTCCATGAAATGCAGGAAAGGTGCCTCTGAGGGTTTCTCAAAGCCCGTCTCCTCTGATATCAGGATATCTTTTTCGTCCATGTAAGCAGAAAGCCCTAATGCGTCGACCTTATGCCGCTGGGTGAGACTCCGTCCGTCGGTAATGAGGCCAAGAACTGCATGTTGATGCAGACGGCCTAACTGGCACTTGGTTTCCTCGTCAAGACGAATATCAGGAACGTGCGAACGGTAGATGGTCAACAAGTCATTGACAGTGGACTGAGAACAATAACTGACAAGACGCTGAAACACGTTCTCGCCTTCCTGCCACCATTTGAGCATCTGATCAAAGATTCCATCAAACCCATAGCGCGATTCTATCTTGGCGGCTATCTCACGATAGGCAGACAGCAGATAGTCCTGCTCCTTATACAGCGTGTCATCGAGGTCGAAGACTACCACCCTACTCTTCTGCGTCATAGACGATAATGTCATTATCGTAGCGCAGCATCAGCGTACGGTCGAGCCACGCCTCAGAATAATCTACAGTCTCGCCGAGGAGATACTCACGGATCAGATATTCCGAATAATTGGCCTTTGCATAATAGGAGAGCGGGAAGCCGCCACCAAAACGCGGGTTGATCTCAATACCCTTCACGTCGCCGTCACTTTCACGGTAGAACAGTTGGAGGCAGACACTGCCTCGGACACCTTTTAGGACACCCAGCCGCTGTCGAAGGAAACTGACGATTCCGTTTTTGCGGGTGATACCCTTGTTGATCTCCCCTGCACGGATCTCTATCCGTTCACGGGGCACGATGCCTTTTACGCAACCGTCCAAGCCGTAATACATGTCAACTGTGTATTCCTTATACTCTTGGCGGTCGATGTATTCCATGAAGATCAGTTTCGGATCATTGAGGATGTCACGCGTCAGATCTTCTGCGCTCCGGATGATGTGGATATTCGTGCTCAGAGAACCGTCGTAGGGTTTGGCGAACATCGGGAAGGAAGGATGATTCTTGTCAATAGACACAGGAACAGCAATCCCCATCTGCAAGAAGAAGTCCTTTGTCAGGCGTTTGTCGCGACAGATCTTGATGAACTCCTTGTCTGGTACTGCCAAGCGAACACCTTGTTCCATAAACCGCTGATAGTTCTCTGCCAGCACCAGCAATTCTGTATCAATCGTCGGAATGATGACACCGATTTGTTTCTCCTGGCAGATGTCAAGGAGGCAGTCTATATAGTTGTCAGCCGTGCAACGGGGAACAGGAATACACCCGTCGGACACGATGCCTGCAGGAGCCATTTCCGGACGCATGTCGGTCGTATAGACCTTCGCATCAAGCCCCATCTCCCGCAAGGTGCGCTGGAATATCTGCACCAGCACCACCCGCTTGCCTGCCGAAGTAATCAGTATGTTATTCATTGAACATTGAACATTAATGATTGAACAAGGAGCACTTAGTTATGTCCATTAAAGACCTCCATCGTTGCGTGTCCCTGCTCAGAGATATCTGCACGTTTCAGAACTTTCTGGATGGTCAGCCAGACCACTGTCAGATCCGTCTTCAACGATACGTGATCTACATACCAGACATCGAGTTTGAACTTCTCTGTCCACGAGATGGCATTACGGCCGTGACACTGTGCCCAACCACTGATGCCCGGACGTACTTCATGGCGACGGGCCTGCTCCTTGGAATAGAGCGGGAGATACTGCACCAACAGCGGTCGTGGTCCGATCAAAGCCATATCGCCTTTCAGTACATTTAATAGTTGGGGCAACTCATCGATGGAAGTGGAACGTACAAAACGGCCCACCTTGGTCAGTCGCTGTTCATCTGGCAACAGATGACCATCGGTGTCACGCTCATCTGTCATGGTCTTATATTTAATAATCCTGAAGATCCTGCCATCTTTGCCTGGCCGTTCCTGTAAGAAGAAAGCCCCCGCTCCTTTGTTGGCAACATACAGCCACAGGGTGACTACAATCAGCAAAGGCGAGATACAGGCCAACACGATGAGCGCAATCCAAAAATCCAGAAATTTTTTCAGAAAATGCTTATACATACTTACTCTACTCCTTCTCTCCTCCCAGAATGTTATCGTAGAAATCGAAGAGGCACTGACGTACAAAGCCCTGTTCGAATCGGCTGTTGATCATATTACGGGCATGGGAAGCCATATAGGAGCGTCTGCGGCTGTCATTCGTCATGCGCCGCAAGGCGTCTAAGAGCGCATCGCAATCCCGTGGCGGAATGATGTATCCATTCTCATTTTCCACAATAATCTCACGGGAACCGTTGATATCTGTTACAATACACGGCAACCCCATGGCGCCGGCTTCAAGGACAGTATTGGGGAATCCCTCACGGTAACTGGGTAACACGAAACAGTCGGCTGCGGCATAATAGGCCAGCAAGTCGTCACCGAATATCTCTCCAGCATAGATAATCGCTGAATTAGATGTCATGATGCCAAGTGCCTTCTCAGACACAGGATCCAGACTGTCCTCACGCCATCCGACGAGCAGCAGGCGTACTGCCTTGTTCTCACGGGACAATTGGTCGAAGGCCTCACACAATTCATTGATGCCCTTGTCACGGACGATACGTCCTACGAAGAGGAATGTGACACATTTGTCATCACGTAATGCCTGCGCCTTCTCCATCACCTCAGGCCTACGGCTGTAATAATGCATATCGACACCACATATGTTTCCAAAGCCAAGCACGCGCAAGGGTTTATCAGTGATGCCATAGTCGAGCAGATCCTTTTTCACGCCTTCTCCCTCTGGAATAATATTCGTGGCACAGCGGCAAGTGATGGAGTCCGTCAGCATCAGCAGTTTCCGCTGCAAGCCTTCTGCCGTGGGGAACACCAGACCTGTAAATGTATGTACCCGTACTGGCACATGCGTCCACCAGCCTGCAACCATACAGAGCAGTCCTGCCTTCGGCGTCATGGAATGCACCATCATAGGACGTTCCCGACGGAACACCTTTATCAGACGATACAAAGCGACAAGGTCCTTCCATGGGGAGATATGCCGTTCCATCGGGACGGTGATGGTGCGCACACCCTCCCGCTCGGCAACGGCCTGCATCTCCTCGCCCGGAGAAGAGAGAGCCACCACCTCGTATTTCTCACTCAGCTTCTTCAACAGCCCCCGACAGAAGTTGTCAAGGGTGATAGGCACAGTTGTAGCACGGATAATCTTCATAGCGGTATCAGGCGTTTTAAAAGCCAGTTATGCTGTATCTTGAATTTCAAATTCTTGCCAAACAGACGGTATCCCAACTGTATGAGATGATATTTCACGACAGCCTGTAACCATATCCGACGGAAGTCCCATGCCGTACCTCCGTAACTCTGGACAAAGGCGCGATAGTCCTCCTTTTTCTTATAGATAGGATCATTGGTCGTACCTCCTATGCGGAACTTGGCAAGCGGTTTCTCTACGAGCAAGAACTTTGCTCCCTGCTTATAAAACCGAACCAGAAGCTCGATATCCATCATATAACGCAGATCCACTCGGTATAGGCCATAGCGCTGATAGGCATCTTTACGCACGAAGCGCGCAGGATGGGCTACGTTATACTGGAGTCTCAGCCTGTCAAACGTCACCTCAGGATAACTCGCGAACGTATCATCCGTCTCCTCATTCCAAAAGAGAATAAGTCCGCTGTACACATCCACCTGAGGATCATAAGCCCCAGCCACTTCCTGCAAAGCGCCAGGGAGCAGGATGTCATCAGAGTTGATGATACCGATAATCTCACCCGTTGCACGGGCGATACCTTTATTAAAGGCATCGCTGATACCTTTATCCGGTTCCGAAACGACAACCTGTATTTGATCCTTATACTTTCGGACGATATCGAGCGTGCCGTCGGTAGATCCCCCATCAATAATCACATACTCCAAATCCGGATAATCCTGCATCGTCACACTACGGATGGTCTCCTCAAGTGTAGCAGCACTGTTATATGTTATCGTTATGACCGTTATTTTCGGCTTCATTTTTCAACTTTCTGCCCGCAGGTCCTCCCCTCCAGTTGGAGGGGCCGGGGGAGGCTTCCTAATAAATGTTCATCAGCACAGCCAGCTGGAAATTGCGATACGTCTCCCTGTCGCTACAACGGAAACGACGGTCACTAAAAAGACGTAAACGCTGTTTCAAATGCGTCTTGCCGGCAATGAAGTCTGACAAGATGCTCTTGTTCTCCTCCGGCATCATGCTATAGAAGCCTGTATATATCTCCTGTGCGACCTTAGAACGGGAATGCAAGTCACGCTTCACCAAACGACCTGTACGATGTTTCCATTCCGTCATGACGGAGGTAGACTGGCCTGTCACGTTGCCGCCATGCTGACGATAAAGGATATGAGGGGTATGGTCGAATACGACATGGGCACCAATGGCCTGAGCCACATCGTAGATCCAGACATCATGCATACTCAGGTATTTGGGATCATACTTAAGAATAATATCACGTAGGGCACGATTCATCACCATCGTACAGCCTCCCACGAACTGATACACCAAAGACTCGCCGAAAGTCAGTCGCGGATGAATGATCACACTACTGACACGATTCAGATTCTTGTCAACAAGTTCCGTCTGGCAGAAATAAAGGGCAGGTCGTTTCTCATAAGACTCCAGTTTGTCAACAGCCACTTTCAACTTGTCGGAAAGCCAGTAGTCATCCTGGTCAGAGAAAGCGTAATAACAAGAATCACCAGCCTGGCGAAGAAGGTCCATAAAACTGCGTGCCGGACCGATATTCTCACCACTGTACCATTTGAGGTTTGTCTTTTGCTGCCATTGATCCAGAATGTCGCGTGTATGGTCTGAGGAACCATCGTCACGCACGAGGATTCTCGTCTGTACGTCCTTCTGAGCCTCGATGGATTCCAGCTGCTCATCCAGAAACGTCTCCCCATTATAAGAAGACAATAATATTGTCACTTTTTTCATCTCAACAAACAATTATCAACCACCAGAGGCTCTGTTTCTTCCTCTTCTGATTCAGTCATTCCTTCCTCTAATAACAATTCCTCCTCCTTTTGTATTTCCATCTGAGAGGTCTTATTAACTATAGCCATAAACAAGGACAATGCTGTCAAACCAATGGAACCTAACAAAAGCGGATTCGTTCCGGAAAGAATTAAGAAAAGCACATATCCAAGACAGTATCGTTTTAGGAACTGTGAACGTGGGAAATACTTCCATAGCCAGAAGCAAGGGGCAAAAAACAAAAAAATAAAACACAGTCCTACAGGGAGACCATACATTCGTAAAATATCCATATAGGAGAGTTCCGTATAAGATAGTTTAACGCCACGTCCTTTAGCATAGAATTCACTTCCCAATCCAGCTCCCCATATAGGATGACCCTTGTCCCCAATATCCTCAACATATGATTCAAAGTTATCATACTTCACTTCATTAGATTTTTCATTTTCTTGTGTTGCCAGAAGATAAGTCAACATCACCAACATCCCCAAAAGGACTAATGCAGAAACCCTCGTCAGAAACTTTCCAATAATATTCTTATCATAAAGATATACCAGAAGAATCATCGTCTGAACAAGCATCGGTGTTCGGGAACCCGCAACCATCAGCGACAGATAAAGAATGATTGTGAAAAACAACTTAAATGGCCCCTTATATTGATACAGGTTATAGATAAATGAGAAAATGATAAGAGACCCAGCCTTATAATACAAACCGTTGATGGTATAGCCCAAGAAATTACGGTTCGACGCCATTGTGTAGTTGTCTGAGGCGAGACAATAATCATATATGGCAGCCAAGAAGATACCACCCAATTGAGATAAGAAAAAGAGTATTAATGTTACTACAGCCATGATAAGACCATTAATCCAAACGGCTTTTAAAATAACATTTAAGCGCATGGTTACCACAAAAAAGAATATTGAAATATACAGCATGGATCTCATCTGACCCCTAGCATATCCTTCATCATTCAGATTGCCCGTAATATAAGCAATGAACATACCCCACAATGGAATCAGGAGGAATATCAGGAAAGTAATCCTATTGATGGGAGCTAAGTATTGCCTGCGCTTCAAACAGTAGATAACTCCATAAATCACCAGCACAACGAACAACAAATCCTTCAGACGAGAATGGAAACCCGTCGGATCTAGTGACAATGTCACCAAAAACAGGAAATACAAGATATCTACAATTCGCATAGTTGAAGATAAGTGTCTTTTAACTGCTTTGAAATCCTCTCAACATCATGTCTCTGGTGAGCGAGTGTCCAATTATCTTCTGCGAGACGCTTTGCCTTGGCGTCGTCTTCACGAAGTTCAATAATCTTAGATGCCAGATAGAACGGATCATTCATGGGAACCATCATATTCTTATCATATTGTTCACTGAACAATGAGATGACCCCCCCTGTGTCGGTCGCAATGACTGGCATGCCCAAATACTGGGCCTCACAAACGGCGTTGGGACTATTGTCTGAATAAGACGTGTGGACATACATGTCTGAAGACAACAATTCCCTGATCATCTCTGAGGCACTCAAGGTACCCATCATCCTGAGGCCTACCTCCTGAGCCTTTACCTTTGTCAGTTTCTCGAATTCTTTGATTTCCTCATCCGTACCACCTATCCATTTCCATTCCACCCCATAATCGGTATTCTCCCGGATGAGCTTTGCAGTCTTCAAGACCACGTCAGGACCCTTGATGGAGTAGCAAGCCCCCGTTGTCACCAGCACTATTCTCTTCCCCTCCTGAGTTAGGAGGGGTTGGGGTGGTCTGAACCGCCTCTCCTCCGTGCCCCCGCGCCACCTCTCCTTACACTCGATGAACTCCTGACGCAAAGCCTCATCGACATGAAATATCCGGGCATTCTTATTGTAAAACCTCACAACAGACTGGTCCCATCTCGTACGACACATGAAATACTGATTACGTCGCAGGATTTCCTCCTCACGCCGATGGCGTTCCATTGACAGATTGTAATACTGATATCTTGCGAAGAAACCTAAAGGATGATTCCATAATTCGGGTTTGAACCTATCGAAGAGAGAACTCTGTCCCGGCAACAACAAACTGTTCCTAATCTGCGACCACAATCCCTGAATATGAATGACCACCGGGATAGTCACATGACTGGCCAACATACCATAACACCACTCTGCTCCGAAAACATGAATCAAATCGGGTTTGTTCTCTTGAATAATCTTCAGCGACTCAGAGATGACGAAATCGTCCACTTCACGCGAAGTCATCATATCCTTAATAATCTGCCTTTTCCCATACCGGCAAATATTGATAGGAATAATCTTGAGTCGTTCTGTTTCTTCTACTTCTTTCTTAAAAGGCGACTGGTTCCCATATACAACCACTAATTCCAGATCCTTGATACCAAGGGCGATCTGCAACAATGACGAGATCCACCCCTTGCCTTCTATTCCTGTATTCTCTTTTGCATTCAGAGAAAGTGGTGTTACCGAAAACCAAAGAACCTTCATAACGTTACAACTATATTCTTAACCGTGCATGACACCAATTTGTCACCTTGGTGTTGAACAAGCGCCATCGGATGTATGTATAGGGCATCGTCCTGAACAAAGCCGAAACGACGTTAGGCCCCACCCCACCCGTAAAACATATATCGGGTACCTTTTTGATCAAATCATCGACAATCTTTTTCCTCTCAGACGGGTCTCTAAAGACACCTATGATGCAATCAACGGCATAGTTGAAGAACAGATAGATGTTCTTTTTCTGCTGAGTGACCACCCTCTCCGGCAGGTTATCCATCTCTGTCAGTCTCCACGAGTTGGCGATAGCCGTATTATAGTCCAACGCATTCTTCATGGCAAAGGTATAGGTACAGGAACGTTGCCGTATCCTGTATATATAATATAATAGGTGTATGCCGATGACACGCTGCGCCTTCAGATAACATTCCTGTAAGAATGGGATATCTTCATAATACACACCTGGTTCAAGTCTGATATGGTTTTCATTCAGGAACGTCCGCTTATAAAGGATTCGCCAGATGAAACTCCCCACCCCAGGATCATAATCTTCCACATAATAATCAAGTCCTGTCTTATCAATCACATGAGTATCTGTCAGCTGGGCGCTCGGCTTTGCCGCTTCGCTCGTCGAAGAATCATAAACAGAGGTTATCTCATCATCATTCAACCGCATGAAATCAGCAACCACCATATCTGCAGAAGTGTCCAGCGCCTTCCTTAACAAGATAGTGAGACCGTTATCCATCAACAGGTCATCGGAATCCACGAACAACACGTATTCACCCTTAGCCATCTCCATACCCTCATTCCGGCATACAGAAGGACCGACATGATCCGCTTCCCCTCCTAAGTTAGGAGGGGTGCCCGCAGGGCGGGGTGGTCTGAACCGCCTCTTCATGGAGCAATCTTCTGTTGGGGTGGTCTGAACCGCGTTTATCTGAAATATGTTCCGGTGCCGCCCCTGAATCTCCTCAACGACCTTCATACTGTTGTCCGTAGAGCCATCATCCACCACGATAACCTCGAAATCCACCTCTCTCAGTCCCTGCCGGTAAATACTCTCCAGACAAGGCCCTATGTATTTCTCCACGTTAAAAACAGGAATAATAATGCTCAGTTTCATCTGTGATAATCTGTGTCGCTCGGCTTTGCCGCTTGCTACCATCGGGACGCAAGAATCTGTGGCTTATATCTTATTAAACAGCAAAAGGACTGCCTTTCTCATCCTCTCCTGCCAGTTCGAGGCTCGCTGGTATTCTGGAGACATCACAATCTTCCACTTATTCTTAAAGGAATCTTTGTAATGCAGGAAAACATTCAAAACATCCCGGTCTTCATCACTCAGACGAGATCTATATGACTGATAGAACTCATCAACCATTTGGGAATTCTTGGCATCAGAGGTGAAGAAGAATTTAATATCGTCCATAATTCTGTCCCAGAAATTCTGTTTCTTTCCAATCATGTTTCCGCCATGAATACGATAGTAGAACAACGGACTCTGACAATAAACAGATTTGCCAAGGAAATTACAAATCAGACACATCCATCTGTCATGCCATGCATTCTTTGGAGGATTAGTGTCGTAGAGTTCCAATGCACTTCTATTAAACACCATACTACATCCTTGCTCTGTCGGATAGATCATCACATTTTGCTTCGTATAGTGAGGTGTCTCCCGATGAAAAGTACCCAAAACTCTCATGTTATCATCTACGAACAGAGAATTAGAGGAGAACAACAACGGCGTTGTTTCCCCTCCTAAGTTAGGAGGGGTAGGGGTGGTCTGAACCGCCTCCCCTATAGTCGTCTGAACCGCCTCATCTAAATACCTGCAAGCCGTCTTCAACTTATTCGGCATCCAGATATCATCCTGATCCGAAAACGCATAATAATCAACCGCCTCAGGAAACTCCAGCGCCTTCTCTGCAAGAATCGAGAAACTCCTTACGAAACCAACATTTTCCGAAGTCTCCCATTCCATATTGGGATACTTCTCACTATATTCTGCCAATATGTCACAAGTATGATCCGTACTCCCATCATCCCTCACCATCAGATGAACTTTCACATTATCTTGATGAAGAATACTATCCAATTGTTTTCTAAGATAAGCCTCACCATTATAGGTTGACATCAGAATCAGGACATTCGTCTCTTTCTTCAGACTGGCAATTCCAAGATTCCTCAGTTCTTCGTTCCTATACCTGAGTCCAGAAATAATACCCCTAAAAATGGCAGCCGTCTTTTTAAACCGTTGCTTCTCAAACAAGAACACTAAGACAATGGCTTTCAGCCAATAATGGAAGAAATTCTTTCTGAGATAGTCAATTTTCGGATATTTACGAATCAAGATGATGTTGTTCCTGTAAATATCATAGAGTCTCTGTGGTCCATAATTTCTGAGTTCAAGTTTATGACCGAATACCGTTACAACCTGAGTGATACCAAAGCGTTGTAACAAAGAAGCATTTTTGACTTTATACTTCTTGATCTTACACTGATGGGCTTGTAAGAAGAACTCATCGTCGACAGAAGCAATCGTATATGACTCATTCCAACCGCCGATGGCATTGACAATCTCGACAGAGGCAAGCATACCGGATGTGATCGGGATATCAATCTCCTCATATTCAGCAGAGACATTTTCGCCGTTCATCTGCGGTGTCCAAATACCATCCGGTGCATCTTCACATAAAACAGTCTTGCCAACGTAGAAATCAAAATTTTCAAAATACGAATCCTGATCCATCGTCAGCATATAGTCAAATCCGTTCTCATTAGCATATTCCCATGCAAAGTTCAAAGCCCTTGAAATACTATTGATACCATCACCATAATACTCTACCTTCTCATGTGTGATGTATCTGTACTGCAATTTGTCCGGGGAAGGCGTATTTTCCCAAATCAAGACCTTGTCCACATGTTCAATGAATGCCTGGACATTCCGAACAAGTAGGTCCTTTTCCGGATAATACGTAACAACTATAGCAAGTATTTTCTTTCCTCTTTCCACTTTCCTCTTTCCACTTTATAGTCGGCCCGCCATGATGAGCCACTTCAACAGCCGCCCCTCATTCACATCATAATATGGATAAATAAAAAGACGCGAGAACAGCATGTATATCTTAGAAGCAATGCTCTTCCTGCATACAATAAAGCGTTTGAACAGCCGTCGGTCTGCCGTATTGAGCCTTGGAGCGAAGTGGTCATAAAACTCTTTGGCCATTTCAACATGATTAGTCACAGGTGGCTCCACAAACAGAATCCGGTAAACCCTTACAATCTTACTTGGTTCTCCTTCCAAACCGCCCGCATGGTGGTTTGCCAGAGCATTATTCTCATGTCTGCGGTAATAGAACAAGGGTCGGTGATCATAGGTCACACTTCCAAGAAAATAGCAAATATGATACAACCAACGGTCATGCCATGTCAACTGTGGCTCACATTCCGAATAAAGCTCTATCGCTCTTCTGTTGAAAACCATACTACAACCTTGCTCTGTTCCGAAAACGAGTACATTCCCTTTCCTGAATTTCGGTTCCGGTCCTTTGTGGAACAACTCCAATTCTTTTCCCTCTGCGTCCACCTGCATAGAATTAGAGGTAAAGAGGTTTGGCTTCGACGCGTCTTTTTCCTTCAAGACCGAGCACGCCGTCATAAGCTTCTTCGGCATCCATATATCATCCTGATCCGCAAATGCATAGAATTCCCCTCCTAAGTTAGGAGGGGTTGGGGTGGTCTGAACCGCCTCTTCTATGGTGCTCTGCGCCGCCTCTTCCATATTGGTATAATCCAGCGCCATTCTCACTAACGCCGAGAAGCTCTTGACAAAGCCTACATTCTCCCCCCTCGTTATCACGATATTCCGATATCCCGACGCATACACCTCCAGTATCTCCCAAGTCCGGTCCGTAGAACCATCATCACGTACCAACAGACGGACATCCACACCTTCCTGGGAAAGAATGCTATCAATCTGCTCCTTCAAGAACCGCTCCCCATTGTAAGTGGACATGAGCACTAAGACTGTCGGATTCTTCATGCTTCGGATCTCCTCAGTAATTTCACCTTGACAAACCAACCAAAGAACTCCCTGTCCTTCCGCTCAATCATCATATAAACTATAGACGAGAAAATCAGCACAAACATCGTACCTTTTACCAAGAACTGAATGAGATGAGAGTCGCTCACCGTAAACATCCTGAGAACGAATGTCACCAAGATGCCCATCATCATAAAAGGCAGTAAATCACGGAAGAAGATATATCGTGAATTGATTTGCAGTTTCTTTGGCCAGTAATAGAAATAATAAAACGACATCTGCATCACATTGCACATCGTTCCCGAGATGGCGATACTCCTGGCACCATAGTAAGGTATCAAGAACCAGAATACAATGACCATCGTGATGTATGAGAAAGCAGAATAGCGGGTAATGAGACGTATATCCGTTCCTGCATAGATGATGGCAGACATGCCGGCATTATGACTTCCCAGGAGATTGATAAAATATATGTCCATCCATGGTACAAGATACATAAAGGAATCTCCCAGATACATATGCATCACGTCTGGAGACACGCTAATATATCCAAAAGTCACAAAACTAATCACAATGACCAGATACTTCGTTCCCTGATAGGCAACACGTTCAATCACTTCTCTGTTATGTAACGCAACAGCCTTTGTCACAGAAGGGAATATAGCCGAATTGAATGATCCGCCGATGAAACCCAAGAAGGAATAGATGGAGAAGATAATGTTATAGTCCGTCACCTCACTTGAATTACATCGTATTCCCAACAGAATCGGCTGCAACTGCAAGGCACCCCAGGTCAGCAATGAGACAGAGAAAATGTTCATGCTATAAGGTAGAGTCTCCTTGAACAGATTCTTGTCAAAATGAGGCCGGAAGGAGATGTCGGGAATGATAGCTTTGATCTTCCGGATTGAGAGTATTGTCCTGTATATCAGCCCAAGGAAGACCAAACCGGCATAGTACTCAACAATGGAGAACTTGAAGATCAACGTCAATGCAAGCACCACGACATTCAACAGATTACCAATGAAGCTGATTTTGCTGAAGAAGTCCACATATTCCGCTCCCTGGATAAGTTGTCCAAAACAGCTGGTATACCAATTGAATATCGCATTCAGCGCAATGATATACAAGAGGCTTCGCAGAATCACCACCTGTTCGGGAGTCACCTGGAAGATATCACCGACAAAGAAAGAGATACCGAAGATGATCAGCGCATTTATAATGCCTATCGAGCCATAAAAGGTAATACTAGTACCAAACAGTCTCCTGACATTCTCAATATCATTCTTGGCCAGATAATTGGAAAAATACCTGAGGTTGGTATTAGAGAATCCAAGGTCTAACAATGTCATATAGATATTGATAGACAATGCCAATCCTATCAGTCCATAATCCGCCTTACCGTAGAGTCCGATCAAAATGGGCACAGCCACAAAAGCATAGGCTGCACTCAGGAACTTACTGGCAATAGTCCAGATAACACCGTCTGCAATCTTATTGATGGTACTCATCTCTTATTCCGGGAAAGAAACCGTGTTTTTAAAGAACTTGGTACAATGATCTGCGAATCTTGGATAAACTACCTTGAACAAAGCACTGGACCCGAATAGTTTCAGATACCCAATACAACCGGGAATTTTCTTACCGAAGAGGGACACGGTAAACCAGTTAAACGGAACAGCGTTGTCTGTCTTTATCCTTTCATCGGTGGCCATATAGTAATAGCCGTATTTCAAGGCACCATCCTTTGGTTTCGGCGTCAGTTTTTCACCCAACATCTGTACAAGTTCCTCTCTCGTCTGGGGATTATACCCGACATTCAGATAAAAGTATTCTGATTTGTGCAGATTAATAACAGGTTTCCCCCAGAAACAACTCTCAGCACCCATCGTTGAACCCATCACGAGTACTTTATCTGCGATGTCCATTAATGCATATGAACTGATAGGGCTTTCTGGCGGAATGACTGACAGACGGCTGCTTTGCAATTTGTATAAATCAGTATGGTAGGATGCCTGCAAGCCTTTAAGATTCGGATGAATCCGAAGATAAACGTGAGAATTTTCCGGCAGATGGTCTACGACGAAGCGAATAGCCTCCATTTGAGTCTCGAACAGGTTTCCTTCGTCCCAGTCTCCCCCTAGAGACACTATCTCATCCTCCGAAGAGTTATAAATGACGATATTACGCTCATTCTCATTATATTCATTTGGGAGCTTATCCTTAACCTGCTGACCTATATAAATAAAGTCATTTGTCGGTTTTCCTGTTCTACGATTGATGAAAAACGATGATCCGATCTTAATCTTTTCCTCCTCTGTACGCTTGGAGTTATTCCATATATCATGACACATACGCGTCAGCTGATGGATATCAAGTGGCAAATCGCCCTCAAATTCGATCCGATAGGCAGGTTCGTTGATTCTCCAACAGACTTCCAAAGACTCGAATTGAATACCCTTTGCAACAGCAATCTCATAAAAAAGGCGATTCTCAAACAATCTGCCATTATAAATAGAGATGACATCAGGACGGACATCCTCTACCAACTGATACGCATAGTCGACAAAGGAGCAAAGAGCCGACAATATCTGGTCAAAATAAGCACGTTGACTTGGTGTGACTTTACCAGAAGGTTTTCTCGTAATGGTCACGTAATAAGAATGGAGTGACAAACCTATGTTGACATTCCTATAAGCAATCTTCTTCAGATCAAAGATGTCATCATAGGAGAAATCTGTCTTACTTGGGGAGAACTGTTTGGAAGAAATGGGTATAACCCGAATATCTGGCAGATAGTTATGAATAATCTGCCGGTGCATATGTCTGCAGACTTTGCAGATGCCCGTGTTTCCATGGATATTGGTAAAGCATGAAGGCAGTGCCCGGTTACAATAAGCCATCACAACCTCCACGCCTTTCTTCCGATCTGACAGCATCTTGTTCAACATAACCCCTGCGTGGGGACTATGCAATGAACTGACACAATAGAATAATTTCTTCATTCCAAAGTTATCCAGTCTGGCCTTATTTCACTTCAAAACCAGGAATCACCTGCCTGAATTTCTCACGCAATGTTTCCACTGTATCCCACTGATCATTATTATTTGAGGCATAATAAAAACCCTGAGGAACGAAATGGGCATGATGATGTTTCAGATAGTCCTCATGCGTCCGTTCATCGAAGACAATCGAAGGGAGGATAGCATAATAATTCCCGACATCTATGGTACTCAGGGAATCTGTGGCCGTAATCATCTCCTCATGGAGTTTTTCACCAGGCCGTATACCCACCTCCACTTGTTTCAGGTTTGGTGCAATGGCTGTTGCCACATCGGTAATCTTGTATGAGGGGATTTTCGGAATGAACAGCTCTCCACCGAGATGATGACCAAGGGTCCACATAACTAGGTCAACACCTTCCTGCAAGGATATATTGAAACGCGTCATCCGCTTATCCGTAATCGGCAATTCCTTGGCTCCCTCATCCCTTAATTTAATGAAAAAAGGAATCACCGAACCGCGTGAACCCATCACATTACCATATCTGACCACAGAGAAACGCAAGTCGCGCCCACCTTTGATATTATTGGCTGCAATAAACAACTTATCGGATGTCAGTTTGGTAGCACCATAGAGGTTAATAGGCGCACAGGCCTTATCTGTAGACAAAGCCACCACGTCCTTGACCCCGCAGGAGATGGCTGCATCAATGACGTTGACAGCACCATTGACATTAGTCTTGATACACTCACGGGGATTATATTCTGCCGTATCCACCTGCTTGATAGCCGCTGCATGGATAATCACATCCACACCCTCACAGGCCATTTTGAGTCGTTCTCCATCTCTGACATCTCCAATTAGGTAACGCAGCATCGGAAACTTGTTCTGGGGATATTTCTGTTTCATGTTATATTGCTTCAACTCACCACGGGAGTAGATCACAATCTTTTTCACATCGGGATAATCGCGGAGAATCGTCTCCACGAACTTATTACCAAAGGAACCTGTTCCACCGGTAATTAAAACGGTCTTACCATTCAACATCTTACTCTTCTTCCTTATCTGATAAACCTAATAAAGGCCTTATTTCATCTTCATCAAACAAAATCCATATAGTCGTAAAAAACAAAGCTGCAATTGTAAACAACACGACCAAACGACTTCTGTTTGGACCTGATGGCCACAAAGGTACTGTCGCTGCCTGAAGGGTTGTAAATGCAGGTGTCACCTCCTGTACTCGCACCTTGGCAGTCAACAACTGTGTACTGACAGCATTATAGTTGTTATATCGGAGTTGCATTTCATTTTCCAAATCAGTCTGCTTTTGTCGGACATTTTCAATAATTACATCATGATTAGAGTCTAAATAATCAGCATACAATTGACGAGTCCGTTCATAACTTTTCTTTGCATCCTTATATAGTTTCTCCGTAAATTCCAAATCATGTCGCGCCTTCTTGGTCTTGTAGTCAGTAATATAGTCCTGAAGGTGCTCTTTCACAGAATCAGCCATAATAGCTGCAACATGAGGATCCTGATCCGTCACTTCTATCGTAACAAGTGTTTGCTGTTTTGCAACACTACTACTTATATCACAATGGATATTAGAATTAATCATCCCCGAAATACCAGCCTGCTCAGGAGTCAATTCAAAAGGATTAATAGGTTGACTTTTCTTTTTCTCATCCTTTTTACCAGATAAAAAATCCAGTATGCCTTCCTTAGCAGAAAGCCACCATGCCTCTTTCTGTTCATTTTTCAAATAATCGTAATATGTCATCGGTGCCTCATCTGTTGGACGCTGTACTTTTATGTTAAGCAATGATGCTTTGAACTCAACACTATTCAATAAATCAGGATACAACATAACCGTAATTGCATCACTACTTTGCGAACCTCCTCCAATATTAACCCCAAAGGAGCTTGCCAGCATTGCCAATGTACCCGCACTACCTCCCGTATTATCTTCTGGTGCCAGCTGAATTTTACATTTATAATAATCTGGTAAGCCGAGGGAGATAATCCATACCACTAAAATGACGGTAGGAATCACCTTAAAATAAGTCTTCTTACGCCTTACTAAGGCTGCCCAGAGTCTGGGAAAATCTATGACCAGATCTTTCTTTTTCTTATGTTGTACTGCTTCCATAATCTGATTCTTTTTTATTTCACTAAATTGAGTACAGAAATCAACAAGGTTAAAAGCGTTGCCATAGAGGTTCCTACGGCTCCGACCTGCCCGATGACCTCACTAGCGGTCGTTGTCTTAGAAGGCACAATGATTTCGCAGCCTGGTTCTATCTTGGCTTTTTTGGCTTTTGACACCGTACCATTCTGATAGACCACGAAGGTACGGGATTTCTTGGCACGGCTACCAAACCCACCAGCCTGATTCACATACCACTTGTATTTCTTGCCATCGCTATATGCTACTGTATTCGGATACATTACATTGCCGTTGATCTTCACCGTACCATTATATTCAGGCACAATCAGACGGTCACCTTCCTTCAGAGTAACATCATAGTCAGAACCAGGATTAGCCAAGGCCTTATCCAACTCAATTCCGACAGAGTAGCGGACGGTATCGTTCTCCACACTGTCACGTGTCTGGTTGATATCATAATCAGCAGCCTCTTCATCCTGCATCACCATATCCAGTCCAGAGTTCTGTCCTTTTAGGCGAACAAGATCCAGCACCTGACGGTTACGGAATTTTTCGTCTTCTGTCATCACACGCTCGATACGGGCTCCTCTGACGTAAGCCTGATCTGTCACGCCTCCTGCGGCTTTCACAAGATCAGAAATGCGCTGGTTCTTGGTTGTCAAAGCATAGTTCCCAGGGAAAAGGACTTCGCCTTCAATCAACACATTCCGCTGCGGCTGATAGGCTGGGCTGCGACGTACATAGACTTCGTCGTATGGTTCCAATGTAAAACTACGGTCACCATCGACTACCAAGCCATTTTTCACCATAAACGAATACATATTGGCAATCTCATCAGAAGCCTGTGTTGCTCCAGGATCAGAAATGCGTCTTGATACATCTACACGAGCCGTTGAGGCAGCATCTGTCAAGCCACCGGCCTGCAAAATGAAATCTTCTACCGTCTCGTCTTCTGCATATTCATAGACACCTGGCATCTGAACCTCACCATGGATTGTAATGATGCGCTCGTTGAGTGTCTCACTACGGAAGGGAATAAAAAGAATATCCTCATTCTCCAGCGGCATATCAGCCACGGTGCCAGCCATGATGCCCTCAACATCCACGGAAATCACCTTGCGTATGCGGTCTGGTTTCATGCGATGGAGTACTGCATGTACTGAGAAAGCATCTTCAGTCAGACCACCTGCGCTTTCAATCAAAGAACGAACGGTACTGTTCGAAGCCCCCCAATCGTACATACCAGGATGGAAGACTGCGCCCTTGATTTGCACAGTGTTCGTATAACGTTCAAGAATAGAATCAACAGTCACAGAATCACCGTCCATAAGTTTGAAACTACTCAAGTCAAACTCAGGAACATTATGGGCAGAGTAATGCTCGCCCGAGATACGATTAACCTGTATGCCTTTCTTATATGCCTTAGCATTGAAGCCGCCAGCATACTTAAGCAATGTAGCCAAGCTCTCACCCTTACGCATTTCATAAGCCATCGGACGTTTTACCTGGCCCACAATATCCACAAGACAGTCATAAGGTCCCACAACAATCACGTCATTGTCTGCCAAACGTACATTACCCGACAAATTTCCATTAAGGATATAGTCATATACGTCGACCACTGTCAACTGGCGACCACCACGGTAAACCTTAATATTACGAAGCGTACCAACGCCTGTGACACCACCTGCCATATATATAGCATGGAACACGGTGGAGAAAGCAGAAAGCGTATATGTACCGGGGGCTGTCACTTCACCCATCACATTGACCATGATGGTACGTGTCTGACCGACAGTCATCTTAATGTTTGAACTTTTATAGCGCTGTCCTAACTGTTCTTTAATCTTTGTATTGGCGGCCGATACCGTCAAACCTGCTATGTGGATTGGTCCGAAACCCTCTACAGTGATTGTACCATCGGGTGATACTTCCAACTGCTCTGTCTTCTGAGAAGCACCATAAATGTCAATAATGACATTGTCTCCTGCACCCACAACATAATTGGCAGGAGTAGCAATATTCATAGTCGGCTCAAAAGTCAACATACGCTTGTTGAAAATGTCACGACCAAAAACATGCTTACCATTAATCATCGTACTCATACTGTCAGGCAGATAGACATTCGGTCGTTCGGCAATATTCTCAATCTCTCCCGCTGCCCCCATAGCAAAAGCGTTAGTAGGAGAATAAAGCGGATTGCCCTGGGCGTCAACCATCACCGAGCCATTGCTTCTACGAAGACGGCTATTCCCTCCAACAGAACCAGAACTTGTGCCAGAAGCAGACTGCGAGGTACCCTGAGTCGTATTAACCTGCTGCCGCACACGCTGCAACTGCTTCATGTCAACACCACGCTGCATCAGTTTAATCGCAATTTGCGACTGGGAGGTTCCTGCTTTCACCTCTCTCTGGATGTACTTCAACACTTGAGCGTCACTCATGCCCTGCGCATGCGCCAGCACCGCACAGAACAAGAGCAACATAGTCAAAACAAATTTATTCATAATCGATTATAATATTTTTTCCAACCAAAATGGCATCAAAGCCTCAGACTGGTTTACAGAACCAGCGGGTGATGCGTAACTCGACGCTGACACCAGCAATAGTCTTTACGAACCAGTATTTCTTTTGCTTCCTGTATAACCTGCCATGAACACCTGCAAAGGGGCCATGGATGATCTCGACTTCCTTTCCGACTTCCGGTTCATTCTCCTGCTGAATAATGCTGACCCGCTGTTCAAAAGCAGGATCGCACAGCATTCGGAACTCCATCATCTCTCTATTGGATATCTCTACCGGACAGTCTGTATCCCGATGTTTCAGAATGTAAAGAGGGGTAGCACATTTTGCGAGCAGGGAAACCAATTGTTTCATGGGCATCTCAAACTCAACAAACACATAATTATGAATGACAGGCACCAAAACCCGACGGGGTTTAAGGTCATCGCCAACCTGCTTTTCCGAGTACCGCATCGGGATAAAACATGTCAAGCCTTCCTGTCTCAGGAAGTCACTCACCATTATTTCATGTCTGTTAAAGGTGCGAATCACCGTCCAAATCTTATTATTCTTTTGCATTTTCTTCCCTTCCTCCGGCAGGGCAAGCACCCCACCAGAAGTAATTTAACATTCTGACAATCAAGGATATAGGCAGTCTTACCCCCTCCGCCGGAGAGCTGAAGGCTCGCAGATTATATAGGAATCGACTTTCTATAACGGGCGCAAAATTACACATATTTCTCGACATGACCAAAAATTAATGGGTCAAAATACATATTTATATATAAAAAATTAATTTTCTTGCACTTTCCCTGGTGAATGAGGAAAACTGCCAAATTGCTATTTTCAGAGACTTTGTAAAGAAATATAGTGTCGTTCTCTAAGCAAATCAAGGCAGGATGACTCTATATAGTAATCTCACCAGAGCCCAGACAACGATGATGATCTTTATCGTAAACTACGCAGAACTGCCCTGGTGCTACCCCATGAATTCGTTCCTTTGCATGAACCACGAAGCTACTGTCGCCCGTTTTTTCCAACGTAGCAGGCAGATAGCCTGGGGTGTGACGGATCTTAAAGGTAATTTCCTGCGGCAGGCTGTCTGAAGTGAGCCAATGATAATCATGCACTTTAAAGTCCTGCTGATAGGCCGTATCAGGGTCGTAGCCATGAGACACATAGAGAAGATTTTGTTCAACGTCCTTCTTTACTACAAACCAAGGTCCGCCACTGAAGCCCATACCCTTACGCTGTCCTATCGTATGGAACCACAACCCCTTATGCTCTCCGATGCGCTTACCCGTTTCCAACTCTATCACATCGCCAGGCTGCTCGCCCAAATAGCGACGGATATAGTCGTTATAATTCACTTTTCCCAGGAAACAGATACCCTGTGAATCCTTACGGCGGGCATTCACCAGATGTTCGCTTTCCGCTATCTGGCGCACTTCATCCTTCATATAGTGGCCAATGGGGAAGATTGCTTTCTTCAGCTGCCAGTCATAAATCTGAGCAAGGAAGTCCGTTTGATCCTTCACGGGGTCTGGACTGGTGCAAAGCCATTTCAATTTACGATTTACAGATTCACCATTTACGATTTCACAAACCTCCTCTTCTTCCGTCTGAGCATAATGGCCTGTAGCAATAAGGCTGTAATCATGTCCGCATTTTTCATCAAAAGCGCCAAATTTTATCAGACGGTTGCACATTACATCAGGATTGGGCGTCAAGCCAGAACGCACCTTATCCATCGTATATTTCGTCACCTGATCCCAATATTCACGATGGCAGTCAATCACCTCAAGCCGACAACCGTACTTATGAGCCACAGCCGTCGCCATCTCGAGGTCCTCCTCCGACGAACAGTCCCACTCCTCCTTTTCCTCAGGGCCTATCTTGATATAAAAGCAGTCAGGATGGAGGCCGAAGCGTGCAAATTCGTACACCACGACACTACTGTCGACGCCGCCAGAAAGCAGCACGGCAATCTTTTTATCTTTTATCTCATCGTAGTTCACCATTTTTCAGAATCTGAATCCTAAAGAGGCGTAGGCTTTCCAGTCTGTCCATCGCCCATTATCATCTCCATTTTTATATGTGAAGCGGTTATAATGGCCATACACCCTAAGATACCATCGGCTCCAGTTGTAGCTCACAGACATTCGTCCATCAAAGTTCAACCTCACGCTACCGTTCGTCTTCTCATCAGCGTAATCCACGACCCTCCAGCCGCCTTCGTCTTCTACTATTTCTCCATTCCAATCCGGATCCTCCATCTGCTCACGAATCTTTGGGAGTGCACTATAGCCGTCCTTGTCGACAATGTCATAATAATAGGTATGCACCTGATTGAAGAAGGCCACCATTGGCATAACCTGTGCGCTGACAAGCCATCCTCTGGCTGGCACCCAGTTATAGGCATAGCCCACGCCGACGTTTGCCTGTGTGAACTTCAGTTTGCCCACTCCATTCATGAGAAACAACACAGGCCAGTTTGAGTCTTGTTCATACGAAACCCGCGAATGGTAATACATCAGTCCCAACGCGACCGATCCTGCCGACTTCCGTTGTATCAGCGACTGGTCGTAGGCTGCAGCGTATGAGAAGTGCTTGCCATTGAGCATATAGTAGCCGTCAATGAAGAGTGACCTAACGTGGATAGGATCATCAAGATCTCCTGTTGCACTTGCACTTTCCTCAGGGCTGATAAAATCCTCTGACTCTAACAGAGGCTGCCTGCTGCGATAGGAGTTGATGCGCAGGTTGATACCAAAGCTGCCGCCCATAGCTCCAAAGGAGAGACTGGATCCGTCGCCACGGGTTAATTCTTTTGACAATCCGAAGCCGTAACCACGATAACCAACCCACAGACCTACGGAGGTAGAGAATCCATTGTCAGTACGGGTAGTGACTGTACCATACTGCACGCCTTCATACGACCAGCCTGACGTCGTCTTCTGGGCCGACTGGCTAAATTCCGTCCTGAGTTCCACCGACCAAGGAAGCTTGGGCTGCTCGATATAACTGCGGTCGACGGTGGCTACAGCCGATGAGTCGATAAGCGTCTTCACCCAATAGAAGGGCTGGAGCAGCACGGGCTTCCCTTTGGCAGAATCGGAAGCCATACGGAACAGGCTGCCGCTTTTCTGGGCAGGAACAGGCAAGGTGGCCGTAATGTCCTGTGCCACAACTATCAGGGGCATCAGGGCTATCATCAGAAGCAAATACTTTTTTCGCATATTGACTATTGCATGTAGATTCGGGCACAAAGGTAGTAAAAAAATCCCACTTACCGAAGAGAATGGGGAAAAAACTTGTTAAACGGTCACTGTCACAAGTGTGACCATGTGACCTATCTGGAAAGAACACAAAGCGCATATGTAAACAATTTTCAGACACAATCATCTTTAACGAAAGAATCTTGTATCTATCTGGTTTTCAAAGTGTTACAAATCCCAAATTTTCATGCCTGTAAAGTTGGACTTTAGTGCCTGTAAAGTTGGAGTTTAGTGCCTGTAAACTCCGACTTTAAACGGCATTTTCTCCGAGTTTATAGGGATGAACAGAAATCTGTAAAGACATTTCACTTATTCTTCAAACAAGAAGGTCGCATGACCGCATTTGTGACCGTAACTGTTTTGGATAGAAATTCCATTTAGCATCACAAGAGACCCTTTTGTTTAAATCATGTTAAAACTTCAGCAAAAACCATTGCGGATTCAGAAAAAGTTCATATCTTTGCGATATCAAATTGATATCATTCTAAACTTAATCATTATGGAGAATAAAGAATTTGCATTCAAGGGAACGGTGATGAACGGGTTTCTCGCATTGTTCATCAACATCGTTGTGATGGTTTTGGCCATCGCAGGCATTGTGTACAGCATCATCACGCTCGACAACAGCGGTGGCAATTATGGCGGCTGGGAGCTGGGCGGCAGCCTGCTGTTGCTCCTTATAAATATAATAATGTGGTTCGGACTGATGATGCTGGAGCCCAACGAGGCTAAGGTGACTACATGGTTCGGCAAGTACAGCGGCACGTTCTCAAAGACGGGATTCTACTGGATCTGCCCCTTCTACGGCACGAAAAAGGTATCGCTGCGAGCCCGCAATCTCGACGCCGAGCCCATCAAGGTGAACGATAAGACGGGAAATCCCGTGATGATCGGTCTGGTGCTCGTATGGAAGCTGAAGGACACCTACAAGGCTCTCTTCGAGGTAGATTCCCAGACGATGGCTTCCAATCCCAATGCCATCGGCGCTGATACGAAGGGACTGATGAACGCTCTGGAGAATTTCGTACGAGTGCAGAGTGATGCAGCTTTACGCCAGGTGGCTGGCCAATATGCTTACGACGATGAGGACTCCAAGGTTGGGGAGCCTACGCTGCGCTCAAGTGCCGACGAAATAAACGAACAACTGGAGCAGAAACTCGACGAACGTCTGGCGCTTGCAGGTATCGAGGTCGTTGAGGCACGCATCAACTACCTCGCCTATGCTCCTGAGATAGCAGCTGTGATGCTGCGTCGCCAGCAGGCCTCTGCTATCATCACAGCCCGCGAGAAGATCGTCGAAGGGGCTGTCTCGATGGTAAAAATGGCACTCGACAAGCTTTCCAACGAGAACATCGTCGACCTCGACGACGACAAGAAGGCTGCGATGGTGAGCAATCTGCTCGTGGTGCTCTGTGGCGACGAATCTGCCCAGCCAGTCGTAAACACAGGAACGCTGAACCATTAACCTATGCCAGACAAGAGCACCAAGAGTTTTATCCTCCGCGTCGACGCTGAGACGATGAACGCTATTGAAGCCTGGGCTGCAGACGAGTTCCGCAGCACCAACGGCCAGTTGCAATGGATCATCACCGAGGCCCTGCGCAAAGCTAAGCGTCTGCCCAAGAAAAAGCAAAACAATGGAACAGAACAACTTTGACATCGAGAAGATTAAGGTGCATCGCACCACAGAGGCGACCGTCTTTGAAATCGTGTTTGTCCTGATAGCCCTCATCGTCTGGGGACTGATCATTTGGATGGTTCATCGTGCGCCAGACATTGTCCCCACCCATTTCGACGCTTCAGGCAAGCCGAATGCATACGGTTCGCCTGTGGGAATCACCATTCCCTGTGCACTCTTGACAATAGGCGCCATCGTCTGTATGGTATGTGCCTATTTCCCACGACATATCAATATGCCTTTCGAAATCAAGAACATCCGTCAGGTGGAACAAGCCATTCGGCTAATTCGGGTGACAGGCGTCACATTCCTGTTAACACCTCTGGCTGTCGCCTATACCATGCTTGGCATGAGTTCCCCGTCTGTCATTCCCATATTGGCAGCCATCGGCATCATCCTCGTGGAAACTGTTTTGTTTTCAATTATTATCTACAAATCAAAATAACAAACTATTATGGTAGAACTCAAAAACGAACAACTCTCGATCGTCGTATCAGAGAAAGGAGCCGAGCTCCAGAGCATCAAGGACGCAAACGGTAAGGAATATCTGTGGCAGGGAGATCCGAAATTCTGGCCTCGCCGCTCACCCATCCTCTTCCCCATCGTCTGCAGCGTGAACAACGACACTTATACCGTCGATGGAAAGGAATACCACCTGCCTCGTCACGGATTTGCCCGCGACACCGATTTCAAGCTCATCGCCCAAGGCGAGCGTAAGATCACCTTCGCACTTGAATCGTCTGCAGAGACGAAGCTGGTCTATCCCTACGATTTCACTCTCAGTGTCAGCTATGTGCTTGATAATAATAAAGTAGGTGTCATCTGGCATGTCCATAATACCGACACCCAGGAGATTCATTTCCAGATAGGCGGCCATCCGGCTTTCAACATTCCAGGCATGAAGGCTGGCGAGAACCAATATGGTCGTATCCGTCTTGACAATGAGGAGCCGATGGATGCCCTCCACAGTTATGGCGACGGTTCGCACGAAATGGACGAGATACCATTCGTCGAGGCAGAGAATGGCATTATGGAGTTTACGGACAACACCTGGCGTAATGACTCCATCAAAATCCACAAATGCCAGTTGCATTGTGCAGAACTATTAGGCGCTAGTGGTGATCCAGAAGTGACTGTCACCTTCCGCACCCCCGTCATCGCCTTTTGGAGTCCTTTCGGAAAACAGGCGCCCTTCGTCTGCATTGAGCCTTGGTACGGCATTGGCGACCCTCGTAGTTTCAAGGGCGAGTTCAAGGACAAGCCTCTGATGAACCATCTGCAGCCAGGTGCCTCGTTCATGTCGAGATATGATATCACCATCGGATAAGTCATCGTCACTCTATGAACATCATCGTATCACAGGAGATTGAGTCGGTTTGCCCAATGTTTGTGGGGGCTGCCGTCGAAGCACAAGTAGTCAACACGCCCTATTCAAAAGAGCTTTGGGATGAGATTCATGAGCTGGAAGAACGTTTCCGTCAGGAACTGACCACAGAGAGCCTGAAGGATCTGCCCAGTATTGCAGCCACCCGACGGGTGTATAAAGCCTGCGGCAAGGATCCTTCGCGCTACCGTCCTGCCAGCGAACAACTTATCCGAAGGATGCTGCAAGGAAAGGAACTGTATCAGATCGACACCCTTGTGGACCTCATCAACCTTGCTTCCATCGCCTATGGCTATAGCATCGGAGGCTTCGATGCCGATAAGTTTGTGGGCGACACGCTTACCTTGGGTGTGGGGCGCGAGGGAGAACCGTATGAAGGTATCGGACGAGGCATGCTCAACATCGCAGGACTACCAGTTTATCGTGATGCCGAGGGAGGCGTAGGCACACCTACCAGCGACCATGAACGGACGAAGATGACGATGGCAACGACTCACCTTGTGGTACTCATTAATGGTTATGACGGCAATGAACAGCGTGTCGCTGACAATGCTCACTTCATCCAAGAACTGCTACGAAAATACGCACAGAGTGACGGAGGCACCGTCACTCTGTACAGATAATCTTAATAATTCTTATTTTGTTGTCTGCATTTCAATTTATTTTTATACCTTTGCACCCGAATTTTAACCGAACCATCAAAATGAGACAACTAAGGAAGAATATTATGTGTATCCTCGTCTTGCTGACGACAACCATTCTAACAACAATCGCTGACGCCCAGACCACGTCAAAACTGGTTATCAACGAACTGATGCAATCCAACATCGACTGCATCATGGATGACCTGCACGAATTCCCAGACTCGTGGGTAGAGCTCTATAACAACAGCGACGAGTCCATCAACCTGAAAGATTATCAGATAGGTACCATGGAGGGCAACGCTTGGCAACTGCCCAATAAGACCATTGATGCAAAAGGATTCATCGTTGTATACTGCGACAAGGAAGAGTGGTCACTTCACACCGATTTTCGTCTGGATACAGGCAAAGGCTGCGTTGTCTATCTGTTAATGGGCAACGAGGTGGTTGACAGTCTGCCTGCCGCACTACCTAAAATGCCGGCTCCCAATATCGCCTATGGCCGCAAGACTGACGGCGGCAGCGAGTGGGGTTATCAGCTGACACCCACACCTGGGGCTACCAACTGTGGAGAAGTGTGCGACGAAAAGCATATTCTTGGCGAACCCGTCTTCAGCGAACCAGGTCATGTACTGACCTCTTCCAAGAAGATTTCTCTCGCCCTCTCTCTGCCGAAAGATGCACCAGAGGGTACACAGATTTACTATACCACAGACGGTAAGGAGCCCACCAAGGCCAGCAAACTCTACACAAAAGAGATCTCGATTAATGACAGCTATGCCATTCGCGCCAAACTCTTCTGCGATGGCTGGCTCTCACCTCGTTCTACCGTTCAGTCGTATATCTTCCTCGACCGCGACATGACCATTCCTGTGGTTTCCATCACCACCAACGATGACTACTTGAATGGCAAAGAAGGTATCTTCACCAAAAACAGTAAGGCAAACCAGATCAACTGGCGTCGCCCCATCAACTTCGAACTGTTCGACGAACCCGGTAAGGTAAGCGTACTCAATCAGATTTGCGAAACCCGTGTCATGGGCGGACAGTCGAGAGACTGGGCACGTAAGTCGATGGCCATCTATGCCAACAAGCGTTTTGGTGCCAAGCGTCTCGAATACGAGTTCTTCCCCGATCAGAAGCCTGGAGTGACGGATTTCAAGAGCATCATGCTGCGTAATGGCGGCAACGATTTCCAGTACGACATGCTGCGCGATGCCGTCATCCAGCGCACCATGGGACAGAATGCCGACCTCGACTGGCAGGCCTGGCGCCCAGCTGCCATCTATATCAACGGCGAATACCACTGTCTGCTCAACATCCGCGAGCGAAGCAACGATGACAACATCTTCACCAACTACGACGGACTCGAAGACATTGACATGATGGAGATTGCCCAGGAGAACAGCAGAGTGGTGGGTGAACTGAAAGCAGGTACCGAGGACAATTATGATGAGTTTGTGAAGTTCTATTCCGAAACAGGCCACACGTTGGCGGAATATGCCGAGTGGATGGATTGGGAGGAATACATCAACCTGATGGTGATGAACCTCTATTTCAACAATCAGGACTTCCCTGGCAACAACATGGTCTTATGGCGCCCAAGAACCGAAGACGGCAAATGGCGATGGATCTCCAAGGACACAGACTTCGGACTTGGTCTCTATGGCTCAAAGGCAGACTTCAATACCATCAAGTGGATATATGATCCAAAATATGATAGGGATCACACATGGGCCAATACCGAGGAGGCTACACGACTCTTCCGTCACCTCATGGAGGATCCGGACTTCAATCGCGAGTTCATCGATCACTGCTACATCTATATGGGAGACTTCCTCAACGAGAAGGGTGTGCGCGAGATCTTTGACTCGATGTACGAACTCGTCTATGATGAACTGCTTGTCCATAAGAACGAGTTGAACCCGCCAAGCCCCTGGGGCTGGGGATGGGGAGGCAGCAACGAAGACAATATCAAGAACGATGCGAAGAGCATCCGTGACTGGTTGTCTAAACGTGACAATGCCTTTATCAAGCAGATTGCAGACTTCTACAAATTGGGAACAGCCATCTCGATGACTATTAACAAAGGTGTGGAAGGTGCAGAAGACACAGGCATCCGATTCAACGGTGTCAGGCTCACCAAGGGCACCTTCGACGGGAAATTCTTCCAAGACAGGGCTATCACCTTAGAGGGAAGCCCTGAATCAGACAAGGTCGTCACAGGATGGAAAATCGTCACTAATGGTTCAAACACAGAAGAGGTTCAAGGTAGCCGTCTGGAAATGGTCATGCCCCAGTGCACCAGCCTCGCCATCACGGCTCTCATCGAAACTAACGGCATCCGTACCATCAGCAACGAGACCACTAAAGCCCAAGACATCTACGACCTGAATGGTCGCAAGGTTCGCTCTGGCAGCACTTCGCTGGAGGGCCTGCCACGTGGCATCTATATCGTTGGAGGGAAGAAAGTCATCAAAACTCAATAAGCTTCACGGTATTTGCTATCGTCCTTGTCATTGAGCATGGACAGATAGCTCTGATAGCGGCTTTGGGCGATGTAATGATTCTCCAAAGCCTGAAGAACGGCGCAGCCTGGCTCATGAGTGTGGGTACAATTGGAAAAGCGGCAGTCTTTGGAGAAACGGAAGATTTCCTTAAAATAAGAAGTGAGTTCTTCGGGCTCCATATCGAACGTGCCGAAGCCTTTGATGCCTGGGGTGTCAATCAGCCATCCCTCACCCAAGGGGATCATTTCTGAGAATGTGGTAGTGTGCTGTCCCATCTGATGGGCATCAGAGATCTCTGCCGTACGCAAGTTGACGCCTGGCACGAGGCGATTAATGATGGTGGACTTCCCCACTCCGCTATTGCCGCTTAACAGCGTTATCTTCCCTTGCAGCATAGGTAAAAGCGCATCAATGCCGTCGCCCGTCTCTGCAGAGATGGCACGACACTCATAGCCGACCGTCTCATAGAGATGAATCAACATCTGCTGATAGTGTTTCTCATCATCGTCAAGCAAGTCTGACTTATTGAATACCAGCACCACTGGCACTCTGTAAGCTTCAGCCGAAGCGAGAAAGCGGTCAAT
Source organism: uncultured Prevotellaceae bacterium (assembly GCA_902776545.1). GTDB lineage: Bacteria > Bacteroidota > Bacteroidia > Bacteroidales > Bacteroidaceae > Prevotella. The sequence continues at coordinate 12,833 of CACYQO010000013.1, read as the reverse complement.
GAATGTGGTGTTCGTCTGAGGACGATTGACTGTAACAACAAGCAAGGCCTGATCAACATTGGCGGCAATGATATGACTCTGTTTAGAAAGGTTGATGCTCCTCCGGATGATATAGTTGCGGCGATTCTCTATCTCTGTAATGAAGTTCCCCTCAGAGACGCAGACACGATCGCCTACAGCCACAGGATTCGTGCTCCGTATGCCTCGCAGGCGGAAGTTTCCTTTCACTTTACAGTCAAGCAGCTGGCCCTCGTCTGTCTGGACGGTGTACCAGCTGCCTGTATTCCTTATGACAAGTCCTTTCACTTACACTGTCATGATTTCTTTGTTCTTTGCAGCCAGGAGATCGTCGATTTTCTTGATGTACTTATCGTGAATCTTCTGGAGCTCCAACTCGGCATCCTTCTCATTGTCCTCAGAAAGTCCGTCCTTGATCGCCTTCTTCAGCTTGTCCTTGATGTCGCCACGTACGTTACGCACCTCCACCTTAGCCTTCTCAGCGATCTTGGCGCACTGCTTAGTAAGATCGCGACGGCGCTCTTCTGTAGGAATGGGGATGTTCAGGCGAATCACCTCACCATTATTCTCTGGGGTGATGCCCACATCTGAATCCATGATAGCCTTCTCAATGGCACGGATCTCCTTACGGTCCCAAGGCTTGATAGCGATGGTACGCGGATCAGGAACACTCACATTAGCCACTTGGTTCAAAGGCACTTTCGAGCCATAAGACTCCACTCGTACGCCATCAAGGATGGCCACATTAGCACGACCAGCACGGATGCGGTTCAACTCATCTTCGAGGAACATGGCAGCCATCTCCATGCGCTCCTCACTTTTCTTCAAAGTTTCTTTAACGTCAATCATATTCTTTAAGTTTTAGCTTTCTGTTGACAAAAGTACGTATTTTCCATGAAACCGCCAAACTTTTTACCCATTTTTTCACTTTTTGCCCCTATATATAAATAAGGTGTAGGGGTAAAAAGGGACAGAATACCATATTTGTGGTATGCGGAATAGCCCACGTGTGGGATTTCGTAACCTCTAAAATCACCGTACCTTTGCACCCAGAAACATTAAACAACAAACATTTAAACAGAAAGATTATGGCAAAGATTGCAAAACAGCTGACCGAGCTTATCGGCAACACCCCTCTACTGGAACTCACCAAGTTCTCAGAGGCCAAGGGACTTGAGACTCCGATTATCGCCAAGGTGGAATTCTTCAATCCTGGCGGCAGTGTAAAAGACCGCATCGCTTTGGCGATGATAGAAGACGCAGAACAGAAAGGACTGCTGAAGCCCGGTGCCACCATCATCGAGCCGACGAGTGGAAACACAGGCGTAGGACTGGCACTCGTCAGTGCTGTCAAGGGCTACAAGCTCATCCTCACGATGCCTGAGACGATGAGTGTAGAGCGTCGTAACCTGGTGAAAGCTTATGGTGCTGAGGTGAGACTGACGAGCGGCAAGGACGGTATGCCTGGCGCCATCAAGGCTGCAGAACAACTGCGCGACAGCATTCCCGGCAGCATCATCCTGCAACAGTTTGAAAACCCAGCCAATCCCGCCAAGCACTATGCCACTACAGGTCCTGAGCTCTGGCAGCAGACAGATGGCGAGATCGACATCTTCGTAGCAGGTGTGGGCACTGGTGGTACGGTCTCTGGTGTAGCAAAGTACCTGAAGGAGAAGAATCCGAATGTGAAGATCATCGCAGTAGAGCCCAAGTCATCACCCGTCCTCAACGGCGGTCCGAGTGGTCCTCATAAGATTCAGGGTATCGGTGCCGGCTTCGTTCCCAAGACTTACGATGGCAATCTCATCGACGAAGTACTTGATATCGAGAACGATGACGCTATCCGCACCGGCCGTGAACTGGCCCAGAAGGAAGGGCTGCTGGTGGGTATCTCGTCTGGAGCAGCAGCCTTTGGTGCCTCAGTGATCGCCAAGCGCCCGGAAAATAAGGGAAAGAAGATTGTAGCCCTGTTGCCTGATACTGGCGAACGCTACCTCTCGACGGTACTCTACGCTTTCGACGAATACCCGCTTTAAAGCACGATTTTTCCCGATAAAGGCACAAATCATCCTAAAAAACAGGGTGATTTGCGTTTTTTTTATACTTTTATTTTGTTATTTAATCAAAATTCCCTATCTTTGCCAACTGTAACTACCTGAAACCCGATGAGAAGTAGTAACAGACAAAGACTTTTGGCCGTCGCGACGCTTCTAACCATCAGCCTCACGGTGTTTGCCCAGAAAGAGAACATGGAGACGATTGCTGATACGCACCATCTCTCGGCTTATTTCGTGGCCGCACTGATGATCAGCGTGTTTGTGATGATCTTCTCCAATCGTTTGTTCTATTTCCGCCAGCGAGAGGTAAGTGCTCAAGCACAGCAGCTAAACACACAATTGGGACTGGTGCTTACTTCGAACAAGACACAAGTATGGACTTACGATGTTGCCAAACACCTTTACACCTTATTATCCGTCAAGGGAGAAGAGGAGAAGACCTATGTACCCATCGACTTCTCGCAGTTCTTCGACAGCAACGAGTTCACCCAATTGCACAAGGCAGTCATCGCCTTATCCGACAGCAATAAAGAGCCTGAACCTATTGTCATCAGAGGCAGCAAGCCTGAAGACGGCTCCGCCCCCCGCATCTACAAGGTCCACCTGACCGTCTTGCAACGCGACAAGAAAGGCAAGGCCAAAATCCTGCTGGGCACCCAGCGCGATATCACGGATAACAGGATGAGGAAGGAGAAGGCCCGCAACCTGACGCTGCGCTACCATACCGTCTTCAATTCGTCGCTCGTCGATATGATCTATTATGGTGCAGACGGTTACATGACAGACATCAACGACAAAGCCTGCGAGACCTTTGGTATTGAAGACCGTGATGCCTTGATGAAGCGAAAGGTGAAGATCACCGACATCCCATCATACAGGGATCTTGACTTCGACCATCTGGAAAGCTTCCAGATGTCGTCGATTACTGACATTGACCGTACGAAACTTGAAGACGAGCGGATACCGGAACTCACTGTCAAAGGCAAGTTCTACTACGAATGTGCCGTCTCTGTCGTACGTGACAAGGACAGAAATCTGCTTGGCGTCATTGCCGCCGGGCGTGACATCACGGATATGGTCGATTCCCATCATCGTCAGCAACAAGACGCCCTGCTGCTCGAAAAGCGTACCCAGGACATCCAAAATTATATCAACAACATCAACTACTCGTTGAAAGTGAGTGGTGTGCGATTCATCAACTACCACCCGGACAATCACGAACTGAAAATCTTCAGCGACCTGAATCAGGTGCAATATAGCCTCTCGCAAATCCGCTGTGCCTCACTACTGGCACCATCAGACCAGCGAAAGGCCCGTGGACTGCTGCTTCGTATGGACCATCGTACTCCAGGCAACTTCATGGCGACCGTACAAACCCGTTTCCACGACGATCAGGGGCGCAACATCTTCCTTACATTCAACATGGTGCCTGTCGAGGGGAAAGACGGTCGTATCAGCCATTACTTCGGCATGCTTCGCAATGACACGGAGATGGTTTACACGGAGCGTCAGCTGATTAAGGAGACAAAGAAGGCTCAGGAAACGGAAGAGCTGAAGAACACTTTCCTGTTGAACATGAGCTATGAGATCCGTACGCCCCTCAATGCCATCATCGGATTCGCAGAACTCTTCAACGGACCTCACGACGTGGAGGATGAGCCCGTATTCTCTGATGAGATCAAGCGCAACACCAATGAACTGCTGGCCCTCGTCAACGATATCCTCTACATCTCCCGCCTCGATGCTAAGATGGTGGAATTCAACTATCAGGAAACGGACTTCGCCACGCTCTTTGAAGGCTACTGCTACATGGGATTGAGTGCACTGAATCCTGATGTGAAGATCCAGGTGGAGAATCCCTACAACCGCCTGATGGTCAAGATCGACGAACAGAACATGGGAGAGGTGATCCAGAAACTCTGTATCAACGCTGCCCGTGTCACAAAGGCAGGCACCATCCGCGCCAAATATGACTACCGTCACGGTGAACTGAACATCACCATCGAAGATACCGGCAAGGGTCTGAGTGCAAAAGAGCTGCCGCACGTATTCGACCGTTTCGTCAGAGACGAGAACAACCAGCGTGAGGGCACTGGTCTTGACATGGCCATCACCAAAGAGCTGGTCGAGCTGATGGGCGGTACTATAGAGGTCCAGTCCGAGGAAGGCAAGGGCACGGCAGTCTACGTCATCATCCCCTGCGAGATGACCGCTATGGAGAAAAAGACAGAAATTATTGTTTAATCAGGTTACACGAACATGACCATACTATTATCACATATCCAGATATTAGCCGCCATCCAGCCCGATCTCTCATCAGTGCTGATGGTTGTCGTCATTTTCATTGCCTTCGTGTTAACCTGGGCTGTCAACCGCATCAATCTGTTGCGCATCCGTCAGGGGGTTAGCAAAATCAAAGAGACTTCAGCCATCATGCAGCACACGCTCGATATGAGCAAGAGCTATGTGCTGATGCTCGATATCCGACAGCAGCACGCCGTCAATATGCATGGCGATCTCCTGCCTGACAGCGGCATGGGCTATAAGGAGAGCTTTGATTTTATCCACCCCGACGACCACCATATCTATCAGGAGTTCATCAAACGCCTGGCAACGGGTGAGAAAGAGATGGACGAGTGTATCTTCCGTTGGGATATGAGCGGTGAGAAGAGACTGGGCCATTGGCGCTATCTGGAAGACCAGGGCATTGCCGAGTATGCAAACGCAGCAGGCATCCGACCCATACACATCTTCTGCACACTGACAGACCGTACGGAACAGATCCTGTTGGAGAAAGAAGAACAGGAGATGGCCAACAAGTATCGCCTCATCTTTGAGCAGTCACTCATTGGACTGGCTTTCTACGACAAGGATGGCCGACTGCTCACGACCAACAAGAAGATGCGTGAGATCCTGAACTTCCAGTCGGAAAAGGATCCCTACTACTACGAGAGTTCTCTGTTCGACATGCCGACCTTCCGCGACCTGCTGAACAACCGTCATGTGGAAGAACTCTATTTCTGTACCAAGAGTATCGTCATCGAGCGTGGCGTCAACTGCTACACCGAGATGCGTGTACACCCCATCTACAAAGACGACGGCGAACTCTACTGCATCACCTTCTCTATCCGTGATGTCACCCAGGAGCGCGAACTCTATCTGCAGAACAAGAAGAACAGCCACGACATACGCAAAGCCAACGAGGCCATCCAGCAATACGAGAACGAAATCCAGTATCTGATGGAGACCTGTAACATGCGCTTCTTCCGCTGTTCAAGGGCCGAACGCACCTGTACCTTCTATAAAGGAATGACTACCGAAGTCAACACGATGGGCTTCGATGAGTTGATAGAGCATTTCGTCGACAGTCCCTTCCGTCAGGGGCTTGTAGACTACGACACCTACTTCAGTGTGCAGCGCACCGATCTCACGAAAATGCACCCACTCTTCCACGAAAGTGATGAGATGCAGTGGAACTTCATCGACAGTGTGCCCTTCTTCGACGAGAACGGTGAGATGCTGGGTACATACGGTATCGTGCGAAACGTGAACGACCTCATCGAGAAACAGGAGCAGCTGAAGCAGGAAACGGAGCGTGCCAACGACTCAGGACGCCTGAAGTCGGTGTTCATGGCCAACATGACCCACGAGATCCGTACGCCGCTGAACTCCATCGTGGGATTCTCTGACGTGCTGCCCATGCTCTCCACCCTGGAGGAGAAACAAGAGATCATCCGTGTCATCATGAACAACTGCGACATGCTTATGCGACTGATCAACGATATCCTTGCCATCTCGTCACTCGATGCAGGCGGTATCCGTATCGAGCCTGCAGAAGTGGAATTTGCCAAGAGCTTCGACGATATCTGTGAATCGATGAAGCAGCGTGTGCAGGAGCCGAGTGTGGAATTCATCAAGGAGAACCCGTACGACAGTCTCGTCACCGTTATCGACGTCGCCCGCATCCAGCAGGTCATCACCAACTTCGTGACCAACGCCGTGAAATATACCCACGAGGGACATATCAAGGTGGGATACCGATTTGAGGAGTCAGGAGACAGGAGTCAGGAGTCAGGAGACAGGAGTCAGGAGTCAGGAGTCAGGAGTCAGGAGTCAGGAGATTTGTATATCTATTGCGAAGATACGGGCGCCGGAATCCCCAAGGAGCACCAGGCAAAGATCTTCGAGCGTTTCGTCAAGCTCAACGACTTCATCCAGGGCACCGGTCTCGGCCTCTCCATCTGTAAGGCCATCGCTGACGCCTGCCAGGGTGAGATTGGCGTCGACTCAGAAGGTGAAGGCCACGGATCGACATTCTGGATTCGCATTCCATGCGAAAAGAAATGAAAAGGGAGAAGTGAAAAGTGAAAAGTGAGAAGTGAAAAGTGAAAAGTGAAAAGTATAGGATTATGATAGGAAACAGATCTATAATAAATAAGGTGCAAAAGTGGATGAAGTATCTGCCGATACTTTTCACTTTTCACTTCACAATTTTCACTTCTTCTGCCGCCTCGGCGCAGAAGCCTGACAGCGTCAGGGTGTTCGATGATGAGCACCCGCTGGTCTATGAGGATGCCTGGGATCTGTGGCCCTACGTATTCCTCAACGAGAACGGCGAGCCTGACGGCTACAACATCGACCTGCTGAAGATGATCTTCAAGCGGCTCAACATCCCCTACATCGTCAAGCTGAAGCCCACCCTCGAGGCTCAGGCCGACCTGAAGAGCGGCAAGTCAGACCTCATGCTCCGCATGGATGCCTCGTTCTCCAGAGGCAATTCTCTCTACAGCAACACCATCATCCAGCTGTTCACCCATAGTGTGGTATCCCCGGAGTCATCCAATCTGGTACTGCGAACGGGCAAGGACCTGAAAGGCCATAAGGTGATCGTCCACGAAGGCAGTTTCAGCCACCATATGATTATGGATGAGGGCTGGACGAAAGACATCAAGGCCTACGACGACATGAAGGAAGCCATCCAGAAACTGCGCTCCGACGAGCAAGGTGTCATCATCTGGAACACCATGTCGCTGAAATGGCTCATGCGGAAATACAAAACCGACAACCTGGTCATCAACCCCATCGACATCCCTGCCGGCGAATATAAGTTCATGTCGAAGAACCGCCGTCTGCTCGACCAGATAGACAGCGTCTATACCGAACTACGTGTCAACGACCAGTTGGAAGGCATCCGCAACAAGTGGTTCTATCCCGAGCATGCCGATTCAGGCATCCCGACATGGGTATGGAACATCGCAGCCGTATTGGCAGGCCTCGCCCTGTTCTTCCTTGCCTACTACATATTCTATCGTGTCCGTGAGCACCAGATGACGCGTGAGGTCCGCCAGAGCAACGACCGTCTGTCGCTCGTGCTCAGCACCAGTGAGATCGGCCTGTGGGTCTATCATGTGATGCCTCAGACTGTGGATTCCCTTGACGAGTTTGGCAAGACGAAACAGACGCTCCATCTGCATGAACTAGTGAACCGCTACAGCCAGAATGATTTCGACGCCCTGCGCGAAGCTATCTCCGACATCATCAATCAAAGGAAGGAATCAGTCAACATCACGCTGAAAATCAGGGAACATAAGAACACCCACTTCGTTGAGCGTAACTACAATGTTGACATCGCTGTGCTGCGCCGTGACCGTAACGGCAAGCCTACGGACATCCTCGGCACGAGGGTCGATATCACCAATGAGCGGATGCAGCAGCAGCGCATACAAGACAACATGATGCGCTACCAGGCCGTCTTCAACTCCGCCATGATCGACATGGTGGTGTACGATGCCGACGGCTACATCATCGACATGAACGACAAGGCCCTCAAGGGGATTCACAAGAACCGGAAGGACGTGCTGAGGGAGCACATCCATCTGACAAGCGTCTTAGGCGTGGACCATATCGACTTCGACACGTTCCAGCCGATGTACATCACCCAGATCTACCTCTCTTCCGAAGACCAACGCTCATTACAACAGCATCTGAGACGTTCGCAGCTGTTCTACGAGCTGAAATTAGTACCCGTGCGCGACATCCACGGCAAGCTGCTGAACATCTACGGCACCGGCCGCGACGTGACCGAGGTGGCCATGTCGTACCAGAAGATCAGGCAGAACGCCCGTGAGTTGCAGGAAAGCAACGACGAGATTAACAACTACATCCGCAACATCGACTACGTGATGAACGTAGGAGGCATCCGCATGGCACGCTACAATCCTGAGACCCACACGCTGACCGTCTACAGCGATTCAAACCATGTGCAGTTCACGCTGACACAGACGCGCGCCCTCAGTTTCGTCGACGAAAGCTCGCGGCGCCGTGCGCAGAACATCATCAAAAGCATGGACAGCCTGGCCACCAAGCCCATTCATGCAGATATCAAGACCACCCTGCGCAAACGGGGTGGAGGCGGACAGATGCACTTGCAACTGCACTTCATACCCACGTACGACAGTCAAGGGAACGTCAAGGAATACTTCGGCATGTGCCGTGACATCAGTGAGATCAAGACCATCGAGGAGAAGCTGGCGGCAGAGACGCTGCGTGCCCAGGAGGTGGAGGTGGTGAAGAATGCATTCCTCCACAACATGAGCTTCGAGATCCGCACACCGCTTAACACGGTGGTAGGCTTTGCGGAACTCTTCCAGATGGAGCACAGCCAGGAAGACGAGGTGGTGTTCATTCAGGAAATCAAGGACAACTCCGCCAAGCTGCTCAAGCTCATCAACGACATCCTGTTCATTTCCCGTCTCGATGCCGAGATGATTGAGTTCAACAAGCGCATTACCGACTTCTCTCTGACCATCACCCAGCACTGCGAGTCTGTCTGGTCACCGATGCAGAAGCCCGGCGTCGAATATACTGTCAGCGGCCTCTTCGACAGGCTGATCCTCGAAATCGACAGCTCGAATGTGGGCATCATCATCGACAAGATTGTCACCAATGCCGTGCAGCATACGGAAAAAGGATCCGTCAATGTGCGCTACGACTATCTGGGCGAAAACCTCATCGTCTCCGTCGAAGACACCGGCTGCGGTATTCCCGAGTCCGTCTTAGGCAATATCTTCGAGCGCTTCGTAACCTCGGCCAGCCAAGGCGCCGGCCTCGGACTCGCCATCTGCCACGAGCTCATCAAGCGACTCAACGGCACCATCAACATCAAGTCTGAAGAGGGCAAGGGCACCACCGTCTGGTTCTCCATCCCCTGCAAGGCACTGGACATTGACAGAAAGTGAAGAGAGAGAAGTGAAAAGTGAGAAGTGAAAAGTGAAAAGTGAAAAGTGAGAAGTGAAAAGTATTGGATTATGAAAGGGTATATATATATATTAAATAAGGTGCAAAAGTGGAGAAAGTATCTGCCGATACTTTTCACTTTTCACTTCTCTCTTTTCACTTCTTCAGTTCTGGCGCAGATCGACTACAGCTATACGAAAGATAACCCGGTGATCATCGCCAGCGACTGGGATTTCCCGCCATACGAGTACAGCAACGACCAGGGCGAGCCTGCCGGCTATAACGTGGAGCTGCTGCAGACGATCTTCAAGAAGCTCGACATCCCCTACCGCATCATCCTCCGCGAATGGAGCGAGGCGGCCCAGACCTTCGAGCGCCGCGACGCAGACCTCATCATCGACCCCTCCTACCGCTTCCACGGAAGACCCTACATCCGCTCGATCAACATCCTGAACTACTACAAGGTGCAGATCGTCTATGCCGAAGGCGCCAGGAAAGTGAAGGCACTCGCCGACTTCACCCCTGAAGACACACTCATACTCAAACTTGACGACTACGCTGCCAACCGCATCGTCGACGAGCGCCATCTGGATGTCCCCATCGTCTACTGCTCGCCCAAGGAAGCCCTGGCAGGCATCAACGAGGGGCGCTACAAATATTTCATCTGGGGCGAAGGACCGCTGAACTGGAAGAAGAAGGAGCTGGCCATCGACACGCTGATCACAGGCCCTATCGACATCCCCGACGGCGAGATACGCATCGTGGGCTACGACAAGGAACTCATCGATGCCATCGACGATGAATACGCCCGTCTGGAACAGAGCGGCGACTTAGAGGTACTGCGCGACAAGTGGTTCCATCCCGAGCGCCACCACGACGACACGTCACCCGTCGCACTCATTGTGCTGGCCGGTGCCCTCGTCGCCGTCATCATCGGCCTGCTCATGACCCGTCTGGTGCGAGCCCGTGTGCGCCAGGCCGTGCATAAGACAGAAGACCTGAACCACATGATGGAACAGGCGCTGAACATGGGTAAATACTACGTGTTCACCATCGATGTCGTCACAGGCCAAATCCATAACATCCACGGCGATCTGCTGCCCGAAGGCGAAATGGTGAGGGATGTATTCCTACCGCGTATCGACAAGAGCGATCAGGACGACTTCCAGAAGAAGGTGGACCTGCTGATCTCCGGCGAGCTCCAGCAGGCGCGCTACACCAAACGCCTGAACATCGGTTCGCTGAAACAGCCCAAGTGGATCTGGCTCAGCGGACTGGCAAGCCTCGAATATGTGGACTTCAAGCCCCGCTATATCACCAACACCGCCCGCGACATTACCCAGCAGGTCGAAGACGAGCGCGTCAACACCGAGCTCAACGCGAAATACATGAAGATCTTCGAGACCAACATCATCGCCATGTCGTTCTACGGCAGCGAAGGCAATCTCATCGACCTCAACGACAACATGCGGAAGCTCTGTGAAGTCACTCAAGAGACGGAGGCCTGGTTCTTCAAGACCAGCTTCTTCGACACCCCTCTCATCAACGGCCAGTATCAGCGGGGCAGCCGGGATGAGTTCCACGCTTGCCAGCATATCACAATGCCCCAGTTCGGTGTCCATAAATACATTGAGATACGCATCAAGCCCATCTGCGACGACAACAACAAGGTGAAATACTATGTGACTACCGCCCGCGAGGTCACCGACGAGCGCAACATCTACCTCGAACAGCTGCGCCACAACAGGGAGATGGAGAAGACCAACGCAGCCATCAATGAATACGAGACCCGCCTGCAGTACCTGCTCGACAACAGCCAGATGTTCATCTGGAACTTCTACCCCGACAGCGGCAAGATCACATACACCTACTCCTCACGTAAGAATGAGTTCAGCGAGACCATCGAACAGTTCTTCGAAGGCATCGACGATGAGAATAAGGAGCAGGCGCTGGCAGACATCAAAGCCGACTTAGAGTCACAGCAGCCTTACGACGCCATCCACCACTTCCGCTACACGCCGTTGGAGAAGCATCCCGTATGGTACGCCATCAGCGGCATTCCCACCTTCGACAAGAACGGCAGGCTGACCAACTATTTCGGCATCTCGAGAAACATCACGTTCCTCATGGATGCCCAGGAGCGGCTGAAGCGCGAGACCAGCCGCGCCGAGGACTCCGGCCGCATGAAGAGCGCCTTCCTGGCCAACATGACCCACGAGATACGCACGCCGCTCAACGCCATCGTAGGATTCTCAGACCTCCTGCCTATGATCGACACCCAGGAAGAGCGCATGGAGTTCATCCGCATCATCCGCAACAACTGCGACATGCTCATGCGACTCATCAACGACATCCTCGAAGCCTCGTCCATGAGTCAGGCGCTGGCCATCAAGCCCACGGAATGCGACTTCTCGCTTGTCTTCGAAGACATCTGCCAGACGCTGGCCCAGCGCGTGCAGGAGCCCGGCGTGGAGTTCATCAAGGACAACCCCTACCCCACGTGCCCCACCGTGCTCGACAAGGGCCGTGTGCAGCAGGTGCTCACCAATTTCGTCACCAACGCCGTGAAGTACACCCACCAGGGCTTCATCAAGGTGGGCTACCACTGGGACCGCCGCATGAAGTTCGACGGCAGCGGCGAGGCCGACGGACTCACCTTCTACTGTCTCGACACGGGTGCCGGCATCCCGAAGAATAAGCAGGCCAGCGTCTTCGAGCGCTTCGTCAAGCTCAACGAATTCGTGCAGGGCACCGGCCTCGGACTGTCCATCTGCCAGAACATCGTCGAGCACTGCAACGGCCGCATCGGCGTCACCTCCGAAGGCGAGGGCCGCGGCTCCACCTTCTGGTTCTGGATCCCCTGCGAGCGCAAGATCATCAACCTCCCCGGCTACGACACACCAACATTAAAGGCCTGAAACGCTCGGTTTCAAGCCTTTAATGTTTATCTTTTGCATTGTAGCGTTGTAGCACATCACTATTTTTGATGATGCCTACGAATCCGCTCGTCGATGAGTACGTCAATACCCACAGCCGAACCCGCATAAATAAGACACTGGGCGAAATACCACAAGACGCTGTCTCTTATCCATCATATTATTCTTTTTATCTGCGCTTTGAGTATTTATTTCTCCCCCTAAGTTAGGGGGAGCCAGAGGGGGTCTGAACAAGCGCTGATCCTATGGCAGATATTGAGGCTGTTCAGACCACCCCTCGCTCGGCTTTGCCGCTTTGCTCTGCAAAGAACCCCTCCTAACTCAGGAGGGGAAGAGGTTACCCACCGGCGCCGGGACGCTCGTCATCATCATCGCCGTTAGTACCGCCGCCGTTCTGGGAACCGCCGCCGCTGTTGTCACCGCCACTCTGGGAACCGCCCTGAGTACCGCCACCGGTATTTCCGGCTTCCGAAGCCTCATAATGCAGCGGATACAAAATCCGCTCATACGTCGCATACTCCTTGCCGTTAGCCGACGTCTTCGTCTTCTTGGTGGTCTCGATGCGCCCCAGGATGTCGAAGGTACA
>CACYQO010000012.1 GCA_902776545.1 uncultured Prevotellaceae bacterium | reverse complement strand
ATATCAGTATTTTGGCATGGAACCAGACATCTATAACGTAAATAGAGCAATCTTTATTTGCAAGATACATCAATACAAGAAACATGTGAGTAAGGCATGCCTCAAAGAAGCATTTACCTCTTTCTTTGAGGTACATGGACGTAAAGGGGATTGGCCACTGATATATCTGTTTGCTTTTCTTGTTGATGGGATTTACTTCCGAATCAGGGAAAGGTTTTCATGGCTGTATGGAGATATTAAAGAGTGAAAAAATGAAAATTATTTATTATAGTTCACCTTTTTATGCCGACTGCGATTTTCCTTTGATAGGAGAGTTGCAGCGTAAAGGCCATGATGTAAGATATTACATCTCTATTGCATCTTTTAGCAAGCGGTCAACATTGATTGACTTAAAAGAGTTGTATCCGCATACAGGTATTTATCCTGCTACGAAAATATACCCAGAGTTCAATGAGTTCCGCCATATTCTTGACCTTTCGCAAGTATATGTCGTTAATCAAAAGTACAAGCAGAAATTTCATCCTGTCAACTTACTTTTGATGGTAAGATTGGTCATCCATTTTTTGATGCAGAAACCGGATGTTATACATTTAACTAAAGCGCCCTGCCTGACACAGAAATTATTCTATCTGGCAAGAAAGAAATTAGTATTAACCGTTCATGATCCATTCCTACATTCAGGCGCTACAAACAAAATGACGGAGAGGGATAGAAGAATGGCTTTCAAGAAGATTCCCAAACTGGTTTTACTCAACAATAGGCAGTCTTCAGCATTCGCATCTTATTATCATGTACCTGATAACCATATATTTATCAACAAATTGGGTATGTATAGCAGCATACTGTATGTTGACCCACTGCCATTCCAGGGCGACAGACCTTTCATCCTCTTTTTCGGGCAGATTGTGGAATACAAGGGTGTAGAATACCTCTTGGAAGCCATGAAGATAGTACATAGCCATCATCCCGAATTAGTGTTGGTGATTGCAGGTGGAGGGAAGTATTATTTCGACATTGAGCCATACAAGAAACTGGACTATGTTAAAATCATCAATCACTATATAGGTACGAGGGAATTGGCTGGCATGCTTCGAGCTTGTGAATTTGTAGTATGCCCTTACAAGGACGCAACGCAAAGCGGTGTCATTCAAACAGCCTTCACATTAGAGGTGCCGATGGTTGTTACCAACGTGGGGGCTCTTGCTGATGCCATTCAGCATAATAGAACAGGACTTGTTGTAAAGCCTTGTGATGTGGACGACTTGGCAAATGGAATCATAGAATTGCATTCCGACAAGGAAAAACAGAATGCAATGAGAAAGAGTATCAAGGAAGAATGGATAAAGGACATGAGTTGGTCGCCTATCGCAGATGATTATCTAAAGTGTTATGAAGCCAGAATATAAAAGACAGTGTTATGAAGATATTACAATTGACAGCTTCACTTGGAGGAGGGGGCGCTGAGAGAATTGCCGTAAGTCTATGCAATAGATTTGCAGCCAATAAAGATGACGAGATTGTTCTTGTCTCCATTTTAGACGATTCCGTACCTGAAAATGTTTTATATCTTAACGAACTATCACCCCAAGTACGTCTTTTCAACTTGCACAGCAAAAAGGGGCTGCCGATAAAGGCTATTTGGAGATTGTTCAAGATTATAAGTAGGGAACATCCCGATATTGTTCATACTCATGTTTCCGCAACATCACTTCTCTTGCCTGCTATTGTTCTTAGGGATATTCATTTTTTTAATACTATTCATACATTACCAGAACGACATGATGCTAATGCGGGTATCGTAAAAAAAATATTGACACATTATCTGTTCAAAACCAACAAGGTAAAACCGATAACCATTTCTGAAATATGTCATAAATCATATTATAAGACTTACAAAATACAAAATGATATATGTATTCCAAATGGAAGTGAAACATTAAAAACTACAGATAAATTAGGACTGGTTAAAAAAGAAATAGATGCTTTAAAGAAGAATTCAGATACCACGGTTTTTATTCATGTAGGACGTAATCATCCTGTCAAGAACCATGACAGGCTCTTTAGCACCTTCTTACGTCTTGAGGCGGAAGGGTTCAATTGCATCCTTATTGTGTTGGGCAATGATTATGATATATGGGAAACTAAATTAAGAGAATGCAAAAATATATTTTTATTTGGTTCTAAGAAAAATGTTGGAGATTATATGGCTCAAGCTGATTTCTTCGTGTTGTCAAGCGATTTCGAGGGACTCCCTATGGCCTTATTGGAAGCTATGTCTATGGGGGTTGTTCCCATATCGACACCTGCCGGAGGTGTAGTTGATGTCATAGAAGATGGCATAACAGGATACCTGTCTGAAAACTTTGACGATGACAGGTTTTATCGAAAGGTAAAACAGGCTATCGTGGAAAAAGGACATATTACGTCTGTGGCAATAAAGAGTTATTATGAAAATCATTATTCCATGGAAACATGTGCAAAAAGGTATTACCAGATTTATATAGACACCTGCAAAAAGTAATAGTAACTATAAAAAAGTAGAAATATAATCATGTTTATCAACAAGACTAAATTCTTACAATTTCTTATGACGGGTTGTTATATGACCCCGGAGAATTATTTGAGAAGCAAGGGCATGGAAATAGGCGTGGGATGCAATATTTCCGCATGCCGACTTTCTGCCAAAGAAGGTTATCTGATTAAGATTGGGAATTATTGCCGAATATCAAGAGATACAGTCTTTTTTACTCATGGCGGACTAGTCAGTTTACGACATTTTTACAATGATCCTAATGTGGATTATTTCGGAAAGATTGAAATAGGCAATTACGTTTCCATAGGAGAGGATTGTAAAATTATGCCAGGCGTAAGAATCGGGAACAATGTGATTGTCGGTGCAGGCAGTATTGTGACCAAAAGCATCCCCGATGGATGGGTGGTGGCAGGCAATCCGTGTAAGCATGTCGGCTATACAGAAGAGTGGTATCGTAAAGTTAAGGAGATGGATTTGCAATCCAAGAAAATGAATGATGATGAAAAGAAATAATTCCTGCTTTCTTTGCCAGACGACAGATTCGTACAGAAACCCTTTATGAAATCAAAACATTCTACATAGTAAGGGGGCTGCTATACATATAGTATCGTGGGAGTTTATGGATAACGAAAAGTAGATGCATATCAATAGTACAAGTAAACAAGGAATAATACCTAAATCAATAGCGGTATTCGTCAAGAACCTCACCAGTGGTGGAGCTGAGAAGCAAGCCGTGTTGCTTGCCAATGTCCTATCTACTGATTATGATGTTCATTTCGTTGTCTTTAATGCAGCAAAGACGCATCAGAAATACCTTGATATGATATATGAGGCACCAAAGGTTCATTTGGCTCTCTTTAACGGAGGACATTTGAGTAGGTTCCGTCAACTCTTATCGTACATCAAGGAAAACAATATTGAATTGATTTTCTCATACCTGACGGCTGCAAATCTCTATGCTTGTCTTGCTGGTTCTATCACAGGAGCAAGAGTTATAACAGGACTGCGCAATGCAGAACTGCCGGCAGGAAAGATAATAGTTGACAGGTTTCTAACTAACCACATGGCTGCCATTACCATCGCAAATTGTTTTTCTGGAAAAAGAAACTTTGTTTCTCATGGCTTTAAAGAGAGGAAGATACATGTCATCCCCAATTGCTTTGACAACATTTCTCCTTTTTCTTCAAAAAACGAGTCAGAAACGACGTCAATTATTACGGTAGGCCGTTTCGTGGAACAGAAGGACTACATGACTGCCATCAAAAGTGTATCTCTGGTATATAGAACCCACAAAGACATACGTTTCATCATCATTGGCTTCGGAAAACTTGAACAGGAAATAAGAAGGTGGGTGAAGGAAGAAGGTATTGTTGATATTACCAATATTATTATCAACCCAGATAACATATCCAATTATCTTAGCAATGCCGATATCTATCTCTCCACCTCGCTGTTTGAAGGAACCAGCAACAGCATTATGGAAGGAATGAATGCAGACCTGCCAATCATTGCCACTAATGTAGGTGATAATGCATATCTCGTAGAGGAAGGCAAGAATGGTCATCTTACGGAGAGAAAGGATGTAGATGCTCTTGCGAAAGCAATCTGTAATCTTGTATCAGACAAAGTAAAACGACAACAATACGGCAGATACAGTAAATGTCTGTTAATTGAGAAATACTCAACAGGGACTTTTCGTGACAGATATCTGCAAATAATCAAAGAAATCAATTTATTATGAAAGTCGTAGTAACAGGCACACGTGGCATACCTGACATAATGGGTGGGGTAGAGACACATTGCGAGGAACTGCTACCCCGATTGGCTAAATTAGGGTATGACATTACAATCATTAGAAGGAGTGGCTATGTCAGGGAAGACAAGCCTCTCACCGAATGGAAAGGTGTGAAGATCATTGATATTGATGCCCCCAAGTCAAAGAGCTTCGAAGCAATCATCCATACCTTTAGGGCTATTAACAAAGCAAAAGCACTTGGAGCAGATATTGTTCATATCCATGCTATCGGCCCAAACTTGTTATCACCTTACGCACGA
This sequence comes from uncultured Prevotellaceae bacterium, assembly GCA_902776545.1. Lineage (GTDB taxonomy): Bacteria > Bacteroidota > Bacteroidia > Bacteroidales > Bacteroidaceae > Prevotella. The sequence continues at coordinate 71,535 of CACYQO010000012.1, read as the reverse complement.
CTGTTAGGAATGAAAGTGGTGATGACACACCATGGCCCGGACTATAACCGTGACAAATGGGGAAAGTTTGCCAAAATGATGCTGAAACTTGGAGAAAGACTCGGTTGTATATTTGCCAATCAAGTGATAGTCATCTCCAACACCATCAAGACGCAGATTGAAGAAAGATGCGGTAGGACGAAAAATGTCACGCTTATCCATAATGGTGTGAAACAACCCGAAACATGCTCTTATCCTGAATATTTCTGTGAACTTGGTATTGAAGAGGGCAAATATATCTTAGGCATGTGCCGCTTTGTTCCAGAAAAGAACCTGCACCACCTCGTTGATGCTTTCCGGTTACTCAAGAAATCGAAACGTATCCCCAATGACATGAGGCTTGTACTGGCTGGTGACGCAGACTTCGAAGATGATTATTCAATGTCTCTCAAGAAAAAAGCAAAAGAGAATCATGTTGTCCTGACAGGATTCGTCAAGGACAGGAAACTTCAATCGCTCCTGACCCATGCATCTTGTTATTGCTTACCAAGCAGCCACGAAGGATTGCCTATTGCGCTGCTCGAAGCCATGTCATACAACATTCCTGTTGTGGCAAGTGATATACCTGCTAATATGGAAATCGGGCTTGATGACAGCCACTATTTCCCTTGTGGGAACATAGAAAAACTTGCTGACAGATTAGAGAATATGATTTCCCTTTCGCATAAGATACACTATGACATGAGTCTCTACGCTTGGAACATAAAAGCCAAACAAACTGCTGAGGTATATAATAAAAGTATGTAAAAAAATAAATCTTAAGTTTATGTCAGACAAAGTTAATTTTGATTTGGAAGACCTCGACGATCTGAAAGATCTTTTAGGCGAAGAAAAGAAAGCTTCAGGCTTAAACTTCCAGAAAGTGTTTTCACATCTCGTGCTCAACTGGCACTGGTATCTATTTTCGGTTTTCATCTGCCTGTGCGGTGCGTTTATCTATCTGCGGTATGCTCACCCCATCTATCAGGTGTCGGCCAGAATGCTGGTGAAGGATGAGGACAAGAAAGCGAGTAGTTCGGTCAAACAGATGCTTCCTAACATGGAAGACTTTGGCATCATGAATAACTCCAGCGGTTTCGACAATGAAATAGAGATTCTGCAGTCGCCAATTACGGTACATGATGCCGTGAAACGCCTGAAACTCTATACGGAGTATTGTATAGAGGGACGCATCAGCGATCAGTTGGTCTATTCCAACCAGCCTGTCAGTGTGGACCTGAACCCTTCGGGCCTCGATTCATTAGACTATTATATGCTGGAGGGCATTCGTTCCATACAGATGGCTATCACAAAGGAAGAACGGGGCTATCATGCCGACATCGCGCTGGTTTACGACGAGAAGGTCATGAAGGAGTATAGTGAAGACATAGATTCGCTTGGCACATCACTCAAGACAGATTATGGTACAATCTCTTTCATGAGCAACCCAAAGTATAGAACAAACGAAGAAGACCGCTTCAAGAAGGGATTCGCGCTGCTTGTCACCATACGTCCGCCCATGGTGGTGGCGCTCGACTATATGAAACGGTTGAGCGTGGAACCGACATCAAAAAAGACCTCGATAGCGAACATCACATTCGATGACGAGAACCCCAGCCGGGGCGTCGATTTCCTCAACGCACTAGTACATTGCTATAACGACCAGGCCAATATAGACAAAAACGAGATTGCGCTGAAGACGGAGCAGTTCATCAACGAGCGCTTAGAGAAGATTGACAAAGAACTGGGAACGACGGAGAGTTCTTTAGAAAGCTACAAGCGACGCAACGCAGTCACAAGAATAGAGGCTGACGCAGCACAGTCACTACAACTCTCGGCCGAATACTCGGCCCGACTGGCTGATGTAAACACGCAGTTGCAACTGCTTGACTATCTGCAACAATATGTGGATAACCCTGATAACCGCTATAAACTGATACCAGCTAATATCGGCATGGACGACAAGGCATCCACACAATTGATAGCGGACTACAACAAAACGATTCAGGAGCGTAACCGACTGATACGTAGTGCCAGCGATCAGTCACCCCAGGTGCAGACGATTACCGCTACACTTAACGACCTGGAGGCTTCCGTCAAACAGGCACTCGCACAGGCCCGCCATTCCGCAGAATTACACCGTAGTTCCATTCAGAGTCAGTATGCCAGGTATCAAGGGCGAATCGGCAGCACGCCGGAGCAGGAGCGGGTGCTCAATCAGATTGGACGCCAGCAGGAAGTACGCTCAGGACTCTACCTACTACTACTACAGAAACGCGAGGAAAACAGCATCTCCCTCGCAGCAACTGCTGACAAGGGAAAACTCATTGCCATGCCACTGAGCAAGGGAATGATCAGTCCCCAAAAGGGCAAAGTATTCATGATAGCCTTCTTTATAGGTCTGCTTATCCCGTTCATCATATTGTTTATCAAACAACTGCTGCGCTATCGCATAGAAGGTCACGATGATGTTGCCTCACTCACCAATGTGCCTATCGTGGCCGATGTGCCTGTGGCCAGCGAAAAGGCGAAGACCGCTGCGGGCATTGTAGTACAGGCTGACAAGAATACCCAGATGGACGAGGTGTTCCGCTCGCTGCGTACCAATCTGCAGTTTATGATGGTAGAGAACGAGAAAATCATCCTCTTCACCTCGGGCATCTCCGGCGAAGGCAAATCATTCCTCGCTGCCAACCTCGCAGTGTCGTTTGCACTGCTCGGCATGAAGGTTGTCCTTGTTGGATGTGACATCCGAAAACCAGCTCTCGGACGACTGTTCGGGACGTCAAACTCAAAACAGGGCCTCACCAATCTGCTCAGGGCAGAGCATGTCTCGGCAGAGGATCTGCGCAAAGAGACATGCAGTTCTGGAGTGAACCCCAATCTTGACCTCCTGTTGTCGGGTCCCGTTCCTCCGAATCCTACAGAGCTCCTGAGCAGAAAGACTCTGAAGGAGTTGCTCGATCTGCTGAGCGAGACGTACGATTACATTATCCTCGACTCTGCTCCCGTGGGGCTGGTCACCGACACGCTGCAGTTGGCCCGCTATGCCAATGTCTGCTGTTTCGTCTGCCGTGCTGACTATTCACCGAAGTCAAACGTCGCACTGCTCGATTCACTGACCCAAGAAAACAAACTTCCTAATGCCTGCGTGGTACTCAACGGAGTGGATATGTCGAAGAGGAAGTATGGCTACTATTATGGCTATGGTCGTTACGGCAAATATGGCCGCTATGGTTACGGTAAATACGGCTATGGTCGCTATGGTTATGGCAACTATGGAAATTACGGTAACTATGCCGCCTCTCATTACGGCAACAAGGATGATGATAGTATAAAGAAAAGGTAATTCAATACAATTGGATTATAATTTAGAAATCGATGATAAAGTAGTCAAATCTTTGCGCAGTTCGAAATAAATGCTTACCTTTGCACACCAAATGAGAGAGACAAGATATTATAAGGTGGCAGAACACCGATTCTGCGTCAGTGGCGAAGATGAGATCTTCACCTTGATGGGGAACTATGAACCGTTTGGTTGTGATGAAGGTGAGACCGTGTTCACGCTGGCTATCGAAGGCGGTAAAGCTCCTGTCTATTCCGAGGAACTGCGTCAGGAGGATGAGGGGCAGACGATCGTCTGTGGCCATTCCGCTGAAGGCGAAGCCGTGTTTGAATACCAGTGGTGGGAACAGACGGCGGGCTGGCTGGTGTGTTCGAAGGACTACCATGAAGGCCGGCTCATCACCACAAAGCGGCATCTGAAGATGGCCATCGACAATGCGCTGATGGTGCTGTACGCTCTGGCAACGGCAGATCAGGGGACGGTGTTGTTTCATGCTGCCGTGGTAAGCAAGGAAGGGAAAGGATACATGTTCCTCGGTCCCAGCGGTACGGGCAAAAGTACGCATGCAAGTCTATGGCAGCGGTATATCGCCAGGACTGCATTGGTGAATGATGACAATCCTGTGGTGCGTATCGAAATGACCTGCGAGACATCCGGGGAGACTTGTGCTGTGGTTTACGGTTCGCCATGGAGCGGCAAGACACCGTGTTACCGTAACGTCAGCTACCCCTTGGGAGGTATCGTCATGCTCAGTCAGGCTCCCTATAACAAGATATGTCGTCTGGACGGCATCCATGCGTATGCGGCTCTGGTGCAAAGCATCAGCGGCAAACGGTGGGAGGTTAATATCGCCGACGGCCTGCACAGGACAGAGAATACTTTGGTGTCACAAGTACCGATTTGGCATTTGGAGTGTCTGCCAGATGAAGAGGCGGCTCAACTCTGCTATGAAACAATTAGAAATTCGTAATAAGGTATGGTGATTTCAGATATACGGATCATTGAAGAGGCCGTCAAACTGGTAGATGATGGCGTGATTGTGACGCTGCCCGTGAATGGCACCAGCATGTTGCCGTTTATCATCGGCGGGCGTGAGAGCGTCATCCTGCAAAAGCCCAGACAACCGAAAATCGGTGATGTGGTGCTGGCTTGGGTCGAAGGGTGCCGTTATGTTGTACACCGTATCATCCGTGTCGATGGTGAGAATGTCACGCTGATGGGTGACGGCAATCTGGCGGGTACGGAGCATTGTACCACAGGAGACCTTAAGGCCATCGCGACGCATGTGGTCAGTCGCGACGGGAAAAGGCACGACCTCTATTGTCCGTGGCGGCAGCGGGCCTCCAGGCTCTGGTGGCATCTGAGACCGATAAGAAGATATTTATTGGCAATATACAGACTATTATGAAGATAAAGAAAGGATTTGTGCTGCGCGAGGTGTGCGGCGAGAACGTGATTATTGGCGAAGGCCTCGGTGCCATTGACTTTGGAAAGTTGCTGGCCCTGAATGAGACTGCAACTTGGCTTTGGAAACAGGCACAGGAGATGGGGAATTTTACCATCGATGCTCTGGCAGACAAACTCTGTGAGGAATATGAGGTCTCGCCAAACGAGGCTCGTCAGGATGTTTCGGACATCATCACAGAATGGAGCCATGTCGGGGTCATAGACGAATAATCGGTCTTAAGAATGAAATATGTAGTCTGGCTATGGCGTAACTCAGTTGGTATCCGTTGGAATTCTGTGGCGCGCATCGTGACAGGCATCGGACAGGTGGCGCTCGGTCTGTCGATGGTATGGCTCAGTCGGAGGTTTATCGACGAAACCATTCGTACGGGATCGGCTGATGATGTGCTCCGGATGGTATTGTTGCTGGTGATGACCGTCGTGGGTGGTGTGATACTGCGACAAGTGGGTTACTGGCTTACCACTACCGCCAACGTCCGTCAGACTAACTCCTTAAGACTGCGTATTTTCAGTAGCCTGTTCCGTCGGCAGCTCTTTGGCGGTGATGAACTCCATTCGGGTGATGTCACCTCCCGTCTGGCGAAGGATATCGATATGGTCAGTAGCATCAGTACAGAGACTATCCCTCAGATGGTCATCACGATGATTCAGCTTTGTGGTGCCTTCCTGCTGATGCGGTGGTTTGATGCACGGTTAGCCTGGGCGTTGTTGTTACTTACGCCGATGGCTCTTGTCTTCGGTAAGCTGATTGCCCGCCGGTTGCGACAGATGACACTTGACATCCGTGAAGACGAGAGTCGTATTCAGATGCAGGTGCAGGAGGGGATGGAATATAATGCCGTGTTGCGCTCCTTAGGTAGTGAACAGTGGGTTTCGGACAGACTGGATTCGATGCAGCAACGGCTTCGCGGTAATGTGTTACGTCGTACTCGCTTTACGGTTGTCGTCAGATTCATCATGGGCTGCGTTTTCGGTCTGGGTTACCTTTTGGCGTTCGTATGGGGCGGTATCGGACTGCGAAACGGTACAATCACCTTTGGAGTGATGACGTCGTTCCTGCAGTTGGTGGTCATGATCCAGCACCCGATACTGCAGTTGTTGAACATGGTACCTGGGATGATTCATGCCACGGCAAGCATTGACAGACTGGAAGAACTGGAAAGTTCAGAAGTGCGTGGTGAGCGTTCTGAGTACAGAGACGTGACGAAAGGTGACGGTGTGGTGCGATTCGAGAATGTCTGTTTCCGTTATGCCAAAGGAGACCGTGAGATCCTCAGTCATTTTACCCAGGAGTTCACTGCAGGCTCAAAGACCTCCATCATGGGCGAAACGGGTATTGGCAAGACTACGCTCTTCCGTCTGATCCTTGGCTTTATCGAGCCGACAGAAGGAAAGGTAAGCGTAGAAGGGCATATTTGTTTTGTGCCTCAGGGAAATACGCTCATGAGTGGTTCGATCCGTTACAATCTGCAACTTGCCAAGCCAGATGCTACCGAGGAGGAACTGCATGAGGTGTTACATACTGCCTGTGCCGACTTCGTCTTCAACCTGTCTGAGGGTATCGATACAGAACTTGGTGAACGAGGCAGCGGACTCAGTGAGGGGCAGGCCCAGCGTATCGCCATCGCCCGTGGACTGCTGCATGGTGGTGACATCCTCTTGCTCGACGAAATCAGCAGTTCTTTGGATGAACCTACAGAACGGGAACTCTACCACCGATTGTTTGAAGCATATCCCCAGAAGACCATGCTTTTCATTACCCATCGTACGACTGTTAGTGAGATGTGTGACCACGTGGTGAAATTATGCTGATGATGTTCCAGATAGTGCCCATCATGTGGCGTGCCGTACGCCCCAGCCGTATAGCCGATATGCCTGCCGTAGTCAATACCTTCTGGCTGCGGAAGGGATATGAGGGACTGACGTTCTTCGGACAGATTCTGACACCAACGCAGCAGGAGGCAGACCGTTTCAATGCGGGTGCTTCGGCAGACAGGATGTCGGCGGCGATGAAGAACCACGAGATGATCCATCTGCGACAGGCACAGGCCTGTCATGACTCATGGTTCTGCTTCTACTTATTATATTTATGGTATTGGATCAAGGCGGCATGGTTCGGCAAGCGGTCTGTCCGAAGACAGTTGAAGCATGCGGCCTATCTGCTGAATCCTTTTGAGATGGAGGCATACAGACACATGTATGACCAGGACTATCTGAAACGTTGTGAGGGTGGGGCACAAGAATGGCGCGAATATGCCAAGATGAGCCTGAAAGAAAGATTGGAAAAGGTGAAAAAGTGAAAAGGTGAAAAGAGCCACAAATAGCACAGATTAACAAGACAAAAACTGTATGAATAAGAAACTTCAGGCGCACAGCGCCATCTTCCTTGCGAACACCATCTTCGGACTGGGTGTTCCTGTAACCAAACTACTGCTCGACGAGTGGGTGACTCCCATGGGGTATATGGCCTCACGTAGTCTCGGTGCTTGTCTGGTGTTCTGGCTCATTGCCGCCTTTATGCCGAAAGAACATGTGGAACGTCGGGACCTGATCACCATTTTAGCAGGCGGTCTGCTGGGTTTTGTGATCTCTCAGACGCTGACGGCCTGGGCGCTCGACTACACCAGTCCGGTGTATTTTTCGCTGATTGCAACGCTGACGCCTGTGGCCGTGATGCTTTGTGCCGCCCTGACCATCGGTGAGAAGATTACGCCGATGAAGTCCGTCGGCGTGCTGTTAGGTATAGCCGGAGCCGTATTGATGGTGCTGATGAGTCAGTCGTTGGGATCAGGAAAGAACGATCTCATCGGTATTATTATAACGCGTAATGTGGCCTCGAAGTACTCGCCCGTGACGCAGATGAAGTATGTCTTCCTGATCTCGGCCATCGTGACCGTACCCATCGCCATCCCAGAATTGCCGGTGAATGCGCTCTATACGTCTGCCTGGGGATGGGACGGCGTGGTCGAGATGCTGTTTATTGTGCTTGGTGCCACGGCACTTGGGTTCTTCCTGATTCCGTTTGCGATGAAGTATCTGCAGGCTACGACAGTGTCGATCTATACGAACCTGCAGCCTGTGATAGCCTCGTTTGTGGCGATCATGTTGGGACAGGATGTGCTGACGTGGGATAAGCCTGTGGCTGGTGTTCTGGTGTTGTTGAGTGCGTATATTGTGACGGTGGTGACGGCGAAAGATACGAAAGGGTGATTAGACCAGAGCATTGTTCAGACCACCCCTGGCCCCTCCTCGCTCGGCTTTGCCGCTTTGCTCTGCAAAGAACTTAGGAGGGGAAACCAATTCCCAGAAGGCGACGGCGGCTGCGGCGGCTACGTTGAGGGAATCAACCTGATGATACATGGGGATGCGGACGACGAAGTCTGCATCCTTTATTGTTTCCATCGGCAGTCCGTCGCCTTCAGTTCCCAAGATGATGGCCAGCCGTTCCTGTTCTTTGAGGATGGGGTCGGCGAGGGAGATACTGTCGTCACTCAGGGCCATGGCGGCTGTCTTGAAGCCTGATTCCTGGAGTGAGGCATAATCGTCGAGCCACGTCCAAGGCACTAAGAATACGTTGCCCATCGAGACGCGTATCGACCTGCGGTTCAAGGGATCACATGAACTTCGTGTAAGTAATACTGCATCGATACCAAGGGCCGCTGCACTACGGAAGATTGCCCCGATGTTGGTGGTGTCGCAGACGCTGTCGATGACACAGACACGACGGGCGTCTTTCAGGATTTCATCGAGTCTGGGTTCGGGATTGCGACGCATGGCGCAGAGTACGCCTCGTGTCAGGGTGTAGCCCGTCAACTGTGAGAGCATATCCCTGGAACCAGTATAGACCGGCATCTCAGGATAACGCTCGATGATGTCTGCCGCATCGCCATGGATGTGTTTCTGTTCACAGAGCAAGGCCTGCGGCTCATAGCCTGCGTTGATGGCCACGCGGATCACCTTCGGACTTTCTGCGATGAAAAGGCCCTGTTCTGCATTCAGACGGTTGCGCAGCTGCGTCTCTGTCATCGTGGCAAAGACAGCCACACGGGGATCCTCTATTGATGAAATCTCGTAAATCATCTGGTGTAGAAGTTTATCAGCCGGATGAGGGCCTGTTGGCAGACAAGGCAGAACTCCGGTTCCTGGTTGGTACGCATTCGACAGTTCTCAAATCCACGCCAGACACCTTTCGTGAGGCAGCCGCCTCCCTCGATGAGACCGGCCTTTCCTTCACGGACGAGATCTTCCCATTTGCCGTTGAAATCGCATTTTGTCGTGAGGTTCGGTTCCCAGGGTTCTGTGTCGGGAAAGTACATCGGATCGTCGTTGCCATAGGGGTACTCATCGCCCAGACCACCGAAGGAATGGCCGAATTCATGCACGACGACAGGACGGAACTGAGGACCACGGGTGTAGGTGAGGTTATAGGAGTTGAAGATGCCACCGCCTCCATAGTGGTTGGTGTTGACAAGGATGATGATATGCTCGTAGGGGATGCCTGCCAGCACGTCGTGCAGTTTCTTCAGATGGAGGGTGGTCAGATAACGGTCGCTATAGAACGTGTCGAAGTGGGAACCGAGGACAGTATTTTTCCATGTGTCTCTCGCAGGCCAGCTCGTGCCGCTTTCCTCGGAGGGGGACATGACGGCAACCATGTTGAAGCGGTCCTGCATCTGACGGAAGGGTTCATGCGAAAAGAGCGATTCCATCGCCACCTTGCAGTCCTTGATGAATATGTCCATCTCGTTCTGTTGATACCCTTCAGCCACATAAGCCACATGAATGCAACGGCTGGTGTCGGCAGCCTGTTGTAAAGTGACAGAAGGAGTGACCTGTCGTTCGCCAGCCTTGCGGATGAGGATGTCTGTCGGATCAACCGTATGCGTCATCGAAGCATAGACGCTGTCGTGATAGTTGCGCAATTCAACGGTGATTTCAACGGGTTGTTTGGGGTAGGGCACCAAGAAGACGTTCTCAAAGGACTTCTGCACGCGCTTGGACTCTGCCGTTGAGAGCCATTCCTGGAAGAGACTGGAGAAAGAATGGCGATAGATGATCATTCCATCAGCTTTTGAACGGACGGTGATGTCACCATTTCCTTTCAAAGGTAATTCTGCCAGTCGATGGCGTCTGCCATACCAGCGAGGGATGGACACCAGTTCGTCAACATAGATCTGCTGATGGCTGACATCGCCACAGAAGGTATAGTCGAGACGCAGAGTGCGGTCTTCAAAATAATCCTCAAAACTTTGTGCTTGAATGAATATTGTTGTCGATGATAACAGACTGATTATTAATAACTTCTTCATAATTCATTCAATAGGTTCTTAACGTAATCACGATTCCAGTCACGCAGGTGATATTTCTGGTCATCGTACTGCAATAGGTCGAGGTCAATGGCCACAATACCGTCTTCGTTGTGGACTCGTCCTAACCGTCTTTCCGTTTCCTTCAACACCTCGCCCAGCAGGTTCACGCCAAGGGCTGTGGTGCCTGTACAAAGCTGGTTGAGATAGGGAACCTTACGGCTGGTGTTGACAGGTTCCGTCCAGATGGCAGAGGTGAAATGTGCCTCAGTCAATAACTGGATAAGTTGTTCCCTGGCGGCTGCCAGATGAGCCTCCTGATCCTCGTTTGAGGCGAGACTGATGATGATGTGATGTTCCTTTTGTGTCATAACGAATGCAAAGATAATAAAAAAAACGATATGAATCATAGATTATACGAAAAATATTCAGTAACTTTGCAGCTACATTTTAATAATGTATGAAGCAGAACCATCAAAGGAGGCAGAAAAATGAAATATGGATTTGACAAAATGAAAGAAAATGCATTAATTTCGTGAATTTCTGCTCAATTATTTGGTCAAATGAAAATAAAAGTGTAATTTCGCAGCGTTTTTCGAAAACATTCATTATAAACATTCAAAATAAAACAACCAAATGAAGAAGTACAACTTTAATGCTGGTCCCTCGATGCTTCCCCGTGAGGTCATCGAAGCAACCGCTCAACAGTGTCTTGATTTCAATGGCTCGGGTCTCTCTCTGATGGAGATCAGCCACCGTGCAAAGGACTTCCAGCCCGTAGTCGACGAGGCCGTAGCTCTGACGAAGGAGCTGCTCGACGTGCCCGAGGGCTATTCTGTGATCTTCCTCGGTGGTGGTGCAAGCCTCGAGTTCTGCATGATCCCCTTTAATTTCCTGATTAAGAAGGCCGCTTACTTGAACACCGGTGTGTGGGCCAAGAAGGCTATGAAGGAAGCAAAGCTCTTCGGTGAGGTCGTAGAGGTGGCTTCTTCTGCCGATGCCAACTACACCTTCATCCCCAAGGACTGGACTGTTCCCGCTGATGCCGACTATCTGCACATCACGACCAACAACACCATCTATGGTACTGAGATCCGCAAGGACCTTGATGTGTCTGTGCCCCTGATTGCCGATATGTCTTCAGACTTCATGAGCCGTCCTGTGGATGTCAGCAAGTACGATGCCATCTATGCCGGTGCCCAGAAGAACCTGTCGATGGCCGGTGTGACCATCATCATCCTGAAGGACGAGAAGTTGGGCAAGGCTCCCCGTGAGATTCCCACGATGCTCGACTACCGTACACATGTGGACAAGGGTTCTATGTTCAACACACCTCCTGTGGTGCCCATCTACTGCGCTCTTGAGAACCTCCGCTGGATCAAGCGCCAGGGTGGTGTAGAGGCTATGGACAAGCTGGCCAAGCAGCGCGCAGAGATCGTCTATGGCGAGATCGACCGCAACAAGATGTTCGTTGGAACCGCCAAGGAAGAGGACCGTTCACTGATGAACCTCTGCTTCGTGATGGCCGACGAGTACAAGGAGCTGGAGAAGGACTTCCTCGACTTCGCCGTGTCAAAGGGTATGGTTGGTGTGAAGGGTCACCGTTCTGTCGGTGGTTTCCGTGCTTCTTGCTACAACGCCCAGACCATCGAAGGCTGCAACGCCCTCGTTGCCTGCATGAAGGAATTTGAGGCTAATCATTAAAAGTTTAATAGGCACGAATTACACGAATTAACGCGAAACAATCATAAAATTCGTGACAATTCGCGTAATTCGTGCCAAAATAATATAAGACGATGAAAGTATTAGTTGCAACAGAGAAGCCTTTCGCAGCAGCCGCTGTGAATGGTATCAAGGCAGAGATTGAGGCAGCAGGCAATGAGCTCGTGCTGCTGGAGAAATATACTGAGAAGGCTCAGCTGCTGGACGCTGTGAAGGATGCTGACGCGCTCATTATCCGTTCGGATAAGGTGGATGCCGAGGTGCTCGACGCTGCTAAGCAGTTGAAGATCGTGGTTCGTGCCGGTGCTGGTTACGACAATATCGACCTTGCCGCTGCCACAGCCCACAACGTCGTGGCTGAGAACACTCCTGGTCAGAACTCCAACGCCGTGGCTGAGCTTGTCTTCGGTCTGCTGGTGATGGCCGTTCGTGGATTCTACAACGGCAAGAGTGGTTCTGAGCTGCTTGGTAAAAAACTGGGTATCCTCGCTTTCGGTAATGTAGGTCGTAACGTGGCTCGCATCGCCAAGGGCTTCGGCATGGATGTCTATGCCTTCGATGCCTACTGCCCCGCAGAGGTGATTGAGAAGGCTGGTGTACACGCCGTTGCCAATCAGGACGCTCTCTTTGAGACCTGCGACGTCGTTTCACTCCATATCCCCGCTACGCCTGAGACCAAGCAGAGCATCAACTACGCGCTCGTTGGTAAGATGAAGAAGGGTGGTATCCTCGTGAACACAGCCCGTAAGGAAGTCATCAACGAGCCTGAGCTGATCAAACTGATGCAGGAGCGTGAGGATTTGAAGTTCGTCACAGACATCATGCCCGATGCCAACGACGAGTTCGCCAAGTTTGAGGGTCGTTACTTCTCAACTCCTAAGAAGATGGGTGCTCAGACTGCCGAGGCCAACATCAACGCTGGTATCGCAGCCGCCAAGCAGATCAACGCCTTCTTCAAGGACGGCAACACTAAGTTCCAGGTGAACAAGTAATCTCAGAATTCATACAAATAATCGCACAATGGGGACTGTCCCTATTGTGCGATTATTTGTATCAAGAATTTGAGAATTAGAGAATTTTGTGCAGGCACAACATTACCCAAGATTAATTCTCAAATTCTCAAATTCTTGATTATTTATTTCATGACGAACTTCTTACCATTCTTGATGAAGATTCCCTTCGTAGGATTCTTAACCCGCTGGCCGGCGAGGTTATAGATGGCACTATCGTTGCTCTTGGCCTCGAGGACGTTCTTGATTCCTGAAGGTGTTTCCAATATCACTTTGTTCAGACGCAGACCGTGTCCCTGCATCACAATACCTTTCTCAAGGATCATCTTCATAACATCTTCGCTGAAGGATATCGTCGTTGTACAGGCATCACCATTACCAGCACCATTCAAATCGCTGGGTCTGAATTCCTTGTCGATGGTCTGCCCGTCGATGATGAATGAGGGATTTGTAGACCAGTCGCCATAGAACAACTGAATCATATTGTAATCAGAATCACCATTCATGTCAATCGTATATTGCAGTGTCAGCCTGACATCCTGGCCGTGGGCAGCGAAGTTCTCTGCGGGAACCGTCAGTTGGATACCGTTATTCCAGTCCATCATTTCGTCGCCTTCCCAGAATACCTCAGAATCTCCACCTCCCTGTGGCTCGGGCTCTTCAGCAACCCCATTGAGCACCACCTTCTTCAGGAGGATGCCATGACCCTGAAACAGCATGCCCTTCTTCTTGAAATTATGAAAGGTCTCTTCATCGAATGCGAAAGTGGTCACATGGTCTGTGCCAGACACCGAATTGTAGTAATTGTTGACTTCCAGCGTCTGACTGATCGTCTGTCCGTCGACGATGAAGTCGATCATCTCGCTCCAGTCGTTATACCAGAACTGCAGGTATGAATTAGCCTCATCGCCTGTGAACTGGTCAAACTTCTCCGTATAGGTGATCTCTACCGTCGATGTGCTGCTGAGGTTTGTGAAGAGGTCAGCAGCAAGGTTGATGGCCGTGCCCCATTCCAGCTGCTGCTCACCCTCAAAGATGACACCCTCGCTTGGAGTCTCTTTGGTCGGGTATTCACCTTTATAATCGTCGCCGTGATAGGCCTTTGTGATGGTCTCTGCCAAATCAGGCTGGTTGAAGACGAGTTCCTTTCTGGAGTTGCCGTCGGAGAGCCCCATCCAGTAAAACGTGGCGATATTGTATTCTTTGGCTTTCTTCACGAAGTAGTCGCAGAAGCCAATCATCGTCTCGCGGCGGTCGATATAGTCAGAGCCGTTATCCACGTTGCTGGTGCCCCATTCGCCGATGATCAGAGGTACGTTCAGACGGTCGATAATCTTTTCCTTGAGGTTGTTGAATGTCCAGTCGAGACCGCTCTTGGCTGAACTAAGGCCTTTGGTGATGTCTGGATAGCTGTGTACCTCTACGATCAAGTGGTCCTTGGACTCGTCCGTCGGAACTACCAGCTGCTCCAGGGGATCCTGCGGGTGTGTGTTGTTACCCCAGACACCGCCACTTGCAGCGGCGTAGGGATTCACGATGAGGTTGCGCGTCGCATTGTTTCCGCCCGAGAGGCGCACGGTGCTCACGAAACTCTGGGCGTAACTGTTGACGGCCTCCAGCGATTTCTTCTCGTAGTCGGCGTCGAAGTCCATGCCGAAGGTCGGGTAGTTCCAGCAACTGTTAGCGTCAAGCATCTCGTTGTAGGCCTCAAAGAGCAGCGTCTGCCCATAGTCCTTGAACTCCTCGGCAATCTGGCTCCAGAGTTTCACGTAGCGATCCATGTTTTCTGTGTAGTTGTCGGCATCGGCCTTGATCCAGTGGTAGCCTGTCAGCTTTCCGTTGGCATCCTTACTGTCGGCACCTGTGTCGTGGTGTACGTTCAGGATACAGTAGAGCCCCTCGCTGATCACGTAGTCCACAACCTCCTTCACGCGCTTCATCCATTCCTTGTTGACGTTACCATCCTTGTCCAAGTGGTTATACCAGGTCACGGGAACTCGGATGGCCGTAAAGCCCGCCTTCTTCATCATCTGGATAAAATCTTTTGTCGTGTATGGCTGTCCCCAGCAGGTTTCCGAATCCAAACCTTGCTGTCCCCAGTAGGCGTCATTGGTGATGTCGCTTACGGTCTGGTTGTTGGCATCAAGCGTGTTGCCGAGGTTCCAGCCCACACCCATGTTCTTCACTGCGTCAGTAGCTGACTCAAAATCCTGTGCCTTGACTGTGCCGCAGACTATCATCAGCAGCGCAAAAAGAGTAGTAAGTCTTTTCTTCATATACGTTTTAAATTAATTAGAGTTACCGTTTTCTTCGGCTGCAAAGTTACTGCTTTTTTCTGAATCTACAAAGAGATGGGTTGCTTTTTGCTGAAAAACATCGTTAAAACAAAGAGAGAACCATCCGTACTCCTTTCTCGTAGGTCATGTCAATATGGAGTTCGTAATCCATCGACATGGCCAGTTGTCTGGCGAGGGCGAGCCTGATACTAAGACCATGACTGCTTGGTGTCACCCTGATGAATGGCATGAAGATCTGTTCTTCGTCGCATCCGTCAGGAATCTTGTCACCCTCGTTTGATACAGATATGGAGTAAGTGCCGTCGTCGGCTGCATGACAACTGACCTCCACCTTGCCATAGGCAGCAAACTGGTCAGAATTGCGCAATAGGCAAATCAACAGTCGCTGCAGACGTTCGCTATGAGTGTGTATATGCACGTCATCGTCCACATCCGACGTAAACATGAATTTCAGTTCACGGTTGCGCCAATCATAACTGTTAAGGATGGACTGTACTGTCTCATTCAGTCCTACGTAGTCTTTCTTCTCAACCTTTTGACCGTCGGCCGTTATGCTGAAATAGAGCAGTTCTTGAATCGATATCGCCACCATATAAGCATTATTCGATACTACTTCGCGCATCTTCAGATATTCATCTTCCGGGATATGGTGATCCTTGTCCTCTGCAATGATTTCCGCATGCCGATGAGCGATGACAAGGGAGAGCGGAGCGCATCTTGACACACGTTCTTCTGTTGTTCACTGATGGCAGTATTGTCATGAGCCATCGACTCAATGACAGGCTCGATGAGCGAACCAATCTGCTTGGCTGAGTCCACGATGTCGTGATAGGCCTTTGGCCTTTCCTCCAGCTTTAGGCGGAAGTCTGGATTATTGAAAACATTGGCATAATTCATCAGCAGTTGAACAGGCGACTTCAGACGCTCCCACATCGATTTGACAAAGGCTTTCCGGATGCTGAGAACGTTGGCCGTCTGCTCTTGAGCCTCTTTCACCATAGCGTACTGCTGCTTCAGAAGTCTATGATTTCTGCGGCGATAGAGCAACATGCCTATCAGAAGGGAAATAATAAAGGTAGCCAGTACACCTACAATAATCAATTGCTGTCTGATAATCTTGGCCTTTCTTTCCTTCTCCTCAAGAGAATCGATGGTTTGCGACAGCGAAGCGAGATTATCAGCCAGCACCTCATTCTCCATACGGCGATTCAAACTGTCTTTACGTTCTATTTCGTAGAAGGCTTTTTCCCATAGTCGGGCATGCTCATACACCTTTGCCCGCAACTCGGCGGCTTCGATATCAGAATCCAACGAATCGCACCATGCCAACGCTTGGGCTGTATGCCCCTCCACCATGTGATGATACACCATCACATTCTCATAATTTATCTCATTGAATGGTTCTGGGAAGTTCTGTCTGATGCTGTCATACTTTGCATAGTATTTCTTAAAGGCCTTCAGGTCGTTCATTTCAAAGGCGATGATACAGCGATAGGCCAACACGCCGCTTTCCGTCGTCGGGTTTCCCTCCAATGAGGGCAGACGATCCAACTGCTTCATCGCTTCGGCTGGATTGGTATAACTCTGAGCCTGGGCCAGCGATATGTGGAGATTGGCTGCTGCCAGTTGATTACTGACAGTATCAACCAGCTCTAGCGCCTTCTTGAAGTAAGTCTCTCCCTGTTCATAGTTTCCGCGGTTGACATAGTAGAGACCTAAGGCCTGATAGGCCACATAAAGGTATTTCGTCTGTTTACGTTCCTCTATGTCATCCGTCATCTTCTGGATTTCGGTAAAAGCCTGGTAGAAATGCTTGTTGTTGACATGGAAAACCACCTGGTTTACCCACAGATTATAGTATTTCCCCCAGTTCTTCTTGCTGAGCAGATAATCAGCATAATCCTTCTGGGCTGCCTGAAATGCTGTTTCATCTCCCTGTTCCTGTGCCTTATAGATGCGTTGGGCAAAGGCTATTTCCTCCTGTGAGGCCTGAGTCTGAGCGAATAAGATCGTACAAATCAGCAGGCTGGCTACGATAAATGTTATCCTTTTCATCTTTATGTGTTGGGGGTATATCAGTTGATTAATGATTATCACGCTGCAAATATAAGAAGAAAATTTGGTTATTCCAAATAATCTGCGTAATTTTGCACCACAAATGGAGAATCTTTAGTAAATATCAACAAATATGGCAATCATCAAACCGTTTAAAGGAATCCGTCCACCTAAAGAGTTGGTGGAGCAGGTTGAGAGCCGCCCCTACGATGTGCTTGACTCAGAAGAGGCGAGGGCAGAGGCTGGCGACAACGAAAAGAGTCTGTATCACATCATCAAGCCGGAGATTGACTTCCCCATAGGTACGTCGGAGTACGACCCCCGGGTGTATGAGAAGGCTGCCGAGAATTTCCAGAAGTTCCAGGACAAGGGCTGGTTGGTGCAGGACTCACGCGAACATTATTATATTTATGCCCAGACGATGAACGGCAAAACGCAGTACGGTCTTGTGGTCTGTGCCCATACCGACGACTATATGGCCGGCCGCATCAAGAAGCATGAGCTGACACGCCGTGACAAGGAGGAAGACCGCATGAAGCACGTCCGTGTGAACAATGCGAACATCGAGCCCGTGTTCTTCGCCTATCCTGACAATCAGGTGCTCAACGCCCTCATTATGCGCTATGCCGCCACAGAGCCTGAGTACGACTTCATCGCTCCCATCGACGGCTTCCGCCATCAGTTCTGGGTAATCAACGACGACAACGACATGCAGACCATCACCGATGAGTTTGCCAAGATGCCTTCGCTCTATATCGCCGACGGACATCACCGTTCCGCTGCTGCTGCCCTCGTGGGTGCAGAGAAACAGAAGCAGAACCCTAACCACAACGGTACCGAGGAGTATAATTTCTTCATGGCAGTCTGCTTCCAGGCCTCACAGCTCACCATCCTCGACTACAACCGCGTGGTGAAGGATCTGAACGGCATGTCTTCAGAGGAGTTCCTCGCTGCCCTGCAGGTGAACTTCATCGTGGAGGACAAGGGAACGGAGATCTACAAGCCCCAGCAGCTGCATGAGTTCTCGCTATATCTGGATGAGCACTGGTACAGTCTGAAAGCGAAGGAAGGCACTTACGATAATAATGATCCCATTGGCGTGCTCGACGTGGATATCTCCAGCCGTCTGATTCTCGATGAGATCCTGAACATCGGCGACCTCAGAAGTTCACAGCGCATTGATTTCGTCGGAGGTCTTCGTGGTCTGAAGGAGCTGAAGCGTCGTGTGGACTCTGGCGAGATGCGTGCTGCCTTGGCACTCTATCCGGTCTCGATGCAGCAGATCATGGACATTGCCGACTCTGGCAAGATTATGCCGCCGAAGGCCACATGGTTTGAACCGAAGCTTCGCTCCGGACTCGTCATACATAAATTAGTGTAACTTGTTCTCCCCCTTAGTAAGGGGGAGCCAGAGGGGGTCTGAAGAAGCACTTGTTCTGAGGCGGTTCAGACCACCCCTAACCCCTCCTAACTTAGGAGGGGAAATTTACGGATGGAATTCGAAATGCTGGTAGTCCTTCATGGTGCGCCAGGAACCGCCCCAAGTGAAGCCGTTCTGCAGAAATAGTTTATAGCAGAGGTCGCCCTTAGCAATCTTGTATTTGAAGTCTTTCTTCCGATCACAGTAGGGCTTGCCTGTGGCAGGCTCTACTATTTGTTTTCCGTCCTTGCCTGTCCTCACGTAGGGGTTATACAGCGTGTTGATGTCAACGGCGAGGCCTCTGGCATGATAAGAAAGATGCTGGCGGCCTGAGACTGTACGGAAGCAGAAACAACTGGTGTTATTGTCGCGCATCTGCCTCTCGTCATCAGCGTCATATTCGTCAGCCAGACGGATCTTTTGGATAGGGTAGTGCTGGCGATAAAGTTCCATGAAGATACGGATCAGTTTCTGGGCAATGATCCGGTTACAGACCATCTCGCCATAGTGTGTCTTGCCGTCGTAGTCCCAGTGCATCAGTTTCAGATAGCGCAGGTCTTCACGATGGATGACATCATTGGGCTGATATGTCTTGCCCTGCATCTTCTGCCAGATGCTGTCTGGAATCTCATGGATAGAGAAACCCGCAGAAAAATCCTGGCTCTGCGCAGGATAGATGCTACAGAGCCAGAATAGAAGGATTGACAGGAATGTCGTCTTCATCAGCGTATAATTTTCTTATCGCCTTGGATATACACCCCTTTCTGAGTCGGTTCTGGCACCTTTACGCCTCCGAGAGTGTAGGTGTCGGCACCCTTCACGTCGGCAGAGACGGAACGCACGCCCAATGTGCCGTCGAGTTCTTTCTTGGCACGCTCAAACTGCTTCAGGAACTCTTCGCTGTTGTGCAGACGGGCATAGACGGCAGCACCTACGAGACGGCCTGCCTCAACGTCAGTCTGCCAGTGATAGCCTGTGATGACACGACCCTGGCCATACTGATAAGCACGGGCCAAGAGGAGCTCCTCTGCTTCAGGATTCAGTTCTGACAGCACCAACGCATACATCCACCCCGTCGAAGAATCACCCGAAGGATAGGAACCCGTGTTCTTCTCGATATTCTCTGCTGGCGGATAGGCCGTAGCCTCGTTCAATTGCTTGAACGGACGCGAACGATGGTAGAAGTTCTTACAGCTGCGGGTAGCACCGTCGCCAAGGAGATACATTGCCTCACAAAGCTTATACACCTCCGGCGTTGCCGTTGCAGAGAGTGTTCTGCCGAAAGGAGCAGAGTAAATCTGCATGAAATAATCCAGCTCATTGTTCACGTCGTTGATGGCAGTCTGACCCTCATCCGTCGGACGGATGGCCTTGCCTTCGATGAACTTATTCATGTCCGTGGTTCCCAGGGCAGAGACCGTGTCAGGAGGAGCCGGCAGATAATTGACGGCGTCCGGCAACTGGTCTTCGCTGAAATACTGATTCGTCTCTTCCGTCAGCGCAGGACTCACATAGGTCGTACCCGACACCTTGGCATATTCAGCCTTGGCAGAGTTGATCATCGCATTGACACCTGTGTGGTCGTGCAGACGGACGATCAGAGCACTGGCAAGCAGACGACCTGCCTGCACATCGCTGTCCCAGTGGTAACCTGTCGAAATCGAAGCATCGCCGAAGCGATAGCCGAGGTTCAGGATGTCATCCTGTTTCTCAGGACAGATCTCAGAGAGCAGCAGGGCATACATCCATCCCATCAGCGACTCACGGGAAGGGAAGGAACTCTCCTGAGAGTATTGATCTTCCAGCTCAGGTATGAGCGACACCTCGTCGAAACGTACATACGGCCTTCTGAAGAACGAAAACGACGCCTTGGCCTGCTGGATGCTCCTGTTGCCATACTCCATACAGTACTCAAAGAGTTCTGCGATGTAAGGTGTTTCAGCAGCGTTCAGAGAGACTTCGATAGCCTGTGAGAAGGAATCCAAATAGTATGCGGCATCAGCATTGAAGTCTTTCCTTGCCTGTTCTCCTATCTCCGTGCCTCTCATGGTCTTACCCCAGGCATACTGAAGATAGTCCTTGATATACTCCACGGTTGTTTCCGCAGGAGGTCCGGGAAGGAATTTCCCGGCATCAGGTACTGCCTGAGCATGAAGGTTACCGCAGCACAGGACTGCGATAACCGTTGATACTAATAATCTCATGTTTCTCTTATACATATTTTATATTATGAAAATGCAACCGTCAGACCAGCCATGACGATGCTGACCATCGACATCAGCTTGATCAGGATGTTCAGCGACGGACCAGAGGTGTCCTTGAACGGGTCACCCACGGTGTCACCGACGATACAGGCCTTATGGGCAAACGAGCCCTTGCCGCCGAAGTTGCCTTCCTCAATGTTCTTCTTGGCATTGTCCCAGGCTCCTCCGGCATTAGCCATGAACACAGCCAGCGTGAAGCCACCGGCCAGACCGCCGACGAGCAGACCGAGGACACCAGCCACGCCGAGGACACAACCCACGACGATGGGGATGATGATGGCGAGGATGGAAGGCACCACCATCTCGTGCTGGGCAGCACGGGTGGAGATCTCCACACAACGGCCATAGTCAGGTGTACCTGTTCCCTCCAGAATACCGGCAATCTCACGGAACTGGCGACGCACCTCCTGCACCATCTTCTCAGCGGCACGGCCCACAGCCTCCATTGTCATACCACAGAAGAGGAAGGCAGCCATCGCACCGATGAACGCACCGACAATCACACGGGGGTTCATCAGGTTGATCTGGTAGTAGTTCATGAAGTCGGGGATAGTGGCATCTGAAGCGGAAATCACATCACCAGCCACGTTGTTCAGCGTCTGTCCGGCACGTACCATCGCAATCTTGATCTCCTCGATATAGGAGGCGAGCAGGGCGAGGGCTGTGAGGGCAGCAGAACCGATGGCAAAGCCCTTACCTGTGGCAGCTGTCGTGTTGCCTAAGGCGTCGAGGGCATCTGTACGATGACGCACCTCTTCACCCAGTCCGCACATCTCGGCATTACCACCGGCATTGTCGGCGATAGGACCGTAAGCGTCGGTGGCCAGTGTGATGCCCAGCGTAGAGAGCATACCCACAGCTGCAATACCGATGCCATAGAGGCCGTGAGCCAGTGACTCTGACGACATCGAGAGGTCGAAGCCGTTGGCACAGAGATAACTCAGCATGATGGCCACACCGATGGTGATCACGGGGATGCAGGTAGAGATCATACCCGTACCGATACCCTTGATAATCACCGTGGCAGCACCTGTCTGTCCGGCCTCAGAGATCTTCTGCGTCGGCTTATAGGAGTGAGAGGTGTAGTATTCCGTAGCCTGTCCGATGATCACACCGGCAGCCAGACCAGAGATAACAGAGAAGGAGAGTCCCAGCCAGTTCTCGATACCCAGCAGGTAGAGGATGGCGAAGGTAGCGATGGCGATGAGCACAGCGCTGACATTCGTTCCTAATGCGAGCGAACGCAGCAGATCCCTCATCGTGGCACCTTCCTTCGTGCGAACCAGGAAGATTCCCAGCAGCGAAAGGAACACACCCACCGAGGCAATCAGCATCGGAGCGATGACGGCCTTCAACTGAATCTCAAGACCTGCCACGCCGAAGGCAGCAGCACCCAGGGCAGCCGTGGAGAGAATCGATCCGCAATAGCTCTCATAGAGGTCGGCACCCATACCGGCCACGTCACCCACGTTGTCACCCACGTTGTCGGCAATGGTGGCAGGATTACGGGGATCATCCTCAGGGATGTCGGCCTCCACCTTACCCACGATGTCGGCACCCACGTCAGCAGCCTTCGTATAGATACCACCACCCACACGGGCAAACAGCGCCTGTGTCGAGGCACCCATGCCGAAGGTCAGCATCGTGGTGGTGATGGTGATGAGGGCCATCTGGTCGCCCTGATAGAAATAGCTGAGCACCAGGAACCAGATTGCGATGTCGAGCAGACCCAGTCCTACGACCGTCAGACCCATCACGGCACCTGAACGGAAGGCGATCTTCAGTCCGGCGTCCATGCTCTGACGGGCCGCATTAGCCGTACGGGCAGAGGCATAAGTGGCGGTCTTCATGCCGAAGAAACCAGCCAGTCCGGAGAAGAAACCGCCGGTGAGGAATGCGAAGGGCACCCAGGGGTTCTGCACGTTCAGGCCGTAGGCCATGAAGGCGAAGAGGGCACAGAGCACCACGAAGACAATACAAACCACCTTGTACTGCTGCTTCAGGTAAGCCATGGCACCTTTACGCACATAGAGTGCAATTTCTTTCATACGCGGCGTACCCTCGTCAGCCTTCATCAGCTGGGTGAAGAAGAAATACGCCATTCCCAATGCTACCACCGATGCGATCGGCACGAGCCAAAATACTTCTGGAATGTTCATTTTTAATCTAGGTTTTTGTTTATTAATGATTGATTATTCGTCTACAAACTCAATGAGACTGGCAGCTTCGTCGTCGGGGTCTTCGCCGCCCAGGTCCATCATCGTCGAGTAGTTGTCCTCGGTGATCTCATCGTCGTCGGGATCGCTCACCTCCTCGTCCTCCTCGTCGTGCGAACTGTAGTCGTCCTGTACCTCGTAGTCCTCATCGTCCTCATTCTCGTCACGTTCCTTATCATCGTCATCATCGTCGGAGAACTTCATGCGAATCTTCTCCTGTTCAGGCTTCAGCTTGGCGAAGATGGCCTCCACCCAGCCGCCTTTCTCCACCTCGAGCACCTCGAAGCCGTCGTCCACCTTCTTCTCATACATGCCACCCTTCTTGTGCAGACGGTCCTTGGGAAGGGTAGTGGTGGAGATGTCGAAGCCACTGAGGATGATGTCCTGGATCGACTGCGACAACGAGTCCCAGCCACCTCCGAAGTTACGGTCGATCACTTCTAACAGCTTGGCGGCAGAGATGTGGCGGATATTCTCGTACGTCAGGTCGGTCACGCGCATGATCGGCTTCTTCTTGATGGCCCATGAGAACTTCATGTTCTCGTCAAACTTGATCTGGGCCACCTTGTAACCGCGCTTCTCATAACTCTTCTTCACGAGCATGACGTCCTCCTTGATGTCCTCAATGAAGAAGGCGCTCTTGAAAATGTCCAGATAATGAGTGACGTTTTCCTTCACTTCGGCATCCTTCGTGGCTGCCTCCCACATACGGAACACATCGTTCTCCTGGATGTCCCAAACACTACTTTTTGTGACTGCCTTGATCGACAGTGACGGATTACACTTTATTTTTTATTAGCAAGTTTTTTGATGATATTTTTTGTGATTTTCACATTTTAAAGTAACTTTGCAGGCAAAATATGGCACAACCACTGGCTGAACGACTCCGTCCTCGCACTTTGGACGACTATATCGGACAACAACATTTGGTGGGCGAGGGGGCCGTCCTGCGGAAGATGATCGAGGCAGGACGCATCTCTTCTTTTATCCTCTGGGGCCCCCCGGGCGTGGGTAAGACCACCCTGGCCCAGATCATCGCCAACCGGCTAGAGACACCCTTCTACACCCTCTCGGCTGTTACGAGTGGCGTCAAGGATGTGCGCGACGTCATCGAAAAGGCGCAGAAGGGTCGTTTCTTCAACGAGGCATCGCCGATTCTCTTCATCGACGAGATCCACCGTTTCTCCAAATCGCAGCAGGATTCCCTCCTGGGTGCTGTGGAGAAGGGTATCGTCACGCTCATCGGCGCCACCACGGAGAATCCCTCCTTCGAGGTCATCCGTCCTTTGCTGTCCCGCTGTCAGCTCTATGTCCTCAAGTCTTTGGAGAAAGATGATCTGCTGCTGCTGCTCGACCGCGCCATCCATACCGACGTCATCCTCAAGGAGCGTCACATCCAGTTGCAGGAGACCGGCGCCCTGTTGCGATACAGCGGAGGCGACGCCCGTAAGTTGCTGAATATCTTAGAGTTAGTCGTGGAATCCGAATCTTCAGATGAAGTCATCATCACCGATGCCCTCGTTGTCCAGCGCCTCCAGCAGAATCCTCTGGCCTACGACAAAGACGGCGAGATGCACTATGATGTCATTTCTGCCTTCATCAAGAGCATCCGTGGTTCAGATCCCGATGCCGCCCTCTACTGGCTCGCCCGAATGATCGAGGGTGGGGAAGACCCGCAGTTCATCGCCCGTCGGCTCGTCATCAGCGCAGCCGAAGATATTGGTCTGGCCAATCCCAATGCCCTGCTGCTCGCCAATGCCGCCTTCGATGCCGTCATGAAGATTGGCTGGCCTGAGGGGCGCATCCCCCTGGCCGAGGCAACGGTCTATTTGGCCACCTCGCCCAAGAGCAATAGTGCCTATCTCGGTGTCGATGCTGCCCTTGACCTCGTCCGTCGCACTGGCAACCAGCCTGTGCCGCTGCCCATCCGCAATGCCCCTACGCAACTGATGAAAGACCTGGGCTATCACGACGGCTACCAGTATCCGCACGATTATCCAGGCCATTTCACGCCCCAGCAGTATCTGCCCGATGCCCTCGTCAACGAACGTCTCTGGCACGGTCAGCATAACCCCACTGAGGAAAAGATGTACCAGCGCATGCTCAACTACTGGGGCGAACGCTTCGCTAAATGATAAAAAACTTTAGTAGTGATCATCTATATCATCGAACTCTTAGGTACGTTTGCCTTTGCCATCTCAGGCATCCGTCACGCCGCCGCCAAGCACTTCGACTGGTTTGGGGGGTATGTCTGTGGTGTGGCTGTGGCCATCGGCGGCGGAACGTTCCGTGACGTCATGCTGGGTACGACCCCATTCTGGATGACCACACCATTATATCTAATATGTACGGGCGTAGCCCTGCTCACCGTGGTCTTCTTCGGCAAGTGGATGGAACCCTTGAAGAATGCCTGGTTCGTCTTCGACACCTTAGGTCTGGCTCTCTTCACCATCGCCGGCATCCAGAAAAGCCTCGCCATGGGCCAGCCCTTCTGGGTGGCTATCATCATGGGCTGCATCACTGGCTCCGCAGGCGGCGTCATCCGCGATGTACTGCTCAACAACGAGCCCGTCATCTTCCACAAGGAGATCTACGCCATCGCCTGCGTGCTGGGTGGTATGGCCTACTGGGCCTTGGCAGCGCTGGGCCTCTCAACGGAACTGAGTGCCGTCGTCAGCTTCTGCGTTACCTGCCTCATCCGTTTTCTCGCCGTCCGCTACCACATCTCACTGCCCACGTTGAAGAGCGAGGAAAAATTTAAAAATTAAAAAATTTAAAAATTAGAGAATTAAAAGATTAAAAAATTATATGGCAGAACAAGACAATAATCGCAAGAGACCCCGTCGCCAGATGCCCTTGGACCCCACCTACGGCCATCTGCCCCCACAGGCACTTGAAGTAGAAAACGCCGTCCTCGGTGCCCTGATGATCGACAAAGACGCCTACGCCGTTGTCTGTGAGATCCTCCATCCTGAGAGTTTCTACGATCCCCGTCACCAGATGATCTACACGGCCATCCGCGACCTTAACATGGACGAGCGACCTGTCGATGTGCTCACCGTCACCGAACAGCTGGCCAAGTCCGGCAACCTCGAAGAAGTAGGCGGCCCAGGCTACGTTGCCGAGCTCAGTTCCAAGGTCGCCTCGTCGGCCAACATCGAGTATCACGCCCAGATCATCGCCCAAAAATCCCTGGCCCGACAGCTCATCTCCTTCTCGAGCGTCATCCAGACCAAGGCCTTCGACGAGACCGTCGATGTCGAGGAACTCATGCAGGAGGCTGAAGGTTCACTCTTCGAGCTTTCCCAGCGCAACATGAAGAAGGACTACACCCAGATCAACCCCGTCATCGACCAGGCTCTGAAGGTCATACAGGCTGCTGCCGCCAACACCGACGGACTCACCGGCATCTCCACAGGCTATTACAAGCTCGACGACATGACCAGCGGCTGGCAGAACTCCGACCTCATCATCATCGCCGGGCGCCCTGCCATGGGTAAGACCTCTTTCGCCCTCTCCATGGCCAAGAACATCGCTGCTGACCTCCACGTGCCCATGGCCTTCTTCTCATTGGAAATGTCGAACGTTCAGCTCGTCAATCGCCTCATCTCCAACGTCTGTGAGATCCAGGGCTCGAAGATCCTCAACGGTCAGCTGCAGCGCGACGAGTGGGACCGTCTCGACAAGCACATCAACAACCTCCTCGGCGCCCCGCTCTATGTCGACGACACACCAGGTCTATCCGTCTTCGAACTGCGTACCAAGGCCCGCCGTCTGGTGCGCGAACACGACGTCAAGCTCATCATGATCGACTATCTGCAGCTCATGAATGCCAACGGCATGCGCTTCTCCTCACGTCAGGAGGAGGTCTCTACTATCTCCCGTTCGCTCAAAGGCCTGGCCAAGGAACTCGACATCCCCATCATCGCCCTCAGTCAGCTGAACCGTGGTGTCGAGGGACGTGACGGCATCGAAGGCAAGCGCCCCATGCTCTCCGACCTCCGTGAGTCGGGAGCCATCGAGCAGGATGCCGACATGGTGCTCTTCGTCCACCGTCCTGAGTATTATCACATCTATCAGGATGATGCCGGCCACGACCTGCGCGGCATGGCACAGATCATCATCGCCAAGCACCGTAAGGGTGCCACGGGCGACGTGCTGCTCACCTTCCGCGGCGAGTACACCCGTTTCGAGAATCCTGAAGACCGCAACCTCGGCAACCGTGCGCCGATGGATAACTTCGGCGGCGAGATCCGCGGCTCTAAGATTAACGGCGAGGACAACGGCGCCATCCCTCCGATCGACAACGGCCCCCTGCCATTCTAATCATCGCTAACCGTTATGAACATCTTCAAGAAAAAGCAGAGCAAACTCTCCCGCCGCATCACCTGGCGCGTCATCCTGATCGTCAGCTTCATCAATGTGCTCATCATCGGTGCCATCCTCTTCTTTGGCTTCATCATCTCGACGATGATCAGCGGCATGCGTGCCTCGTATGTCATCGACGGTCTTAACCGCCAGTTTGAGTCGATGCACAGAGCGGAGCAGGTGTTCCAGGCCCACGAGCTCCAAAAAACCATCGAAGAAATGGAGAAAACCATCTGGAAAGAATTCTATGAGGATCCCTCCCATGATACCAAAACAAACGATGATAAGGACGAAAGCGAGATAGGATTCTCCATCCAGATCATCGACAGCCAGGGCAAGTGCATTGCCGGCACGGACTCCATAGACCTCTCGATACTCAAAGGGGAGCAAGATGTGGTCCTTTCCGAGTATAATATGATGGACCTGAAGGGTACACCTTATTATATTATTACGCAGCCGATCGCCCATACAGACTGGAAGCTGGTCGTGTTCCAGCATTACAACATGGTGTTCCTCTGGGGTAAGGTTCTAGCCATCGTCATCCTGTTCTTCATGGCCCTCGGCGCCATCATCATCTTCTTCTTCACGCGCCACAGCATCCGTCGCGCCACCAAGCCGTTGGGCATCCTTTCCGACACGGCCCGGGAGGTGGCTAAGGGAAACTTCGACACCGCCCTGCCCACGTTCAAGCGCCATGACGAGATCAGTCAGCTGCGCGACTCTTTCGACACCATGCAGCACTCGCTCTCGCGCTATGTCGAGGAGCTCAAGGCATCTACCGCCGCTAAAGCCTCTATCGAGAGTGAACTTAACGTGGCCCACAGCATCCAGATGTCGATGCTGCCCAAGACATTCCCCGCCTTCCCCAACCGCAAGGACATCGATCTGTACGGCTCGCTCACACCAGCCAAAGGGGTAGGGGGCGACCTCTTCGACTTCTTCATCCGCGACGAAAGGTTATTTTTCTGCGTCGGCGACGTATCGGGCAAGGGCGTTCCCGCCGCCCTCGTCATGGCCGTCACCCGCACGCTCTTCCGCAACGTTGCCGCCCATACCGACAGCCCCTCGCAGATCGTCGAGACGATGAACGTGAACATCAGCGAAGGCAACGACAACCAGATGTTCGTTACCATTTTCGTCGGCGTGCTCGACCTGGCCACCGGCCGACTGTCTTACTGCAACGGCGGCCATAATGCGCCTTACATCCAGTCTGCCAGCCTTCCCGTCGAGCCGAACCTGCCCATTGGCATCTTTCCCGACTGGGAGTTCGTGGAGCAGGAAACGGTGATGGAGCCCGGCTCGACCATCTTCCTCTATACCGACGGACTGACCGAAGCCGAAAACGCTGTCCAAGACCAGTTCGGAGAGGATCGTATGACGGCCATCCTCGCTGCCCAGACCGATCAGAGCGCCTCGCCTGAGACGCTGATCAGCGTGATGACCGATGCCGTCCACGAGTTCGTCGGCGATACCGAGCAGAGCGACGATCTCACGATGCTCGCCATCAAATACACGAATTAATTATTTGCTGTATTTTTCAATTAAGGCGTCGGCCTGCGGATCGCCAAGTTCCTTGGCTTTGCGGAGGTTTTCGATGCCCTCTTTCTTGTTATCCTTCAGGCACTGGGCGAGACCGAGGAAAAGATAGCCGTCGCTGGCCTTGGGATCGACGGCGATGCACTCCTGGGCGGTGGCGATGGCATCGTCGTAGAGTCCGACACGGATTTCGAGGGAGGCTTTCTCTGCGTAGTAGAGCGTCTCGCTGGGGTTCATCTGGATGGCGCGGTTGATATCGTTGAGGGCCTGCTGATAGAGGCGTGCCTGGATGTGCGTCTGATGACGGATGTAATAGAAGCTCTCGTTGATCTCGGCACTCATCAGTTTCTCGTACTCGTTCATGTCGGCGATGGCATCACGGTATTTGCCGGCGTCGCGACGGGCCTCGGCGCGTTCCCAGAGGTAGGGGGCAGCCTCCTTGAAGTAGGGCTTGGAGAAGGTGCCGACGCAGCTGTCGAGGAGGGCGAGCATGGCGGTGGTGTCGCGCTGCAGGGCCTTGCACTTGGCTGCGCTGTAGAAGATCTCAGCGCTACGCATGGACGACTGCGAGAGGCGTATGAAGATGTCGTAGGCGGCATCGTACTCCTTCTGGGCAAAGAGGATCTCGGCCTCCAGCTGCTGATAGGAGGGCAGGGGAGAGATGTCGATGGACTGGCGGATCTCGGAGAGGGCCTTGTCGAGCGACCAGCTGTCATAGGGGATGGCCGACTGATAAATGGCCTTGTTGTAGATGAGACGGGCGAAGTTGTAGTGGGCCTCGTCTTTGGGATCGGAGACGCGGATGGCATCGTTCATGAACTGATCGGCTGTGGCGAAGTCACCACCAGCGGCCGCCAGCTGGGCCTTGTAGGTGTAGCCGTCAGGGGCAGCGGGGAATTGGCTGATCATGTCGTCGACGAGTTCGGCATAGGCGAGGGAGTCGTTCTTCGAACTGGCGAGGAAGAGGGCGACATTGGCCTCCTTGATGTCTGAGGGCAGCGCCTTCTTGACCTGCGTCTGCTGGAAGACGGGCTCGTTGATGCTGAAGCCGGTCATGCGGAGAGAGTCGATGAAGACAACGCTGATGGCATAGCTGAGCGAGTCGGCGGCATTGGCAGAGGGCTGGATGAGACCGATGACCTCCCCGGACTCATTGAGCAGCGGACAGTTCTCGACGTGCTGGGGAGAGGTGATGGCGACGGTATAGTAATCATAGTTGCCCATGAACTTCTCAGCCTTGCGGATGGGGCCGCTCAGGAGCTGCTTGGTCTCGTGGTAGGGTAGGAGCCAGACGGTGCTGCCTTCGGGCATCGTGGTGGTGCAGAGGGGCAGAGGCTGCGTCTTGTTGCTGGCGACGCGGAAACGGACGACGTCATAGATGTCGTTGGCACCGAGGATGCTCTCGACGGCGGTCTCCTTGCCCTGGGCATCGATGACGATGGCTCTCGACGCGCCCTTGAAGGGTGAGAAACTGCTGACGGCCTCGCCGTTCTGTCCGGTGAAGAAACCATTGCTGCTGGCGATGAGCGAACCGTCGGCGGCGAAGGTCTTCAAGGTAAAGACGGACTTCGTGGCTTTCTTGACCCACGAGGGCTGGGCCTGTAAAGGTAAAAAGGTAAAAAGGTAAAAAGGTAAAAGACCTAATATTCTCCTCATTACCATATTATTAGTAATCGTTTTCATCTTTATTGTTTTGAAATCTGTGTAATCTGCGTAATCTGTGGTTTATTTGATCTTTAACAGTTCCTTGGCGTTGGCGATGGCGGCGGCGCTGACATCGCTGCCGCTGAGCATCTGGGCAATCTCATGGACGCGCTCATCGGCGGTGAGCTGGTGCATGCTGCTGACGGTGCCAAATACGGTTTCCTGTTTCTCCACCTTGTAGTGCGTGGTGCCGAGGGCGGCAATCTGCGGCAGGTGAGTGATGCTGATGACCTGACGGCCGTGGTCGCCCATCTCCTGCATCATCTCAGCCATCTTCTCAGCCATCTTGCCGCTGACACCCGTGTCGATCTCGTCGAAGATAATGGTGGGCAACTTGACGGCACCGCTGATCATCGCCTTCAGCGAGAGCATCACACGGGCTATCTCACCGCCGGAAGCCACCTGAGAGATGGGCTGGAGTGGGGTAGAGGTGTTGGCGCTGAACATGAAGGCAACCTTATCCTGACCGCTGAGACTTAAAGCCTCGCGGTCGATGGAGACGGAGAATCGGACGTTGGGCATGCCTAAAGGTACGAGCTTGGTCTGCATCTCGGCCTCAATCTGCTTGGCGGCCTTGGTGCGTAGCTTGGTGAGGACGTCGGCCTCCTTCACGGCCTGGGCCTGCAGCTTTGTGAGTTGCTGCTCCAGGTCGGAGAGGGCTTCGTCGCTGTTATCGATATTATTGAGCTGCTGACAGAGTTCGTCGCGCTTGGCGATGAGTTCCTCGACGGTCTCCACGTGGTATTTCTTTTCGAGGTCGTAGAGTTTGTCAAGACGGTTGTTGACGGCGTCCATCTCTGCGGGGTCGAAGTCGATGCGCTCCAGATGGCTGCTCACCTCCTGGGCGATGTCCTTCAGTTCGATGTAACAGCTGTCTATGCGCTGTTCAAGTTCAGCGGCGGCAGGATAGACCTCGCTGATCTTCCGCAGTCCGTAGAGCGTCGAGTGCAGGGCCGGTACGACACCCGTCTGTTCGGCTGTCAGGGCGTTGTCGGCTTCGTAGAGCGCACTCTTGATGTCTTCTGCGTGGCTCATCGTGTCGCTGCGCTGTTCGAGTTCTTCCTGTTCGCCTTCCACCAGACGGGCCTGCGTGAGTTCGTCGCATTGAAACCGCAGGAAGTCTGCGTTCTGACGGTTGCGCTCGATGCTCTCACGGAGTTCGTCGAGCTGTTGTTTCACCTGATGGTATTCCTTATAGGTCTGCTGGTATTGAGCGAGCTGTGTGGTGTCGTCGGCAAAGATATCGACCACACCCAACTGGAAGTCCTGTTTGTTGAGCAGGAGGTTCTGATGCTGTGAGTGGACATCGACGAGGCGTTCGCCCAATTCCTTGAGCATCGAGAGCTGCACAGGGGTATCGTTGATGAAGGCACGGCTCTTGCCGGATGCCAGCAGTTCGCGACGGACGATGCAGTCGGCAGCGTCGTTCTCGATGTCGTTGTCGCTGAAGAAGGCGTCCATGTCGTAACGCGTCAAGTCGAAGTGGGCCTCGATGACGCACTTGTCGGCTCCCTGCTTGATGGACTTCGAGTCAGCCCTTTGTCCTAAAAGCAAGGCGATGGCACCGAGGATGATACTCTTACCGGCACCCGTCTCTCCTGTAATGACAGAGAAGCCCGGATAGAGTTCAATATCCAGTTCATCAATCAGCGTAAAGTTCTTGATATATAGAGACTTAAGCATCTATGGATTTACGATTTACAGATTTACGATTTATTACTGCGGCGGCAGCAAATTTTTCACTTTTCACTCTTCACTTTTCACTTCTTTATGTCTTCCCAGGTGTTGCTCTGCGAGGCGTTGATCGACATCAGCATATCGTAGATGCGTTCCTTCTCCTTCTGGGTGCCCTTGCCCTGATAGATGCTCTTGAGCTCGTCTTTCTTGTAGTCGGTCCAGATTTGCGGCAAGAGGCTGAGGGGTTTGTTCTCGTGAGAGGTCTTCAGGCCTTCGAGAGCGTTAGTGATTTCCGTTCGGCCACGCTCCGCATTGTTGGCCATCTCGTCGAGGCCCTTGCGGTAGTAGTCGTATTGCATCTGACGGAAGGGGCGCATCGCCTCGTCGATATAGTCGTTGATGATGGCAAAGCGGTTACGGCTGTCCTCGAACGACTTCCAGCCTGGGAATCCTAAGTCCTGGGCATTGTTCACGAGATACATGCACTTCTGCAGGATGTCTGTGCCGCCGAGGGGCGCAAAGCTGTCGAGGTCGAGACCGATGATCAGGTAGGCATAGTAGGCGAAGAGCGCCGTCAGCTGATTGTCGACCGTCTCGTCGTTGTAGTTCAGCTGGTCGAACTGCACGAAGTTGAATTGGAAGTTCTCGTCCTTATTATTATATAAGGTGGAAGTGTAGGCGGAGTTATAGACCGGACGGTTCGCCTGGATGAGGGCCGTACACTCGAAGCGGTTGTCTTCCTTCACGTACTTATCCACGGTGATGTTGAAGTTGCACGTGATGCGCTCGTTCTTCTGGAACTGGAGGTCGGTCCACTGGCGCTCGTTGACGAACTGTTCGAGTGTCTGCTGGAGATTCTCAAAGACGCTGGCGTCCGTGCCCTGAATCTTGCTGTGGTTGATGGTGATACGGGCCTGGAGCTCCTGGGCTGAGGATGTGAAAAGTGATAAGTGAAAAGTGAAAAGTAGTGTTAGAATTCTCTGCCACCAGATACTCAAATGATTGAGTATATACTTTTCACGCTTCACTATCGTATCTTTCACTTCTCGTTTCTTTCCGCCTATACTTTTCACTTTTCACTTCTCACTTTTCACTTCTATATCACCCATTAAGTTTTGCTTCGCGGAGACGGATGCGTGTCAGCACCTGCTTCGTGTTGTACGTGAAGTCGCCCGACAGGATCCAACTGTAATAGCCCGGATCGATATGCAGCACGTCGGCCACGGGAAGACCCTTGTGCTTGCCGAAGTTGAACACCTCGATCATCTTGGGCTTGCCGTCGGCGTCGAGTAGGGGGTTGCCCTTGGCGTCCTTCTGCTCTGCCCAGACGATGCGGCCTGCGAAGTCCACGTTCTTGTTCTGCTTCGAGAACTCGTTAAGCATATCCATATCGTTCTCCAGCACCTTCTCAGGATCCTCGTTGGCACCTGGGGCGTACTTGTCGAGCTGTCCCATCAGCACGCGGTAGGTGGCCTCTGTATCCTGGTCAGCCCGGTGGGCCTCGAAGTCTTCCTCCATCTTGCGTCCGCAGTAGAACTTATAGGCGGCGGCGAGGTTACGGCGTTCCATCTTGCGGAAGATAGTGCAGGCGTCGATCATGCGGCACTTGGAGAAGTCGAAGTCGACTCCGGCACGCAGGAATTCCTCAGCGAGCAGGGGAATGTCGAAATTGTTCGAGTTGAAACCAGCGAAGTCCGAACCGGCGAACTTCTCTGCCAGTTCCTTGGCCAGCTGCTTGAACGTCGGCTTGTCCTTCACGTCATCGTCAGAGATTCCCGTCAGCTGGGTGATGATGGGCTCGATGGGCTTCTCTGGATTGATGAGATGGTCGCCACGCTCCTCGCGGCCATCAGGATATACCTTAATATATGATATCTGTATCACACGGTCTTTGACCAAATCCAAACCCGTCGTCTCCAGATCGAAGATGACGAGTGGCTTTTGAAGATTCAATTTCATAGCTCAATGTTCTTGTGATTAATCATTGATCAGCATCGGCATCATCAGCATCAGCACGTCCTGATTCTCAGGCTGCTCTGAGGGCAGTACCAGTCCGGCACGGCTGGGGTCGGCCAGCTGGATAATCACCTCCTGACAGTCGAAGTTGCTCAGCACCTCGATGAACGATGAGCCCTTGAATCCGATGGACATCGGCAGACCGTTGTATTCGCACGTCATACGCTCTGTAGCAGTCTTAGAGAAGTCGTAGTCCTCGGCATCCAGCTGCAGGGTAGAGCCCTCCACATGGAAGCGGATCAGATTGCTCGAGTCGTTGGCGAAGGGCTGCACACGGCGCAGGGCGGCCAGCAGTCCGAGACGGTCCACACGCAGCTCGTTGGGGTTGTTCTGCGGGATGACGCTGTTATAGTTGGGGTAGCGGCCCTCGATGAGTCGGCACTGGAGGATGCCGTCGCCGTAGTTGATCTCAGCATTGCGCTCGTCGAAGCGGACGATCACGTCGCCACCGTCCTTGCCCAACAGGTTACGCAGCAGGTTGGCGGGTTTCTTCGGCAGGATGAAGGCTGCGGGCTGCTCGCTCTTAATCGTAAAGACCTTGTTGCGCACCAGCTTATGTCCGTCGCTGGCCACCACAGCCAGTCCGTCGGGTGTCAAGTCGAAGTATATACCGTTCATCACGGGGCGCAGCTCGTCCTGTGCCGTAGCGAAGACGGAGCGGTTGATATTCTCTGCCAGTATGAGGTTGGGCATGACGATCGATGTGGCAAAGTCGCTGACGGGCTGGGCCATGGGGAACTCATCGGCATTCTCGATGGGCAGGGAGAACAGACCGTTCTGATACGAGATCTTCACGATGTTCTTCTCCTGATCGACATCGAACGTGATGGGCTGCTCCGAGAAGCCTTTCACGGCCTCCAGCAGGTCGTGGTTGCCGATGGCGAAGCGGCAGTAGCCGTCGCTCTCCGTCAGGTCGATCTGTGTCTTCATCATGTTTTCCGAGTCTGAGGCCGTCAGATAAAGCACGTTGTCTTTGATCTCAAACACGAAATCGCCAAGGATGGGCAAGGCGTTCTTACTGTTAATCACTCTTGAGAGGGCAGAGAGTTTTCCACTCAATGCGCTGCTTGATACTGTAAATCTCATAGCTGTTATAGTTTTCTTGTTATTTGTTACCTTTTTAATAATTGGGACAAAATTACAAAAAAACGTTGTATTCCGCAAAAAAATGGCGAGAAATTTTCCTAATTCAAACTATTTTTAGTAATTTCGCACGCTGAAAACAAGAAAATCAACAAATAAAAACAAATTTAGCAATGGAATTAACAGGAAGAATTATCGCCGTTATGCCTGCCCAGAGTGGTGTCTCGGCCCGTACAGGAAACAACTGGATGTCTCAGGACTATGTCATCGAAGTGCCTGGACAGTATCCCCGTAAGTGTCTTTTCCGTAT
Source organism: uncultured Prevotellaceae bacterium (assembly GCA_902776545.1). Taxonomy (GTDB): domain Bacteria; phylum Bacteroidota; class Bacteroidia; order Bacteroidales; family Bacteroidaceae; genus Prevotella. The sequence continues at coordinate 35,720 of CACYQO010000012.1, read as the reverse complement.
CTTCGGCGAAGACCGTATCAAGCAGTTCAACATCCAGCAGGGTGAAGATCTGACCGTTCAGTTCGACATCGATGCCCATGAGTTCAATGGACGCTGGTTTAACGACATCCGCGCTTACAATGTCGTCCGTGGTCAGCAGCCCGTCGCCGGAGCACCGATGGCTGGTGCTCCAATGGCAGCTCCAGGCATGGCTCAGGCCGCACCGTTCCCACCGGCAGATGGTGCCACAGCGCCGTTCCCGCCAGCTCAGGAGCCCTCGGCTGAAGGATCAGCAGACGATCTGCCTTTCTAAAAGGTGCCCGTTGGGTGGCCCAACAAACAAACAAATCAAACAAAAAGCCTCTGTGGAGTCCCAAATTCCACGGAGGTTTTCTTTTTTGTGTCCCCTAATAGTAGCAGGACTATTTCACCTCATTCACCAGTTCCTTGCCCTCGCTGAAGTCAAGGATGTTCTGGAGGGTGGTGAGGGCGATGTTGTGTACGGCCTCACGGGTGAAGAATGCCTGGTGGGAGGTCACGATGACGTTGGGCATCATCAGCAGCAGGGCCAGCTTGTCGTCGTCAATCATCTTGTCTGAGCGGTCCTCGTAGAAGTAGTTGGCTTCTTCTTCGTACACGTCGAGGGCAGCAGAACCTACTTGATGGGAGCGCAGGCCGTCGATAAGGTCGGCAGTCTTGATGAGCTTTCCACGACCGGTGTTGATAATCATCACGCCATACTTCATCTTCGTGATGGAGTCACTGTTGATGATAAACTGCGTCTCTTTGGTCAGCGGACAGTGCAGCGAGATGATATCCGACTGCTCATAGAGTTCATCGAGCGACACGATCTTCACCTGATGCTCCTTGGCAAAGGCTTCATCGGGATAGAGGTCGTAGGCCAGCACGTTCATGCCGAAGCCGCGCAGAATCTTCACCAGCTCCTTGGCAATCTTTCCCATGCCGACGAGTCCTACCGTTTTGCCATACATGTCGAAACCAAGGAGTCCACCCAAGCGGAAGTTGCCTTCACGGGTGCGATAGACGGAGCGGTACACCTTGCGGTTCAGGGTCAGCATCAGCGTGACGGCATACTCTGCTACGGCATGAGGCGAGTAGGCAGGCACACGGACTACGCGGATGCCGAACTGCTTGGCTGCCTGCACGTCCACATTGTTGAAACCGGCACAGCGCAGGGCTATCAGCTTCACCCCATAGCCCGCCATGCGCTCAATGACACGGGCGTCGCACTCTGCATTGACGAAGATACACACGGCGTCAGCTCCCTGAGTCAGCGAAACGGTGTTCAGGCTGAGACGCTCTTTGTAGTACAGGATGTCGAAACCGAAGTTCTCATTCACCTTGGCGAAGTTCTCGCGGTCGTAGCTCTTCGCATCGAAAAACGCTATTCTTATTGCCATAATCTTAAATGATGTTGTTTTAACTGAGCAAATTTACGCATTTTGCACGAGATTTACGCATTTTGGACTTGAAATTTATGATAATTTATAATTACCGATGTTTTCTTTTTTACCATTTTTTTGCATTTTCTGTCTCGACTGGCTCATAATCTCGGAATTCTTATTTATATTTGAAGCCGTTTTTGAGATATGAATAGACAAATATCCATCCTGCTGGTTCTGCTGACGATGTTTATCTTATTAAAGATTCATGGCACGCCCTCTATTTCATTTTGTTCATCGTTCTGATTTTCTCCAGCATCATGGCGGCCCACTGGGCATCGCCGGGCTTCTGGTAGCGCGCGTTTCCTGCGGGAGTGGGCGTAAAGACGGTGTAGGCCTCCTGTGTAATGTTGATGGTGAAGCGTTCGCTGAGGGTGAAGAGCGAATCACCCTCTATAGCCTGAATGACACACATGGGGTCCCACATCCGTTGTCCCGTATTGCAGTCGCATGTCATATACACCTGCTTGATGGGGTGGCGGTCAGTCCACGACACGTCGGCGATGACCTGCTCGGGGGTGTATTCCACGGTTTGTCCCACCTCCATAGGTGAAAAGACCATGTCCACATCCTTCGGCCATAAGTCGAAGAAAGTTAGAGCGAACGTGATGCCCTGAAGAAAGTTGTAGTCGGGCTCTTCGGCTTTATCGAAGACACCGCCCTGCATGTAGATGCATTTCACTTTCCGACGAACAAGTTCCACACCGTTGAGAACGGAATATTCATCAGCATCCGATTGCAGCAGTTGTGCCAGGCAAGTGACGAAGCCAGTTGTCACGATGCTCACCGAGTGGTCGGGCTGCTGAGCAAGCAGCTGGCGATAGAGCTTATAGCCGTCGGGGATACTCTCGTGTCGGTCGATGGTACGCGGGAACATCGGAGTGGTGCCATCCGCCTCCGTCATATAGGCCACCTTTGCATAGTCTATCCACACCTTCGGATTCTTGATGCCATCCTTCACCAGACCGATAGGAACATAGGGATGACCGAAATACGTGTTCATCACATCGGTAAAATCAGCATTCGCTTCGCCCTCGCGGTCCACCACCACGCCCAGCAGCCGGCACAACCGCTGTTCGTCATAGCGATAGAGCATCTCCAGCGCAAAGATGTCGTCTGTCGATGAACCGATGTCAGCATCGAGAATGACAAGCGGTACGCCCGTGTACGTTTTGTCCGGTGCCACAGCCTCATTCCTGTTCGAGCATGAGGTCAGCACCATATTACTACAGACGAGGGTGAAGAAAAACACCCAGTTCATGATTCTTCTCATAATCGTTTAAATTGTAATTGCCGGCAAAGATACCATAATCGTTTAAATTGTAATTACCGGCAAAGATACGAATAATTCCACACATTCGTTGCAATTCTTTGGAATAATCTACAAACTTTAACGAAAGGCGGCCACAGGCTCACAGTACACTTTCTTAAAAAAGTAGGTGAGACTCCAATTTCTTTTATTTATCATAATGCTGATTCTAATAATTTTGTAGTCATAAACCTTGTTGACATATTTCATACAATTCCTAGCTCTCTAAAAGTGTCCGAAATCGCCACGAAATCATTCCTTTGACTTTACAGGCACTAAACTTCGAGTTTAGACTAACTAAAGTCCGACTTTACACTAACTAAACTCCAAGTTTAGTCTGGGGAAAATTCTTCATAATTTCCTGTCTTTATGATTGTATAAATATTTCATTTCAAATTTCATTTCGTAATTGATAGATAATAATCGCTGAAATCCTTGCAACCCGGCGGCAGTTGATGATGCTCCAGATTGGGAAAAACTTTCTGCAACTGCATGAAGAGTCGTTCGCCTGGCTCGTCGCGATCTGGATACATGTGGAACTCTGTTGACAATTGAGAGTTGACAGTTGACAATTGTTCTATGTCCTTCTTCGTTAGCAACGTGGCTGACGGGATCGCGATGGCCTTATGACCGGCTGAGAGCATCGCCCAGCAGTCGGAACAGCCCTCGGTGATATAAAGCTCGTCGCCGGGACGGAGCCTGTTCAGCACGGGCAGATTGTAGATACCGCATTGCGACCCGCTGGGGAAACGGAAACGAGGTGTCGCGCCCTTTATCAGGTTACGGTTCTGGATGCCCACCAGACGGCCCTCCTTGTTATAATAAGGTATCTGCAGCCAGGCGACCCCTCCCCTATCGGTCCACGACGTCAGCCTACACCAGCGCACGACTCTTGCATCAATCCTGCGCTCCTCGAACAGAAACCGTCTTGCCGCCTCGTTCAGCCACGGCCGCTCGAAGAACCATTCATACCTCGCCGCCTCAAAGGTAACTTCTTTCCCCTCCTGAGTTAGGAGGGGTTGGGGTGGTCTGAACAACGGATTGTTCATCACTACCCCCGCCTCATCTGCCAGCCATCTGCACGCCTCCTTAAAGTCCTTATTCATATATCTCATCACGAGGTCTATCGTCCCCCCGCTGGCCCCGCACACGAAGCAACGGTAGCTGTTTCGCTTAACACTAAACGACAAACTCGCGTGATGATCATCGTGAAACGGACACAAACACTTATGCCTGCTCACACTCAGTCCGAGCCGCTCCGCGACCCCCTCTATCGGGAGATCGCGAAGCTTTTGAAGTTCAAATTTATCCATAATTATGCATTATGCATTATGAATTATGCATTCTTCAGGTACTCCTCCGTCTTGCTGTAGAGGCCCGTCTGGTTCGAGTACGTGATGAACTTGCGGAACACCCATTGGCGTAACTGTGCATTGGCACCCTCTTCACTCTTACCGAGTTTGACGCGAAGAGCCTTCAGCTGCGCCTCGTTGAACGTTTCGGGCAGACCGTCGAGCATGTTCTTCGGGCCACGACGCTGAGCCTCGCTCACTAAGTTGGCGTCCTTAGAGTTTAACATATCAGAAAATATCTGCATCTTGCTCCAGATGTCATGATAACAAAGCCATTCTACCAGATCAGCCATAGACCGCGTAAAGACCTGATTATTGAGAATCCAGAGTATGCAGCCAGCCTTCCAAGCTGAGTGCAAGGCTCTTTTGCTGAGATCCCAAAGAATGTCGTCGTCAACCAGGTCGGCCAGCGAGGCCATATCTGCGGCCAGTTTGTCAGCCAGTTTGTTCAGCGGGCGGATGATGAAGCGACCCTTACAGTTTCCCAGGCGAGCCAGATACTCATCCAACTTGCGGTAGAACTCATCATCATACTTGCCCTGCCTTGGTATCCGACCGTCACGGCTCGTGCGTGGCTTATAGGAGAACACCATGCGTCCAAAAGTACCGTTGAAGAGCTCGTTCTTGTAGAAGTCACGTGCTGAGTAGGGGTTGGCAGAGAGCGTCATGCTGGCTCTCAGAATCGGGTTTCCCGTGACGCCGTCTTTCGTTGCCCTGAGAGCACCGGCGCGAGCCATATCATAGATGTTCCTGATCATGTGAGAAAACTTTTTATGACCGCCGCAAAGGCCGTCGGCCATCTCCACCTCGGGCAGATTGAAGTATTGCGTGTGGCGTTCCGGCTCCAGAGCCATGCTGTTCAGGAGAAAGCCTGCAGCCGTCGTATCTACCGGTGGGAACCAGAGTGCAACGTCAGGCCGGGCAGTACTGTCCTTACCTCCATTGACATTCGACTGTCTCTGCCACGCCACAAGTTGATCCGTTACAGCTTTGTCGTGCTGACGGAAATCACGGCAAATAGCTTCCACAAGTGGTGACAATTGGCCCTTGTTACAGCCCGAATCGCCAACCAAGTTGGCCATCAGGCCACATAACTCCTTCCAAGAATTGTCAGGATACTGAAATTCTGCGCCGCTCACATGTGCGCCAAGTGAGGGGAAAAACATCGGAACCAGGGGTTCCTGGATGTCTTTTGATGCCTGTGAGAGCAAGAGTTTGATGCATTCCGTGCCCTTTCCGAGGTTCGGCATCTTAGGTGCTGTTGTTTTTGTAATGTCGTATTTCATTGATATTCAGCTTTTTAGATAATTTACTACTGACCTGCCCGTTACAGTTACAGTTGTTACAGTATACTTTCTTTTTCTCGCAAAAACCTTAAATATATATATAATTATCTGTATATCAGTAAGTTATATAACTTTTATGAGATTTGGTGAGTCTGAGAAACCTAACTGTCACAACTGTAACTGTCACAAGCTCAGTCCTGATTACTCTCCTTCCTCTATCAGGCCACCGAGTGCCAGGCATAGTTCGTTGTAAACTCCGAGGGCATAGCGTTCGAGGCTGAAATCAGCCCCCACCTTCAATTCCTTGAAGTTCAATCGAAGGCTTCCGTCATCACGCCTTGTGACCGTAATGAAGCGACCGTCAAAAAGGTGCGGATTGCGCTTGCCTGCCGTCGGAGAAACGGTCTCGGTGAAGACGAAGCGATCATCGCAACGGAATTCCTCATACTCGGTTTCACGACGTAGCACACCTGTGTAGCTCTTGCCGGGCTTGGCGTAGTGGTCACTCCGCAGCTGGGTTTTCAAATCCACAGCCAGATGCGTGTTGTTGTTCCAAACTTGAAGCATTTCTGATACGATGCTTCCTACCAGGCGAGGTTCGTTTGATTTTCTTGAACCTGCCTTCATACCAGGATTTAATACCTTTTTCATAATTTTATATATGGTATTAAAATGCCTTCTTGCACTACACGATGATATAGACAGGCGTTCTTCATCTCGTGCTCGGAGCCGTGCTCAGTTTTTTGTCCGAGGTTGTAATTACGCTGCGAAGTTACTATTTTACGATGATAATTAGCGGAAATTGACATCTATGGGTTCACGAAGTTCGCAAAGTTCACAAAGTTCATGTAAGTTCATTTGAGTTCGGGGAAAGTTCACTTTAAAGTTCACATTTAAGTTCATTGGGGTGATTAAATATGGATGTCTGGTGGCTAATTGCAGCACAACATCTAAAAATATGTTAAAAATCAACCGTTATTAATAAGAAAGTGTTGAAAAGGTGGTTGACATAAAATAAAAAATTGTAACTTTGTCAACGAATTCAAACTTACAGTTATGGAAGAACAATTAAATGTATTATCACAACGTCTCAGACAAGCCAGGATATTAAAGAAAATATCCATGGACCAACTTGCCTCCATGATTGGAAATAGCGTCTCAAAGCAGGCTATTTCAAAGTACGAGGCCGGTAAGATGATGCCCAACAGCACCGTCTTAGTGGCTTTGGCTACTGCATTGGATGTAGAGCCAGGCTATTTCTTCCGTCCTTTCACTTTTGACTTGAATGAGTTTAAAGTATCCTTTCGTAAGAAGTCCGACACTACCGCCAAGGATGTTAATGCATTGAAAGTACGTATTCAGGACGAAGTTGAACGCTATCTGGAAGTGGAAGAGATTCTCGGTAAGGATAAAGAAACTGTTCTACAGACGGATGGTGAACAATTGTTTTCTCCTGCCCAGATGAGAGAACAGGCCAAGCGTTTAAGAGACGAATGGCATTTGGGCTATGATGCCATCGGGAATGTTCAGGATGTACTGGAGGAGCATGGCATTAAAGTGATTTGCACGGAAGCACCGAGTGGTTTTGATGGCGTGAGCGGTATTGTCAATGAAAAGGCCTATATCGTTGTCCTTAACAAGAACCAAAGTCATGTAGAGCGTCGCAGATTCACGACGATGCATGAGTTGGGTCATCTTCTGTTTGACAAACGATTCTCTACAAATTTGACTTTACGGGAGAAGGAAAAACTTTGCGATGCATTCGCTAACGAAATGCTTTTGCCATCGATAGTGGTACAAACGGTCTTCAGTCCTGGCGAGAAAATATCCACTTCGGAAGTCCGTCAGTTGCAGGTGGTGTATGGCATTTCCTTTGACGCCATCATGCACAAGTTACATGATATGGGCATCATTACTGACAGTAAATACAAGACCTACTGCATTCGTAAGAACCATGATGACGCCTGGAAGCAGTTTGTAGAAGCAACCTACTATCAGGAAGGCTTCTCTACTAAGTTTGAGACGATGGTTTATGCTGCAGCGGCAAAAGACTTGATAAGCACTTCAAAGGCTGCCAATCTTCTGCATTGCTCTGTCAGTACCGTCCGTAAGCATTTGAACGTGATTTAATGAAAAAGATTGTTGTAAACGATACCAACGTATTCATCGACTTGTATGAGGTCGGGCTACTTGAAGAGTTTTTCTCTCTTCCTTGGGAGGTCCATACCACAGATTTCGTGATGCTTGAGTTACAGAGGGAGGGACAACATGAGACTGTCGCCAAATACAAGGCGGACAAACGTCTTGTTGTTCCTGTCTTTGAGGCGAAAGAAATGTCGGAGATTGGGAATCTGTATCAGCTAAATATGAATAGAACCAATTTGTCTCTGACAGACTGTTCGGTATGGTATTATGCCAAGGTGAATAACTATATCCTTTTGACCGGTGACCGGAAGTTGCGAACAGTCTCTGTCTATAATGGTGTAGAGGTTCATGGCGTTATATATGTTTTTGATGCTCTTGTGGAGTCCAACATGATTTCCCGTCAAGTAGCAGTTGAGAAACTGCAACAACTTTTCGTCATTAATCCTCGGTTGCCTAAAGAGGAGATTGATAAACGAATTAACTTGTGGAAAGCAGAGATTGTGAAATAAAAAGAAAAGATCATCATGTCGCTGTCTCCACTAAAATGGTCAGCGCCGAAGAGTTAGCCAGGATTTATATGGAATCCCGACCAGACTTTCTTGGCATGGATATGGAAGAGGCGACGAAGCATTGGAACCTGAATTTCATTTTTGACTTCTTATATCATGTAAAGAACCTGTCAGATATAGATCTTGCTATTAATTGGCTTGCAGAAAAATGGGCAGATACTAATCACTTGTACAACTCGTACTATAATATTAAAGACCCCAAACTCGTTGAAGAGCACCAGCGTTTTGTATTATCGCTGAAGGACATCAAAGAATCTCTTATTAGTCGCTTTGAGGCTGAAGAGCGTATGGAGGCATTGAGGGTACAGATGCTAATGGGGTATAATACTACTACAACAACAGAAGTCATAACGAAAGAGGACATTCCTCAGAAAAAGTCAGATGAGACGAACTCTCCTCGTTTCGAGGAGTCCAATTCTTCTGGCCTTCCTGAATATCATATCAAAGATCTGCCTGAAGATGTACAGAAAATTCTGACCTTCGACGATGATGAGACGTATTCGCTATTTGTAAAGAACATGAACGAAGACACTTGGATCAAGGTAAATACAAATAAAGGCAAATATTTGGACAGGCTCAGGTTTGTATGCAACAAATATGAGATAACCGCCAAGAATACTGATCGCAAACAATTTGACAAACTGTTGCATTATGTTATTCCCGACCTTGGTGAGATTGGAAATTTGGAGAGTGCGATGAAAAAACAAACGGACTCCAACAACGAAGCGAACTACAAGTACTATGACAGTCCATTAACAAATCATCGTAGTAAATGTTATGATTTGTGTAAGGTCGGAGCGGAATTGGAGGAATGCCTGACTCCAGTTCTTGAGAAAATTCACCATAGAAAGTGGGACGTGAAGAAGTATCCACGATAAGCACACCACACACAAACTCATCAGTGAGGGTGTTGCCGGCCTTCATTGTCACAACGATCTACATTATTCCAACCTTCAACGATTTTAATTTCTTCTTCTGTCAGTCCGTAGAGCTGATAAACCAGACTGTCGATTTCGCGTTCCAAAGAAAAAAGCCTATTGCTATCATTGACTTTTACAGCTTGTTGTAATAGCTCGAATTTCTTTTCAAAAGGACTTTCATCTACATTCGCTCTGATTGGCACAGTTGCCATCTTATTACCATCCAATTTGCATCTTCCCTCCTCTGCACCATCTCCATAGGCAACAAACTTGATACGCTTGAAGTAGTTGAAAAGTGAAGAGTTCAAGAAACAATATAGGAATTTGCTCATAGATGCGATTATGTAGCATGAGTTGTTGACATAGTGTTTCTCCGTGTCATAATAAAACTCATGGTTCTTTGCTGTATGAATATATATCAATTTCTCCTCATCAAATTCTTTGTAATATTTTGCACCCCATCTTTGCAGGGCGTACCACTCGTATCTAATACCAGTTTCATCTTGATTTCTACCAGCCAGATCTTCTCTGTGACTACAAAGGTACCTATATAATGATGGATAGTCGGACTGCATTTTCTTTTCTGATTCTACAATAGCTTCCCTGGGTTCCATTTCCTCAGCTTCATCGAACGGAAGTGGAAAATGCCAAGGTATAAAAAGCAGCCATTGCTCTGGGCCTGTATAGTTGCATTTTCTAATATCACGACTTCTAAATGCCTTCTTTATGATCTTGTTAGTACGTTCATACTCATCAGGCGTTTCACAATCATCCAATATAGCCTTCCTAACTACTTTATTCAACATAAAACTAGGATTCGACCCTGTAGTTATGCCTCTATATATCCTTCCATTAACGAAATCAGAAAGCGGAATACTATTATCATTCAATTTAGAAAGAATCGAAAGCTCTTCATTCTTTACAAATTGCCATTCCTCTATATTCTTGATTACCCTGAGAAAACTTCCTTTGGTTAATTCTGTAAGATTCAGCTTTTCAAGTGTCTTCACAGGGAAATATCTTGTCTCATTTTCTGGCTGACGTTTTATTAGGAATGTGATACCAGCATCAGTTGAAGCATTATTGAAAACAGGGAGTTCAAAGAAATCGATGAAGGTAGTAACATCAACATCATTAGCAAAAGTATTACGTATGGTCCGGCCATATTTGGTTTTCAAGAACTTATTGGATGTGATAAAGTTTAACACTCCATTATCTCGCAGTATATTTACCCCCAACCCAAAGAAGTATACAAGCATATCAGCAGTTCCTTCTCCATAGTTTGGATAAACAGAGCAAAGTAGCTTTTTATACGAATGTGCCATTTTTTCCTGACGGACATACGGAGGATTACCTATTATGATATCAAAACCTCCTTGCGAGAACACATCATAGAACCAAGTGTGCCAAAGCATGAACTGATTATTACCCGAGAGGTCGAGGTCGCCAAAGTCCACATTAATGCTCTGCTCTTTGAGTTGCTTCTTTACATTATTAATAATTGAGGTGCGAAGTTGATTTTTCTCGTTGTGGTTTGTGCAATTATAATATTTAGCAAGCATATTGCGTAGTTCTTCACGATAGACATCCACCATATTATCGAACCAACTTAGCCCTTCCTTCTTATCATATTTCCTTTCTGTCATCGTTGAGAGGTCAATACCCTTATACTGTTCCAACAGCGAGTTGCCTTGCATAATCTTGAAGTCGAGGTTAGGTAATGCCTGAGGTGTTTCTTCATCAACAATAAGAGATAGCCAGAAACGGAGGCGGGCGATGTCAACAGCACCACGCTCGATGTCAACACCATAGATATTCTGCTGAATGATATGCTTCTTGATTTCTGCGGCTTGATGCTGGCTGATGCCTTCAAGGGCTGTACGGCAAAGAAAAAGTTCTTTTAGCAAGCCCATGGGGAATGCGCCAGAGCCAATGGCAGGGTCACAAATTTTCACATCCTTTAATCGCTGGTCTATATCGTCTGCAATATTGCCAAGAGTTGCAGCATCGTGGGTGGTTACAAACTGACGAATGGCTTCCTTTGTTGGCTCATCCTCAACATCAGTTTGTAGATAGGCTATAAGGCTTTCGCGACACATATAAGTAACGATTTCCTTTGGCGTGTAGAAGGCACCTTTATCCTTGTTGTCTTCCAACAGGTTCTCGAAGATGCGACCTAACATCTCTGGGTCAACGCCTACCTCTGCATCGTCTGGATCATTCTCGTCTATAGTGAAGTTGTAGCTGCTGAAGAAGTCAAGCATCTGCTGCATATACTTGGCAGGCAGAGGGAAGTTTGTTTCGTCTGAGGCATCACGCTCGAATAGTCCACCGTTCAAGTATGGTGTACGATATTGTGGCAGTTTTCTCTCATCCTCGCTATTGAGGTCGTTGAAGAGTGACTCCAACACGTTGTCGATAAAGTGATCTTTGTCTGCTGTCTGAGCGAAAAGGTTCTGGATATATTCAGGATCGCCACTACCCCATTCTGCATTTGCCGGAACACCAAGCCAACCTTTCTTCTGTAGGAATTGAAGGAAGACAAGGCGGCCCATCAATTTCTTCACATAGTCGCGCACGGCTTTTTCTGGATTCGCAAAAGCAGCAAACTCCTGCATGATGTATTCGCATGGATCGTTCTTCACTTGCTCCTCCCACTTGTTGTTTACCTTCACCATCCGCTTGCCCGTAATGAACTGGATGATGTCCTCGTAGTTCTTCTTATATTCGTCAAAGAACATATCGCTGACGGCATCTACGGAGAATGCTTTCGTCAGGTCTTTCAGCTTCTGGCTACTGGCTTTCAGCTTCTCAAACTGCTGAATGGCCGTGCGGCTGCGATGGCCCTCACCAAGCAGATAGGTGAAGCGTTTGGCATCTGTCGATTCCTTCTGATATGCTCCATCGTCGGCAAACGTCCAAGCCTCGCTGACATACGAAAAGCGCAGCACACTCTCGTTCTTGCGATAACAGAACATAAAGGCTCCTGCATTGCCGTTACTACGCCAAGTTGTAAGCAGCATATCACGGATACCTCTGCGGTTGCGCTCGATATCTACACTATCAGATAGTTCTACTTCATAGACACTTATGGTCTGCTCATCACTTAGCGTAATGGTTCCAAGCCATAATGCCTGTTTGGCAAACTGACTATTAGCAGAAACTGCTGATGGAGAGTTCCAGAACTTGATCCTACTGCCAAATATATCGTGTAACAGGGTTTGCCAGTTCTGACGATTGTATCTTGATTCGATAACAGGTCTGTAATCCATAGGGCTTAATTATTTTGAAATGATTCTGACAATATGATGGTAGCAGCAGACTCCTCTTCTGCATGCTGCATTTCTCTGTAATAGGTGTTGTACTTGTTGGCCATATCGAGCACTTGCTTCAAGGCGTCTTCGAAGGTTAGCTTAGCCTTGCTGCCTCCTTGACGCTGAAGGTCTTTCTGAATACGTTGCAAGCGCTTTGCGATATAGGTAATAGTGCCACGTTCAGCCAATTCTTTCAACTGAATGATTTTCAGGCGTGTGTCACCATCTTCGATATGAGGCAACATACCATTCAACAAACTGACAGCCGTCGTCACCTGAGCGCCAAGATTGCTACGTTGGTTTTGGTTGGATTCTTCCTCTTGTATCTCCTGCTCTTTGGCTTTGTTAAATGCATTCAGGGCTTTTTCCACATGTTCATGATGTTGCTCCAATCTGGGCACGGCCTTTTCTTCAGGTGTAGCTTTGAAGTAGTTCAACGCATCGAGTACAGATAATTCGCGTGTCTGCTGGTCGTTCACCAGATAAAATAGTTTGCGGAAGTTGGTTTTGAGGAATACCAATGAGTCGCCAGCCAGCGTGACACCATCCAATTCTCGTGGCGCACGACCTGTTCGGCTTCTCAAAGATAGTCTTTCAATACGCTTATATTCCTTTCGGTTCTGCTGATAGAGGGCTCGCAGTTCCTCGTAGAACGGCAATTCAAGATTGCGGTCTTCCTGTTCACGTTTGATACTCTCCTTGAAGAGTTTATCGAGGTCGCGATCAATAATTTCCTCTGTAGAATAGATCTGATTATCTTCACCAAAAGTGGTGTGGAAAGTCTGAATCTTACTTAGGGCTATCTGATTCAGTTTGATTTCCTGATTACCTTGTCGTGAGGGATAGAAAACATAGTTATGGATGACGCCAGCCTTAGAACCAATACGATTCACACGACCTATACGCTGCATCAATCTGGTACTATTCCAGGGTGTATCGTAGTTGATGATGATATTGGAGCGATGCAAGTTCACACCCTCAGCCAACACGTCTGTGGTGAGGATGATGTTATAGTCATCTTTCTTCTCTTTCCAGTTAGCATCAAAGTTCTCACGAATGGTCTTGAAAAGCTGACTCCTGTTCTTAGAAGAAATCACAAGCACATCCTTACGATTGATGCGGCGTTCCAGATACTCTACCGTATCGACAGATTCTGAGAACACGACGAGTTTCCCTTCCGGATTCTTGTCTTTCTTAAACAACTCATGCTTTAGGAGGTCTGCAAACTTGGCAAACTTCGAATCGTCATCATCGCTGATGTATTCCCACTCCAACCACATATTATCCAGAAGCTCTTGATCAGCTCTCAACTTGTCTATGTATTCTTCATTGAAGTGTTCTCGTTTGAAGGAGGCGTTCTTGGGATTCACCTCCGCCTTCTCGTTCATCTTCTGTTCAATCTCTTCCTCGCTGTAGCCTGCCTCTATAAGAGCATTAATATCCAAATCTGGGGCAATGTATATCTTATCATTCTCCCACATGTCTATCATATTCTCATTAGCCTGACGGAATGCTTTGAGCGATTTACTGAAAGCATAGAAACTACTTTCCAGACGCTTTACCAGGCCGTTCTTACGAATGCCTGCCAAACTGCGGCTGATAACCTCTGCATTATCATACAAGCCAGGAGCAGCATCTGGTTTCAGGTAGGCAATGGCTTGATAGCGGGCATAGGTCAGCCTCTTGTCGAGTATGTTCATAGCCTCTTCAAACAGATTTGCCAAATGGTCGTTCAGCTCATAGTCCTTTTTGACGGGCTTATCTACCTTCGGGAATCCATTCACATCTTTATTATATCGCGCGATACCCTCGATATCTGTTCTCGTTCTGCGGACAGTAAGCGGCTTGATCACTCTGTCTCGAACCCTCTCTGCCAATTTCTTGAATTGTTTCAAATCGAAATTCTCCTGCTTGCGGAACTTACGGAATTCAACGACTAAAGGAGAGAAGAAGGCTGTCAGATTGGGGACGCCGTCAATGGTGCAATGGCGAGGGTCTTGGAACATCAGTATCTGATTATAAATATCTGCAGGCGTATTGTTCATGGGCGTTGCAGAAATCAGCATCACCTTTTTCTTATAGCCAGGAATATAGCCCGTTTCCAAGCGAGGCATCTTACAGATTTCCTGCAACTGGTTGAAAGTTCCAGTTGTATGATTACGGAATTTGTGGGCCTCATCTACCAATACCAAATCGTATTCGTCAGCATTCCATACATCATAGTTACTTTCATCAAGCACTTTGGAGAGACTGCCATTACTTACGAAACAAGCATACTTTTCGAGGCCGAAATCCTTGAAGGTGGTCTTCCAGTTCTGCTCGACTGCTGGCGGATAGACCACCAATATCTTTGTATGTTCAGGGCCATTCTCAATCAGGAATTTCTTAGCTATCATCGTGGCAATTACAGTCTTACCAAGACCGACCACATCTGCCAGGAAGAAACCGTCATAGCGAAGCAATTTCTGATAACCCTCTACGACAGCATCTGCTTGATAGTCGTATTTGGTATAACCCGTAGGCATGTCGAAAGGATCTTCTTGGTCGATAGCCAACACGCGGTCGCTGAAATATTCCATGAGCATCTTAATGTAGAGCTCGTAAGGTGTGACATCACCTTTCAGGTAGGTCTTATCAAGAGTGGTTTGATAGTCTTCTGCATTGATCGGCACATTTTTGGCTTCTTCCCAAAGCAATTCAAACTCGTCTTTGGCAAACTGCACATCATCGTAACGCTCCAGTTTGACATTGAACTCGTATTGCTTATCTTCGCTGATACCCAATCCGTTGCCACTCAGATTGCTGCTACCAGTAATGGCAGCACCAAAGCAATGCCGGTTGTAATTATCCGGATAGAGAATATAGAGCTTGGCATGAATCTTTTTCGAAGGATGGGCACGCAACTCCAGCTTGCCATCAACCAGATCTTGAACCATCTGGAGCATACCGTCCTCCACCTTTTTGGTGTAGTGTGACTGTTCGATGTCTTCTTTTAACAGCCTGAGGCATTCCTCTTTTACTTCTTCCTCAGCACCAAAGAACAATTCGCCTTTTTGGTTGGCTTTGGCAATGTATTTATCAACATCGATGCCAATCAGAATGCGAACCTTATTGATACCATCGAGGAAAGGCCGCAAGGAAAAATAGCCCGATGCTCGAAGAAAGCCCACGACTGCATCAAGATTCTTCACTTGAGGGTTGTTAGCAAGGATACCCTCAAACTCCTTCATCAACGTGTTCCCATCCCTGTTAGTAAAGAAATGGGAAGAAATAGGTATGTCTGCCATATCTACGCTATAGTCTTAGGAGCGAAAGGACTATCTCGGAGAAAATGGGTCTATGCGATAAGACCTCAGGACACGAAAAAGCGCAGATCGGCGCTCATCGATGTCCTAAGGTCCTTGCAAAACCCATCCATGTTGATAAGTCCAGTCCACGCTATCGCGCAGACGTTGGCACTTATTCGAAACATTGGACGTCTATTGAAGTTGCAAGGTTCTAGGACATCACCGAATAGCACTAACGCTATGATTATTCCAACAAAAATCGCATCGGCACCTCCTCTGAGGCTCGCTGAATTGTGACCGTTTAGACAGCCGCAACTCCCGCTTACGTCGCCCTCTTGCGTAAAGAGGATTCAAACGTGTCACGACGATTAGCCAATACTTGATTGCAAAAGTACAAAAAGATTTCGATAACCAAAAGGATTTATCGCTTTTTTATTAAAAAAAGTATGGAAACAGATTGTTTGTTCAGAAAAAAGTCGTAATTTTGCAGCGTGAAAGGAACCTATTAGGATAAGAGCCCCAGTTGGTCTGGCAAGCGACTTATGTAAATAGAAGCACTTTTAACCTCCGCTTCAGATGGATAGCCCCGGTTGGTCCGGCAAGCAAGGCCATTTGAGCGGAGTTCCTTTTTGTAGCAATCCAGATTCATGCCCGTTTTTTTTAGAAAATAATTGAGAATCTATTTGGTGATCTCGGATATTTTTCTTAACTTTGTAGGCAGATAAAAGCTCTATATGAGCTATATAAATAACCCTAATTATTCACCATTTAAAACATGTAAAGTTATGAGTAAAACAGTTAGAACGATCCTTCAGGTGATCAGTTATGTTATCGCTGCCATTCTTGGTGCAGCAGGAGAAGCGATGCTTTAGGCCATGGAAAACCAGAAAGGCTTTAAGATCTCTCAGTACGCCTGTGCGGTATTGCTCATCGTGAGCAGTATCGCACTCGTGGCGTATCAGGTAGTCCATATCGACGATGTGGCAGGCGGGTTGCTGTATTATGTGGCACAGTCGTTTTTGCTGGCAGGGTCGATCTTCGGACTGGATCAGTACATTAGAATCATTAATAAGCATTATCACGAAAAACAATCTTAACACGAATGACCATGAATGAAACACGAAAGATCATGAATTATAATAATGTGAGACTTTCGCCTCATTTTAAGCTGGGCGAATTTCTCAATTTTGGTAAATACCCAGAGAACATCCCGTCGATGCAAGATGTTGTAAATCTGACCTACGGCTGTCATCAGCTGCTGGAACCGGCACGATTGATTGTCGGCCCCATCATCATCAATTCCGGCTATCGGAATGAGGCAGTCAATCGCAAGGTGGGAGGCGTCAAGAACTCCCAGCACCTTTTTGGCCAGGCAGCCGACATCCGCCCGAAAGATCCATCGCAGTTCCAGCAATTGGTCGATTTCTTCAAGTCTTGGGAATATACTGACCAACTTCTGATAGGAAACGACTGGCTCCATATCTCTTGGAACCCTTTCGCAGCACCACGCCACTATGTCCGGATCGGGTATTATACCTCACAAAAGGGACAGTCCCTGTTGTGAGATTTGTTGATATTATTTAACAAAATTAATTGGTCAAAAGCTTGCGTAATTCAGAAAAAAGTAGTAACTTTGTAGCGTAATTAAAAAGGGGTAGCCAGAGGGCCCGAGCAGACGCTGGCATAATAATTTAATACCATAAAAAATTAAACAGTATGGCAAGATCTAACATTCCAATGGTCATCAACCTTCGTCAGAACACGAATGATGACTCAACGGCCTTCGGTAAGTACTTCGCCGAGGTCGATGCCAAGGAACCCTTGAACCTGAAGGGTCTGGCAAAACACATGATGGAGCACGGTAAGATCTCCTCTGAGGAGATGTGCAACCTGGTGCTGGGCGAAATGGTGAAGTGCCTCGTACACCTGCTGCGCGAAGGCCAGCCCGTGAAGCTCGACGGCTTCGGCACGTTCTCACCCAGCGTGGACGGTCAGGGCCTCGGCAAGAACGACGTCGAGACGGCCGTAGCCACTGGTGCCGATGCGATGATCAACGGCATCCGCATTAACTTCACACCGGAAAACGTGAAGGGTGAAAAACTTACGAGCCGCGCTTTCAAGGAGCAGTGCGTGTTCGTGTTCGGGTATCTCGTAGAGAGTGAAGTGCGCACGATTAATGGCAAGCAGCGTCGCGTGCAGAAGAAGACGCCGATCAGCTATGTGCTGGCACCGGCAGCTGACGGCGCAAGTGGTGGCGGCAATGGCAGCAACACACAGAGCGGCGGTGGTACGAACAGTGGTGGTACGAACACTGGCGGCAACGGTGACGACGACGATGAGCGTCCCGGAGCTGGAGGGTAATCTCCTCCCCTCCTGAGTCAGGAGGGGTTAGGGGTGGTCTGAACAGCCTCAGACTATGCGCTTCTTCAGACCCCCTCTGGCTCCCCCTAACTTAGGGGGAGAAATAACACAGATTCCCTCTGACTCCCACTCGCTCGGACTACCGGATATCGCGATCATCGAGGACCTTGAATTTTGAACGTTGATGGCAGACCGTTTCCAGATCGAGAGTGAAGGAGACGGTCTGTTCTTTGTTTGGCTGGCAACTGGCGAGCGTCTTGCCGATGGGACTGATGATGGCACTCAGGCCACGGTAATGGGAATACTCGTCGTCGCCCACACGGTTGCAGCCGATGAGATAAGCCTGATTCTCCATGGCACGGGCTCGTGTGAGGATCTGCCAGGCATTCTGACGACTCTCAGGCCAGTTGGCTACGGCGATGATGGCATCGTACTGGAGGGCGTCGGAATAACGGCTCCAGACGGGGAAACGCAGGTCATAGCAGGTCAGCAGCAGGATGCGGAAACCACAGTATTCTACGATGGAATGGGACGAGCCAGGCTGATAGTAACGGTCTTCGTGACCGTAAGTGAAGAGATGGTGTTTATCATAATATGTCTCGTTGCCAGAACGGCCGTCGATGAAATAATGACGATTGACGTAACTTTGAACTTTGAGCTTTGCGCTCGGCTTTGCCGCTTCGCTCTGCGAAGAACTTTGAACTTTATGATTACTCAAAGCGATGGCGAGGCTGCCGGAAATGGCGCAATGGAGGCGGCGGGCGGTGGTGCGCATCCAGGACAAGGAGACGCTGGTGGATTCGGATTCGGCGATTCCATCGGGTTCTGTGGCGAAGCCGGTACTCCACATTTCGGGCAGAACGTAGAGGTCGCTGCCTGGGGCTTCGGCCATGAGGCGCTCCACACGACGGATGTTCGCAAGGGGACTACCCCACTCGATGTCAAGTTGTATGATGGTTGTCTTCATTTGATGTAGAATTCTTGAGTCAGTTCACGATACCAATCGCTCCTGACTTGGGGCGAAGATTCGAGTATGCCGTTAGTGATATCTATCTCATTGACAGGATGTTTTGTAAATTCAATCAAGTAACGCTTTGGTGCTTTCTTGGGTGTAGTCTGAACGCTGCAGAGACGGCTGATGAAGAACCCTCGGAGGCGTGCCTCGCTCTCCAGACGCGAACGGCAGTCGGCAGGAATGATGACCGAAAATCGTCCGTCGTCTTTGAGTAGTCTGAAGGCAGATTCCATGAGCTGACGATAACCCAACGAGACAGTATGGCGTGCCTCCGTGCGCTGGGGATCAGGACAGACGAGTGAATCCTCGAAAAACGGCGGATTGCAGACGATGGAATCGAACTTTTCCGAATCCGCAAATGTCTGGACATCAGCCTCCAAGACCAGAATCCGGTCGGCAAATGGCGATGCCGTGACGTTCTCCTGAGCCTGAAAGACCGCCTTTTCATCGATGTCTATGGCTACGACCTGAGCCTCCGGATAGCGCTGGGCCATCATCAGGGCGATGAGTCCAGTGCCTGTGCCGACATCCAGCACGCGGCATGGACCTGCAGACGCCTTAGCCCAG
Source organism: uncultured Prevotellaceae bacterium (assembly GCA_902776545.1). Classification (GTDB taxonomy): domain Bacteria; phylum Bacteroidota; class Bacteroidia; order Bacteroidales; family Bacteroidaceae; genus Prevotella. The sequence continues at coordinate 16,153 of CACYQO010000012.1, read as the reverse complement.
GCCCCCAGGAGGGTTCCATCGGTGCCGACTTTCATCGCACAATGCTGCTGACGGACGGTGAATTGTTTGAATTGGAAGTATCCGTTTGCCATTTTCAGTCTGCAAAGATACTTATTTTAAGTCATAGAATGCATGGATTAACACAGATTAATAATATAAATAGGTGGAATCTGTGGCTTTTTTCGTAACTTTGCAGCCAATTTGTTAGAATAATAAGGCAAAAAAGTAAATATGAGTAATCAGAATAATAACGCATTTCAGATGATTGCAGACGTTGACGGAGACCTGAAAGACCTGCTCAACGTGCATGTACCGCAGTCGGTACCCATCCTCGCCGTGAGAAACCTTGTGCTGTTCCCAGGGGTGGTCTCCCCTATCCTCATCGGCCGTGATTCGAGTAAGAAATTAGTGCAGAAAGCCGAGAAGACTGGCCAAGTCATCGGCATTGTATGCCAGCGTGACCCTGATGTGGACTTCCCCGTGCAGGAGGATCTCTATGAGATTGGTGTCTATGGCAAGGTGATGAAACAGTTGACACTGCCCAACGGCAACCTGACCACTATCATCCAGGCCTTAGGTCGTTTCCGTCTGGATAAGATCGTGAAGACCACTCCCTATCTCGAAGGCATCGTGGAACAGCTGGAAGACATCGAGCCGGAGAAGAAAGACCGTGAGTTCAAGACGGCCATTGAAGATCTCCGCAACATGGTGAGCCAGTATATCAGCGTCAGCGAGGATATCCCTGACGAGGCAACGTTCGCCGTGAAGAACATCTCCAACAACGTGATGGCCCTGAACTTCGTCTGTTCGAACATGCCGTTCCCCGTGAAGGAGAAGATGGCCCTGCTGGAAATGGAACACGTGAAGGAGCGACTGTTCAGTGTGATGAAGATCCTGAACCGTGAGATCAACCTCCAGAACCTGAAGGCCGACATCCGCAACAAGACACGTGAGGACATCGACGAGCAGCAGCGTAACTACTTCCTCCAGCAGCAGATCAAGAACCTGCAGGCGGAAATGGGCAACGGCGAGTCGACGCCCGAGAAGCGTGAACTGCTGCGCAAGGCCGAGGGAAAGAAATGGCCGTATGAGGTAAGTAAGGTGTTCTATAAGGAGGCCGACAAGCTGGACAACCTGAATCCGCAGAGTCCCGATTTCAACGTGCAGCTGAACTATCTGCAGACCTTCGTCAGCCTGCCTTGGGGCGAATATACGCATGACGACCTGAACCTGAAGCGTGCGCAGAAGATCCTCGATCAGGACCACTACGGCATGGAGAAGGTGAAGGAGCGTATCCTCGAATATATGGCTGTGCTTGCCTTGAGGGGTGACCTGAAAAGCCCGATTATCTGCCTCTACGGTCCTCCGGGTGTCGGCAAGACCTCATTGGGTAAGAGCATCGCTTCGGCCATGAAACGTAAGTATGTGCGTATGTCGTTGGGTGGTTTGCACGACGAGGCTGAGATCCGTGGTCACCGCCGTACGTATATCGGTGCCATGCCTGGCCGTATCATCAAGAGCATCCAGAAGGCCGGATCGAGCAATCCCGTGTTCATCCTCGATGAAATCGACAAGGTGACGCAGATGACGCACAACGGCGACCCTGCCTCTGCCCTGCTTGAAGTGCTCGACCCTGAACAGAACAATGCCTTCCACGACAACTATCTCGATGTGGACTACGACCTGTCGAAGGTGCTCTTCATCGCTACGGCCAATAACCTCAGCACGATTCCCCGTCCCCTACTCGACCGTATGGAAGTGATTGAGGTAAGTGGCTATATCACAGAGGAAAAGTACGAAATCGCGAAGCGACACTTGATACCGAGAGAACTGGAGAATACAGGATTGGATTATCGAGGAAAGAGGAACGAGGAAAGAGGAAAGAAGCCGACGTTTAATAAGGCGGCTATTGAGATGATTATCGAGCGGTACACGAGGGAGAGTGGCGTCAGGCAGTTGGAGAAGCAGATTGACAAGGCGCTGAGGAAGATTGCGTTTAAGCGGCAGATGGAGGCGGATCAGAGCATACACGGGCGGCAGACAGAGGGCGTTCAGACCACCCCGCCTAACGGCACCCCTCCTAACTTAGGAGGGGAAAGCAACCGCTATCAGAAGATTACGCCTACGGAGATTGAGGATCTCTTAGGAAAACCCCCGTTCTATCGCGATATCTATCAGGGCAACGACTATGCAGGCGTCGTCACAGGTCTGGCCTGGACGAGTGTCGGCGGTGAGATCCTCTTTATCGAGACCTCGCTCTCGAAAGGAAAAGGTGCAAAACTCACGCTGACGGGTAACCTGGGTGATGTGATGAAGGAGAGTGCCATCTTGGCATTAGAGTATGTGAAGGCCCATGCCGAGAAGCTGAATATCGACTACCGCATCTTCGACAACTGGAACATCCATATCCACGTGCCAGAGGGAGCGACGCCGAAGGACGGACCGTCGGCAGGTATCACCATCGCTACCAGCATTGCCTCTGCCCTCACCCAGAGGAAGGTGCGCAAGAACACGGCGATGACAGGTGAGATCACGCTGCGTGGAAAGGTGCTCCCTGTGGGTGGTATCAAGGAGAAGATCCTCGCTGCCAAACGTGCCGGCATCACGGATATTGTGATGTGTCGTGAGAACGAGAAGGACATCAACGAGATTCCCGATGTCTATCTGAAGGGTGTGACCTTCCACTATGTGGAGAACGTGCAGGACGTGTGGGACTTCGCCCTCACCAATGAAATCGTGGAGCATCCGCTCGACTTTACGATCCCCGAGGAAGAGGAGAAAGGTGAAAAGGTAAAAAAGTGAAAAGGTGAAAAAGTGACGTTCGAAGTACAACATACAGATGCGAATAGTAACGCCAGGGCTGGTCTGATACAGACTGCTCATGGTCCGATCCAGACGCCGATTTTTATGCCCGTCGGTACGGTGGGCAGCGTGAAAGGTGTGCATTTCTCCGAACTGCGGGAACAGGTGAAGGCACAGATCATCCTCGGCAACACCTATCATCTCTATCTGCGTCCAGGTCTTGACATCTTGCGTAAGGCTGGCGGACTGCACAAGTTCAACACCTGGGACCGTCCGATACTGACAGACTCAGGCGGATTTCAGGTATTCTCGCTGACAGGCATCCGTAAGTTGCGTGAGGAGGGCTGTGAGTTCCAGAGCCACATCGACGGCTCGCGGCATATCTTCACGCCGGAGAATGTGATGGACACCCAACGTGTGATAGGCGCCGACATCATGATGGCCTTCGACGAGTGTCCTCCAGGACAGAGCGACTACCAGTATGCTGAAAAGAGTCTGCGGCTGACACAGCGCTGGCTGGAACGATGCGTGAAGCGTTTCAACGAGACTGAGCCTCTCTATGGCTACAACCAGACGTTGTTCCCCATCGTGCAGGGCTGTACCTATAAGGATCTGCGTCAGGATGCTGCCAAGCATGTGTGTGATATGCTGACCAGGTTGAACGATGGAGGGGGCGCATCCATTGGCGGACTGGCTGTGGGAGAGCCGACGGAGGTGATGTATGACATGATCGAGGTGGTGAATGAGATCCTGCCGAAGGACCGGCCCCGTTATCTGATGGGTGTGGGTACGCCGCAGAACATCCTCGAAGCCATCGAGCGTGGTGTGGACATGTTCGACTGTGTGATGCCAACCCGTAATGGCCGTAACGCCATGCTGTTCACCTACGAAGGGACGATGAACATGCGTAATAAGAAATGGGAGGACGACTTCTCGCCCATTGATCCTGAAGGGTGTGAGATAGACCGTATTCACTCGAAGGCCTATCTCCATCATCTCTTCAAGGCTCAGGAACTGCTGGCCATGCAGATTGCCTCGATCCACAACCTCGCCTTCTACCTGCGACTGGTGACGGATGCCCGTCAGCATATCGTGGCAGGAGACTTCGTGCAGTGGAAACGGTCCGTCATTGAGCAATTAGGAAAGAGGAGGTAAAGAAGAAAAGGTAAAAAAGTGAAAAGGTAAAAAGGATGAAAAAGAGTAAGTACATCAGAGTATGGTTCCGGAAGACGGGACGCTTCCTGCGGAAAAATCTCCGTTGGTTGCGTTACCTGAACCCCTTACGGCTGTTGTCACGCCTCGACAGATATATCATCTCTAAGTTCATCGGAACCTATATCTACTCCATCATCCTTATCATCTCCATTGCCATTGTCTTCGACGTCAACGAGAACCTGTCGAAGTTCACGACCTTAGGAGCGCCGTTGAAGGCAGTCGTCTTTGACTACTACGCCAACTTCGTGCCCTATTTCTCCAACCTCTTCTCGCCGCTGTTCGTGTTTATCGCCGTCATCTTCTTTACATCCAAGCTGGCAGGAAACTCCGAGATCATCGCGATGCTGGCGGCAGGCGTGAGCTTTAAACGGTTGATGCGGCCCTACTTACTCTCTGCAGCTCTGATAGCCTTGGTGAACTACTACCTTGGTTCCTATATCATCCCTCATGGAACGATCGTCAGACAGGATTTTGAGGCGAAGTACAAGAACAACAAGAAAATCACCTCCGCCAGTAACGTGCAGTTGATGGTGGGACCAGGCGTGATAGCCTATATTCAGCAGTATGACAACAACACGAAGAGCGGTTATGGTTTCTCGCTCGACAAGTTTGAGAAGAAGAAACTTGTCAGTCACATGACCGCCTCTACCATCCGCTACGACTCCATCAGCGAGGACCGATACCACTGGAAGGCGCAGAACTACAAGATCCGAACGTTGAGAGGTCTGCGCGAAGAGATCAAGTCGGGAACGGTCATAGACACCATCATCCATATGGAGCCGATGGATCTGGTCTATTCGGACGGACAGCAGGAGACGTTGACCTCTGACGAGCTGCGACAGTACATCTCGAAGCAGATAGAGCGTGGCTCTACTAATGTGGTGCAGTATGAGGTGGAATATCACAAACGTATCGCCACCTCCTTTGCATCGTTCATCCTGACAGTGATCGGCGTCAGTCTGTCCAGCAGGAAGCGTAAAGGTGGCATGGGCGTCTATCTGGGTACAGGACTGGCACTCTCGTTCTCCTATATCCTGCTGCAGACCATCAGTTCGACGTTTGCCATCAATGCCGACACACCGCCGGTCATTGCCGCATGGATGCCGAATGTGCTCTATGCCTTCATCGCATATTTCTGCTACAGACAGGCGCCGAATTAAAGGTAAAAAGGTAAAAAGGTGAAAAAGTAAAAAAGTAAAAAGTGAAATTTGAAGAAACATATCTGAACGATAATATCCTCGATGCGCTCTATGACATGCGTTTCGACGAGATGACCCCTATCCAGGAACGTTGTATCCCTGAGATACTCGACGGCTACGACGTGCTGGGTGTGGCACAGACGGGAACGGGTAAGACCGCTGCCTATCTGCTGCCTATCCTCTCACAATTAGATGACGGCGACTTTCCCAAGGATGCCATCAACTGCGTCGTGATGTCCCCCACCCGTGAACTGGCTCAGCAGATAGACCAGGCCATGCAGGGCTTCGGCTATTATCTCGACGGCGTGTCGTCGGTAGCTGTCTATGGTGGCAACGACGGAGGACGCTATGAACAGGAACTGCGTGGCATGCGTCTTGGTGCCGATGTGCTCATCGCCACACCCGGACGGCTGCTCAGTCATCTGAAAGTGGGAAACCTCGATCTCTCCCGTTGCAGCTTCTTCGTGCTCGACGAGGCAGACCGGATGCTCGACATGGGATTCATCGACGACATCTTGAAGATCGTGCAGCAGCTGCCGCAGTCGTGTCAGCGTATCATGTTCTCTGCCACGATGCCGCCGAAGATCCGTGAACTGGCCGTCACCCTGCTCCACAACCCTGTGGAGGTGAAGATTGCCGTTTCCAAGCCTGCAGAGAAGATCCGCCAGAGTGCCTACGTCTGCTATGATCCCCAGAAACTGAAAATCATCAACCACATCTTCAAAAAAGGCGACCTGCAGCGTGTCATCATCTTCTCCGGCAAGAAAGAGAAGGTGAAGGAGATAACCCGAAGCCTGAAACAGATGCACATCAACTGCGACCAGATGCACTCAGACCTCTCCCAACAGGAGCGTGATGAGGTGATGTACCGTTTCAAGGCAGGACAGACGGATGTGCTTGTGGCCACAGACATCGTGGCCCGTGGTATTGACATCGACGACATCCGCACCGTCATCAACTACGATGTCCCCCATGATGCTGAGGACTATGTCCACCGTATTGGTCGTACGGCCCGTGCAGACCGTGACGGAGAGGCCATCACTTTCATCAGCGAGGCAGACATCTTCCGTTTCCAGCAGATTGAGCATTTCCTGGGTAAGGAGGTGGAGAAGACGCCTCTGCCCGAAGGACTCGGTGAGGCACCCGTCTATACCAAACGGGAGAAGAAACGTTCTGACACCCGTCGTCATGGCCGTTGGCACTCGAAGGGTAACGGTCAGAACAGTCAGGCAAAATCCAAGGCCAAGGGTCAGGATGGCGCTAAAAAGAAGAAACGTCATCATCGTCCTAAGAACGACAGCCAAAGTAAACAATCGTAAATATGATAATTCATCCTATCTGCAAGATCAACCTCGGGCTTAACGTCGTTGAGCGCCGTGCTGACGGTTACCACAACCTGGAGACCGTCTTCTATCCCGTCCCCATCTGTGATGCCCTTGAGGTGTTCGAGATGGACGGGCAGTTCCCTTCGTCCGTTGACTGTGACCTGAAGGTGACGAACATCGTGATCGACGGCGATGAGCAGAAGAACCTTGTGGTGCGAGCATACAACCTGTTGAAGCAGGACTTCCCTGCCCTGCCCCGCATACACGCGCATTTATATAAAGGTATACCCACACAGGCTGGTATGGGTGGTGGCAGCAGCGACTGTGGCTTTATGATCACTCTGTTGAACCAGATGTTCCAGTTGGGACTCTCTGATCAGCAGATGATTGACTATGCCGCCCGTCTGGGAGCCGACTGTGCATTCTTCATCTTGAATAAGCCTTGCTATGCCGAGGGTATTGGTGAAAAGCTCGAACCCATTAGCCTCTCTCTGCGTGGCTGGTATTTAGCTGTGGTGCGTCCAGCCATTCCCGTCTCTACGAAGGAGGCCTTTTCACTCATCACCCCACAGCATCCTGACGTCAATTGTCGTGACATCGTCATGCAGCCAGTAGAGACTTGGCCTGACCGGCTCACCAATGACTTCGAGAAGAGTGTCTTCGCCCTCCATCCCGAAATCGGTGCCATCAAGGACCGTCTCTATGACATGGGTGCTGTCTATGCAGCGATGTCAGGGTCCGGTTCTTCGCTCTTCGGACTTTTCCGTGAACCCGTCTCCCTCGATGAGTTCAACGCCGAAGGGACATTTAGAGCGATAATAAGTTTATAGTTTAAAGTTTATAGTTTATAGATGATTACTTCTATAGGCAGCATGAATGGCTTGCCATGTTTTCATCTATAAACTATAAACACTAAACTATAAACAAAAGAGACTACTGAATTCCGTCTTCACGGAGTTTCTTCTGCCATTTCCAGGCACTCTTCAGTACCTCGTCCGTGGGTGTGTCAGCCTTCCAGCCTAAGACTTTGTTGGCTTTGTCGACGTTACCCCACACCTGCTCGATGTCGCCTTCACGACGCGGCGCATAGGTCCAGTTCACTTTCACGCCTGTGGCCTTCTCAAAGCCCTCGACCACCTCTAAGGTAGAGAGACCCTTACCCGTACCGATATTGAACACCTCCACAGCATCCGTCTCGGGCTTGTCGAGCACACGCTCCATAGCCTTCACGTGAGCCTTAGCCAGATCCACCACATAGATATAGTCGCGGATACAGGTCTTGTCGGGTGTGTTATAGTCGTGTCCGAAGATCTTCAGCTGTTCACGGATACCCATAGCCGTCTGTGTCACGAAGGGAATGAGGTTCATGGGCACACCGTTGGGCAGTTCGCCGATAAGTGCAGAGGGATGGGCACCGATGGGGTTGAAGTATCTCAGGATGATACTCTTGATGGGAGCCCCCGAGTGGATAAAGTCCTGAATGATCTCCTCGTTGATCTGTTTCGTGTTGCCGTAAGGACTCATGGCTTTCTGGATGGGTGCATTCTCCGTGACGGGCAGGTTCTCCTGTGAGGGCTGACCATAGACGGTGCAACTCGACGAGAAGATGATACCCTTCACATTATACTTCGGCATCAGTTCCAACAGGTTGATGAGTGACGTCAGGTTATTGCGATAATAGAGCAGCGGTTTCTCCACACTCTCACCTACGGCCTTCGAGGCAGCGAAATGGATGATACCCTCAATCTTCGGGTACTTCTTAAACACGCCCTCAAGGGCTTCGAAGTCGCAGCAGTCCACCTTCTCAAAGGCAGGACGAATGCCTGTGATCTTCTCGATACCGTCCAACACGTTGATGTTCGAATTTGAGAGGTTGTCAATAATCACCACCTCATAACCTGCTTCCTGCAGTTCGACGGTTGTATGGCTTCCGATAAAGCCCGTACCGCCTGTTACTAAAATTGTCTGTTTCATTTATCTAAAATTATATATTCTGTGTCAATTCTTCTTCTGTGTCAATCCTTTTTCTGTGAAAATCTGTGTCAATCTGTGGCTATTTACTCCGGGAACGGGTTCTCACCCGGCTCCGGCACGAAGCTGTTTTCTGCTGCTCTCTTCTGATAGACGACAACCGTTCTCTCCACGGTGTTCGTCTCATTTCTCATGTAGATGATGCCCGATCTGGTGCCGTCCGTCTTATTCGGACTGGCGGTGATGGTCACCTTACCGTTACCCTCTCCAGAGGCGGGATCGAGGAACAGCCAGTCTACATCCGGAGAAAGATTCCACTTACAGTTGGATTTGATAGAAAGGATATTCTCTTTTGTATCCGACAAGGTCATTTCCTCGTTGGCGGCGATATAGTCGGGCTTCTTGCCTGTATCGGCATCATCGTCATCACCGCCGCCACAGGCAACGAATGCCACCATCATCAACAGAAATATCGTTGTTTTCTTCATCATCTCAATCATATCTGTCTCCTTTCCTATTTAATGATCATTTTCTTTCCTTCCACCACATAGACACCGGGCTTCAGTCCGTTTCTGATGTCTGCCTTTGATGCACAGCTCTTGACAAGCACACCCCGCAGGTCATACACTCTGACACCCTCGGATGTCTCATCTATCATGCTCTTCACAGACTTAATGCCGGTAGTCATACCATCCAGCACGCCGATGGAACGGGTGTTCGAGGTGGTGGTCATATAAGCCTCGAAGGGATACACAGCCCGGAGTCCTTTCACGAACTTGCTGCCCTTGTCTGCCTGCGTATAGCTCACGAGGGCGTTGCTCACGTTCAGGGCGAGAATGGCATCATCATTCTTGTTGACGAAATTGGGAACCAACGTTCTATCGCTATAACGAGAAGTGTTCACGTCACTTGATTTCTTGACTTCCACGTTCTCCGATTCGAACGTCACCTTACCCACGATCCGATATTCCGTCAGATAGAAGGCGTTGTTCGGCATACTAATTAAATAAGGTGTATTGGCCTTGATGCCTTCTGCCTCCTGATAGCCGCTGGCCGTCAGTTCGTACAGCCAGAACGGTTTCTCCACACTCTCTGTTGTCCACTTCTTGAACGGGAGAATGATTCCATGAGTGGCATGCTTGATGGTCTGCACGTCGTAAGGCAGGGCGATGGTCTCCCATCCCTTTGCCTCCGTAATACCGGTTTCCATCGAATAGTTATGGGTGTACGAAATCTTCTCTGCCGTGAATGAACGCGGACAGTAGAAGTCGTTGCCTTCCTTACCGTCGGTCAGTACGACGTTCTTGGCGACACCATCCACCACAGCGTTCTGGTCTGCCCACGCCACATACTTCGCATCGCTCACATAGAGCAGGAAATTAGGATTACTGACGATGGCCTTGAACTGTGTAGAGGGATTCCAGATGACGGCAGCCAGATCCTTACAGTTCGACAGCGCGTCCTCCTTGATGCCACTCACATCCCATTGGGTATCTGCGTATGCCACTTTCGCCGGCACCTCCAAAACCTGCTGATTGTCACCCGATGTTACGGTGACCTGATGGTCTGCGAATGAAGACACTAAGTAGTGGATGCCGTCCTTCTCAAATGTCATCTCCATCGCTTCGAAAGAGATGTTCACGTTGATGTCGGCACGGATGCTGTTAATCGTATAGTGGTTATCAACGATGGCCGAGGTCACGTCGCTGCCATTCACCTTCAGCGATTTGGTCATATAGCCCTCGTCGGGTATGAAGGTCAGCACGGCCGTAGTGTCTTCATTGAAGTATGCCGACCACGACTTGTCACGGAGGATGATATTGTCGTCGATGGCCACCTCACCCTTTCCTGCTACATAGATCGTCAGGATATACTTGTTGACAGGTATCTCCTCATACTCGGCAACAAGTGTCGTGTTCTTCTTGAGATTCTTGATGGAATACTGGTATTTTCCCAACTCCGAGGTGATATCCTGATCGCCGAGCACGACTTGTTTGATACGCCAATTCTCACCAGGACTGAAGGTAATGAAGGCATCCACTCCGTCCTCTATTCTGAACACGGCCGTCGTATCTTCCACCGCCTCACCCTGGATGTTGACGGTACCCTTACCTATCGAGGTGACGGTCAGACGATAGTGTATCTTCTCATACATCACAGCCACCTTATAGTCCATATCGATATAGGCAATGGCATATTCGCCGAATCTGGGTTTCTCCGTTGTCAGGGTGTCGGCAGCATAGATGTCGGCAAACAGACTGTCGCTGATGATCGTATCATTCACCGCTACGTCCATGATCTGATAGCCCTTGTCCGATACGAAGGCCACGATCAGGGAGTCACCCTCCATAAAGGTGTACTCTATGGAGTCGTTTCTGATGATGAGCGAGTCGCTGATCAGCGAATCGGCCATGTTCATCAGAGAGTCACCCTTACAGATGGCCTGGCCGTCTCCCTTCGACAGAATGGTGATCTTATATTCACCGCCGATGATCTTATAGAACTGCTTAGACCAGCTCTCTTCTTTCATGAAGGCTGCTCTGGAACCTTTGGGCACCTTCAGCGTCGCCTCCTCATAGATACCCTCAAACACGCTGAGGTCTATCTCAAACGGTATCTTGAATTCCACCTGTACCCACCTCAGACTGTCACAATCCTTAAAGGCTGCCACTTCAATCTTCTCGACGGTAGCAGGCAGTCTCAATGAATCCAGACGGGTACAACCCTCAAAGGCAGACTCACCAATCTCCGTCATCTTATCGGCTATTGAGACGGAGTCCATCATCTCACAGCCAAAGAACGTTGCCTTGGCAATCGCCGTGAGTTCCTCGGGCAGGGCCACATAAGGCAGGGTGATACAACCTGCGAAGGCAGAGTCGCCGAGTTCTTTCAGTCCCTCGCCCAACGACAGGGTATCCAACTTCTCGCAATCCTTAAAAGCAGAAATGCCAATCTTCGTCATGGAATTCGGAATCTCCACCCTTGTCAGGCTGATACAACCGTCGAAGGCCGAATTGCCGATCTCTTCGACGCCTTCTTCGATCGTGAGTCTCTTCAGTTCATTACAGCCCTTGAACGCATTGTCCTTGACCACCTTCATCGAGGCCGGAATGGTCACTTCCTCCAAGCTGCTGCCGTCGAAGACCGACTCACCGATATCTGTCACAGAGGCAGGGATGGTCACCACTTTCAGCTCTTGACAACCCTCAAAGGCTGAATCACCGATCTCTTCCACACCTTCCTCCAACTCTACCTTGGTCAGGCTGGTACAGTCCTTAAAGGCTTTCTCACCCACCTTCTTCACCGTACTGGGAATGGTCACCTCTTCCAGACTCTCACAACCTTCGAAGGCCGACTCACCAATCTCTTCCACACCGGTCTCTATTTCAAGTTTTTCCAGACCGGTACAATCCTTGAAGGTCGTCTTGTCAATCAACTTCAGACTGCCGGGAATGACAATCTCCTTCAGGCTGCTACAACCCTCAAACGCAGATTCGCCGATCTCTTTCACCTCCTTCTTCTCGCCGAATTCAAAGGTCTCCAGACTGGTACATTCCTTAAACGCATTCTTGTCGATCTCATCGATGTCGCCGGTAAGCTTGACAGACTTCAGCGTCTCATTGCCCTCAAACATCGATTCGACAATCTTCTTGATGTTACCTTTGATCTCAATCTCCTCCAGACTGGTGCAGTTCTCGAAGAATTCCTCATTGATCTCCTCGACATCGCAATCAATCTCCACCGTTGTCAGACTGGTACAATCCTTGAAGAGGGCCTTGCCCAGTTCCTTCACGGATTCAGGAATGATAACACTTTCCAGTTTCGTACAGCCGTCGAAGACCGAATCACCAATCTTTTCCACGCCTTCAGCAATATCTATCTCGGTCAGACTGGTACAGCCTACAAAAGCAGATTCACCTATTTCTTTAACGCCGTCTCCTAACTCTATCTCTGTCAGGCTTGTACATCCCCCAAAGGCAGATTCGCCTATTTCTTCAACGTCGTTTCCTAACTCTATCTTTGTCAGGCTGGTACAGCCTTTGAAGGTCTCTTTGGGAATCTCCTTCACGCCGCCTTCAATCGTCACGGAGGTTAGTGTCGTATTTCCGGTGAAAGCATCCTCTGTAATGGCAGTCACCTCATATTCTGTCTCCTCATAGGTCACTTTCTTGGGGATGACAATGCTGGTGGCAGCATCCTCAACACCCTCGACTTCCACCATGCCTTCGTCTGTCACATGATACTTGACATCGTCGACGGTAAAGTTCTCCACGACCTCCTTTTCCTCGTCGTCAGAGGGTTCGTCATCATCTGCCAATACGGCACTATACGAGAATGCCGACAGAGCTATGATAAACATCAGTACAAATAAAGATGATCTTCTCATTTTATGATATGACTTTACGATTTATACCTTAATTATTTAATTTTCAAGATGCAAAGATAGGAAGATTATTTGAACTTTGCAAATATTTATGGTAGAATTTGGTGATATCATGAAAAATATCTAACTTTGCACACAACAAAAAGAGAATTAGATGAATAAGTATCAACATTGGCTGTGCGTCGCTCTGGTGTTTTGCACTACCTGCGTCGTGTATGCCCAAGAGAAACTGGTATTCACCCCGCAATGGACGGCTCAGTCGCAATTCGTGGGTTTTTATGTAGCAAGTAGTATGGGTTTCTATCAGGAGGCCGGTCTTGACGTGGTGATCAGGCATCCTGCCGCTTCAAAACCCAGTATCAACTATCTTACCGAAGGCGAGAGCCAGTTTATCACGCTCAATCTGGTGACGGCTATGACCTTCATCGACAATGGCATCCCTTTGGTCAACGTCCTGCAGATGTCACAGCAGAACAACCTGATGATTGTCTCCCACACGCCGTTGAATGGCGTGGAGAGCCTCCGTGGCAAGAAGGTGGGACACTGGAAGTCCGGCTTCAGCGAACTGCCAATGGCAATGGACAAGAAATATGGTCTCGGTATCCAGTGGATACCATTCATCTCGAACGTCAATCTCTATATCTCCGGGGCCATCGACGCCGCCCTGGCGATGAGCTACAATGAGTTCTTCCAGCTGAAGATGGCCGGACAGCGCATCAAGAAGGAGCAACTATTATATATGCGTGACATCGGCTACAACGTACCGGAAGACGGTGTCTATGTGACGGCTGACTTCTATCTCAAGCACAAGGATCTCGCGATAAAGTTTGCCGAGGCCACCCGTAAGGGTTGGGAATGGGCAGTAGAGCATCCCGAAGAGGCACTCGACATCGTCATGCTCACCATGCGGCAGAGTGGTATCCCCGGCAACATGATTGCGCAGGATTGGATGCTGAAACAGATTCTGAGCCAGCTGGCCGACAAGGATACCAGCAAGCGCTCCTACAAGCTGGAACCCAAAGCCGTGGAGCTGGCCAACCGCATCCTCCTGGAGAGCGGCGTCATTAAAAAAGAAATCACCTATCATCAGATCACACAACTATGATCCAGTTAAAAAAAGCGAAAGGATTCCATTCGTTGCATTCCAGGCTGACGCTATGGGTCATGCTGACGGTATTGGCCGTCTTCGTCCTCATCACCATCATCATCACCAACGTCATCCGCAAAGCATTGCTAAGCAGTTCCGAGGAGAATGCGAAAAGCCGTATCGAGATTGCCAACCAGCACATCAACAGTATACTCGTGGGAGTGGAAGTGGCTGTGGACAATGTGATACCGGAGGTCATGGAAAAACTGGACACCCCCGACCAGTTTTATCCGATGGTTCAAAAGATTCTGGAGCTTAATCCTCCCATCATCGGCTCTGCCATTGCCTTTGAGCCCAACTATTTCCCCCAAAAGGGTGAACACTTCTCCCCTTATGCCTATCGCACGGTCAACGGCACCATCGAAACCAAACAGCTGGGCTCGTCGGAATATGAGTACCACTACATGGACTGGTATCAGATTCCCAAACTGCTGAAGAGGAGCTCTTGGAGTGAGCCTTATTACGATACTGGCGGCGGTGAGCAGATGATGACCACCTACTCGCATCCTATCTATGACAAGAATGGCAACCTGATAGCCGTACTCACAGCTGACGTATCGTTGAACTGGCTGACGGAGCTGGTGGCGAAGAGCGATATCGAACTGAATGACAGACTTCAGGGTACACAGACAGATACAACAGGATTCAAGATCACCGATACATTCCTCTATACGCATGCCTATTCATTTATTATCGGACGTGGTGCCACCTATATCACCCACCCCATGAGCGAACGAATCCTGAACGACACCTATTTCGTTTACTCCATGGAGACGAACGATTCCATCGATGCACAGATTGGTTACGATATGGTGGACGGTCTCTCCGGTATGCGTGAAATCATCCGTGACGGCGTGAAATTTCTCATCTGCTATGCGCCTATCGAGCGCACAGGATGGTCGATGGCTACAGTCATACCTGCTAAGATCATCTATGGCAGTTCGCAGTTGCTCAGTTACCTCGTCCTACTCATTATGTTTATAGGGTTGGTCGTGCTCTTCCTCATCTGTAACTCGGTGGTCATGCGCATCACCCGTCCGTTGGCACGCTTTGCCGACTCTGCCGACGAGGTGGCTAAGGGTAACCTGGATGCAACGCTGCCCGACATCAAGACCAAGGACGAGATGGCCCGTCTGAGCCAGTCGTTCTCACTCATGCAGACCTCTCTGAAGCAACAGATGGAAGAGCTGCGTCAGTCCACGGCCTCCAAGGCAGCCATCGAGAGTGAGCTGAAGGTGGCCAGTGACATCCAGATGTCGATGCTGCCGAAGATCTTCCCCGCATATCCTGACCGCGACGATATCGACATCTTCGGACAGCTGACACCGGCCAAGGCTGTCGGCGGCGACCTCTTCGACTTTTTCATCCGCGACGAGAAGCTCTTCTTCTGCATCGGCGACGTCTCGGGTAAGGGTGTGCCTGCCGCTCTGGTGATGGCCGTCACCCGTGCCCAGTTCCGTACCGTCTCTGCCCATGAGTCAATGCCGGAACGTATCATCACCCGTCTGAATGACACGATGAGTGAGGGCAACGACTCCAACATGTTCGTGACGCTCTTCGTGGGTGTGCTCGACCTGCCGACAGGACGTCTGCGTTATTGCAATGCCGGCCATGACTCACCCCTGCTCATCGGATCCGGCATCGGCATGTTGCCTTGCGACTCCAACCTGCCAGTCGGTGTGATGGGCGACTGGAAGTTCACGATGCAGGAAACGCAGATAGATCCCGGCACCTCCATCTTCCTTTATACCGACGGACTCACCGAGGCTGAGAACATCAAACATGACCAATTCACTGAGGAGCGCATCCTGAAGGTGGCAGACATATCACTATCGACAAACAATCACAATCCCCATCGGCTCGTGGAGAATATGACTACGGCTGTCAAGGAATTCGTCAATGGCGCCGAACAAAGTGACGACCTCACCATGCTGGCCATCCAATACACGAAGCAGCAACTCGACGTGCGCTACCAGCGCAGCCTCACGCTGACCAACGACGTCCAGCAGGTGCCCCAGTTGGCTGAATTCGTCGATCATGTCTGCGAGGCCATGGGCTTCGACGACCTGACCACCATGCAGATGAACCTCGCCATCGAGGAGGCCGTGGT
>CACYQO010000011.1 GCA_902776545.1 uncultured Prevotellaceae bacterium | reverse complement strand
AAATAATTAAAATTTTAGTCCAGTCTGATTTTGGAGCATCGCTAGATGTCCCTGTTTATCGGCATCTTTGGAGAACGGATGTGAAAATTGGACGCTTACCAACATACAGAATATGTCAGATTCAATTCAAACTACAGGCGGAGTCTTGCATCCTGAGGACATTGAGTTTATCAATAGCTGCATATGCGAAGTGTTTAGTTGCAATCCCTCCCAAATTACGGAACTGCAACCACTCCAGAAAGGTTTGTCCAATTCCGTCTTGTCTTTTAGATATAACGGTGGAAAGTATGTATTCCGTTATCCTGGTTTAGGTTCAGAGATTCTCATCGATCGCGGTCGTGAGTCTATTGTCCAAAAACAGATAGAAGATGCTGGCGTCGACACCTCTCTTGTGGCGATGAGTGTTCGCTATGGTTGGCGTATCTCTCATTTTGTGGAAAGCAGACCTTTTAACTATCACGATGTGAATGATATGGTGAGGGGTATTATTCAGCTTAGAAAACTTCATTCTGTGCGTCCAAAAGTGAGGTGGGAGTTTGATATCAAAGAAAAATGGGAATCCATTCGTGACATAACCCCTGCTGAAAAATATGGTGAGAACTTTACACAGTTCCCTGGTTTTAAAGAGATTAAGGAACGTATTTATAAATTGTATGAGCTGGCAAAGACGGATGGTGTCAAAAAGTGCCTAACGCATGGTGACTGCCGTGATGAGAACTTCCTTATTAATGATCACGAGATACATTTGATTGATTGGGAATATGCCGGCTATGGCGATCCTGGTTTTGATATTGGTACATACGTATGTGGTGGCGACCATTCAGAGGAAGAGGTTGACAGAATTTTGTTTACCTACTTTGGTAGAAAACCTTCTATTAAGGAGCAGCGTCATTTTTATGCCTATATAGCAATCTCTGGATTTTTTTATATGCACTGGACCATGTATAAGGAGTCGCAAGGCCAGGTAATTGGTTATCTGAAACCTTTGTGGTATCACTTCGCTAAGGAGTATAGTAAGAAGGCGTTGCTACTGTATAACGAATAAAGAATTTTAAACATGACATATATCATTTTATCAGCAGGTAAGGGTGTTAAATTGCAGCCTCTGACATTGAATCATCCAAAGTCACTGTATAAGCTGGATGACAAAAACACAATTCTGCAGCGGCTTGTGCGTAAAATCAGAATGTATGATGAGAATGCAGAAATAGTAGTTGTGGTTGGTTATATGTACAAGCAAATCCAGAAGGAGTTGGAAGATGATAATGTGAAGTTTGTACACAATCCGTTCTATTCTGTGACGAGTTCTATGGGGTCACTTTGGTTTGCAAAAGACTATTTACAGCGTGAGAATGTTACCATCATTAATGGAGACATCGTTGCAAGCGATAAGTTGATGTCTGATATTGTTAGTCAGCATACAGATTATCCTTATGTGCTTCTTGACAGCGCGCACAAGGATGCCAATAAATACAATGTACAAGTACAAGGAGGACTTGTCTGTGTGATGAGTAAGAATCTTACGGAATTCGAAGGTAATTATGCCAGTATAACCAAACTGGATGCTGTTTCTTCGCGTTTTCTTTTAGAGCAGTTGAACCAGATGGTCAACGAGGAAATGTACAACCTGTTCTTTGAGGATGCCTTGGTACAGATGATTTTTCAGAACAATTTTGAACTGTACTATAAGGACATCAAGGATTACAAATGGACGGAGGTGGATTGCGTGGATGATTTGTTGAAAGCCCGTCAGATTCAAATTGAAAGCGAGAATTAAGAGCGAAGAGAATGAATTACGTTATAATAATTGCAGGAGGAGTCGGTAGCCGCTTGGGCGCTAAAGTGCCGAAACAGTTCGTTGAGGTGCTTGGTAAGCCTATCATTGTTTACACGATGGAGCATTTTCAGAACCACCCTGAAATAGATGGTATTGAATTGGTATGCGTGGATGGTTATCAGGAGCACCTTAAAGCTATTGCCGAGAAATATGGCATCACCAAAGTTATGAAGATAGTTAAAGGTGGTTCTGAGTACGAGCGTTCTATTATGAACGGTGTGGCTGGCCTTAAGGACATAGCCAAGGCAGACGATGTTGTGATGATTCATTGGTCTGCTTCGCCTTTTATTGATGAGGAAATCATCTCAGACAATATTCGCGTTTGTAAAGAAAAGGGTAATGCTATTACGGCGAGTTATTCATACCTCCTTTATGGGACCAATGATGGAGATTGCGCCAAGAAGAATATCAACAGAGATACCTTCATGACGCTTTCTGCGCCCCAAAGTTTCCTATATAAAGTCATTACAGACATATACAGACAGGTTGAGGAAAAGAATATGTTTGATTATGTTGAGGCTCATACTCCCGCGTTTATGGCAGAATTAGGAATACCGATCTATTTCTCCAAGGGCAGTCATTCCAACATTAAGATAACAGAGAAAGAGGATGTTGACATGTTTCTTGGTTATCAGTTGGCTAAAAGATACAAAGAGGGGCATCTTGAACAATGATTTTTCTCGAGACTGGTTTTATTCAAGCATTTCAAATGTTAAATTTATTATTTTGAAAACAATATTATTATGAAGCTAATAGAAATTTATAATGTCTGTGTTCCTGAAAGTAAGAGAAAGACAGATAAAATGATTCCATGGGTTTACTATGTGATGAGACCACTCTCAATATTGGTGACAAAGCCTTTACTGAGAACTAGTATCACACCCGTCAATGTGACTTTTGCTTCTATGGTAGCTACATTGATAGGATTTGTGTTGATAGGATTTGGCCAAGACACGCAGACAAGATTGTGGGGCTACTTAGCATTCATTGTTTGGGGACTATTGGATTGTATAGATGGGAATATAGCCCGTTGTAAGGGTTTGGCATCAGCACGAGGGGCTCTTTGGGATGCGACCGGGGGATACATGGCCTTGACGTTGATGTTCTTTTCTGTTGGAATAGGTGCTTATAATGATACAAATATTTATGAATTTATAGAGAAGTATCTCTACATCGTGTTAGGTGGATTGACGGCATTAATGTCTATTTTCCCTAGGTTAGTGATGCAGAAGAAAAAAGCTGATGGAGGGACAGGTTCCGTGAAGACCGTCGCGGATAAGGCTAATTATAGCATTCCTAAAATAATCGCACTGAATGTTGAGTCGGCTATAGGTATAACACAAGTACTACTCTTTTTTGCGATTATCTTCCATTTCCTAAACCTTTTTATCTTTTGTTATTTCTTCATCAATATAGTCATTATGGTATATACTCTATATACACTATTGAAATGAAATCGTTTAGTTACTTATGTTAAGGAATAATTGTTTTTTCCTCTTGATGTGCTTTTTGTTGAATGATTCGTTTTGCTTTGCTCAACAAATAGGCGAAATAAGGAATAATAGTCTTGTCGTATCAACAGAAGTAGATTTACATGGAGCTAACATAAATCTCCCCAAGGGTTTTACACTTGAGGTGGAGGGAGGAAGAATCAAAAATGGTACGCTAATTGGAAATCAAACAAAACTCAAGTGTTCTGGAAAGGTTTTTGATCGAGTTCAAATTAAAGGTTCATGGAATGTTCCTGAGATCAGTACGTCGATGTTTACTGATCTGTCTTATGATAATGCCTTAAAAGACGTTTTGGCTTTGGCTCATTCAAAAGTACAAAATACCATTGTTATAGAAAAAGGTGACTATTATGTTACGGCTCATAAGAATGCTGATGTTTGTCTAACTGTTCCAAGTAATTCTACGTTGATTATTCAAGGTTCGATTCGACTTCGACCTAATGCATTCCCAAGATGTGACATTGTCCGTGCTAAAGGTAATCATATAATAATTAGCGGTAATGGTAGCATTATAGGGGATAAACATACGCATTTGGGAACTGATGGCGAATGGGGTATGGGTATTCGTTTTCACGGTGCGACCAATTCTTCTGTTCGGGGTCTTACAATAAAAGACTGCTGGGGCGACTGCATTTATGTAGGTGGAAACTCAAAGAATGTGACGATAGAGAATTGTTGGCTGGATCATGGTCGTAGGCAGGGAATATCAGTTACAAAGGCTGATGATGTCGTCATAAGAAACTGCAAGATATCAAATGTCAGCGGAACAAAACCTGAATATGCCATTGATTTGGAACCAAATGCTAATGATACGGTTAACCATATTACAATAGAGAATGTGGAAACAGTAGCGTGTGAGGGTGGAGTATTGGCAACGATTGGGAAAAAAAATGTGGAAAAAAAGAATATTGGACAGGTGAAGATTCGAAACTGTAAACTCAATGCATTAAGTAAATATCCGATTCGGATGAAAAGTTGTGAACGTGTTTCTATAGAGAATTGTACCATAAATGTGACGAACGAAAAGGCTGCGATATGTTCTTCTGATATATCCAATTTAGTGGTTAAGGGTAACACTATTAATATTGAAAAGAGTGTGGCCTTTACGTTAAAGAATACTGCTAAAAAAATAGTTGGAAAGAATGTCCAACAGCCTATAGAGACAATTAGGGTGAAGCAACATGACATAAGAGAAAATAGAATTATTGAGCATTGATATGACATTTAATTCATTCAACTTCATAGTCCTTTTTCCTCTGCTGTTTTTGCTGTATTATGTGATACCGGCAAAGATGTGCAAATGGAGGAATGGGTATCTGTTACTGGTGAGCTACCTGCTCTATGCCAACTGGAAGCCCGTGTATACGCTGATATTACTTGGTGTAACACTCGTAACCTACTTTAGTGCAAGGCTTGTCGAGAGGAGTGAAAAGAAGAAGCAAATAGTGTTTTTGGGGGGAGCATTTTCTTTACTACCGCTATTATTCTTCAAGTACTTTAACTTTATTAATGAACAGGTCTATGCTGTTCTTTCAATTTTAGGTCTGCGCTATGACCTTCAAGGTTTAAATTGGGCTATACCTATAGGTATTTCTTATTTCACCTTCCAAGCAATAGGCTATCTCTTTGATGTGTATTATAAAAAGATTGAGGCAGAAAAGGATTTCCTGACATACGCATTGTTTATATCTTTCTTCCCATCCATATTGTCTGGTCCTATCAACAAAGCCTCATTGATTATCCCTCAATTGAAGAACCTAAGGCCATATTTTGATTATGGAAAAGCTGTTGAAGGGTTGAAGATGTTATTATGGGGTATGTTTATGAAGGTAGTCGTGGCTGACCGTGTGGGACTGTACGTGGACACTGTGCTACCCAACTATATGAACTATACTGGCGTGACCTGCTTTGTTGCAAGCCTCTTCTATACCATCCAGATTTATGCAGACTTAGCAGGATACTCACTTATGGCGATAGGTGTCGGAAAAATCCTTGGCTTTGAGTTGACAAAGAACTTCTGCAGACCCTATTTTGCAGTGAGTGTAACAGACTTCTGGCATAGGTGGCATATCTCGCTTTGTACATGGTTGAAGGATTATGTTTATATCCCCATGGGAGGTAGTAGATGCTCAAAACTGAGGAATTATTGGAATATTTTTGTGACTTTCTTAGTGAGTGGTATCTGGCATGGAGCCAATTGGACATTTATCGTATGGGGTATGTGGCATGGCATAATTCAGATTATAGAAAAAGCCATTGGGCAACAGAAGTGTGAATATGGATGGTTTGGTAAATCGATAAAGATCTTCATTACCTTCCAGTTGGTGAACTTTTCCATGATATTTGTTTGTATGCCTTCTTTGGGTGATGCCTGTGGTGTGATAGCGCATATATTTGACGTGCATCAGTCTATGGTACTTGAAATTACTTCAAAGCACATTTTTGTTCTGATGATGATAGGTACAATATTACTCTTCATCAAAGACTGGACTGATGAATTTGCTCCCAATAAGTTGAGACTCTTCGAGAATAAAAGCCATATAGTAAGATGGGCCTCTTATCTTTCTGTTATCATCCTAATTTTGTTGACAGGCGTGTTTGATGCAGGTCAGTTTATTTACGCTAATTTCTAACTTCATGAAACGATTCGTTATAAAGATAGCCTTCTTCTTCGCTTTGGTAATAGTGGCGGATGTGCTTTTTGGTTTTGCTTTGGGGTATTTCGCCCAACATGCTAAGGGTGGGTTTACTCAAAGAGACGCGTACATTTGCGATAGTTTGGAAACTGATTGCCTGTTGATGGGATCCTCACGATGTGTAAGACATTACAACCCTCAGATTATTACGGACTCATTGGGCATTTCCTGCTATAATTCAGGGCAGATGGGTAATGGTATCATACTGAACTATGGAAGACTGAGGATGATAGATGAGAGAAAGAGACCTAAAGTCGTGATTTATGACATTTATCCTGATGTTGACTTTTTTATTGGTGATGACAACCACCGCTACTTGACTTGGTTAAAACAGCATTATGAAAGAGATGGTATAGCAGGTATTTTTGAAAGTGTTGATCCAACTGAAAAATACAAAATGGTAAGCCAATTATATCGCTATAATTCAAGGATTATTGAGTTGATGGCTGATTATTTGCATCCTATATCTGATGCTAAGGTTGATGGTTTTGTTCCGCTTAAGGGTGAGTTGAATAGAACAAAAATAAAGATGGATGTCGGAAAAGGGGAAGCATCTGTTGTTGATAAAGTTAAACTGGATTATATCAACAAGTTGATAGATGAACTGGATGGGGTTAAATTGTACTTTGTCGTCTCACCAATTTGGTATGGCATGGACACGCTTCAGTTTCAGCCAGTTAAAGAAATATGTAGAGAGCGAGGAATCCCATTTGTTGATTTCTCTAATGATCCGAAATACGTTCACCATGATGAATATTTCAAAAATGGAAATCATATGAATGCGCGAGGCGCAGACGAGTTTACTAAAGATTTGGTTACTGTTTTGAAGAATCAAATATGAATCAGAAACTTTTACTTGTCGTGAATGAGGACAGATTCTTCCTGTCGCATCGGAAAGACATTGCTGTGGCTGCACAGCAAGCGGGCTGGGATGTGACGATTGTATGTAAGGACACGGGACAAAGGAAGGATGTGGAGGCTTTGCACCTGAAGATGATGGATCTGCCGATCAATCCAACGGGAGAGAACATCATGCAGGAACTAAAGACTTGTTGGTTCCTGTTCAGACTGTATCGCAGGAATAAGGATGCTGTGGTTCATCATGTGGGATTGAAAAACATCTTGTGGGGTGGATTGGCAGCGAGGCTGGCTGGTGTGCATGGCGTCGTGAATGCGGTCAGTGGATTAGGAACGCTGTTCAATGGTACCCAACCGTCAATGATGGCAAAGGCTGTGATGCGAGTTATGAGGTTTTCAAACTCTCGCAAGAACGTGGTGGTGATTTTCCAGAACCATGAGGACGAGGGACTGTTCTATAAGTTTCAGGTCGTTAATCCGGAACAGAGTGCCTTTATCAAAGGCTCTGGTGTTGATCTGAAGGATTTTGTATATATTCCTGATTCCGTCATGACCGATGATGTGATGCATATTATCTTCACGGCCAGGATGGTGCGCGAAAAGGGTACTATGGTGCTCATTGAGGCCGCAGAGAGACTCCGTAAGGATTATGAAGGTAAGATAGTCTTTTGGCTTTGCGGGAGATTGTCTACTACGCCCAATTCGTTGACAGAGGAAGAGTTACGGTCGCACTGCGACGGTAGTTATATCCAGTGGCTCGGGTTCTGCAGTGATGTGAGGGATCTGTTGCAGAAGTCAAGTATAGTGGCTTTCCCCAGCTGGTATCGTGAGGGGGTACCGAAGTCGCTGATTGAGGCTTGTGCCTCAGGCCGTCCGATTATCACTTGTGACAGTATCGGCTGTAAGGATGTGGTGGACGACGGCGTGAATGGCTTCTTGGTCCCTGTCAAGGATAGCGATGCTTTGGCAGAGAAGTTACGAATCCTGATTGAGGATAAAGATCTTCGTATCAAGATGGGCAAGGCTGCAAGAGAGAAGGCAGAACGGGAGTTCTCATTAGACAAGGTCGTGCAAAAACATCTGGAGATATACGAGAGTCTTATCAAGGATAATTGAAAACTTGATATTTATATTATGACAACAGCAGCTATATGCTTCGTAAGAAGTTATAGCTGCTGTTGTTTTATTGTACCAATAAGTGATACTATTTGCGGAGAGCAGCAATGGAGGCCTGGAGAGAAGCGATTTTCTCTTCAGCATCGGACTGCTTTTTACGTTCGAGGGCGACGACAGCTTCGGGGGCGTTGGCGACGAAACGCTCATTGGAGAGCTTCTTCTTCACACCAGCGAGGAAACCTTCGAGATGCTGCAACTGAGCCTCCATCTTTTGGATCTCTGCCTCGACATCAATCATGTTACCCAGAGGTACAGCAAATTCGTCTGTGCCCACCATGAAGGTAGATGCCGTGGGATCTTTCTCTACCACCACCGTGATGGCAGAAAGGTTCGCCATCTTGACGATGACGTTATTGAAGGCTTCGAAGTCGTTTTGGCCTACCGCCTGCAGTTCGAGTTGCTCCTTCGGGGCAATGTTCTTCGAAGAACGAACCATACGCACACCGGAGACGATCTGCTTCACACTCTCAATCTGAGCGGCGAGCTGGCTGTCTGCTGCCGTAGGAGCGGGAATCTCCAATTTGTCGCGCATGATGCTCTCGCCGTCCTGACGGTCGTAGAGGTGCTGCCAGAGCTCTTCGGTGATGAAGGGCATGAAGGGATGCAGCATCTTCAGCAGCTGCTCGAAGAAATGGAGTGTCTTGTCGTAGGTCTCACGGTCGACGGGTTGTGCTTCACCATTGACATAGGCAGGTTTCACCATTTCCAGGTACCAGGAAGAGAACTCATCCCAGAAGAGCTTATAGACTGCCATGAGAGCTTCGGAGATACGGAATTTTTTGAAGAGATCGTCGACCTCGGCATTGGTCTCGCGGAGTTTGGCTTCGAACCAGGCGGTGGCAATCTGGTTGGCGGCTGTAGTACAGCCGCTAACGGAACTTTCTGCGACTTTCCAACTCTTCACAAGACGGAAGGCATTCCAGATCTTGTTGTTGAAGTTTCGTCCCTGTTCGCAGAGGGCTTCGTCGAAGAGGATGTCGTTGCCTGCGGGGGCAGAGAGCATCATACCCATACGCACACCGTCGGCACCGAACTTCTCGATGAGTTCAATGGGGTCGGGGCTGTTGCCGAGTGACTTCGACATCTTACGACCGAGCTTGTCGCGAACGATACCTGTAAAGTAAACGCTTCTGAAAGGCATGTCACCCACATACTCGTAACCGGACATGATCATTCGGGATACCCAGAAGAAGATGATGTCGGGACCTGTCACGAGGACATTGGTTGGGTAATAGTATTTGAGCTCCTCGTTGCCAGGATTGTTAATACCGTCGAAGAGGGAGATGGGCCAGAGCCATGAGGAGAACCAGGTGTCGAGGGCGTCCTCTTCCTGACGGAGGTCAGTGTCGGTAATCTTCGGATCCTTCTGCTGAGCCAGTTCCAGTGCTTTTTCCCGTGTCTCGGCAACCACAAAATCGCCTTCCTCATTATAATAATAGGCCGGAATGCGGTGACCCCACCACAGTTGGCGCGAGATACACCAGTCTTGGATGTTCTCCAGCCAATTCTTATAGGTGTTCACGTATTTCTGCGGATAGAATTTCAGTTCACCGTTGAGCACCGGGGGCAGGGCGATGTCTGCAAAGTGCTGCATCTTGAGGAACCACTGAAGCGAGAGACGGGGCTCAATGGGTGTGTCTGGGTTTCGTTCTGAATAGCCCACCTTGTTGGTGTAGTCCTCAATCTTCTCCATGAGACCAGCCTCCTGAAGATCCTTGGCAATCTGCTTACGGCAGTCCATGCGATCCATGCCCACGTAGATGGGTGACTGGTCGGAGATGGTACCGTCGGGATTGAAGATGTCGATGGTCTCGAGGTTGTGCGTCTTACCGAGCATATAGTCGTTGGTGTCGTGGGCCGGGGTGACTTTCAGACAGCCAGTACCAAATTCGATGTCCACATAACGGTCTTCGATGACGGGGATGACACGGTTCACCAGAGGTACGATGACCTTGCGGCCCTTGAGCCACTGGTTCTTCGGGTCCTTGGGGTTGATACACATGGCGGTATCGCCCATGATCGTTTCAGGACGGGTGGTGGCCACGACAGCGTAGTAGCCCTTAGCATCCTTGTGGATGATATTGCCATCAGCCTTGAGGACTTCCTCATTGTCGAGGGCCTCCAGATCGGCCACGTAGTACTTCAGATGGAAGAGGTGGCTCTGCTCCTCTTTGTAGATGACTTCCTCGGTGGAGAGGGCGGTGAGGGCCTTGGGATCCCAGTTCACCATACGCAGACCACGGTAGATGAGACCTTTGTTATAGAGGTCGACGAAGACCTTGATGACGCTCTCGGAACGCTTCTCGTCCATGGTGAAGGCAGTGCGATCCCAGTCGCAGCTGGCACCTAAGCGACGCAGCTGCTGGAGGATAATGCCGCCGTGCTCGTGGGTCCAGGCCCAGGCATGCTCGAGGAACTGTTCACGGGTGAGGTCGTGTTTCTTGATGCCCTCACTGGCGAGTTTCTTCACCACCTTTGCCTCCGTGGCGATGGAGGCATGGTCGGTGCCAGGTACCCACAGGGCATTCTTACCCTCCATACGGGCACGACGCACCAGGATGTCCTGGATGGTATTGTTAAGCATGTGTCCCATGTGGAGCACACCCGTCACATTGGGTGGGGGGATGACTATCGTATAGGGTTCACGTCCGTCGGGTTTGCTGGCGAAGAGTTTGTGGTCAAGCCAGTACTGATACCATTTCGATTCGACCTCTTTTGGGTCGTATTTACTTGCAAGTTCCATGCTTTATGTTTAATTATTTTCAAAAATCGGTGCAAAATTACATAAAAATTCTAATTTTCAATTCTCAATTCTCAATTATTTTGTATCTTTGCCCCAATTATTAATGTATTATGCATACAAAAGAGGAAAAAATGAAGGCTTTCGGTCGTTTCCTTGACGTGCTCGACGCGTTGAGGGCGAATTGTCCGTGGGACAAGAAACAAACGAACGAGAGTCTGAGGCCCAATACAATCGAAGAGACCTACGAGCTCTGCGACGCCCTGATCAAGAACGATATCCATGACATCTGTAAGGAGTTAGGTGACGTGCTTTTGCATATCTGTTTTTATGCGAAGATTGCGGAGGAACAGGGACAGTTTGATATGGCGGACGTGTGTGACGCCCTGACGAAGAAGATGATCACAAGGCATCCGCATGTTTATCATCCTTCGCAGATTGATGCTGAGGAACCGAAGACGATTTTTGAGGAAGGAGGAGATTTTTCGAGGAATGAGGAAGGAGGAAGGAGGAATGAGAATACTCAAGAAGAGATAGTGACAACGGTGAGTCAGGTTCTGCAAAACTGGGAGCAGATTAAGTTGAAGGAGAAGGACGGAAATGAAAGGGTGCTGTCGGGTGTGCCGGCAGCATTGCCCAGTGTCATCAAGGCGTATAGGATCCAGGACAAGGCCAGGAACGTGGGCTTTGACTGGGAGAAACGTGAGGATGTGTGGCTGAAGGTGCGTGAGGAACTTGACGAACTGGAGGCAGAGTTGAACAAGGATGATAAGGAACGTTCGACGGAGGAGTTGGGAGATTTCCTCTTCGCCGTCATTAATGCAGCGAGACTGTATAAACTGAACCCTGATAATGCCCTGGAAATGACGAACCGGAAGTTTATCGAACGGTTTAATTATATCGAGGAACACAGCATTAGAGTAGGAAAACCCCTGACGGAGATGACACTCGAGGAAATGGAGAAGCTTTGGCAGGAGGCAAAAACAAAATGATTTTTTAAGACAACGAATTTCACGAATTACACGAATTAATATGAAGAAAACAGGTCTTTTTTTGATGGTGGCTGCGGCAATGGTGTTTGGCAGCTGTGGTGGTAAACAACAGGCACAGGTCGAGGAGACACAGGAGACGGAAAAAACGGATGTTTCCGTGTTCAGAGACCAGACCATTTATGGTGTCTGTGCGGATGGAACGGCCATGAATACGTTGGAGCTGATTACCGACAACGGTGACACCCTGTCGCTGAGTCTTACCAGGGCCCAGGATGCTGGAAAGGTACTGGGAGGTCTTCAGGTGGCAGACCGTGTAGCAGTGTTGGCCGACTCTCTCAAGAAGAACGCTCTGCTCGTGATTAACCTGAATACGCTAATGGGCGACTGGGTGATGCCAGACCCCATCGACGGCAGTGCTGAGATAGGCATCCGCATCAAAGAGGGTGGTGTGGCAGAGAGCATCGACCAGTCGGTAATCGTCTATCGCACTTGGAAGATTTTCAATGGTGAGTTGGAGATCGAACTCATGCGTGAAGGTGGTGGTGACGAGGAAGAATCGAATCGTTATGAGATCCTGACCCTTGGTGCTGACACATTGGCTTACAAGACGCTGGGCAAGCCCCGTGACGAGACCGAGACCTTCGAGTATAGCCGTTGGAAGCCGAAGCCCAAGGTGGATCTCCACGGACTAGAATTGGAAGAGACCAGTGATGAGTTTAATAAAATTTAAATCGTGGAGCCTTTCAGGGTACATATCTTAGGGTGTGGAAGTGCGCTTCCCACCCTTCGTCACAATGGTTCCTCACAACTCGTGGAGGTGAGGGACAGGTTGTTGATGCTTGACTGTGCAGAAGGAACGCAGACGCAGATGCGGAAGTGTCATTTGCACTTCGCTAAACTCAGTAGGGTGTTCATCTCTCATTTGCATGGTGACCATTGCTTCGGCCTTATCGGGATGATCTCCACCTTCGGACTTTTAGGTCGTACAGCTCCTCTCCATATCTATGCTCATGAGGCGCTGGGGCTCATGTTGAACGATCAGATTGTCTTCTTCACTCATGACCTGGGTTTTGAAGTGGTTTTCCATCCTGTAGATGCCACTAAGCAGGCCATCGTCTACGAGGATAACAGCATCACCGTGGAGACGATTCCCCTGGAACACCGTATGCCTACCTGCGGCTATCTCATCCGAGAGAAGGCCCTGCTGCCCCATATCCGTCCTGAAATGTTGGAGGCCTATGGGGTGCCACGCAGTCAGATCAACAACATCAAGATGGGGGCAGATTGGACGACAGAGGATGGCGATGTGATTCCCAACGAGAGACTGGTCGAGCCTGCCGATGCGCCCAGAAGCTACGCCTATTGCAGCGACACCAGATATATCCCCACGTTGCATGAACTGATAAAGGGCGTGAGTACCCTGTATCACGAGAGCACCTATGGTGAGGACAAAATCCTGTCTGCTGAGAAATATTGTCACTCTACTGCGCGACAAGCTGCGATGGTGGCCAGAGATGCCGGGGTGGGACAGTTATTGCTGGGCCATTATAGTTCGCGCTATAACGACGAGAATGTATTGTTGGAAGAGGCGAAGGCCGTGTTTGAAAACACCCGTCTGACGAATGAAATGGACATCATCGACGTGTAAAAATCCATCTTTTTAGGTGAAAAATACATTTTCCGTCGAAAAAGTTTTGTGGTATCAAATAAAAATGCTAACTTTGCACCAAACTATATATGCATGCGTATGATAAAGCGTTTACTCATTCTTACCTTCTCGCTGGCTGCCCTTTGGCTGGTACCTGTGACCGCCAGCGCTGCTCCCGCCTATTTCGCCGGGGTGATGGAACTGACGGACGAGCAGGAGGTGGACGTGG
The DNA here is from genome assembly GCA_902776545.1 of uncultured Prevotellaceae bacterium. Taxonomy (GTDB): domain Bacteria; phylum Bacteroidota; class Bacteroidia; order Bacteroidales; family Bacteroidaceae; genus Prevotella. Next base: position 43,032 of record CACYQO010000011.1, on the reverse strand, counting down.
TTTACAGTGAGGGCACGCTGACCATTACAGGGGCAGAGGGTCAGGTGCTGCAAATCGTCACCGTCACCGGCAACGTCGTGCTGCACAAGCGGATAGACAGTCCGGAACAGAAGATCGAACTTAATATTCCGAAGGGTTGCTATATCGTCAAGGTTGGCAAAGTCGTTCGCAGGGTATACGTCCGTTAATCACAGGACTTGCGACGGGCCTCATGCTCCTGGCTTCTTGTGTGAACGGGAACCGTGAGTATGACGAGGCCCACTCTTCCGCCTTTGGAACATTCGTATATGCGTTGGATACCACCGAACAAGGGAAGTTTCTGACGCATCTTTTAGATGCCGACACGTCGAAGTGGGAGGCAGACAAAAAGACACGGGAGTTTTATCGGGCAGCTATGGTACAGCTGCAGACGGGACGGACTTTTGAGCCTCTTTGGTATAACAGGGTAGGGGTGACGGATCAGGCAGATACGTTGTTGGCAAAGTTGCAAAGGGAACTGCCGAGACAAGGATTGGATCCGAAGTCGTTCTTTCTGCCAGAGATTGCCGCAGACCTTGAGATTGTGCATCAGCTCAGCTTTGACTCCGTGGGACAGAGCATCAACGAGGTGTTGCCCAGACTGGAATACCATCTGACGAAGGCGTATGTCAGATATACCGTCGGACAGCGCTATGGTTTTATGAGACCAGACCAGGTGTTTAACCACATGGATTATAAGACTGACAGCACGGGCTATGCCAGACTCTTCGACTATGAGTTGAAGGCCCCCAATTATGAGGAATCCCTACGAAAGCTGAAGTCACCCGACAGAATGACCTATCTGCAGACCTCAACCCCCAACAATAGCCTCTATCAAACGTTTATGAGTCAGCTGGAACAGACCACCGATAGTGCCAAGCGAGAGATGCTCATTGCGAATCTGGAGCGCTGTCGTTGGCAGATAGCCAGACCTGAGGGCAGAACCCATCAGGTGGTGGTGAACATCCCAGCCCAACAGTTGTGGGCCATCTGTCCAGACAGTGTGATGTCCATGAAAATCTGTTGTGGGGCGATAGCGACGAAGACGCCGTTGTTAAACAGTGAGATCTCTTATATGCAGGTGAACCCCGAGTGGATTATTCCCCCGTCAATTGTGAAAGGAGAGGTGTCAGCCCATGGCGGGGATTCTTCTTATTTCGCCAGGAACCGGTATTATATCGTGGACCGTGAGAAGGGGGATACCCTCAATCCCAAGGAGGTGAGTGGCAGTCGTCTGAAAGAAGGTGGTCTGCGTGTGGGCCAGAGGGGTGGGGCAGGCAACTCCCTCGGACGTATCGTGTTCCGCTTCTCCAACAATTTCGGCGTGTATCTGCATGACACGAACAACCGAGGTGCCTTCAAACGCGAAAGACGGACCCTCTCACATGGTTGTGTGAGGGTGCAGAAACCCTTCGAACTGGCATGCTTCCTGTTGCAGGGTGCTGGCGAGTGGACCCTCGACAAGATTCGTATCGCGATGGATATGAAACCTGAGACCGAGAGAGGGCGCGAGTATCTGAAAGAACACGAAGAAGACCCCAGACCTCTGAAGGTCATCACCTATCGGGATGTCACTCCGCGCGTACCCGTGTACATTATTTATTATACAGCCTATCCAGATCCGGAGACGGGGGAGATTAAATACTACCCGGACCTCTATGGGTATGATAAGGTCATAAGGAAGAACCTATGATGGATGACCAGCAGATTACACAGATGCTCTTGAACTCCGAGACCCAACGTCAGGGCTTCGAGGCCGCTGTGCGTCAGTATGGTGAACAGCTCTACTGGCAGGTCCGAAAGATCGTGCTCACTCATGACGATGCTGATGATGTGGTGCAGAACACGTTTCTGAAGGCCTGGAATGCCCTCGATACCTTCGGAGGCGATTCGAAGGCATTCACCTGGCTCTCACGCATCGCCATCAACGAGGCGCTCGATTTGCTGCGTAAAAACAAACGGCGTATGACTGTTAGCGAAGATGAATATTCTGTGGCCAGTTCTTTGTTGGCAGACCCCTATTTCGACGGTACGGAAACCGAGGCACTGTTGCAGGAAGCCATCGCACAACTGCCTGATGTTCAGCGTACTGTGTTCCAACTGCGCTATTTTGATGAATTGAAATACAGCGACATCAGTCAGATGTTGGGTACCACGGAAGGGTCGCTGAAAGCCTCCTATCACATCGCCGTGAAGAAAATCTCTGAATTTTTTAAGCTACGTGATTAAACCAATTGAATACTTATACGTCAAACATTCGATGGAAGAAGAAAAGTACATATCAGACAAGCTTGGCCGCAGGAATCCTTTTACGGTGCCTGAGGGCTATTTCGAGCAGTTGACAACGAAGGTGATGGAACAGATTCCCGACCGTCGTCCAAAAGCTCGGAGGGTATGGATGCGTCCCGTGTGGTGGGCTGCAGCAGCCGTCTGTGCATTGTTTGTATCTACCGCAGCATGGCTGGTGATTCCCGGTGAGTCGCAGCAGAACCAGGGACATGTGGCAGAAGTCATTCAGCAGAGTCAGCCCGACGATGCTTTTTTCGATGAAGCTGCCGACTACATGATGCTCGACAATCAGGATATCTACGCCTGCCTGGCATCGGAGTATTGAGTAAAGGTAAAAATGTAAAAAAGTAAAAAAGGTGATAGAGTGATGAAGAGATATCGTATGATAAGGTGTGAGGCAAAAAGTGTCTGGATGAAGGCCGTGTGGCTTTCACTCTTTCACCTTTTCACCTTTTCACCGTTAATGGCTCAGGAAACCAGGAAGTTCTCTCCGGAGAAGTTTCAGGCCGAGATGGAGCAGTTTATCACCAAGGAGGCCAATCTGACCCCTGAGGAGGCTGCCAAGTTCTTCCCCCTGTTCAGGGAGATGCAGCAGAAGCAGCGTGCCATCTTCGAGAAAGTGAGGAAGGAAGGTTTTGTCAAGCCTGTCGATGATGCCAGCTGTCGCAAGCTCGTGGAGAGGCGTGATGCCAATGAGTTGGAACAGAAGAAGATCCAACAGCTCTATCATCAGAAGTTTTTCAGTGTGATTAGTCCATCTAAGGTATTTGATGTCTTGATAGCCGAGGAACGGTTCCACCGTCGGGCATTCAGAAATTGGGGACAGGGTAACAACAAACGTTAGAGAGGCCACACTTTTCACAGTGTGGCTTTCTTGATGTGCATACATAACGGCCATGCAACAGGAGCCAGTGATGGGCGCGGGGAATATCCTCCGCCGGGATATACTTCGTCAGTTCCATTTCCACTTTGTAGGGGGTGTTGGCACGCTGCGTGACCAGTCCTAAACGATGTGCCACGCGATAGACATGTGTATCCACAGCGAGGGTGGGCTTCCCGAAAGCGACGCTTTGGATGACATTCGCCGTCTTCCGGCCTACGCCAGGAAGATCGAGTAGCTGGTTCATGTCTGAAGGTACCTCACCATTATGCTGCTCCACCAACAGACGGGCCATCTTCACGAGGTGGTCTGCCTTCGCATTGGGATACGACACACTGCTGATATAGGCCAACAGATCCTCAGGTTCTGCATGAGCCATTGTACGGGCATCGGGGTAGTGACGGAACAGTTCGGGTGTCACCTGATTAACCCGTTTGTCGGTACACTGGGCACTCAGCACCACGGCTACCAACAACTGGAACACACTGCCGAACTCCAGTTCGGTGTTCACCTCCGGCATCTGCTCCCGGAAATAGGCGAGAACCCTCGCATATCGCTCTTCTTTTCTCATGATGGTTATTTGTTCAAGTGTTGCACATACTTGACGGGCTCTCCGTCACGATTAAACACGTCTGCAAAGTCCTGAGGACGGATTGTGACAGGACCGCGCATGAACTCGGGGATGTTGTAGCACTTCATGAACTGACGGTGATAGTCTGGATCGGCGCAAGGCAGTTCGAAGGGCTTGAAAGCTTGTCCCTGGGCATCGATATGGGCGATGAAAGGACGGGTGTAGTTGCCATCGTAGCGGCGACTGCTGAACACCACCCAACGGCCATTCGAAGACCAGGCGTGGTAACTCTCCGTATTGTTGGAATTGATCTCCTTCACTGGCCGTGCCTGGCCTGTGGCGAGATCTAAAAGCCAGAGGTCTGCATCATGATGCCAGATGTGGAATACGCCGTATTCTGCCAGGGTGAACATCAGGAACCGTCCGTCAGGTGAGATGCGTGGGAGGGTGGCGCTCTTGTTGATGGCTGCAGCATCGAACACCAATTCCCGTGGACCGAAGGTCATCGCCTCCATGTCGAAGGCTTTCTTATAGAGATTGTATTTCACCTCATAAGTCCGGACCATAGCCTCCCGTCCATGGTCTGTCGTGTCGTTGTATTCAAAGTGAGCACTGCAATAGTAGAATGCCTTGCCGTCGGGTGCCCAGAAGGGGAACACCTCGAACTCCGTAGAATCCTTTTCGATATTCGTGACCTCATTCTTCATCACGTCGTATGCGATGAGGTCGCTCTGGGTGTCGAACACCTCGATCTTATTGGGATCGGTGATGTGGAAGGTCTGTTGCGTCATGTTCGTGGAGTAGACGATGATGGGCAGGGTGGGGTGCCAGGCAGGATAGACACCGGCGGAGAGCAACGAGTCGTTTTTCATGTTGACCTTCCGTATCTGACCGTCGTAGGCGATGACGGTGCCTCCCAGGTTCTGACGGGCATGGAACTGCATGCGCTGCGGATTGTAGTGCTGGTAGTTGTGACAGTTGATGCATTGTCCCTCCGTGGCTGTCGTACAGAGCATGTTGTTGTAGATGACGCTCTCGTCGTAGTTCTCGAGACAGCGCTGGCTGATGGTCAGTTCCTCATACGACACATACGACGGCGAGATGAGACGGTAGCTGATATAGGGATCAATCGAATCGTTGGAGACATAAATGGAGAATGGCTTATAGCGCATCCACTGACCGTCGTTCTCAGCGAACACCTCCACGCTGATGGCCTTTCCCTTGGCCTTTTCCTTCAGTGCCTGCCACTCTTCGAACGATGGCTGTGCCTTCGTGCCGTTGCAGACCACCTCCTCGTCATCGGCCTTGAAACGCACGGCCATCTCCGTGTTCTTCTTTTCCATCTCAAACGTCAGCGGCGCAATATTGATAGGCACTGTGACGTTGGTATAGTCAGGATAAATCTCCGGCAGCTCATTCACTTCCTGATACTCCGTCGGAATTCCACTGCCGCAGGCGGTCATGAAGAGGAAAGTGGAAAGAGGAAAGAGGAAAGAGATTGCTCTTTCCCTCAGCCGCTTTATTCTGTTTATCTTAGTAATCATAATTCCCAATTCTCAACTCTCAATTTTCAATTACATATACGTGATGTCCTTTAAGAAGAAATACTCATAGAAATAAGTATTCCCGAAATAGGGATAGAGGACCGTCTTCGCCTGTTCCAGCGTCGCACCGTCGTAACGCTCCAGCTGTTGCATGAAGGCCTCATAGCTTCGTATCACGCCTTGGTCGAAGGGTAGGCCTCTGACGTCCTTGTTCTGCATGTCGGCAAAGAGATAGGCCGCCTCCTGGAAGATGCGTGGCATCGTGGGATGAGGGCGCAGCGCGACATACTTTTCGAACCGTTGCCAGAAGTCGTCGGGATTCCTCGTCCAGAGTGTGGCGAGGAGGGCCTGCTCCTGAAAATAGGGATCGTTGGCGTCGTTCTTCGACAGGTGCATCATGAGATGCCGCTCCACGTAGCCCTGATCACCGCCCAGACGGTTTTTATAGTGCATCATGTGGGTGATGGGACCAGTCTCCCGAGCCTCGGCCATCTTCTCCGGATGACCGATGAGGAGTTCCATCTGATCCGCCCACTCACCGTAATATTGTGTCTCTCGCAGCAGGTCGAGGAACTTCCTGGCGGCATGGTCCTCCTTCATGAGGATGGAGCAGCGCGCCATATACTGCAGCAGTTCCGGGCGCCAGCCGTACTCCACGCCTTCCTCCATGCAAATGCGGTGACAGTCGTTGAGCATGCCGTACTGGTAGTAGATGAGTCGTCCGGCGATATGATACATATAGATGGGCAATGGGGTGTTGGGTTTCTTCGAGCCCTTGGGAAAGTTGTACATCTCGTCTAATTGGCGTCCCAGACGGTTCAGGGCGAGGTTGTGCATCATCACGATGGCACGGGTGGGCTCCCCATCCTGTTTCTTTCCTTCACTGATCACGCCTTCCCAGTCGCATTGTTCCACACAGCATTCCATGGCCAGTTCGCGGTGGAAGTTCTTGTCTTTATACCAGAAATGCCAGGTGCAGCCTGCCATCACAGCGAGCAGGAGTGCCTGCGAGGCCCAGTATTTATAGGGTGCCAGTCTTTTGACCGCCCATTCCTGACGGTAGGTTACGGTGAGGATGAGGAAGAACGCTGCCAACAGGTAATAAGGCACGTAATACACCGGATGCGTCTCCCGCATGGCAAAGACAGGCAGAGCAGTCGTCCAGAGGTCGGCTATATTGGTCTGATTATACACCAATCTATAATAGATAAGCGGTATAGCAACGATACTCAGCAGAGCGATGAGGGTGAGGATGGCGTTTTGCGTCTTGCTCCCCGATAGCCGCCAGGTGAACACACCCATCAACAGGACGGCTGCCAGCGCATAGGCTCCCATCAGCGGATAGCCAGCAATGGCTGTCAGAAGCATCAGAAGTCCCCAGTAAAGCAACTTCTGTGGCAAACTCCGGAATGCCCACAACAGCCCTACAACGGCCGTCGTACCTATCGTCGCCACGAAGAAATACCCCCTCAGTTTGATGGCGTAAAGCCAGTAGCCCAGACACATGTCCGCCAGGAGCAGAATGACTATGGGAATAAGGGTGAGGACGATCCATCTGTCGGTGATGCGGAAGGTGCGTTTCGTCATCCACATCAGCAGTGCCCACCATCCGCAGAGCAGCACGACGCCCAGCCAGGCATGGTAGAAATGCTGTGTGAAGAAGCAGCCTGCATACGAGAGCATGCCTCCCGGAACGAGCATCTGCTGCAGGAAGAAATGCTTGGAATAGAGGAACAGATTATACTGCTGTACCTTCCAGAGCAAGTCGCTTTCCCCGATGAGCAGGCACAGGGCAATGACGAGGAGCACAGCAGGCCATAAGGCCGTTGATTTGATTCTTTTCATTATCGAGTTGATAAAATTTGTTGCAAAGTTACAAATATTTCACAAATAATTCGTAACTTTGCCGAAAATATTCATCAATCATCTCTAACAAACGTATGATCAGACATCTAATTCTATCTTTGGCCACCATGGCCATGGTATCGGCTCATGCCCAGAAGACGCCCGTGTGGCTCGATCCGGAAGTGAACCAAGTGAACCGTGAGGCGCGTCACGCCCACTTCTTCGCCTTTGAGAACGAAGACCTCGCTCGTCAGGCCGACAAGGCGAAGTCTGCCCGCTTCCTCTCGATGGAGGGCATGTGGAAATTCAACTTCGTCAAAGACCGTCAGAATGCCCCCGAGGGCTTCTTCGCTCTAAAGTACGACGACTCGCAATGGGTGGACTTCCCCGTGCCGGGACTCTTCGAACTCAACGGCTATGGCGATCCCATCTACAAGAACATCGGCTATGCCTGGGGCACCACTTTCAAGAGCAATCCCCCTTATGTCGGCGAGACGAACAACTACACCGGCTCCTACCGCCGTACTTTCGAACTGCCGCAGGACTGGAACGGTCAGGAGGTGTTCTTCCACGTCGGTTCTGCCACGAGCAACCTCACGCTCTGGGTCAATGGTAAGTACGTCGGATACTCCGAGGACTCGAAGGTGGCTGCCGAGTTCAACATCACGAAGTATCTGAAGAAGGGCCAGAACCTCATCGCTATGCAGATCATGCGCTGGTGCGACGGTTCCTACCTCGAAGACCAGGACTTCTGGCGCTTCACCGGCATCGCCCGCGAGGTGTATCTCTATGCCACGCCGAAAGCCCACATCCAGGATATCTTCGTGCGTCAGGACTGGCAGGACGGCAATGGCCTGCTCGATGTCGATGTGAAGGTGGCTGGCAAGGCTCAGGTGGAGGCGAATCTCTACGATGCCGCCGGCAATCAGGTTGGAGATAAAATCACGGCGGCAGCAAATTTATCACTTTTCACTTTTCACTCTTCACTTCCAAACGTTAAGGCTTGGACGGCCGAGACGCCCAACCTCTACACCTTACTCATCACCCTGAAGCAGGGCAACAAGGTGCTCGAGGTTATTCCCCAGCGCATCGGCTTCCGCCATATCGAAATCAAAGACGCTCAGTTGCTTGTCAACGGCAAGCCTATATTAATAAAAGGTGCCGACCGTCATGAACTTGATCCTGACAATGGCTACATCGTCTCAGTGGAACGGATGATTCAGGACATCAAGATCATGAAGTATCTGAATATCAACGCCGTACGCACCTGTCACTATCCCGACGATCCCCGCTGGTACGACCTCTGCGACGAGTACGGTATCTATCTCACGGCCGAGTCTAACCTCGAGAGTCATGGCATGGGCTATGGCGAGGGAACGCTGGCAAAACGTGCCGACTATGCCAAGGCGCACATCGAGCGTCAGGAGGGCAACGTCATGTCACACAAGAACCACCCCAGCATCATCGTCTGGTCATTGGGCAATGAGGCTGGTTACGGCCCGAACTTCGAACGTGCCTACGACTGGATCAAGGCCTACGACACATCCCGTCCTGTGCAGTATGAACAGGCTGGCCACGCTGGCAAGACCGACATCTTCTGTCCGATGTACATGGACTATAAAGACGCAGAGAAATATGTCAAGACCGACAATCCCCGTCCGCTCATCGAGTGCGAATATGCCCACGCCATGGGTAATTCCATCGGCGGCTTCAAGGAGTACTGGGACCTCATCCGCAAATATCCGAAGTTCCAGGGCGGTTATATCTGGGACTTCGTCGATCAGGGCCTGCGCGACAAGAGCAAGGTCACGGGCAAGGAAATCTTCACCTTTGGTGGCGACTATGGCCGTTATCCTGCCTCTGACTACAATTTCAACTGCAACGGTATCATCGCTCCAGACCGTCGTTTGAATCCCCATGCCCATGAGGTGCGCTACTACTATCAGAACGTGTGGATTACCGACAAGGGCCTCAAGGACGGCAAGATCGAGATCTATAACGAGAATTTCTTCAAGACCATCGACGATCTGGAACTCGAGTGGTTCGTGGGCGGTGCCTCCGGCGGTCATCATCATGACAATCCCGGCCGTCCTGAGGGCATGACCTTCGGACACGGTGGCACCATCGCTGTCAACGGCATTGCTCCCCAGGAGCGCAAGGTCGTCACCATCGATGCCATGAAGCAGGTCATCGAGCGTGTGCTCGGCCATCACGGCGATCAGGAGATCTTCGTCATCTTCCAGTTCAAGTCGCGCGAGGCCCAGCCTCTCATCGACAAAGGCCAGATCGTCGCCCGCCAGCAGTTCGTCCTCAATCCCTATACCTTCCCCGAACTCTCTACGGCGGCAGCAAATGCTTCACTCTTCACTCTTCACTCTTCACTTAAAAAAGAGGAAACCGAGAGCTATGTTCGCTTTGATGCCGCAGGCACCACGCTGACCGTCGGCAAGTGGAGTGGCTGGATCGACTACCTCGATGTCGATGGCAAGACGATGCTCATCGACCGCGAGTCCATCACCCCCGAGTTCTGGCGCGCGCCCACCGACAACGACTACGGTGCCTGGCTGCAGCAGCGCTTCGGTGTGTGGAAGAACCCGCAGATGAAACTCAAGGACTGTCAGGTGGGCGACAACAGCGTCGTCGTCACCTTCGACATGCCTGAGGTGCAGGCCGTGCTCACCATGACCTATACGCTCCAGCCGAACGGCGAGGTGGTCGTCAACGAGCACTTCTTGCCCAATCCTCCCAAGGAAGGAAAGGACGTGGTGAGGATCCCGCCGATGTTCCGCTACGGCATGCAGCTGCAGATGCCGAAGCAGTACGACCAGGTGTGCTACTACGGCCGTGGTCCGGTGGAGAACTACTGCGACCGTAACAACTCTGAGTTCATCGGCCTGTATCGCAACAAGGTAGCCGACGAATACTATCCCTACGTCCGTCCGCAGGAGTCCGGCAACCATACCGACGTGCGCTGGTTCCAGGTCATCGACGCAGAGGGTAGGGGACTGGAGTTCTACTCCGACGCTCCTATGGAGGTCAGCGCCCTGCCTTATCTCCTGTCCGACCTCGACGACGGTCCCACCAAGGATAAGAAGATCGGCCATCACTCAGGCGACCTCATCGAGCGTCCGCTCACGCAGGTTCACGTCCAGCAGCGCCAGATGGGACTCGGCTGCGTCAACTCCTGGGGAGCCTGGCCTTTGCCAGACTATCTCGTCAACCGTGAGGAGCGTAGCTTCACCTTCGTCATCCGTCCCCTCCGAACGGAATAAGGTAATTACTTCCCCTCCTAAGTTAGGAGGGGCTAGGGGTGGTCTGAACAGCCGCATGATCAGCGATGGTTCAGACCCCCTCTGGCTCCCCCTAACTTAGGGGGAGAAATATTACATTGTGACATGATTTCCCCTTGATTTTTGTCAAAATCGTCACTCTAAACGGTGTTTTTATATATTTTTTGCCAAAAAGAGTTGGTGCATATCTTAATATTTGCTACCTTTGCACCCAGAAAAGATATTTTGAGATAACGATAACAAGATGAAAGAGATGAAGACATTAAGAAAGATGATGCTCATGGGCATGATGATGCTCCTGGGTGCTACAGCAATGTATGCAGAAGAGACGAACGTCAACAACGACGTAGACACCACCTATATCAAGCTTGATGAGAACATGGAACCCATCAACTTCGTCAACTCCACCAAGGAGGAACTCGAGGCTGCCGTGGGTGAACTGGAGACCATCCTCGAGACGGACAACTTCCAGCTCTATGCCTCTGGCGACTACACCTACAAGATCGAGAACGGCGTGGTCACCTCTATGGCCATCCAGATTGCCGACGACAACAACGACAAGAAGGTCTATAATCAGATCCTCAACGCGCTGGCCAAGAGCAAATCCCTTAAGGACACGCATAACACGGGCGGTAACTACTACCAGTATGCCAATTTCCAGGTGCAGTTCGACGATTTCGAGGGTTACGAGAAGCTGACCTTCTCTGCCATCACCGAAGAGTAAATTTATAAGTCAATCCCATCATAACGAAGCCCGCTCCTTTTGAGAGTGGGCTTCGTGTTATTATTATTTCTGCAAGAACATCGTCTTACGGCGATTTTCCTTAGGACGGACTGCGAAATGTAGCCAGATGGCACCATGGCGATTCTTCTCAATGAGGATTTCATCATAATCCTGCTTGGTCTCGTCGGCATAGTCCATCAGAATTACTGCATATCTCATCGCCTGCTCAATGCCATACACTCTGATATCCACAGCGCACCCCGTCAGATGATTACTTGTCGGCGATCCTCCCACCTTCTTATTCAGCTCCGGACTCCTATAGCCGCTGTTAATAATGATAGGGGTATTTATTTCCCCTCCTAAGTTAGGAGGGGTGCCCGGATGGGCGGGGTGGTCTGAACAGTGGAATGTCTGGCGCTCCTTCAGACCACCCCTATCCCCTCCTAACTCAGGAGGGGAAACAGAGCCGCAGACATACCGCAGATTATAACGGAGGCGGAGGGCTTCCAACCACCCGCAAACGCGTTTCAGATTCTCAATAGCAACATGGCTGGGGATATTATATATCTCAGCATGCCTGCTCTTGGTCACCTCCCCGAGCGTAAAGTGCTCGGAGAGTTTGATTGATTTATTAATACTTACTTTTTCCATTGAAAAAACAAAATGACAAAATGACTAATTGACTAAATGACTAAACTAACATCTTAACCACTTTCTTATATTTGCCCTTATCTTCACCTGTCTGAATCTTTTCAGCGATCCCGTTATCTGTCAGTCTTCTGATTCTTGTGTAGACGGCCGTGTCTTTATCATAACCATAGCACTTCCTGACATCATCCAAAGTAAACACATCAGGTAGTCGATTATAGCCCTCCAAAGACTTCGAATAATGACGTTTCCCCGAAATCTGCACATCGTTGTTCATGTCGTCGAAATACTTCTCTGCCAAAACACCGAAGAAGTGCTGCTGCGTGGCATACTGGATGCGGGCCATCAGTTCACAGAGCTTCCAGTCCGTATCATCCACCTCATACTCCCCTTCCCAGAACTTGCCTTCCAAGTGCATATTCTCGAAATGGCGCATGTCTATATAGGGTGCTGCATAGTTCAGGGCATGATAAGGCACGCGCTTCAGCATGAGCTCATTGGCCTCCGAATCATCCTCTGCACAGTCGGCCATGCGGTTCTTGGTCCAGTCATAAAGGCGCTTCACGAGAGGCCAGAAAGGCAGTTCCCCGGCACGGGCATCGAGCTTATACGCCCAAGTCTTCATGCGTTCCAGACGTTGCCAGTCTATGGCCGTCTTCTCCTGAAATTCAATCATCTCGAAATTCGTCTTGGGCATGGGAATCACCGTAAGGCGCGTACTGAGACCGCTGCCGAAGTTCTTCTCATTCACCTTTTTCTTCAAGGCTATGGGCGTACCTGTATAGATGTAGTTCCAAGTGACATGGAACTTGTCCACCGGAGAATCCGAATTCTGGTACATCTGTCCGTCCTCCTCATTATGGAAGGCTTTCAGCTCCATGCTCTGCTTATTGATCCAAGATCCGCCGCTCTGCAAAGTAATGGAATTATCCAACTCCGTATCAAAGGTGAACATGTGCAGCTGAATCTCCTTGCCGTCCACGATCTCCTTCGCATTGAGCATATCCTGAATCAGCTGGCCGTTGCTCGTTCTTGCAGGATGGATTCTGATAATTCCTTGTGGTTTATCCTTACCCTCCTTATTCGCAGCTTTCTTCTTCTGGTCCTGCTTATAGCGGTTGAGTGCTGCGAGTCCTGCTTTATCCGAAGCCTCCACGGGAGCCATGAGGATATCGCAGATGTCATCAGCCATCGACTTGTTCGAAGCAGGGTGTCCTATGATAAGCAGCGAACAATTCAACCTTCTTTCCCTCTCCGGGCGGTGATAAAATCTGTACGTACACCTTGTCATCAACGTCATCATAGCCCCTGAACCCACGAACATCGCCGCCGGATACTGGCTTCGCTTCAACCCCGCACACACATCCCTCAATACCGGAAAGTCATCAAACAATGCTTCTATCTCTGCACCCCACTGATCAAGCAATTCGTTGATTTCAGAAGGTGTCAGTCTCGCAGAAGAATGATAGCCTTTGATAATCTCGAAATAAGATTTTCTTGTAGCCCTTTCTACCGCCTCCTGCATGGTCTTGGATGGCATCGGGCTTGCAGACTTTCCCTCCTTCGTCGTGATGCACGAGGCGGCACTCGCCATCGTCTGGGCCACATTCTCATTGCGCTCTGAGATGATATCCTTAACCCATGACTGGGCCTCGATGATACGTTGCACTGTGGCCTTGTCTCCGTCAAGCATAATGAGGAGGTCCGTGGCAAGTTTAAGGCTCTCTTTATGACGGTTGCTGTCATGACCGCATGGCAGCTTATCAGCATACCGAGCGTCAATAATACTCTGTACATTATATCCATGCCATTTTATGCCGAGATCCACTGTCCGTACATCCATCTCGCTGCCATCCCCAGCCCCTTGCTGAATATCCTGAGTGGCCACAGCAGCACCCTGAGAATTACAAACACCAGCAGGAACATCGCCAGAATCGAATTGAAAATAAATCGGCTGAGTTTTCTTTTGGCGGTACTCAGGCGTAAACCGCTTGTCAAATGCTTCATTGTAGTAATCAAATAAAAGTTCCTCATTAATGTAAATGATATCCTCCTCCTTGGGAGCAAAAGAGTTTCTGGTTGCGTCGATGCAGCTCTCGTCAGCCTTATAACCTAACTTCTGAGCCAATGCTATCTGATTGTCTGCGAGATTGCCCACCGCAAGGTCTGCTACACCTACAATCCTGACGCCATGCTCGCTGCTGGTGATATGTACAAGGGCGATGCTCTGCATCAGTTCCTTATCATCCCTCATCTTATACCACACCTCAAAAGGGTTATCAATGTGGTCGATATCGAGCATAAAGAGACCATTGAGGTGACAGTCAGCAAGTCTTCTGTGTCGAAACATCCCGCCCTTCGCAGTTTCCGTCTCATCGAATTCCCTGCAGCAGAAGATAAAGGCAGGCAGATTATCCTTGACTTCCTGAGCAAAGGCCAGCAGTTTCTCCGCATCTTTTTTCTTCTCCCATGCCTCTTTGGCAGCTTTCTTCTTCAGTCCCTGCTTCTTAATCAGGAACTTCTGATATTCGCTGTTCTGGAGCAAATTATGCAGAGCCACTGCGCCCTGAGTTCTCGATGCCTCCACCGCCGCAATAATAGCTCTACGCATATCAATGCGCCACCTTGTACTGGGTTTCTTCACCTGTTCCCAGAACTCTTCCCTTCTGCAGGGAAGAGCCTGAGAAAAATGCGTATTCTCTTGAAATGTTATCATTCAAATTCGTGTTTAGTAAATAACTACAGAGTCTGCAGGTCTGTGATGTAGAACGCATTCTCGTGGCGGTCATTGTTGTCACCCCATGTGCGGTGCTTCCAGAAGCCCTTCACGATATACGGTTGGTTCTGATAATACTGCGTGTCGCGGTTCTTCGAGGCCAGTTCTCCCGTCATCTCGCCATAAATGACATCTCCACCCCGTTTCATCACCACCCCACGGCTCTTGAAATACTCCGTGGTACCGTCCTGTTTCTGATACTGGCGCTCAGAGTATGCGCCCACCTCAACGATTGTTACTAAGTTTTCCATTATAGTTCTTTAATTCGTTTATAATCTTAATTCTTTTAATTGTTTTAATCTGTGTAATCTGTGGCTACACTCTGTCGATGATTTCCTCGGCTGTCGGGAATCCTGAGTCTTTTCTACTGTCTCCTGACTCCTGACTCCTGTCTCCAGGCTTCTGACTCCTTTCCTTCGCATTAAACACCTTGATGATCTCTGAGTAGTTCGCTCCGATCACGCGTCCCATGTCACCCTGAAGCTGCAGCAGCTCCCGCTCAATGGTAGGCCCACAGTCCAGCGTAGTCTGGATTACCACCTTCTTCTGCGTCTTGTTCAGATACACCTTCAACACGGGCGTCTCATATAGTAGCTTACCCTTGACAATCATCTTAAGTTCACTCTTCAGCTCTCCCTTCGTCAGTTCATTGAAGCGTTCCTGCATCGTAGCCACGGGATCGGGATCGTTCGCATCCACATTGATATGGATAGAGTACGAACTCTCTTTCTCGCCTTCCGACTTGTAGAAGGAACTCTTCCCCTTCTGCTTGATCATTTTCCGGTTACTCTCTCTTGGCTCCTGCGGATTGACCACTACCACATCATTGGGATAAAGACTTACTCTCGCCTTGAATTTCTTCACCGGCTTACCCTCCGGCTTCTCAATATATTCTTCGTTATTCATCATCATTCTTTAATTTTTTAATTCTTTAATTTTCTAATTTTTATTACTTCTTTAATTTTTTAATCTTTTAATTTTTTAATTTTTCTATAGTTCTTTATGCATCGGATTAACCTTGCCCCTGATAAAGTCCTCCATCTGGAACTGGACATTGTCATGATGCAGCTTCATCCAGGCATCGCCTTCGAAAAGATCCTCATACTTGTCTTTCAGGAGTATGTCAGAATTGATCTCAAAGGCATTGCTGAAGAATACCGCCTTCTGCACATACGAATTCACCATAGCCAGAGCCGTCAGCATGATGGCAGTGCCGTCATATCCAGGCTCATTCCTCAGGAACATACGGAGGATGTCCTCTGCCAGTTTCTCAGCAGCCTCAGCATTCTTCTTGCCAGCTCTGGGCTTGTGCATACGAGTCCAGTTGCTGATGTCGCAGTATTTCTGCAAATGTTTTCTGAATTCCTTCTTCATTTTTACGATTGTCTGTTAAATTTAACACCCTTTTTCTTTGCGTGGAGCAGATACTTGTAAACTGTCTTCTTCGAGATGCGCAGTCTCTTGGCAATCTCGTCCATTGTCAGACCATCATTCCACAGCTTAACCGTTCGTTGCTCCCGACGGATTTTCTGTTTTATGAGCCTGTCAACAGACTTCCGTCCATTCAGACGTCCGATGTCACTGCGGAATTCCGCATTCTTGCTCACCTGGCAGATTCTGGCCATCTTTCTGATTTTGACAACAGGGAGTCCGAACTCTTCGGCGATCTCCTCCGTCTTGGTGAAGGGATAAAGCGCCATAATCGTTGCAAATACATGCATAGTCATACGCGAATCATCATTTAAGGTTCTTGAAGTTCTTGACTATGATCCCCTGCTCGTCGGCAATCCATGTGTAGCAGATGTCGAGCACCGTATCGACGCTGGGACAACCAGTGGTATAGGCCGTGTGGTCGCAAGTGAATATCACGAGATTCTCAGCCATCACATACTGCATGTCTCCCCTGAACCCCATCAGCTGCATCATCAGCAGGTCGAAGAGTCCCTGGCTCACCTTCTTGCGAATGGTCTCCATCTCCCGCTCTGCCTTCTTCGCCACGAGGAAGTCCATCCTCATGTCTTCATCCTCCACTTTCACACCATCGACGAAGATAGATGTCATCACCAGCCTTTGTTTGGTCATGACGGTCATTCTCCCGTCTTTTCCCTTTCTCAAAAATAGTTCTTTCATTTTTTATTATTTTGAACGTTATTACCGGCGTTCGGGGGTCCGGACTTTCCCCTACTTGCAGGTTTGCGGGGTCAAAATTAGAAATAAAAAAAATGATAGATTTGAGAAATTTTGCGTTTTTCGATGGTCACCCCCCACACCCCCCAACATAGTTATTTCTACTGCCTCTGCCCCCTCTGACGCCACTAAAAAAGGCGCAACTTTCGTTACGCCTTGTCATTAATGTGTTCTTACTTTATTCTGCTCAATGATCCATTTATAGAGTTCACTGATTATGCTTTTCATCCTTTTGAATCTTTTCTCATTACAGCCAAAAACGTATGAACGATAAACGAGATTGTTTATAGGAGGCAGACGCAATTCATCCACATACCAGGCCTTTACCTCCTTCCCAAGACCTTTGGTATAGTTCTTATATCTTAGATCACCACTGACATTGGGATTCTTAACTTGAAGCATATCAGGAATCAGCATCTCTATGTCACTGAAGAAATCAACATATCCGCCGCTGACGCCTACCTGTTCTTTGGCATAGCGGTATGCTGCATAGTGTCCGAACCAGTCGCGTCCGTTATTGATGTCTATCTTCAACGCAGCCATCCTCAGTGCCCTCGCAAGCATCTGCTGCTTTTCTGCCGTACCAAAGTCCTGCATATCAAAGAACTTCAAATCTTTTATTACCCACGGATCCTCATGTGCTACCTCCTCTCTTTGGCCATTCTGTCTAAAACCGTCTATATACACAGTCCCATTGTCATGTATTTCAAACATCGGGCCAGCCACATGGATGTCCCCATAAATGGCAAAACCATATTTCTTGTTCTTATTATCGCTCTCCATTTTTTTATTTGCTTAAATCTATTCTTTTATTATTTTTGAAACTATTTAAAGGACCTTTGATATATGGTCGCTTAATCACCAGATTTTTGGCATTAATCCTTTTGCCGTACAGCCTTTCCATATAAACATCCTTTATTCTCTTGATGGCATCCCTTATCTCTTGGGGGCCGTCTCTCGGAAGAAGTTTCTCCAGCATATAAAGAATGGGCTTGACTTCACTCCATTCCATACAGTCTTTACAATATTGTTCTACTTCCTCAATTATTAGTCTGATCTCAGTTTTTGTTTTTTGATTCCGCAGCCGTTTCTTCTTTCTTTTAGACGGCTGCGGCTTTAGCGCTTCCAGTTCGTCTGAACTCTCAGGTGTCATAGTCACTCATTTATGTTTGGGGATAGTTATTCACTATACAAGGCAGATCCGTGCCTTGCATGTCGCACTCATTCACTTGTATTATGGTTTCTGCAGATTGTTTACAATCTGTGTGCAAAGATAAATCAAATCTTTGACACCCACAAATAAATATGAACTTATTTATGGGCTTAGTCCTAAAAAAATATATCCATCCATCATTCTATATTTAAGTTTAGTTATGAGATAAACGGCTACAAAGGTAAATAAAATCCTCCACGTGCACAACGTTCCTAGCACTCTAATTTGCAACTTTTCCACATAATATTTGGTGGTTTCAAATATTATCCTTACCTTTGCACCAGTTAATACGAAAATCAGGTACTGAGGAAAGCGAACCTCTTTAGATCATATAAGATACAATTTCCAGAATATAAAGGTTTGTAGATTTCGTCGTATGGCGAAAATATGCTTTTCATAGTTTATATTTCGTCGTGAGACGATGCTTAGGAAGGTTAACATTAATAGTAATTATTTCATAGTATTAGAAAAGGTTTAGGAGAAGCCGCCGGCATGTGAATGTCGACGGTTTCAATGTTTCAGACAGAGACCTCACAAAGGGTCTGACACTTTGTGAGCATATTTGCCCATGAAATTATTCATCCAAAAACTTGCACGGTTCGGAAAATATGCTTACCTTTGCAGCAATCTTAGTTAACAAAACATCATTTACGTATGAAAGATTACAAGCAAAACAAAGACAAGAACGAAAAAAGTCTCCCGAAGGAGACCTGTATTAAAACGATTAATGGCGAGAGGCACGGCGCGGTTGCAGGTAATGCTTCAGCCAAAAATCTGAACCGGAGTGGCAGTGAGCGCCTAAACCGTTTTGCACTAACGCACTCAGATTCTGCGGCAAAGTTACAACAAAAAACTGAAACCACCAAGAAAAAAGTCCAAAATCTGATCAACAACGGCTATTCGATCAAATCCGCTGCCACAGAAGTAGACATCGTCCGTAACCTCAGCAAGGCGCTTAGCATCCGAAAGTCCGACTCGTCAATGAGTTACTATGCCTACTTCCAGGTTGACGCTTTGAACATTAAGTTCAGGATCTCCACACATCCGGCCAATGGCGACAGGATGAGCAACGACCAGATGGATATGGGCATCAGTGTGGTTGTCTATAAGAACGGCGCCCATTCGTCTGACGGCACCATCCCTTGGAAGGAGTTTAAGTATGTTTTGAACTCTGGCAATGCCAAAGACATCGTGAAGTCTATCGTTGACGGTTTGGCCAGCCTGCTGGATGGAAACGGCTATATCGACGAACTCGGCATCGCAGAAGCAACAGAATTCAATTATTTCAAAGGTTAATGTGTTGGTTTATCATAGTGAGTGAAGCCGCCGGCATGTGAATGTCGACGGTTTCAATGTTTCAGACAGAGACCTCACAAAGGGTCTGAAACTTTGTGAGCAAAGTGAACAAATAGTGGCAAGTTCCATCTCTCCATCAATCGTTAGGGATAATGAAAAATGGGCTATCCATGCCGTTTCAGCACTTCAAGCCCATGTGCTTAAGGAGGATGGTGGTGTTTTGTTAGTTGCACCATTACGATGCTTTGAGTATGTTGGGCATCCTCCTAAGTGTTGAGGGATGTAGCGGTCACGATTCAGCATCATAGGATACCTATAGTACACCCTCCGCATTGCTGACAGGAGGCATCCCCCATGTGTTTTCGGCTACAAAGTTACAAAGAACCTGTGAGAATAACAAGAGAATAAGATAAAAAAACTGCGAGACGGATGAATCCACCTCGCAGCACATATAATCCACGGCTATGAGCTAATGCTCACGCTCTTGTATGCAAAGGTAGAAAAAATCCGTGATATATGCAAGTAAATAAAAGAGAAACCTGCTTTTCAATATATTCGCTATCTCCTTTTCTACACTTACTTCTTCTACAGGTCTCGCAAACTATCATTCAGCTTAAAGGCGCACTTAACCAATTCGTCAATAAACAATTCATCATTAAGCATATCGATAAGAATATCTTTAGTTCCGACTCCCTTTAGGATGAAATCTTGAGGTGCCAAAATGTCACCTCAAGTTGGGGTGGTAGTAGATACAATGCCTTTGCTTTTACAGAGATTGGTGTTTCTATGCTTAGTAGCGTACTATCTTCTAAGGTCGCTATTCAGGCTAACCGTAAGATTATGCGTGCCTTCGTAGCTTATCGGCATCTGGCAGAGTTGCCAATCGCAGCAACCTATCTCGACCTGAGGAAGCAAATTGAAGACATCCGTCAAGAGATGAACGACATTCTTGCAGATCAGAATGACATCAACGAAAGTACCCGTGCCCAACTCGATGCCATCAGTACGGCCCTGGCAGAGCTGCAATCTTCAAGGTCGCAATTTGCGACCTTAAAACCACGAAAGCCCATCGGCTTCATCCAACCAGAAGAAAACGATGAAGAGGATAAAGAGGGAAAGAAATAACACATACCCCGTCGCGATGACGGCTTACATTTTTGTTTTCATAGTATTATGTTTAAGGTTAACATTTTCAGAAGCCGCCGGCATGTGAATGTCGACGGCCTCATTACTTCTCTTCCTACACCTTACTAATATATATAAGGGAGATTTACTTTAGAGGTGAATAACACATCACATCATGCATATCATCCTGTGACTTCTTTGCTACTTCCTCATCTTCGTCAACTCTCCCAGTTACAATGGAGAATTTATAACGTATCTTCTTTCCTGACTCCAAAGTGATGGGAATCCTGACAACATACCCAGCATTATTTGTTAGTTTACAATTCTGGCGAAGGATATCTTCATCAAAGAAAATATTCGACAAAGACTTCTCGCGCAATGTTTTCGTAACACTTTCACCTGGACGGAGTTTGCCTAATGACATATAGTCTTTATACGGAATGTCATCAATATACACGTGGCTATCGCTGATAGTAGCCGAACCCCACTTGATATAGAATTTGTCACGGCTTAGGTTCTTGATTTCGATAACGATGCCCCTGAAATCCTCAGAGACTCATACGTTTTCATCCCTTCATACTACCATTCCGTCTATCTTGTTTAATACCTCATCAGGCTTTTCTGCCCACTGAATCACAATGTCGGGCTGTTGACCCATATAGCTGATGTACTCACAAATCAGCAGATAATGACTACGAGCAAAAGCGGTACAGATGTTGCCTAAGCCATCGAAGCAAATCGGCTCGTGGTGGGCTATTCGGTTGCGGAACTCGCGAATGTGTGTGAGATCTTTGTAGATATCTGCCTGATTCTTACCTTTCTGTTTATTGGGAAAGATTTGCAGGAGAGTCTTACCACCACGCTTATAATTCTTCTTTGTAAAAAGGAAAGTCCAGAAACCCATCGTAAACGATGCTACCATTTTGTCATTACTATAGACACCGTGTCTTCTGAAGCCAGCCTCATTCTCTCGTATTAAATCCTTATCGTCTGCCAACAACTTGCCCGTGTCGGCTTGATTGACAATCCAATCTGGATCGGAAAAATAGGCTGCATAGTGTTCATTGATAGCATTCCTCAGCATAACCTCGAACAGATTCAGAGCACCATAGAACCGCTGGCATAACCTAAGATTATAGCGATACAACTGCATCGTCTTCCGTTTGTCGCCAGCGCAAGCATTCTGATATTTGCGCATTCTGGGCACCGAATATAGCCTTTGACTGGTCTTAAAGTCCATTTCTCATTAATTTTTCTAAATTTTCTGTCACTTTTCTTGCAAGTTTCAGTTTTTCTTCCTATCTTTGCAGTGTTAGACCCCGTTGTCCCTGCTCATGCATACTTCGGGGTTAGTGTTTTTTATAGGGGGTATGACTTTTCTAATCTATATACTTGATTACTTTTTCAATAAACTCTTCGTAACTGAGATTAAAATACTCATCGTCTATATAAGCGTATATCGTTTCATCAATCTCTTTAGCCTCATCGTCAGGGTACCCCTTCTCATTATCATATAAGGCTTCACTCAGCGAATCACTGCCAATGCAAATGTTACCATACATGTCCGCTATGACATCAGGTATCCATGCACAAGTATATTCGTGTCCTTTGTATTCTACCAATTCTGTTTCAAGTTGTGACATATGCTAATAACCTATTAATAAAATACCCTTTAATGGTAAATGCAAACGATTAGAAATGTATAACGTTTCCAAGAAGGTATAAATTCTTTCAAAATCATTATGTGTACGGTACTTATTGCGTACAGCAAGAATCAGGTATTCTACGTCAAACATCATACATGCCTCAAAGATGTCTTTAAGGAAACGATGATTCTCTGTAGCTTGCCCCGCCTCAACTTCCACAACGATTTTCCCATCCTTGCTCAATGCATCGGCATAAAACGACTTGTCAATCTGGTTATCAACTCCGAATAATACGGGAACATCAATCTTTGCATCCTTGGTTTTGCCAGTCTCAACCGTGAAGCCTATTCTTTCAAGATGCGGACGAAGAATCGAAAGGACCTCATTGCTCACTAAATCGTTATCTTCAGAAGAAATAATATCATTGACAAGGTTGAAACAGTTTATAATCTGCTCCATTTCTTCTGTGACACCTCTTGATCTTGGGAAAAACTGATACTTAATCATAATTTTATTTTGGTGCAAAGGTAAATGAAAAAAATGAGATAAGCAAAAAATAAGGATGATATTTTTAGAAGGAGTGCTGGTATCAATGAGTTCACGCCGTGTAGTGGTACCATTTTCCGTTCATAATGGCGGGATGCCCTCCTTACTTTAATTCAATAATGTCACTCCATCTTGTGGTGGGGTTTTTGCTCTTGTGATCGTGCTTGATGGCATCGGCAAAGACATCGGCCTTGCCTTCACCGTGGGGCTTGGTGTATTGCTGGGCACCGATCACGACGGTCTCGGAGCCGTAGCGCTTGTTGAGGAGGTCAATGGCAGCATCGAGTTTCTTCAGTTTCTGGATCTGCCCGGCATCGACATCGAAGAGATCCTGCTGCAGGGGACTGCTCGGCGAGATGCCATTGACGATCACTCCGGCACGCTTGTACTGCAAGCCCTGGATGAAGAGCCTGTCGAGCAGTTCGGTGGCTGTCTGCACGATGGGGATGGTGCTGTTGGTGGGGGTGACGAGCCTGAGCTCCTGATACTTCCAGTATTGCAGCAGGTCTTCGCGGAAGGGATTGGTACTGACGAAGACACCCACGACGGATGCCACCGTGTCCTGTCTGCGAAGCTTCTCTGCACAACGGCTGGCGTAGTTGGAGATATGCGTGCGCAGCTGGCCCTTGTCTGCGATCATCCCACTGAAGGAACGGCTGGTGCAGATGCTCTTCTTCTTCGTCAGCTCCTCATTGGGCACCACGTCCTCGCCGTTGAGTTCCTGCCACGTGCGCACGATGTTGATATTATTGAACGTGAGGCGCACCCAGTCACGGTGGTGCCGGGCAAAGTCGTAGGCGGTCTTGCATCCCAGCGCCTGCAGCTTGGCGGCATACCGGCGTCCGATGCCCCACACGTCTTCCACGGGCAGCCATTTCAACGCTGCAATGCGGTTATCGTCGTTGTCGATGATGCAGCAGTGACGGTACACCTCAAACTTCTTCGCCAGTTTCGAAGCAATCTTCGCCAGCGTTTTGTTCGGTGCCAGGCCGATGCTCACGGGCAGGCCTACGGAGCGTCTGATGCGCTGATGCAGATGCTCGCCCCACTGCTGGAGATTGACGCGCTCCATGCCGTCGAGATAGACAAAACACTCGTCGATGCTATAGCGGAAGTAGGCGGGCGCCTCCTGGCTGATGATCATCACCACGCGAGAGGTCAGGTCGCCATACAGCTCATAGTTGCTGCTGAAGACGGCTATCTCCTGATTAGGAAACTGCTGCTGCATCTGGAAATAGGGGGTACCCTCCTTGATGCCCAGCGCCTTCGCCTCATTGCTGCGGGCCACCACGCAACCGTCGCCATTCGATAAAACAACGACAGGCTTTCCCTCCAAATCCGGACGGAACACACGCTCGCATGAGACGTAACAGTTATCACAGTCGATGATGCCGTACATTGCTTATTTCTTCCACTGTTTGATGGTATAGACGACCACACCCCACACCTGGAAATTGTCATCCTCGCTGATACGGAAGTTCGGACCCGTGGGATTCTCGGATTTCAGTTCGATGTAACCATCGTCCCTGTGCGTCATATCCAGACGCTTCACGTTGAACTCACCGTTGAGGTAGGCTATCACGATATCACCGTGCTCGGCTATTACGCTCTTGTCTATCACGGCGATGTCGCCTTCTTCGATGCCCACATCAATCATCGAGTCACCCTTCACCCGTCCGTAGAACGTGGATTCCGGATGGCGGATCATATCACGGTTGAAGTCGAGTGTCTCAAAAAAATACTCTTCTGCCGGAGAGGGGAACCCCGCCATAATCGCCGGTGCAATCTGCAACTCCAGCTTCTTGTCGAATTCGCCTTTATAAATTTTCATAGATCATTCATATTGTTTGGCTGCAAAGGTAAGCAAAATTTTCAATACAAACAAGAAAAGACCAATAAATGTGTCTTGTTCATTTATTCATTTAGTCATTTAGTCAATTGGTTTTTGAAAATGGGATAATTAGTCATTCAGAATATATTATATTATTATATATATTATAATATATATAATAATATAATATATTTATATAGTTGTTAATGACTGATTTGATTTTAGCAAATGACTAAATGACTAAATGACGAAATTTGGAGTGATATTATTGAATTATGTTTACATATGAAACGTTTTCAAATTGCATTGGATTTAAGCTTTAAGTAAAGCTGAAGTTTAGGCTAAGTAAAGTCGAAGTTTACAGAAACTAAAGTCTGAGTTTAGTCTAAGTAAAGTCAGAGGCGCTAAGATGACCAAAAAAGGGCAGTTCAAGGCTGCCCGAGGTGTTGGTAAATAATGTTTACTTCCGCTGGGAGGAAGGTGCGACGCCGGAGGGTTGTAAGGTGCGACAGAGCAGGATCTTCGAGGAGAAGTGATCTCAGTTTCTCCCAGGCAGACTTGGGTTGGATGTAAGGGAAGTACATTTGGGCTAACTGTGTGCGGCCCATAGTTAAACAATGGTTTTGTTGCATAATGGTTTTGTTAAGGAAATAAATTTGAATAATTAGAATAATTTTGTCCACTAATAGTTGTATGGTGGTGCAAAGGTACGAAAAATCGGCGAGATTTGCAAGAAAAAGAGCAAAGATTTTGGTGTAATGTGTAATAATACGGAATAAGGCGGTAAAAGGCGTTTGGAAAGAAATAAATACTTGCATAATTTCAAAATTATTCGTAAATTTGCAGAGTAATTCAGGAGGAAAGGTGAGATGACGATGGCGCCTGTTCAGACCACCCCTAACCCCTCCTGACTCAGGAGGGGAATGAAAAGCGCGCGTTCAGACCACCCCTGACCCCTCCTCGCTCGGCTTTGCCGCTTTGCTCTGCAAAGAACTTAGGAGGGGAATGAAAGGCGGGAGGTGGCGACCCGATGTAGATCGCTGCAAAGAGAAAAGTAAAGCTTATGTTTAATTAAAAGAAAGGAACAAAAAGAAAATGGCAAGAGCAAACATTCCAATGGTGATCAACCTGCGGCAGAACACGAACGACGACAGCAGCGCGTTTGGCAAGTACTTCGCAGAGGTTGATTCGAAAGAGCCCCTTAACCTGAAGGGATTCGCCAAGCACATGACCAGTCACGGCAAGATTGCCGACTATCAGATGTGTGTGCTGGTACTGGGTCAGGTGGTTGAGTGCATGAGCGAGCTGCTCGCACAGGGTCAGCCTGTGAAGCTCGACGGACTGGGAACGTTCAGCCCGAGTGTCGATGGTCAGAAGCAGGGCAAGAACAGCATCGAGGCGGCGATTGCAGCCGGTACCGATGCGATGATCAACGGCATCAAGATTAATTTCACGCCGGAGAACGTGAAGGGCGAGAAGCTGACGAGTAGGGCATTCAAGGAGCAGTGCGTGTTCGAGTTCGGATACCTCGTAGAGAGTGAGGTGCGCACGGTGAATGGCAAGCTGCGCCGCGTGCAGAAGAAGACACCGCTGAGCTATGTGCTGGCGCCAGCGGCTGACGGCGCAAGTGGTGGCGGCAACGACGGCACGAACCAGGGCGGCACGAACACTGGTGGCGGTACCCAGAGCGGCGGTGGTACGGATAACGGCGGTAGCGGTGAGGACGACGACGAGCGTCCCGGAGCAGGCGGGTAATCCCTTCCCCTCCTAAGTTAGGAGGGGTTAGGGGTGGTCTGAACAGCCTCAGATGATGCGCTTCTTCAGACCCCCTCTGGCTCCCCCTAACTTAGGGGGAGAAATAACGCAGAAAATAACACAGAAAAAAGCGATGAATTATGAAGAAGCAACGTGTGATTGAGCTGGCGGTGAAGGTGTTAGTAGCTGCGCTCACGGCATTTCTGACGGCGATTGGAACGACCAGCTGTATGGGACATGGGCCGATTGCGCTCTAAGGAGCGCGGTGGAAAACGAAAAGAGGACTGGCAGACTACGAGAGTTGCCAGTCCTCTTGTTATGTGCGGGCGTTAGCCAATTATTGATTCTTAATTTCTATTATCTGGCTGATACGTATTTGTGAAGGGTAGCACGGACGGCACCGGGGCCGGCGTAGAGTTCCTTCACGTAGCCCTCGATCTGAGCACCGAGGCCAGCCTCGTAGAGATCAACACCGAAGACGTCCTTGCGGGAGTAGAGTTGCTTGAGGCAGCTCCAGTCCTGATCGGGCTTGCCGATCTCCAAGGGAGCGACGATGGCCTGCAGTTCTGCCAGCATGGGATCGGGCGATGGCTCGAATGGTGTGCCGTCGTCCTTGATACCCTTCAGATAACGGGCGTAGCCGGCGAGGGTGAGGGGGATGAGCACGAGGTTCGATTTGTCGAGGCCACGGGCGAGATATTTCTTGATGGTCTCACCGAAGCGGATGGGCAGCTTCTGAGAGGTGTCCATGGCGATACGCTGGGGAGCGTCGGGCATGAAGGGATTCGGCAGACGACGGTTGATGACGGCGCCGATGAACTCGTAGGGATTGAGCACGCCGGGATCGGTGACCACGGGCATCGCCTCCATATAGCCGATCTTCTGGATGAAGGGACGCAGGTCTTCGTCGGCCATCTCGGCAGAGATGAGCGTGTAGCCGAGCATGCAGCCGTAGATGGACATGGCGGTGTGCAGGGGATTGAGACAGGTGGTCACCTTCATGGTCTCCACCTTGTCGACGGTCTCGCGGGTGGTGTAGAGGGCACCGCCGAGGTCGAGTGGGGGACGGCCGTTGGTGTAGTTGTCCTCGATGACGAGATACTGCACTTCCTCAGCGTTGACGAAGGGTGCGGTGAAGGTGTGCTTCTCAGTCTCGATGTAGTCGTTGTCCTCGAAGCCGTCGGCAGCGAGCATCTCCTTGACCTTCTCGTGGGGACGGGGGGTGATCTTGTCGATCATCGACCAGGGGAAGGTGATCTTCGTTTCGTCCTTGAGGTAGTCGAGGAAGGCGGCAGGCACGAGACCGTCCTGTACCCAGCGCTCGGCATAGGCGAAGACACCGGCCTTGACCTTGTCGCCGTTGTGCGAGCAGTTGTCCATCGACTGGACGGTGAGGGGCAGCTGTCCGGCGTTGTAGCGCTCGAGCAGCAGGGCGCAGACCTTACCCATGGCGAAGAGGGGCTTCAGGCCTCTGGCGAGGTCGGCCTCGTTGTAGGTGTAGCCCTTCTCGGTGATGGTGAAGGAGATCATTTGGAGGGAGGGGTTGCGGAAGATTTCCACCAGACGCTGCCAGTCGGGGAACTGGGGATCGGCCTTGAGGGCCTCGGTGACGCTGGCGATGACTTTCTTCTCGATGGTGCCCGTAGACTGGAGGCTGACGAGCAGCGAGAGGTTGTTGTAAGGGGCATAGGCCTTGTCGACGACCTCGAAGTCGAAGGTCTCGGCGACGATGACGCCACGGTCGTACTTGCCTGTGTTCAGGGCGTCGTTGAGGATGGCTGCCGGGAAGGCGCGGAAGATGTTGCCGCCTCCGAAGTGTACCCATGTGGGCTCCTTGGCGGTCTTCTCGCGGATGGCCTTGATGTCGAACTTCGGAAGCTCATAGCCTTTGGCTTCCCACTCTGCGGCGTTGAAATTGCCGGAAATAATATCATTCAATTTCATATTATTATATTTTAAGGCACGAATTACGCGAATTTCACGAATTTAATTTCGCGATTGATTCAATAATTCGTGTTAATTCGTGTAATTCGTGCCAAATTAATTAATCGAAGAATCCGGGTTGTTTGTACTCTATGCCGAGCTCGCGGTCGACGGTGGCGAGGATGCCCTGCACCTGGCCGAGGGCGAACATACGGCCGAGGAGGGTATAGCCGGCGTTGTGGCCGTGGGAAGACTCATCGAAGATGCCGCCGGGCTGGTCGGTGAAGGTCATACCGTGGTCCACACGCATGGGCAGTGAGGGATTCTCCTGCTCGAAGATGCGGCAGAGCTCGATGAGGGCTGCACGACCGCCGAGGTGAGAGGCCTCCGTGAAGTCGCCATTGGGGAAGATGTGGCAGGAGCGCAGATGGACGAAGTGGGTGCGAGAAGCGAACTTACGGGCAAGGTCCACCACGTTGTTGTAGGCACCTGCGGAGAGCGATCCGGCACAGAAGGTGAGGCCGTTGTGCTTGTTGGGCACAGCATTGAGGAACCACTGGATGTCATCCTCGGTACGGACGATGCGCGGCAGGCCCAGAATCTCAATGGGGGGATCGTCGGGGTGGACACACATGTTCATGCCATATTCCTCACAGGTGGGCATGATGGCTTCGAGGAAGTATTTCATGTTGGCACGCAGCTGCGCCTTGTCGATGCCCTTGTAGAGGTCGAGGAACTCACGGAACTTCTGGATGGGCGCCTCGTCGTTCTCGCTGAAGTTGCCGGAGACGAAGCCCTGCGTCTTGATGACGATGTTCTCCACGAGCTTGTGGTCTTTCTCGGGCGTCATGGTCTTGGCGATCTCGTCGCACTCGGCCAGTACGTTACGGCCTTCGCCCCAGCCCTCGGGGAACTGGAATTTGGCCCATTCCTCACGGGCACCCTCGCGTTTGAGGATGTAGATGTCGAAGTAAGCGAACTCGGCATAGTTGAAGTAGAGGTTAGAAGCGCCGTTGGGATTGTTGTGTGCCAGGTCGGTACGTGCCCAGTCGAGCACGGGCATGAAATTGTAGCAGATGCAGTGGATGCCTTCTGCCGAGAGGTTGCGGAGCGACTCCTTGTAAACCTCGATCTGCTGGTCGCGGTCAGGACCGCCGTACTTGATGGTCTCTACGACGGGCAACGACTCAACGACGCTCCATCGCATGCCATAACTCTCAATGTACTCGCGCAGGTCGCGGATCTTCTCACGGGTCCAGACCTCGCCTAAGGGTACGTCGTGAAGGGCTGTAACGATGCCTTCAACTCCAATTTGTCTTAGCTGGGCAAGGGTGATCTTGTCTTTCTTGCCAAACCATCTCCATGTTCTTTCCATAATGATTGTTATTTGAAATGGGTTTGTTTATTAGTTTTCTTTGTCTGTTTGCCGACAATCAGGCTGCGGAAGTCGATGCGCCTGGCTCCCGACCCCAGTCTCCTGACTCCTGGCTCCTGCTTGGACGTGCTCTCATTGCCATAACGGTCTGTGGCAGTCACGGCGTAGTAGAGGGTATGGCCGTGGTGGGGGACGGTGAGCGACTGATAACGGTAGCGGCACGCCACGAGGTTGCGGGGATCCTGGGTATCGACAGGCCACGTGTCGGAGGCGTATATATTATATAATAGGTAATTGGCACCGGAGAGGTCTCTGGCGCCATACCAGATGAGGCGGTCGCTGGTCTTGCTGCGTTCTATCTGCAGGATGGTGGCAGGGGTAGGAGCGTGCTTGCCCATCCACGTCATCGGGGGGATGAGGGCTGGCGTCTGGTTGAAGTCCTTCGTGAAGGTGTAGATGCCCTTGATATTGTCTGTCAGGAACTTGGAGCGGAAGAATGTGCAGCCGAGGCCCTCCTGACGAAGGACATTCATCTCGCGGCGGATGATGCCGAGGTCCCAGTTGAGCTCTGAAGGGTGGAGCATGTAAATGGAGAGTCCGGGAGCGATGATTTTGCCGTAGGCGTGTTCCTTCCAGTCGGCCACGAAGGGATAGAACTGATTGCCCTGGAAGTACATCATCGGGAAGAGTTCGTCCATCAACCCTTCGCGCAGCCAGCCCTGAGCATCTTGGCAGACGGCGGAATAGGCATTCCAGCCGTTGCTGCGGTAGCGGCTCAGGTCGTCGTATTTGCCTACGGGCGAGCAGGACATCTTCACCCAGGGCTTCTCGGCCTTCACGGCATGGTGGATCTTACGGACGATGCTGGTGATGTTGCGCCGTCCTTCCTCACGGGAGTACCTGAACTTCCACGTCTCAGGGTAGCGGATATAGTCGAGGTGGATGCCGTCGATGTCATAACGGCGTGTCACCTCACGGCAGATGCCGGCGATGTAGTCGCCCGTCTCTGGCAGTTCGGGATTCATATAGTATTCCTCGCCGATCCTGACGATGCGCTTGGGGTATTTCTTGCGGAGTTGCTGACAGCCATAGCTGTTGGTCTTGCCGATGGGGATAGTGACGATCCAGGCGTGACACTCCATGCCGCGCTTGTGGCACTCGTCGATGCAGAACTGCAGGGGGTCGTAGCCGGGAGAGGAGCCAGGCATGTTGGTGAGACAGGGTTCCCAAGGCTCGATGGCAGAGGGATAGACGGTGGTGCCTCGGACTCGGGCCTGGAAGAGGACGGTGTTGATATTCGCCTGCTGATACTGGTCGAGGATGCGTATGAGGTCGCGCCGCTGCTGTTCCGGAGAGGTGGTCTTCGGCCAGTCCAGACCTTTGAGCGTGGTGAGCCATACGGCCCTCACCTCATGCTTCGGTGACTGGGCAGAGACGTTCAGAGCCAGCGTAAATAGAATTAAAATTCTTATAATTGTTTTCAAAATATTCCTTAAATCTTAAATTTTGGTGCAAAGTTACTAAATAATTCACAATTTATTTGTACTTTTGCATGCAAAAATTAATAATTAATAGTTTAGAACATGATTTCGTTTAGTTTGAGCCTTATTGCGCTCGTTTTGGGCTACCTGTTCTATGGCCGTTTTGTGGAGCGGGTGTTTGCCCCTGACAACCGTCCGACGCCAGCCCTGGCCAAGGCCGATGGTATGGACTACGTCGTACTTCCGAGTTGGAAGATTTTCATGATCCAGTTCCTGAACATTGCGGGTACGGGTCCTATCTTCGGTGCCATCATGGGTGCCAAGTTCGGCCCTGTGGCCTATCTGTGGATTGTCTTTGGCTGTATCTTCGCCGGAGCCGTCCACGACTATATGAGCGGCATGCTCTCCATGCGTCATGACGGAGCTGGACTGCCTGAGCTGATCGGTCAGTATCTGGGTAAGGTCACGAAGTCGGTGATGCTGTTATTCACGGTGTTGCTGCTGATCATGGTGGGAACGGTGTTTGTGTATTCACCTGCAGAGATCCTGCACTCCATCGGTGGAGATACGATGATGTGGGTGGGCATCATTTTCGTGTATTATATCATCGCCACGATGCTGCCTATCGACAAGATCATCGGCAAGGTATATCCGCTGTTTGCTTTCTCGCTGCTGTTCATGGCTGGTGCGCTGATGGTGTGGCTGTTCCTGCATTGGCCGACGATTCCTGAGGTTTGGACGCATGCTTATAACATGGGTATGGCTACGGAGCCGGATAAGTGGACGGACAATATCTTCCCGGCATTGTTCATCACGGTGGCCTGTGGTGCCATCTCCGGTTTCCACGGCACGCAGAGTCCGCTGATGGCCCGTTGCGTGAAGAGTGAGAAAATGGGCCGTCCGATCTTCTACGGTGCGATGATTACCGAGGGTGTGGTGGCGCTGATCTGGGCGTCTGTCGCTTCCTGGTTCTTCTATGGCAATCCTGCGCCGGGCTATGAGCTGATAGCCAAGGCTACTGCCGGTTTCCATACGTCTGCACCTGCCGTGGTGAACCTCGTGTGCAACGATTGGTTGGGTGTGGCTGGTGCCGTCCTCGCTATGCTGGGTGTGGTGGCTGCGCCTATCACTTCCGGTGATACCGCCTTCCGTTCAGGTCGTCTGATCGTGGCAGAGGGGTTAAAGATGAGTCAGCGTCCCATTATGAACCGTCTGTACATCTGTATCCCGATGTTTGCCGTTTCCATCGCCATGCTGATCTGGCAGGTGGAAAATCCTGACGGTTTCAATACCATCTGGCAGTACTTCGGGTTCTCTAACCAGGCGCTGAGCGTATTCACGCTCTGGACGGTCACCGTCTATCTGGTGCGTCAGAAGAAGGCCTACTGGATCACGCTGATTCCTGCACTCTTCATGACGACGGTCTGCTCTACGTTCTTCTTTGTCTCGAAGCAGACGCTCCATCTGTCTGGAAATGTGGGATATATACTTGGCGGTGTCTGCCTCGTAGTGGCTATCGTATGGTTCTGCATTTGGTACCGTAAGGAAGTGAAAAGTGAGAAGTGAAAAGTGAAAAGTAAGGAAGTGAAAAGTGAGAAGTGAAAAGTGAGAAGTGAAAAGTGAGAAGTGAGAAGTGAAAAGTGAGAAGTGAAAAGTGAAAAGTGAAGAATTAAAGAATAAGATATGAGAAAACTGATGATGGCAGCCATCGGCCTGATGATGGCGATGAGTGCGAATGCACAGTATCTGAATGAGTCTGAGACGCCGTTCTCTGAAGGAAAGTTCTATGTGAATGCCTCGGCTTCCAGTGCCTCGCTTGCGTACAGCAAGAGTACAGATTTTAAGCTCGGTCTCAATGCCAAGGCCGGTTATCTGTTTATGGACAACCTGATGGCACTGGGTGTTGTGGAGTTTAGCGGCCAGAACAATTTCGATATCCTCACCACTCAGATTGGTGCTGGTGCACGTTACTATTTTGAGAACTGCGGTGTCTTTCTGGGCCTCTTGGCAAAGTATGCCCATGTCAAGAACAAAGTGTCGGACTCCAGTGTCAGTTTCAGCGACTTCCGTCCTGAGATCCATGCGGGATACTGTTTCTTCTTGGGAAAGCATGTCACTCTTGATCCGGAGGTTTATTTTGAGCACAGTTTCAAGGACAGCGACTACTCTGGTTTCGGCCTCCGTGTCGGTATCGGCATCTTTTTTTAAAGGTAAAAAGGTAAAAAAGTAAAAAGGTAAAAAAGTAAAAAGGTAAAAAAGTAAAGGCTTATGCTGAGTGTAGAAGAACTCGTTGACAGACTGATAGATCTGTCGTTTGCAGAAGATATAGGTGATGGTGACCATACCACCTTGTGTTGTATCCCTGAGGACGCGATGGGCAAGTCGCATCTGCTCATCAAGGAGGACGGTATCCTGGCTGGCGTGGAGATCGCCAAGGAAGTGTTCCGCCGTTTCGATCCTGAGATGCAGGTGGAGGTGCTGATGGGTGATGGCAGCCGTGTGAAGAAGGGCGACATCGCCATGATCGTCACAGGTCGTGTGCGCTCGTTGTTGCAGACGGAGCGCCTGATGCTGAACATCATGCAGCGCATGAGCGGCATTGCCACGATGACTGATAAGTATGTGCAGCGGCTGAAAGGTACTGGCACACGGGTGCTGGATACCCGTAAGACCACGCCTGGCATGCGTATGCTGGAGAAACAGGCCGTGAAGATCGGCGGTGGCTGTAACCATCGCATCGGACTCTTCGACATGATCCTGCTGAAGGACAACCATGTGGACTTCGCCGGTGGTATCGTGAATGCCATCGACCGCTGCCACAAGTATCTGGACGAGAAGGGTCTGAAGCTGAAGATCGAGATTGAGGTGCGCTCGTTCGACGAACTGAATCAGGTGCTGGAGCATGGTGGCGTGGATCGTATCATGCTGGATAACTTCAGCGTGCCCGATACGAAGAAGGCCGTCGACCTCATTGCCCACCGTTATGAGACGGAGTCGAGTGGGGGCATCACCTTCGATACCATCCGCGACTACGCCGAGCAGGGTGTTGACTTCGTCAGCGTCGGTGCCTTGACGCACTCCGTGAAAGGTCTCGATATGTCATTCAAAGCCTGTGAATAGTAATCTAAACACAGAGATACAGAGGCACAGAGTTTTTTTGTAAAAGGTAAAATCTCTGTATCTCTGTGTCTCTGTGTTGATATATTAATGATGAATATGAAAAGAAATCTGATTTTTTGCAGTATGCTGCTGGCCGCTGCTTATGCCGCTGCTTGCACGAACTTCATCGTGGGCAAGAAGGCCAGTGCCGACGGTTCTGTGTTTGTCACTTATAATGCCGATAGTTATGGTGCCTTCATGCCCCTGTATCATTATCCTGCTGCCAAGCATGAGGCCGGTGAGATGCGCAAGGTCTTTGAGTGGGACACCAACAAGTATCTGGGTGAGATCCCTGAGGCCGCAGAGACATGGAATGTCATCGGCAACTCCAACGAATGGCAGGTGACCATTGGCGAGACAACCTTTGGAGGCCGTGAGGAGATGGCCGATTCTACGGGCATCATCGACTACGGTTCACTCATCTATATCGCCCTCCAGCGTTCCAAGACGGCCCGTGAGGCCCTGCAGGTGATGACCTCGCTCGTGGCTGAATACGGCTATTGCTCTGAGGGCGAGACGTTCTCCGTCGCTGATAAAGACGAGGCGTGGATGCTGGAGATGATGGGTTGTGGTCCTGACCGCACGAAGGAACAGGGACGCACCGTCTGGGTGGCTGTCCGTATTCCTGACGACGCCATTGCTGCCCACGCCAATCAGAGTCGTATCACGCAGTTCCTCGATGGCCGCTATGTACAGGTGAAGATGAAGGATCTGTTGAATCCCAAAGCGATGGCAAAGGCTGAACGCAACGCTCAGAAACTCAATGCCAAAAGCATCGTCGTCTTCTCCGACAATGTCGTGAGCTATGCCCGCAATATGGGTTGGTTTGAGGGCAAGGATGCAGACTTCTCTTATAATGCTGCCTATGCCAAGCCCGACTTCTCTGGCCGTCGTTACTGCGAGGCCCGTGTGTGGAGCTTCTTCAACCGCTTTGCAGATGACTTCTCTGAGTATGTGCCCTACGCTGCCGGTATCGAGAAGGATGCCAAGGAGATGCCGCTCTGGATCATCCCTAATAAGAAAGTCACTTTAGAGGATATGCGTGCTGCCATGCGCGACCATTATGAGGGTACGCCTTTTGCGCTCGACCAGAAGGGCGACATCGGCGGTGGTATCTTCCAGATGCCTTACCGTCCGTCGCCGCTGTCCTTCAAGGTTGACGATGTGGAGTACTTCAACGAACGTCCCATCTCAACCCAGCAGACGGCTTGGTCGTTCATTTCCCAGATGCGTTCGTCGCTGCCGCGTGAGATCGGCGCCTGCTTCTGGTTTGGCAACGACGATGGCAACATGGTGGCCTATACGCCGATGTATAGCTGTATCACCCGTGTACCGAAGTGCTTCTCCGGTGAGGGTGCTGACGATGTGACCTTCTCGATGGACAATGCCTATTGGGTGTGCAACTGGGTCAGCAATATGGTCTATCCGCGATACTCCATGATGTTCCCGTCATTAAAAGAAGTGCGCGACTCACTTGATGCTTCTTATGCCCAGCTCCTGACGGACTACAGCTGCAAGAAGGGCGACGAGATGATTGCCCGCTGGCAGCAGCTCGCCTTCTTCCTCATCGTGAAGTACAACGACATCGTCGTGAAGCCCACAGACGATCAAGGCCGTTTCCTCCGCAACAAGTACGGTGGTGGTGCCAAGGTCGTGCGTCCAGGTTTCCCCGATGCCTACGCTCGTGAACTCCTGAACCAGACCGGCACCAAGTACCTCGTTCCCAAGGAAGAGAAGTAATCATTTCCCCTCCTAAGTTAGGAGGGGCCAGGGGTGGTCTGAACCGCTACAATCACCGCCTCCATAATCAAAATAATTCCCGAAATGCTTGCACGTTTCGGGAATTATTCGTATATTTGCGCCATCAAATAGAAGAATAATGTGTAACTCTAAAAACAAATTCGCTTATGGTGACATAGCAAAGACAAAATAAAGTCAAAAGAGTGGAACGTCCACTTTTGATTCTTGTATTTGGATAATTGGAGAATTGGAAGAAACAATCAATTTCTGGATATTCAAGCATAACAATTATAAATAAAAAAAACAATTATGAAGAAAGTATTGTTATCTATTCTTTTGATGAAGATCTTGAAGAAGAAATAGTGATTTGATATTAATCTATTGGAACAGGCTGGGGCGCAATGGGTCTGGCACCATTGCGGATGCCGATGAAATTCTTGCTGCATGGCTTCGTAACACTTTTTTGATGGCTTTCAAAAAAGTGTTGGAAGGCCTTGTAAAAAACAGGGCTTTTGGACCTTGAAAGTGCAGCAAATCCCGAAGTGTACCGTTATGTGATGGTGCTTCGGTACAGCGAGGGTGTGCCTATTTTGACACACCCTCCTATTTTATATCGGGGAATCTGATAATTATTTCCACCAGGATGAAGGAACACTCGAGCGCTCAGACATCCAGTTGGTCGTTCCATTAACGGCAATCATCATAGGAGCCTCACCAGCCTTCGGGAACTTGATGGTCATCACTTCGCCGCTCGGGCCGTTATCATTACCCTCGACAACCACTATGATGTTGTTTGTATTGGGATTCCATTCATTATTCTTAATGATAAACTTAGCCAGCTCACTCTCTGCACCGTCATAATAAATCGGCTTGCCCCAGCCTGTATTCTTCATATCGTTAACGGTGAATACGCTTGACTTGGTCCAGGTGGTATTCTCACCAATCTTAATGGTGAAGTTCATGGTACCACCAGTAGCACGGACGACAGCATCCTGATAATGTTCGGTTTCTTTTTCTTCTTTGAATACTAATCTGTGATTTGAATCGTAATCGTACGTGATCTTCTTCCGATGAACGTCCGACACGTCAACAACCACATCGTTGAAGTCAAAGTCATCCGTAGTACCAAGGTCCTCCATCATGTAACGCTTGGTCACTCTATCTTCCACCACTTCAACGTGATGAACAGGTGGAACTGGGCTGCCGTACATCAGGAATACCAGATCCTCATAATCACTATCAGTACCATCCTCACAACCAATGATGGTCAATTCATTGCCCTCTGGAACACAACTCGGTCTGTCAATACCTTGCAGAGCCAGCATCTTCAAATCCAGTGAGGTCAGTATTCTTGCAGTCTTACCTTCCTTATCACTCTCATGTGCTTCATCGTTATTCCACACCTTCAGGAAGAAATACATCTGTAAATCTTTTGTTGCACCAATTTTGAATTTAGGTGCATCGATTGCGACGGCATTAGCAGGAATACCTTCTTTTGCAGTAGGTGTTTTCCAATTTCCATCAGGAGTCTCATATTTCAGATTCTCATACTTACTCCAGATTTTGCGTTCTACACCGCCAATATTTACCCATAACTCCCAGAAATAAGTGGCAACACCCTGATAGCAAGGAACGATAGTGAAATTTTCCTCTTGGGTGACCATATAGAAGGGGCTACCCATTGCGGTGTTGTTTTTACCAGCCTTCATGTTGGTGTGCATCCATTCAATAACACCCTGACCGAAGAGCATCTGACCATCTTCAACGATATTGACGGAAATGTCACCAGCACCCGCACGTGTCCCAGCTGTGCTGCCAATAGAAGGCAGCGTGTATACGTGATCCATCGTAGCGAAGTCCCAAGTCTGATTGGGATCGATAGGGCCATACTTCTTTTCGAAGTTGGTTGCATACTCACTCTTCTGCCAGGCTATTTTAGCGCCATTGTCGAAGAGGTCTTCTCCTTTTGAACATGATGTGGAAGTTGCACCCAATATGGCCATACTTCCAACAAAAAATAAACTCCTAAGTTTCATAATTGAAATCCTGAAAATTTTAATTTTTAATGGTTGATATAATTTAATTAATGTCTATGATGTGTCTGTTTGCGAGCACAAAATTACAAATTGTCGATGAATCATCAATAAGATTCCGATTAAAACCTCAATATTCTTAATATATTTGACAAAAATCAAGGAAGCTCTATCAAAAAAGAGTGTGAATCGCGCGATTCACACTCTTTTTTGATAGTTCAGTTGTATGAGATAGACTTTAGCTGCGCTTCTCTTTGAGGATACCGTGACGGTAGGCGTAGAGGAGGTTCTTAAGGTCGGCGACCTGGGTGCGGAGTTCCTCGCCCTTGTCGGTATCGGCGACAAGCATGCGGTGGGCGGACATCTCGACGATCTGGGTGGTTGACTTGATGTCGGTCTCACGGACGATGGCTTCGCGGGCGGAGGTGAATGGCTCGTGCTGTACGAGCTGGAAGCCGCGTGAGTGGTAGACGAGGGTGTAGCCGGCGATGCCCGTCTCATTGTGGTAGGCTTCCGAGAAACCGCCGTCGATGACCATCAGCCGACCGCCTGCCTTGATGGGGTTCTCACCCTTGGACGCATGTACGGGTACGTGGCCGTTGATGATGTGACGGTTCTCGCCTTTCACCTCGAAGGCGTCGAGGATGCGGTCACAGATCTCTGCGGAGTCGCGCAGCTTGAAGTAGTTGCCCTTCTCCTCCTTGTAGGTCTCCTTGTCTTTGAGGAAATAGCGCTCAAAGGTGGCCATCTTCGACTTGTCGAACAGTGGGGAGTCCTTACCGCACCAGAGGTAAAGGAAGTAGTCGCGGGCATAGTCGCGTGGGAACACTTGTAATTCTTTATCGACACTCGACTCGAAGGCAGCGCGGATCATCATGCCGATGTTGTGCATGAGGGCCTTGCCGCTGTAACGGTTGCCTGGGAATATCTCAACCTCCTTGAGTGAACCGTCGTCGCAGAGGGGGATGGAAGCGTGGAAAAGGAGGTTGGAGTTGGTGACGGTGTACATGCAACCGTGGGATAGCAGCGTGCGGATGTGCTTATGCAGCTTCTCGGAGATGCGGAAGGAGTGATGGAGCTTGTCCATGAGATCCTTTTCCTCAGCGGTGAGCGTGTTGGGTGAGGCGGGATCGACAGTGGGGAAGTGGCAACTCTTCATCTCGTAGTCCTTACCGTCGAGGTGGCAGATACCACGCTCGTAGTCGATATGGTCGAACAGGCAACGGTTGTCCATCTGCCACTCTGGATGACGGTGGATAATCTTAGCCTCTTCCTTGAACTGGATGACGGCGATGGCCTTGTGCATACGGGCGGTGAGCAGCAGCGTCTTCTCATCGAGCTGTTGGCTGTTGTCGAGCACCTTGGGGATGAACTCCTCGCAGGGATCATCGCCGTAGACATCGAGGGCGAAGGTGGCCAGCGGCACGAGGTTGATGCCGTACTCCTCGATGGTGGCGAGGTTGGCATAGCGCAGACAGAGACGGAGCACGTTACAGATGCAGGCGTTGTTGCCGGCGGAAGCTCCCATCCAGAGGATGTCGTGATTGCCCCACTGGATATCCCACGAGTGGTACTGTCGCAGCGTGTCCATGATCTTATGGGCACCCGGGCCTCGGTCGTAGATGTCGCCCAGGATATGCAACTGGTCGATGGCCAGACGCTGGATGACGTTGCAGATGGCCACGATGAAGTCGTCGGCGCGTCCTGTAGAGATAATGGTATTGACTATGACACTGACGTAGGCGGCCTTGTCGCTGTCGCCCAGGCTCTCGTGGAGCAATTCCTCGATGATATAGGAGAAGTCTGGCGGAAGGGACTTGCGCACTTTCGAACGGGTGTACTTCGACGAGACATCGCGACACACCTTCACCAGCTGGTGGATGGTGATGCGGTACCAATCGTCGAGATCCTGCTCTTGCGCCTTGATGAGCTCGAGCTTCTGCTCAGGGTAGTAGATAAGCGTGCAGAGTTCTTTCTTCTCCGACTCGCGGATATCGTTGCCGAAGAGCTCGTTCACCTTGC
This sequence comes from uncultured Prevotellaceae bacterium, assembly GCA_902776545.1. Taxonomy (GTDB): domain Bacteria; phylum Bacteroidota; class Bacteroidia; order Bacteroidales; family Bacteroidaceae; genus Prevotella. Next base: position 3,115 of record CACYQO010000011.1, on the reverse strand, counting down.
GTTTGATGTTGCCTGAGGCATTTTTCAGCACGTGCTGGAAGGCTTCGCTCTCACCATGGAGGTCGGCGAGGAAGTGCTCTGTGCCCTTTGGCAGGTTCATGATGGCCTCGAGGTTGATGATCTCCGTAGCGGCCTCAGCGATGTTGGGGAACGACTGCGAGAGCAGTTGCAGGTAATGCATGTCGGTGTTCATAATCTTATACTTCTATGTTCAAGTGGTTGTCGAGTTGTTGGCGTATCTGGCGCGTCAGTCGAGTGTCGGCAGGCTGCAGGGGCATATAACCCTCATCGAGAGCCGTTTGTTCGTCGAGTATCTGCATCAGCGACTGTGCGAAGGCGGTGAGCTTCTTCTCTGCAAGACGTTCTGCAAGCTTTTCGTCATCGACGGTGTCGCGATAAAGTTCACGTGTCAGTTCGATAAGATGAAGCAACAGCGGCTGCTGGCGGATCTGCTGGATGATGCGCATGAGGTAGTCGGTCTCCTTGCCGGTATATTCGCCCACCTTCTCACGGATGGGTCTTGGCGCCTCGTAGTTGTCTGGGAAATAGGCAGCGATGCGTGAGGTGTCGATGGCGGGCACGTTGAGACCGAGGATGCTGATGCCGTAGTCCACGTAGTTGCGGATGTTCTCGTGCTCAGCATAGAGCATCAGATGGCGCCAGTTGACATCCTCAGAGGGAAGTACGACGGTCCATCGGCGGTCGCCCATAATGCCCACCTTAACAACAGCGCGCAGCATGCGGGCGGTAGGCTCGTCCATGAGTTCGAGCGTGTTGGAGTCCATCACCTTCTGATAGACGGCAAAGGTTGCTGTACACATCTCCTGCAGGCTGATGGTGTTGGTGGTGACGGCATTGTGAATCTCCTCTGTGCGACGGTTCCAACCCAGTTTCTGGAAGTTGGTGAGTTCAAGCCGACCCAACAGGATGACTGAATATGCACGCGTGATGAGCTTCTTATGCCAATAGGCGGCAGGCACGTTCTTTTTCTTATCCGTCGCCCAGGGTTCCTTCTGTCCGTGAAGGGTGAGTACGAGGCGAGATCCCTTGTTGATGCCCGACAGAATGGCTCTTGCGGCAGAGACGGAAGGACATCCGTGACAATGGATGATGTCGGGTTCCTGTTCTTTCACAGCCTTGCGGATGGCACCTACGCTGTCGGCTGTGCCTACCGTCACACTCTGCTGCAGGCCGTCGGTCAGCATGCTGACGTGACGGCTGATGAGCGGATTGGATTTCGGATAGACAAACAGGACTTTCATAAGCAAATATGGAGTCAGGAGACAGGAGTCAGGAGTCAGTGGGAGAAGTGTAGAGCAGGGTGGTGGAAGAACGTCGCAGGAGGTTACTCCACAGGATACCCAACCGGATGCCGAGGAGATTGAGACCAGAGATCTTCTGTTCGAAAAGTTTTAATAGTTCGAAGGTGCAGTCTTTCCTAATGATGATGAAGTCATAACGCCCCCAGAGATAGTTGCCGTATTTCCGTTCGCGTACCTTCTTCAGCTTGCGCTCCAGTCGGCGGATATGTCCCTCTGCCTCAGCGATGCTGTCGAAGGGCTGCAGGCGGATGTGCTTCTTGGTGACATATCCCAGCGTGAGTTCTGCCTTCTCGTCGAGCACTTCACCGATGGCCTTGAAGAGATCAGTATCGGCTGGTGCATTATTAGCCTTTGCGATGATAATGTACTCATGATGAGAGGCTTTGATGCCGATGTTCAAGGCTAACTTCCGACGGAATGTCTGGGCACTTGGCTTCGGCAGGAAGGTGCTGTAAAGATGCTTGTATTCGTTTTTCAGCAGTTTCAGTACGTCGGATGTTTCGTCTGTTGACGATTCGTCAACAACGATAACCTCATAGCCCGGCTCATACTCCTGTTTGAGGAAAGCGGGCAACTGTTCTTCTAGTTCATGCGCTTGGTCGAAGACAGTTATGACGACTGAGAAAGGATGCTGTACTGTATTCATATTATGAAAAAATTACACTTCATCACTCATATAGCCCTTGGGCAGACGGCGCAGGTTGTATTGCGACGCCATGATCTCACCATAGGCTCCGGCCGATCGGATGGCGAGCAGGTCGCCACGCTTGGCACGGTTGAGGTCGATCTGCTTGGCGAACACGTCCGTCGACTCACAGATGGGGCCGACGACATCGTAGGCCTCCACAGGTTCCTCGCTGCAGATGTTCTCAATCTTATGATAGGCCTGATAGAGGGCAGGACGGATGAGATCTGTAAAGCCGGCATCGACGATGGCGAACTTCTTCACGGCACCTTCCTTAATATATAAGGTACGCGTAATGAGTGAGCCGCATTGTGCCACAACCGCACGACCGAGTTCGAAGTGTAGCGTCTGACCAGGACGGAGCTTCAGCTTACGGGCGTAAGTGTCGAAGTAGGCCTTGAAGTCAGGAACGGGCACACGGTTGGGGTGGGCGTAATCGATACCCAGTCCACCGCCTACGTTGATATGCTCCACGCGGATGCGATGACGGTCGAGTTCGTCCTGCAGTTCATTCACACGGTTGCAGAGGGCTTCGAAGTCACCCATGTCGAGGATCTGAGAACCGATATGGAAGTGCAGACCCACGAACTTCACGTTCGACAGTTTCTCTGCCTCGCCGATTACGCTGAGCATGTCGCGCATGGCGATGCCGAATTTGTTCTCCGCCAGTCCTGTGGTGATGTTCGCATGGGTATGTGCTCCCACGTTGGGATTCAGACGGAAGGCCACGCGGGCTATCTTGCCTTTCGCGGCTGCCAGTTCGTTGATGACCTCCAACTCAGGGATGCTCTCCACGTTGAAGCAGAAGATATCATTGTCGAGGCCGAGATTGATCTCCCAGTCGGCCTTGCCCACACCTGCATAGACGATCTTTGTCGAGGGGAATCCCGCTTTGACGGAAGCCTCTATCTCTCCGCCGCTGACACAGTCGGCGCCCAGTCTTGCCTCACGGATGATGCGGAGGACACGCGGGTTGGCGTTTGCCTTGACGGCGTAGTGTACCACGAAACCCTCGTGTTTCTGTGCCTCGGCGTTGATGTTGCGCAGCGTCTCGCGCAACAGTTCCGCATCGTAGTAGTAGAAGGGCGTCTCGATCTGCTGCAGCTTC
>CACYQO010000010.1 GCA_902776545.1 uncultured Prevotellaceae bacterium | reverse complement strand
TTACAATTTGTTATATAAAGAACATCGTGAAAGTCTATAAAATGGGTGCTTGCGGATGTAATGGAACACGTACTCTTCAACTAAATTGCAGAAGAACCAGTGAAATCAGGAAAAGACATGAAGATATTAGTTCATGATAGTTTAGATAGTGTAAACTGTTAGTTTAGGCTAAGTAAACTATCAGTTTAGACATGGTAAACTGATAGTCCATGCCGTTTATGATGTCTTTTTTGTTTAACTGCCTTATTACCAATTGTTTAATGGCTATTCTTTGTCGATTATGTCTATATCTTTTACCAAAATGAAGCAATTATGAAAGATTTATGGAGGCTTGAAAGGCAAGCCTCCATATAATAATAGATTGGTTTACAGTAGTTTAAGTGTTAACATGGAGGCTTAATGTAAAATTTAAGCCTCACATGAGATGTCCCATGTGAGGCTTTGAGTTTTTAAAAGAAATGTCTGTTATAACTGGAACTTATAACCAACGCTGATTTGGAACACACTGTTGCGCTGGCTGCCACCCTCGCCCTTGAAGATCTTAGAGACACCCAGGTTGTAACGGGCGTCAATGACAAAGTCGGAAATATCATAGGAAATGCCGAAGGGGATATCAAGCACTACAGTCTGAGTGCTGGAGATATCGGAAGAACCGCCATTGTACTTATATTTTCCCGAGAGGTTGAAATCGGGTTGCAGACCAATCTTCAAGGCCAGGTTCTCAGCGACATAGAAGTTAGCCATCAATGGGATGTTCAGGTTTGTCAGTGCGATGCTGGCATCACCTTCCAACTCACATCCCTGAGCAGAGAACAGTAAACCGCCAGAGAGACCGATCATGGGTGTCACTTGATACATGGCTTCTGCACCGCCAAAGAGGGCGAACTTCATGCTGTAGCCATCTGTGTGGTCACCAACGATATTGGCGAGGTTGAAACCTACCTTCGGGGTGATTGACCATGTTCCTTCATCCTGTTGTGCACTTGCATTCAGGCTTGCAAACAGCACGACTGCTAACAATAAAATCTTTTTCATAAGCTTAATTTTTAATGGGTTATTAATAATGTTTGCTTTTATTTATTGATATTTCACCGCAAAGATAAGACAAATATATGAAACTACCAAACATTTAACCTAATTTTTAATAATTGAGGCTGTTTTCTCAAGATATTGCATTAACTTTGCACGCAGAAACTAAAAACAAGAACGGATATGAACAAACGAATGATTCTTTTTACGGTGCTGGCAGCAGTAGTCTGCTGTGTTCAGGCCAAGGTCAGGTTGCCCCATCTCATTGGCGACAACATGGTATTACAACAGCAGACAGACGCCCGCCTCTGGGGTTGGGCAGCGCCTGGACGGACGGTGACGGTCACCACCTCGTGGAGCGACCAGAAGGTAACGGCCAAGGCTGGCAAGGACGGCCGCTGGCTGGTGAAGGTCAGGACACCGAAAGCAGGCTATCAGCCGTTGAGCATCACGTTCGACGACGGTGAAGCGGTGACGATCAATAATGTCGTCAGCGGCGAGGTATGGGTCTGTGCCGGACAGTCGAACATGGAGATGCCCGTGAAGGGTTTCGGCATGTGTCCGGTGGAAGGCTACAATCACCATGTGCTTGATGCCGCCCAATCGAAAGGTGTACGTAGCGTGAAGATTCCCAGCATCATGAGGGCCACGCCGCAGGATGATGCGCAGTGTGAGTGGCGTCAGTGTTCGCCGAAGACCGTCGGTGAGTTCTCGGCTACAGGTTATTTCTTCGCCCGCCTGCTGAGCCGGACGCTCGACATCCCCGTGGGTCTTATCGAAGCAAATAAAGGAGGTTCGCGCGTAGAGAGCTGGCTGACGAAGGAGAATCTGGAGAAATATTCCAGTGATCCCACCGACTCGGTGGAGATCTGCAATAAGTGGGCTCAGTGGGATTATCACCGTTCGCTGCTCTGGGGAAACGGGACGTTTAACCCCATCCTGAACTTCACGGTGAAGGGTATCCTTTATTATCAGGGCTGTTCGAACGTGGGTGATCCAGGCGACCAGTATTCTGAACGGATGAAACTGTTGGTAGACCAGTGGCGCTCACAGTTCGGCCTGGGTGAGATTCCCTTCTATTTCGTGCAGATTGCACCTTACAGGTATGATGACAACGACAATGCCATCAGCGGTGCCCTCCTGCGTGAACAGCAGTGGAAGGCTGCGCAGATCATTCCAAACAGCTCGCTCGTGTGCATCAACGACCTCGTCTATCCCTACGAGACCACGCAGATCCATCCGACGCAGAAGCAGCAGGTGGGTGAGCGCCTGGCCTTCACGGCTCTGAACCGCGACTATGGCTTTGAGACCGTCCAGTATAAGAGTTCGTCGTATAAGGATATGACCATCAAGGGTGATACGGTGTTCATTCATCTGCAGGACAACTATTGGTGTGATGCTCCCTTCGAGCAGATGGAGGGTTTCGAGGTGGCTGGTGAGGACCGTGTTTTCTATCCGGCTCAGGCTCGTCACTTCTGGCAGCCTGGCGGCGGCTATTGGGATGAGGCTATTATCGTGACGGCTCCCGAAGTGAAACAACCTGTCGCCGTGCGTTATTGTTTCAAGAACTTCCAGATCGGTAATGTGAAGAACGGCGGAAACCTGCCCCTCTTCCCCTTCCGCACAGACAACTGGTGATTTACGATTTACGATTGGTATGAAAGACCATCCATTAGAGATATTTCGCTATTGTCCGAAGTGTGGCAGTAACGATTTTAAGATCCATAACGCCTTGAGCAGGCACTGTGCCAACTGCGGTTTTACGTATTATCAGAACCCGCGTGCCTCGACGGCTGCCTTTATCGTCAACGAGAAGGGTGAGCTGTTGGTGGCCCGTCGCGGGAAGGAGCCGGCCAAAGGTACGCTCGACCTGCCTGGTGGTTTTGTGGACAATAACGAGAATGCCGAACAGGGTATGGTGAGGGAGATACAGGAAGAGACGGGTCTGGTAATTAGCGCCGCCGACGTGAAGTATATGTTCTCCATCCCCAATGTCTATCACTATTCGGGAATGGACATCCATACGCTCGATTTCTTCTTCCTCTGTCATGTGACTGAGGATGTCGAGATGAAGGCGGGTGATGATGCGGCCGAACTCACATGGCTACCCCTTCGTGAGATCTATGTGGAACGCTTCGGACTGCGTTCTATCCGGGAGGCCGTACACCGGTTTTTAAAAAGAGCAGTGAAAAGTGAGAAGTGAAAAGTGAGAAGTGAAAAGTGAGAAGTGAAAGGTGAAAAGTGAGAAGTGATAGGTGAAAAGTGATAGGTGAAAAGGTGAAATAGTTAATAAAACAAAAAATCCTCTATATAAATAAGGTGTGATAGCGTTTTTTGCTTACTTTTGCAGCCCGTAAGAAAACAAAACGATAAAAGTATGCAGAAAAACTTAGTGATCGTGGAGTCTCCGGCTAAGGCGAAGACGATTGAGAAGTTCCTCGGAACAGATTTCAAGGTGATGTCGAGCTATGGCCACATCCGCGACTTGAAGAAGAAAGAGTTGAGTGTCGATGAGAAGACGCTCGAACCGGAATATGAAATTCCAGAAGAGAAGGCTAAGCTGGTGGCAGACCTCCGCGATAAAGCCCGTAAGGCCGAGAAGGTTTGGCTGGCATCCGATGAAGACCGTGAGGGAGAAGCCATCTCCTGGCACTTGTGTGAGGTGTTAGGTCTGGACAGCAAGAAGACGAACCGTATCGTGTTCCATGAGATCACCAAGCCCGCCATCCTCGATGCTATCGAACATCCCCGTCATCTGGATATGAATCTGGTGAATGCCCAGCAGGCCCGTCGTGTGCTGGACCGTATCGTCGGTTTCAAACTCTCACCCGTACTGTGGCGCAAGGTGAAGCCCGCCCTCTCTGCCGGACGTGTGCAGAGTGTGGCCGTCAGACTCATTGTGGAGCGTGAGCGTGAGATTCAGAATTTCAAGAGTGAGATTTATTACATTGTGAACGGCGTCTTCGCCATCACCAATCCCGACGGCTCTGCGACAGAGGTGAAGGCACAGTTGGGCAACCGTTTCAAGACGGAAGAAGAGGTGATGACCTTCCTCGAGCAATGCAAGACCTCTGACTATACGGTTGAGAGCATCGTCAAGAAGCCCGTCAAGCGTACGCCGGCTCCCCCATTCACAACGTCAACCCTGCAACAGGAGGCTGCCCGTAAGCTCGGCCTTACCGTCAGTCAAACGATGATGATCGCCCAGCACCTGTATGAGAGCGGACAGATTACCTATATGCGTACCGACTCTGTCAACCTGTCGAATCTCTGTCTGGGTGCCAGCAAGGAGGAGATTATACGTCTCTATGGCCAGGAATACAGCAAGACGCGTCAGTATCACACTAACGCGAAGGGTGCCCAAGAGGCTCACGAGGCCATTCGTCCCACCTATATGGATCGTGCAGAGATTGAGGGTTCTGCCCAGGAGAAGCGTCTGTACGAACTGATCTGGAAGCGTACGGTGGCCAGTCAGATGGCTGATGCAGAGATTGAGAAGACGACGGTGACGATTGCCATCAGGAGTCAGAAGTCGGGAGTCAGGAGTCAGGAGGAGTTCATCGCCCAAGGTGAGGTTGTGAAATTCGACGGTTTCATCAAGGTTTACCGTGAGTCCTTCGACGATGAAGACCAGCAAGAGGAGTTTGGTCATATCCTTCCCCCGCTGAGCGAAGGTCAGGAACTCACACGTCGTGAGATCAACGCCATCGAGCGTTTTGTCGCCGGTCCCCAGCGCTATACTGAAGCCAGTCTGGTGCATAAGATGGAGGAGCTGGGTATCGGCCGTCCGTCAACTTATGCGCCCACCATCAGCACCATCCAGCAGCGCGAGTATGTGCAGAAGGGTGACAAGAAGGGTGAGGACCGTCCGTATACCGTCTATCAGCTGAAAGGTAAGCAGATCAGTCAGAAAACCCGTAAGGAGATTGTAGGTTCGGAGAAGGGCAAGTTGATTCCTACCGATATCGGTACGGTGGTCAACGACTTCCTGATGAAGAACTTCACAGAGATTATGGATTACAACTTCACAGCCAAAGTGGAGCAGGACTTCGATAAGATTGCCGAGGGCGGCGAGCGTTGGAAGGATATGATGCACTCGTTCTATAAGGAGTTTGAGCCGACGGTGGAGCATACCATCAACAGTCGCGACCAGCATAAGGCAGGTGAGCGTGTGCTGGGTAAGGATCCCAAGAGTGGCAAGCCCGTCTTCGTGAAGATTGGTCGTTTCGGCCCAGTCGTACAGATCGGTACCGCTGACGATAACGAGAAGCCGACGTTCGCCCAGATGCCGAAGGACAAGAGCATCGAGACCATCACCCTCGAAGAGGCGCTGGAACTGTTTAAGCTGCCCCGTGAGATCGGTGACTATCAAGGTAAGCCCGTCACCATCGGAGCAGGTCGTTTCGGTCCCTATATCCTTTACGACCGCAAGTATACATCGGTGCCCAAAGGTGTTGACCCCATGTCCATCACCCTCGATGAGGCTATTGAGCTCATTCAGGAGAAACAGCAGGAGGAGAAGCGCAAGCATCTGAAGACATTTGCCGAAGATCCGAAACTGGAAGTGCTTGACGGCCGTTATGGTCCTTACCTCGTCTACGACGGCAAGAACTACCGCCTGCCGAAGAGTATGCACGAGAAGGCTGCAGAACTGACCCTCGAGGAGTGCATGAAGGTGATCAACAAATGACCAGGATTATCCTCATAGGCTATATGGGTGCCGGCAAGACCACCATCGGCAAGGCACTCTCGAAGGAGTTAGGCGTCATCTTCTACGATCTCGACTGGTATATCGAAAGCCGTATGCGGAAAACCGTGTCGGAGATCTTCGCAGAGCGTGGAGAGGAAGGGTTCCGTAAGATTGAGTATAACATGCTCCACGAGGTGGCGGAATTCGAGGATGTCATCATCAGCTGCGGTGGCGGCACACCCTGCTTCTTCGACAATATGGACTATATGAACCAACAAGGACAAGTGGTCTATCTGAAGGCCGAGCCTGAGGTGCTGTACAAGCATCTGCAGATGGCCAAGGTGGAGCGTCCGCTGTTGAAAGGCAAGAGCAAAGAGGAGTTGCTGACGTTCATCAAGGAACAGCTTGAGAAGCGTGAGCCTTTCTATACGAAGGCGCGCTACACGCTCGATGTCAGCCTCATGGACAACTATGATAAGATCAAAATCAGTGTCGAGAAAATAAAAGAACTATTAGGCTTATGAAGAAATGGACCATCGATGACTCGAAGGAGCTCTACAACATCAATGGTTGGGGCACCTCCTATTTCGGCATCAACGAGAAGGGCGACGTCTATGTCACACCCTGCAAGAACGGTACGCAGATCGATCTGCGTGAGGTGATGGACGAACTGGCGCTGCGTGATGTCACGCCGCCTGTGCTGCTCCGTTTCCCCGATATCCTTGACAACCGGATTGAGAAGACATGGAGCTGTTTCAAGAAAGCCTCCGAAGAGTACGACTACAAAGGCGAGAACTATGTGGTCTATCCCATCAAGGTGAACCAGATGCAGCCTGTGGTCGAGGAGATCATTTCTCATGGCCGGAAGTTCAATCTCGGACTGGAGGCCGGTTCGAAGCCGGAGTTGCATGCCGTCATCGCCATGCAGTGTCAGAGTGATTCGATCATCGTCTGCAATGGCTATAAGGACCAGAGCTATATCGAACTGGCCCTGTTGGCGCAGAAGATGGGCAAGCAGATCTTCATCGTCGTGGAGAAGATGAACGAACTGGAGATCATCGCCCGCGAGGCCAAGAAGATGAATATCCGTCCGAATATCGGTATCCGCATCAAGCTGGCTTCCTCTGGCTCCGGCAAATGGGAGGAGAGCGGCGGCGATGCCTCGAAGTTCGGTCTGACGAGTGCGGAGCTTTTAGAGGCATTGGAATTATTGGATAAGAAGGACATGCGAGATTGTCTCAGGCTGATCCATTTCCATATCGGTTCGCAGATCACGAAGATCCGTCGTATCCAGACAGCACTCCGTGAGGCCTCGCAGTTCTATATCCAACTGCATAAGATGGGTTATAATGTCGATTTCGTCGATTGTGGTGGTGGACTTGGCGTCGATTATGACGGCACCCGTTCGCCGTCGAGTGAATCGTCTGTCAACTACTCTATTCAGGAATACGTCAACGACTGTATCTATACCTTCGTGGATGCAGCGAACAAGAATGACCTGCCGCACCCGAATATCATCACCGAGAGCGGCCGTTCGCTGGCAGCCCATCATTCCGTGCTCGTCATCGACGTGCTGGAAACGGCTTCACTGCCCGAGATGCCGGAAGAGTTTGAACCCGACGAGAATAGTCACCAGTTAGTGAAGGATCTCTATGAGATCTGGGATAACCTCTCGCCCCGTAATGTACTGGAGGACTGGCATGATGCCGAACAGATCCGTGAGGAGGTGCTCGACTTGTTCTCGCATGGTATCGTCGACCTGAAGACGCGGGCTGAGGTGGAGGCGATGTATTGGAGTGTCTGTCACGAGATCCACGCTCTCGCCAAGAGCTTGAAGCATATCCCTGAGGAACTAATGAAGATTGACAAGCTGTTGGCAGATAAGTATTTCTGCAACTTCTCGCTCTTCCAGAGTCTTAGCGACTCGTGGGCCATCGACCAGGTGTTCCCGATTATGCCCATCCAGCGACTTGACGAGCGTCCGACACGCAACGCCACCATACAGGATATCACTTGCGACTCGGATGGAAAGATCGCTAATTTCACCACTAACCTGCATAATACCCACTCATTGCCTGTGCATCCGTTGAAGAAGAACGAACCCTACTATCTGGGTGTCTTCCTCGTGGGCGCCTATCAAGAGATTCTTGGTGATATGCACAACCTCTTTGGCGATACGAATGCCGTACATATTTCTGAGAAAGATGGCACCTATCATATCGACCAGATTATCGATGGTGAGACGGTGGAGGAAGTGCTTGAGTACGTGCAGTATAATCCCAAGAAACTCGTCCGTCAACTTGAGGTCTGGGTGGCCAAGAGCGTGAAGCAGGGTAAGATCTCTCTCGAAGAGGGCAAGGAGTTCCTTTCGAACTACCGCTCCGGGCTTTACGGATATACCTATCTTGAATAATTTAGCAACGGACTACACGACTAAATGACTTTTTGATAGTCCTTAAGTCCTGAAGTCCGTTGCAAAAAAGAATAAAGATGAAAGAGAATCTGACTATAGTGAAAGTGGGGGGGGCAGTCGTGGAAGATGAGGCTCAGCTCTCACAGCTGCTGAAGGACTTCAGCGCCATTGAAGGCCGAAAAGTTTTGGTGCATGGTGGTGGTCGCAAGGCCACGAAGGTGGCAGAAACCCTCGGCATCGAGTCGAAGATGGTGGGTGGCCGTCGCATTACCGATGCTGACATGCTCAGTGTGGTGACGATGGTCTATGGCGGACTGGTGAACAAGAACCTTGTGGCACGTCTTCAGGCCAACGGAGTGAATGCCTTGGGACTGACGGGTGCCGATATGGATGTCATCCGTAGTCATAAGCGTCCATTGAAAGATGGCATCGACTTTGGCTTCGTGGGTGATGTGGACCGTGCTGACGGTCAGATGCTCAGCCGGCTCATCGAGGAAGGGGTTACCCCTGTGATGGCTCCCCTGACACACGACGGGCAGGGAAACATCCTCAACACCAATGCCGACACCATTGCCAGTGAGACTGCTAAAGCGCTTGCTTCATATTATGATGTGACGCTGATCTTCAGTTTTGAGAAGAAAGGCGTGCTCCGCAATCCTGACGATGACGACTCTGTCATTCCTTTTATCACGCGCGCGGACTTTATTAAATATAAAGCCGATGGTACTATCAGCGGCGGTATGTTGCCGAAGATCGAGAATGCCCTCGCCGCCATCGATGCAGGTGTCTCCCGTGTCATCATCACACTTGCTACCGCTCTCGACGGGCATAGTGGCACCATCATTCAATAAAAGGCGAAAATTTTCGCCTTTTATTGTAACTTTTGCGTTTCCCAATCGTCATTTATATTAGAGAGGATGAAAAAGATCAGTTTCCGGAATGATATCCTTCCGCTGAAAAATGAGCTTTACCGGCTCGCACTCCGCATCACTCTCAATCCGGCGGAGGCGGAGGACGTGGTTCAGGAGACGATGATCAAGGTCTGGAACAGGCGAGACCACTGGGAGGAGTTAGACTCCATCGAAGCTTTCTGCCTCACCATCTGTCGGAATATCGCCGTTGACAAGATGAGGAAAGCAGAAAATCAGAATCCGAGTCTTGAAGAGGGGAATGACGCAGCCGACCACAGTTATTCATCCAATCCCGAAGAGCAGGCCATGCAGCGCGACCGCATCGCACTTGTCAGGCAGCTCATCGACAACTTGCCCGAGAAACAACGCAGTTGCATGCAGCTCCGGGAGTTCGAGGGCAAGAGTTATAAGGAAATAGCGAAGATCCTGAGTGTCACAGAGGAACAGGTGAAAATCAATATCTTCAGGGCACGACAACAGATCAAGCAACAATTTATAAAGGCAGAGAATTATGGACTATAAGTACATCGAACAGCTATTGGAACGTTACTGGGAGGGTGAGACCACTCTTCAGGAGGAGTCGATCCTTCGTACGTTCTTCAGCCAGCCGGAGGTTCCTGAGAATCTTCGGAAGTACCAGCCGCTCTTTGTCTGCGAAATGCAGAAGGAGGAACCGCTGGGCGAAGATTTCGATGCCCGTATCCTTGAGCAGATCGGCGAAGCCCCTGTGGCTAAGACCCTCTCGCTGAAGGATCGTCTGATGCCTCTGTTCAAGGCCGCCGCCATCGTGGCCATCATCCTGACGCTGGGCAACGCTGCCCAGGCGCCGTGGGATATTTGGGAAGACCCGAGAGGTGCTTATGTGAAGGCACAACAGGAACTGGCAGATACGGTCAACGTGTTGACCACGATACAGGCGGAGAACGTCAGTGACACAATCCAGGTACCACAGGTTCCGGCCAAAGAGAAGACTACCTACTTGGAATAATTTTTTTTCTATGCTTTCTATATTTATAATGAAACTGTGAAGTTTCGATTCTCTCAAATTTATTAAGTACTAAATGAAGTTATGGGCTGCAACCGAGAGGTCGCAGCCCACTTCGCTTTTTCACCCTTTCACTTTTTCAATCTCATGTTCAACTGGAACAACGCTGGCAGGAAGATGCAGAGTGAAAATCCCACAGCCATCAGCGACATCCTTTCTGAACCGAAAAGATCTGTCAGCTTGAGGTCGGGATTGGGATAGAGGTTATACATCACGTAGGCCACCGAGTTGTTCACCCAGTGGTACACCATCCCGGGTATAATGCTGTTGGTGCGATAATACAGCCAGCCTAACAAAAGACCTATTACGAAGGCGTGCGGCAATTGGGCAGGGTTCATGTGTGCGGCGGCAAAGAGAAGTGCCGAGATGGCAATGGCTGCCCAGGGTTTGCTGGACCAATCCAACAATGACCGCAGGATGGCTCCGCGGAATACTAATTCTTCGGCAAATGGCGCAAACAGTCCGACGGCCATATATCCCCAGCGGTCTCTCATGATGATGTCGAATGTGTCTTCGGCGATATTGGGCAGTTCGGGCATATGTTCCTGAATCCAGACGGAGGGAATGATGGCACCGACGGCAGCGACGGCGCACCAGAACAGCATCACCCAAGGACGCTTCCGGATCCAGTGTCTCGACACCTCACACCATTTCGCCAACAGGAACACAGCTACAGATATCACGGTAAACACCATCGTCGTGACGATGATACCTGTGGCATCGTCCATGGCGCCTTTTCCAAACGCCCAGCGCCAGATGCCGTCAACAATAAAACCGGCCATCACCTGAATGGCGAGGAATACGAACGTATAAATAATGGCATTCTTCATATGATTTACGATTTACATATTTACGATTTACGATTGATTACAATTTACTGATCTATTTGGGCCAGACACCGTTCTGTCGCTTTCTGGTCTTCCTCCAATTGCCGGGCCAATGCCTCGGGCGATTCGAACTTCCGTTCCTCACGCAGCCTTGCTACAAACGTGATGAGTATCGTCTTTCCGTACAGATTACCGTCGAAATCCAAAATGTTCACCTCCAAGGTGCGGTTCCTGCCTTCAAACGTAGGCCGTGTGCCGATGTTCATCATCGCAGGCATCACTTCCCCTCCTGAGTAGGCGATTGCGTCTTCATGGAGCAATCTTCTGTTAGGGGTGGTCTGATCCGTGTTCTGTTCAGTGCTCTTATCAACGATCTGAGTCCATACGGCATAAGCACCACTGGCCGGAATCACTTTGAAGGGATCATCTGGCTCTATATTAGCTGTGGGGAATCCTAACTGGTGACCGATATGTTCGCCGGGCATGACCTTGCCAGAGAGCTGGTAAGGATGCTCTAACATGATAGTAGCCGTTTCTATGTCACCGTCATCAGCAAGCAGACTGCGGATGTTCGACGAGCAGATGGCAAAATCATAATCCTGAAACGACAACTTGGCGCCATGATACACGTTGATGCCCAGTTCCTGGCCGTAGCGCCAGTAATCATCGAAACCCTCCGTTCTGTCATGTCCGAAGCGGTTGTCGTAGCCTATCTGGAGACTTTTCACGTTCAGCTTCTCCTTGAGGATCTGCGCCATGAAGTCACGGGCAGAGAGTGAAGCCATCTCTTTGGTGAAAGGTAACACCACCAGGAAATCAACACCCAATCGTTCGATTTCCCGTTCTTTTTCCTCCTGCGTCGTCAACAACTGAGGGCGGAACTCGGGATCGAACAGTTGACGAGGATGACGGTCAAAAGTGATGACCATCGATGCCAGATGAGGGAATTTGGAGGTAGATACCAGATGTTTGATGACCTGCCGATGCCCTGCATGGACACCGTCAAACACACCGATGGTGGCAGCGCATTTTACCACCATTCTCGTCTTTTCTATGTTGCGAATTATCTCCATTGGGGTGCAAAGATACTTAATTTCCACATATTTTGTGTGTTTTCGCCTCAAAAATTTGGATATTTAAAGATTTTCCTATACCTTTGCATCGCAAAACGCGGACTTGTAGCTCAGTTGGTTAGAGCAACAGACTCATAATCTGGAGGTCCCAGGTTCAAGCCCTGGCTGGTCCACATGTTATTTTAACCATCCTGTTTATGAAAAAAAAGAGCTGGATTACGGTCTTAACAGCTGCTGTTGCGCTTTGTTTAACGGCAGTAGGTTGTAAAAAGGAATCTGAATCAACCCCGGAACAGGAATTCAAGGATAATTTCATTGCCCTTGTCATGGGTGGCAAGCAGGTAGATTCACTCCAGGATTGGAGCACGTCTACGGGTTTGTCTGTCAAGATATCTGTCGATTTTGGAAATTCGATGGAATACCGTGTGTATATCCTCCCTACGCCTGCCCTGTATGATGCGACAGCCACCCATTTGGGCATGGTCCGTCTGAACTCCGGTGAGTCGAAGACTATCACGGTATGCCGTCCAGCCCATGATGCTCTGCTTTATGCCGCCTGCTTCGACAGCGACGGACATGCTGTCTGCAAGTCCTTCCCTGCGAAGGCTTCTGGTAGCGAGGTGGTGTTTAGCGGCAAACAGTTGGAGTCGCGTATAAGTCCTGTGCAGCCGACGGGTGGACTGGACGACCGGTGGAGTGTGCCCATCATGCAGATGCCCGCCTTGAGCGACTATACCACGGGTCCCTTCGTTGAGGTGTCATCGATGGATGCGGAACCGGAAGGCGACGATCGTCTTCGCCTCAGTATCAGCGATGAATATACAGGTTATATACCTTCACTCGGCATTCGTGGAAATATGTCAGTCTATGTGACTGGCACTTGGACGCTCAGTTTCAACCAGCGCGTGTCTAAAGGTAACGTGTTGATTGTCGGCAGTGGTGGCAAGGTGGTCATTCCTGAGGGTATGACACTCAGCGCCATGCCTTCTGCCAGTGGCGGCGACACAGGCCAGATCTATATCCTCCCTGGTGGAGAAGTGACTGGCGAAGGCACGCTGGAATATAGCACAGGCAGCGACACCTATAATTATAATGCGGGCACGATTACTGCCCATGAGATTCGTCTGAAAGGCTGTGGCCTTTATAATAGCAGTATCCTCGGTGAAAGGACGGATTCGCCTACCTCTGTGACTTGCGTAACCAATACCGACGGCAGAAATGGCGAACTCATCAATCGTGGCACTGCTTGGCTGAATCAGATCAGCAGCGACATGCTCTCATTGCAGAATGCCAGTTATATGAAGGTTGATAATGAGCTGATACTCTCTGAGAGTTGTTGTTTCGACGACTGGAGCTACCTGCAGTGTCCCTCGCTCATTCTCAATGGCAGTGCTGGGGGCGACAAGGTTGTCTATATGGGTAACGCCGCAACCATCGAGACTACCGATATCACCATCGACAACTTCGGTGTTTGGGGTCCTACAGGCAGCAACTTCTTTGCTAATGCTCTGCTGAAGGTCGACAACTGCGATGGCTGCATTACCACCGCAGGTCAGGCTGGCACCTATCTGCTCGACCATGTGGAGCTGATATTGCCAGAGGATTTCCCCGTCGAATATGACCTTGACGTGATTACCGACAACAACCGCCTGTTCTATTTCTGGCTCAATGCCTGCGAGGGACGGCTCATCAATGAAAACAATTACCGTTGGACGCTTGTGGGTAACAAGGATGCCCTTGTCTGGAATGATGACATCAGCCCCAATGCCTGTGGCGACGATAGCCGTCAGACTTGTACTTATAGCACTTCCGCCTCGTTTAACACCACCTATCTATCGAAGTCCATTTCAACGGAGCCGGATCCCAATGCTGTGTACTATGCCTTCGAGACCATGCAGGAGGCGATGAAAGACTATGATTATAACGATGTGGTCTTGCGCGTGAGTGTGCCTGAAGATAAAGGTGAAGGCAACTATGTCACCAATGTTCTGTTGATGTGTGTCGGAAACACGATGAAGACTAATGTCGTCTACAATGGTCAAGACTTTGGTGAAGAGGTACACAGTGCCATCGGTGTGGCTTCAGATAAGACTGCCAATGTGACATCTATTAGCCGTGTGTTCTCCAGACTGGGCGAGATCAAATTCCCTGATGGTAATGTCCGTATCGACCAGCTGTCTTTCTCATTGCGCACAGAGAACACTAACGGCAATACTAAACTTCAGGAGACGGGCGAAACACCGCTCTACCTTGTCATCAATGGTAGCACGGATCGTCGTTGGTTCTGGCCCGTGGAAGGTATCAACATCGGTGTGGCTTACCCGCAGTTCAGCACCTGGGCCTCAAACATGCACACCGCCATCGAATGGTATGCCACCCAGAATGCAGTCACAGGCAAAGTCGTCACCTGGACAAGAGACGACGAATAGTGGTTTTTAATATACCTGGTTTTCGGTGGCGTACTCGTTCAGATACCAGTCGTTACCGAGGTTGTGGTCCATTGACCATTCTCCAAAGGTGTGACCTCTTCTGCTACTGTAGGCGCCAAAGCCCATCGTGTTCTTTTTCTTAAAACCGATATTCACGCCCTCCAAAGGGTGGCGGAATTTCTTGTAAGGGATGACAAGTGTCCATGGCAGTTTATCGATTTCTGCTAATTTATATTCCTTGAGTACCCAGTCGTGGCGATAGGCAAATGGGTGTACCTCGAAAGTTCCGCCAAGATATTCCTTGATGATAAACGGATCGATCAGGTCGAAGTTCAGATATTCCAATCCCTTTGCTTCCTTGAAGGTCACGATGAAGGTCACCTCTCTGGGCACTATTATCCGATATGTCATGTCAGAACTGCTGGTCTTGCTCACGTTATAGTGCCAGTGGTCTATCAAACGTTGATCATTCTCCCCTAACAGGTCGCCCGTAGCCCAGTGGGCATCACAGAACAGGTTGATGACCGCCTCCCTGTCTTCCTCCTTGGGTTGACTTTGACTCTTCAGCAGCACTTCCTTGGTTCTGAGCAGATTGGGCGAGATGACTTGTTCGGGAATCTCTGCCCCCTTGCTGTTCACGTTGAACGAAGCACCTCCTTCGGTCGTGACACTCTCAATTTCGTCGTACTTGAAATTCTTCAGATGGAGGGCGGCACTCATGGGGCGGTCTGTGCCTACAGCATCCAAAGTTATATGGAAACGTATCTCCCGTTCGCCTGTCCGCTCGTAGGAGATACCCAGGACGACGTCGTTATAATCGAAGTCCAGATTCGTGAAGTCGGGCATCTCTTCCTCATAGCAATAGACGAACGTCTGTGGCTGGGGAATGTATGACATGAGCTGCTTTGTATAAAGAGGCTCAGAGAAATCTACCTTAGTGTCGTTGGGCGTGAATTCTGTTACAGTAAAGCGTCCCTCGTCATCGACCAGTGCGGCATATAGCGTGGTGATGGTCTTGGGATAGCAAAAACTCATGAAGGCCGATTCTCCGTCAGCAATCATCACCTGGGTAGCCACTTCGGCATCTGCACTCTTACGCGGGTCTGCAGTCAAAATCTTCAGCCATTGGGCATTCACATTGGCATTGGCCTTCACCGTGATGTTTCTAGTTTCTGACAGCATCCAGTTGTGGTGCTTGTCTATAGAATCCACAGGCGACAGGCTGTCGCTGATGATCTGTGTGACCCCTTGATCAAACAATTCATGGTTAGGGCTGCAAGAGATGTTCGCTACCAAGATGACGGTCACTATCAGTGGAATTATCCATCTAAGATGTCTCATAATTTTCTCCTTAATAATATAAAATATGTGTGCAAAATTACAAAAATAATTGTATACAAGCAACATATTTGCGCACCTTTTACAGAATTTAACAGAAAAAGTGATACAAGTTATCGATATTTTGATTAATTTTGCACCCAAATCGATTTAGTTTAAAGTTACGTAACGTCTATTAAGTGTATTATTGCAATGAAGAGGTATTTGATTAAGGGTGCATTGGCTCTGTTCGCAGGAGCCTTCTTGTGCAGTTGCGCCGAGAAAGAATCTGAGTACGTACCACTGGCTCAGCAGAAGATAAAGGCTTTTGATGAAGTCTTTAAGGAAGTGTTTGGTGATAATATCGACCCCTATCAGGACTGGGGCTTCAACAGTGCTGCTCTCAAACTTGATCCCAATGACTCAACGATGGTGATGGAGGTAATTGATGTTACCGATGGCGAGGCGAATACCCGCGCTTGCTCAAGGGCATTTGCCAGAACCCGTGCTCATATCAATGTGAATGGTAATGAGTGGGAGGAAATTCCAGAGTGTACAGAAGAAGAGGCTCAAGCTGTTTTTGATTATGTAAATATGACTCGCGCTCAAATGAAGGCAGCTGGTCATGAGTATTTTGAGAAATTTCCTAAAAACATCCAGACCTATTTTGTAACACAGGTATGGACTGGTACAGACGGTTACAAAAATTACGAGAATAATGGAGATTCTGTTACTGGAAGTGGTCATATGGACGAGTTAAGCTTTGCTATGGATGCTAATGCCAAACTGAGTGGCAAAATAGCAGGGTCAAGAGTTGGTAACTGGGCTCATATAAACAACTTTAATGCGGCTTCCAATCGTAACTATGGTGGAAATACTTTAG
This sequence comes from uncultured Prevotellaceae bacterium, assembly GCA_902776545.1. Lineage (GTDB taxonomy): Bacteria > Bacteroidota > Bacteroidia > Bacteroidales > Bacteroidaceae > Prevotella. Next base: position 41,421 of record CACYQO010000010.1, on the reverse strand, counting down.
TAGAGAATGGTGGCACGTATGATTTCGCTTATAACAACTCAGAGGATAGTAAGTTCCACAATAAATGGATTGCTATCGATGGAAAGAACATTACCGATTCAAAAGGTGTAAACCATGCAGGCAAATATTACATTTGTTTCGATTTCATTGCATGGTCAGATAATAGTTATACTGTTTTTGAGGTTCCTGAATTGAATAACAATAAGATTAATATCCCTGGTGCTTGGCATAATGTTCAAGAGGCTATTGATGCAGGCTTTACCACTGTTACCTATGATGATTGGAGTACTGGTTCTAAGGTTACAAAAGATATAACCGTTGGCGCCGATTGGAAATGGACTCAGGTTGTTCAGGGTAATATGTGCTATCCCTGCAATGATGTCTATACAGACTGGATTGTCCGCCTCGTTGAGGCTTCGGAGTGGACACCCGTTCCCAAAGACGAACCTCATCAAACGGTTGTAGAATATTGGACTCCGCTGGAGGCTGGACGTGTGTTCTGTGAGGATCTGGGCCGTGCTTCCCGCGAGGACTTGGACTATAACGATCTAGTCTTTGATGCCCGTACGTGGAAATATGAGAAATATACCATTAACTGGAACTGGCATTACACTGACACAAATGACACAAATCCAGCAACTATGGAAAAGACAGACTCGATACCTACGGAAACGAAATATTATGCCGACATCAAACTGCTGGCAGCTGGCGGAACTATTCCCATCACGATTCTGAACAACAGGCAGGTTCATTCCCTCTTTGTCGATCCTGTTGATGTTGCGACGATGGTCAATACTCGTGATAACAACTCATCTGTTTATGGTACTTTTGATGTGAGAAGCGCCATAGAAGTCGGTGACGCAGCTCAGGGAGATGAAAGAAAGGATTTCACGACAAAAGATGGTGATAGCTTTACACTATGGTTGATTCCTGGCTATGAGCATATCAAAGATATTCCTATTTACTCTTCTTTTGACGGGCATGAGATAGCAGAGTTAAATGCAAATCAGGGTGCAGCTCCTCATAAGATACTGGTTAAGTATGGCACGACCAAATGGACTTCTGAAAGAAAGAACATTGCTTTGGCTTATCCGAATTTCACAAATTATGTGTCGGGCGAGATAAACAATACCGGATGGGTTGATGAATTCAATCCTGCTTATCTTTATGATCAGCCAGTAAATAACGAGTATTCGCCCGCACCAATGATTTTCAAGTCTACGAAAGAGATTGTTGGTGATACGGAGTTGGAAATCTGGAGTGGTACGCAGCCGTTTGGAAGTAACTGGAACTATGCCAGCACGGAGTCTCCTTATGACCACTATATGGGGGCTAAGTTCTATCCTGGCGACCGCATCCGTTTCCATGGAATAGTTACCGCAGATGGCAATGTGGACGCAGACCAGCCTTATATAACTGTCACTTTCTTAGATGATTCTAAGCCCTTCCTCGTTGACACACAGTTTGCAGAGAGAAAAAAGAGGATGGTTGGTGACAAGGAGGAGTGGTATTATCCCTCGACGGCGTATGTAGAGATTATGCTCGACGAATACTTCTGCAGCAAACTGAACAATAGCAAGAATTCCGATGGACAATTAACGCTGCATGTTCAGGGGCGTGGCTTTACCCTGACAAAGATCGGTTACGTACCATTCCAGTAAGTAGACTTTTTCAATCAAATACGATAAAATTGCATGATCCGGAGGGGTGGCTGCGTGAGTAGCCGCCCCTTTTTCAATGACGGTATAAAAATCGTGAGTTAACTCAAAACATCCATCGAGTTAACTCAAGCGACAAATCGAGTTAACTCACGGTTTTTTGGGGCACAGAATTGGATGCCGCCTTTTCGTTGGGTGCATGAAGGCTTCTGAATGGGAGTGAGAAGCCTTCATGCTGGCATTCAGAAAGCTTGATGCTCCTAACATGAAGGCTTGTTTCTCAGGGGAATGTGTGTTTTATTTGGTCTTTATTAAATGTATCTTTTTTCCATACGAAATGTAACAAGTTTCAAACAATTGCGTGTTCGTTATGATTTTTTAACAGTAAATGCTTGTATGATATAAATAAAAGATGTAACTTTGCAACCGAATTTCATGATTAGGTCAAGAATTTAAGTTAAAACCAATTTATTAATAACATTAAAATTTTTAGAATTATGAGAAAGTATTTGATGACAGGTGTTGCAGCCCTCGCTATCTGCGCTGCATTCACAAGCTGCTCAAAAGGTGGAGAGCTCTATGATCAAGGAGCAATTGATCAGGGTAAGGCTGTTTCGATTGTAGAGAGTTACAATCAGGCATTCCTGAAGTACATCGGCGCCAATAGCGCAGCTGACATCCCCGCTAACCAGACCTGGGGTTTTGGCGGTTATGCTGCCGGTACCCGTTCAGAGAATGCCAATGCGAATGAGTGGGCAGATCCCAATAAGGCTTATGGTGGCTTGAAAGTTCCACCTCCCTTGACCACAGAACAGATTGCAGTCGTAAAGAAGTATTTCCAAACTCACCCGAATCTTGGCTATCAGGATCCAGGATGGTCCAACTATTTCATTCAGCAGGTGTATAAGGGACATACCAGTGTACCTGAGGGTTGTGCTACACCCGAGCAGTACTTAGCTGCTAATGGAGGTAGTTACATCATCGCATCAGACCACATGGATCACCTCATTGCAGTAGATACAGAAAATGGTATTTATGATCATATCAACAACTTCAATCATGGTGATTGCAGTTCGAACGGTAGTGTACTGACTTATTCTCCTGAGTATGTCAGCAGCGCCAACACTGGTCCCTTCCACACTGATAAGATTATGTACATGCAGAATTCTACGACAAAGTCTTTCGGTTATTATAACAGTGACGGTTCTTTATACCACACTGAGTACACAGGATTGGTTAGTTACCAAAAGATCATTCAGGATATGGGTGCTGAGGCTAATTGTCTGAACGACGGTTGGAACCGCTCATTCATGGGCTTCGACTTTGAACAAATGGTTGGCGACGATGTCTATGCTGCAAATAGGCAATATGGAAACTGGAGCGAAGAAAACAATTGGCAGGGTGAACTTATTAGTGTTACTTATGAAGATTATCATTATTTCACATTTGAAGGTGTAAAGTATCACTACTTGGATTCCAATAGAAATATGTATGCGGCAGACTTAACTGAGGAGTCTTACAAGCAGAAAAATGGCAGCAACAGCACAATAGGTGGTGTAGCAGATTTCAGCAACCTGCCAAGTGACGATATTATCCGTGATCTGCTTTCCAAGGGTTATCTACCCGTAGCTGGTAGTGCAGATAAGGTATGGGTGAAGGTTGGTGGTACAGCCGACGGTTATTTCAGTGACTGGATTGTCACGTTGACAAAGGCAGAGACGCAGGAAGTAGTAGTTGATCCCGATGATGTTTGTATTATCGCAGAGGACCTGAGTGCAACTGATGCAACTGACTTCGACTTCAACGATGTTGTCTTCACTGTGCATTACACTTCTACGACTACCGCAACAGTTACACTGTATGCTGCTGGTGGTACACTGCCTCTGACAGTCGCAGGTCGTGAGGTTCACTCGGAATTTGGTTACGGTACGGTTGATGAGAAGGGTCTTTATAAAATGATTAATACCAACAGACCAGGTGCTGATGGCGTAAATGGTGTTGCCCCGGTGTCGTTCGCCGTTTCTGGTATCCAAAAGAGTAACAGAGGTAATGATATTGAGATTTTGGTCGACAAGGGTGAGAAGAATGCGAACGGTGTGATTGAGAATCATAACTGGCTTCCGTTGACTGCTACTGGTGGTCAGCCCGCTGCAAAACTTTGCGTCGGTGCGGATTTCGCAACAGAGCACAAGTGGTGTGATGAGCGTGAGAGCATCAAGACGAAGTATCCCGTGTTCTCAGCTTGGGCTTTGGACAACCCCACTCAAATCTGGTGGAGATAAAGAGACATCAAATACTTAAAAAAACTAAATTATCTTTGGAGGGGGCGTCTACGTGAGTAGGCGCCTCTTTATTATTAAGGAGAATGATTTGTGAAACTCTGTTAAATATTTGCGGTTTTTGTTGGTTGGTATAGAAATTATTCGTATTTTTGCACAATATTGCAATGTATTATAGAATTAGCTTATTTGAGGATTAGTATGAAGAGGTATTTGATGACAGTTATGGCAGCCGTAGCCTTTGGAGGGCTGTTTACAGGCTGCTCCAAAGATGTTGACCTCAGCGGCAATACAGCTGAGTTAGACATCGTTAAGAATTATGAGGATGCGTTTGTGAATCGTTTCGGCCAGCCGCATGAGAATCAGACTTGGGGATTTGGGGAAGTTGTTACTGGCACTCGTGGACATAACGCCAATGCCAACGAATGGGCAGATCCTGATAAAGAATATGGTGGGTGGCTGGTTCCAGACCCTCTGGAGGAAGGGCAGAAGCTGCGCGTTAAAGCCTATTTCCAGTATAACCAGAATCCTGGTGGCACCCAGTGTAACTATACAGATTTTTTTGTCCAGCAGGTTTATAAAGGCAATCCTCAAACAAAAGGTCCAAACTCTGATGAACAATATCAATCGGCTAACAATAATTGGGTAGTAGGTAGTGACCACATGGATCATCTGACAGCTGGCTCCATTCATGACCATATCAATAACTTCAACTATGGAGATTATAGTGGTGGTGGAACGGTGATGGTGCTGGACAATGGTCAGCACGTGAATGGCGGTTCTACACACCAAGACCAGATAATGCTGATGGTTGGCTCGCAGACCGACTGCTTCGGTTATTGGAACAGTGATGGCTCTCTTGGTCATGATGACCGTTATCGTCTGGTTAGCGCACAGACTATTGACGACTGGATTGACGAACATACGGATTTAGGATTTGGCCCATCATACGGAAAGAAAGTGGTAGATGACTGGGATCGTCACTTCATCGGTTTCGACTTCGATCAGGTAGTTGGTTATGACGTCTTAGCTCATACGGAACAAGATGTGTTGGGTGCCGATGGAAATCCTGTTCAGGTGGTAAACAGGTATGGCCAATCTGTTAATAAGAAAGAGAATAAATATGCTAAGCTCGCTGATTTTCAGGGTCTCAACAATACTCCGTATGTTTGGTATGGTGGAAAACTTCTGAAGGTAGGATCTTCATCAGATGGTAGCGGAAAAGGAACAGAAGTGACAGATATCCGTAATAATTTTAATTTCAATAACTTTTGGGGCGATGGTCAGAGAGCTTATTGGGATGGTGGCAATATAGTATACCAAGGTGGAACTTGGGGCGGTTTTGTTGCATCGATTAATCGTGAGGCAAAATTTTATGATAAAGTTGTTGTTGAACTCGCCAGTAAGCCAGACGTTTGGACTCAGATTCTCGTTCAAGGGAAAGACAGCCAAGGAAATGATCTTAATGGTTGTACAGTCGGAACCAATGATGGTACCAGAATTGAATTGAATTTTGCTGATAAAGATGTGTCTTATATCAGTAATATTGTCATTCAGACAGGAACTCCTGGTAATGTCTCTATTTCTAGTATTTATTTGTCAAAGGAATTTGAGTACTATGAGTCTAATGATGTCTTCAAGGGCATTGATGTTCCCTATCTGGTTGCGGAGACCAACCAATACTGCGGTTTAAATTGGAGTGTAAGTAGTGATGATGCTCTTTATCACTATTATGAGTACTACGACAATAATGGATACAAGCATACTGATGGGAAGGCTCTGGATCTCGATTTGCTCAAGTCAAAGTATAATGACAACTATCTCCCCGTTGATACCAAGGGTCTCAAAGAGTGGGTGAAAGTCCAAGGCGGTGCCGACGGCTATTTCAGCGACTGGATTGTTACAATCTGCAAGGCGAAGAACGTAAAGGATGAAGAGAAAGAGGAAGAAAAGGAGGAAGAAAAGGAAGAAGAGACTTCTGACGAGATCGTCTGCCGTATCATCGTGGAGGATTTGACAGTCGGTGAGTACAGTGACTTCGACTTCAATGATGTGGTGTTTGACGTCTGCAAGAACGGAGATCTCCTCATCCGTGCTATCGGTGGTGAGTTGCCAATCTATATCGGTGCTGAGTATGCCAATGAGGTGCATGCGGTTTGTAACATTGCGCTTCGAGACGACTATGATCGTGGAAAAAATTCTCATCTGGTGATGATGAATACAGGCTGGCAGTCAAGCGGTGTCGGCAAGGTTAGTGAGAGTATTGACTACAATAAAGTTTTGGGTACCATTCAGTTGGGTGGCTCCTTTAATTCGAAAGCAGATGCATGGAACATTGATATCTGGGTTCACAAGAATGGTAAGAACATCAAACTTGAGGCTCCTGTGGGAAAGGTAGCCAGTATGATTTGTGTAGGAACAGACTATCAGTGGTGTGCTGAGCGTGAGGATATTGATAAGAAATTCCGTGATATAAACGGTACAAAGTTGTTCCAACAGTACGTAAGAGGTAATGTTGGTGATAGTTGGGAAAACAAAACAGCCTGGTATCAGTATAAGGGCAAAGTACTTCCAAATAATTAGAAAATTTCTTTTCATCAAAGTACTTAAATACTAATCCGGAGGGGGGCATCTGCTGAGGCGGGTGCCCCTTTTTTGAATTAATGTTTGGTGGTGTGCAAAGATTGTTGTAACTTTGAGCGTTGCTCGAAGGTAGGCTGCATCTCGAAAATGAAAATAAATTGTGATTTATTTTGCATTTTGCTCGATTTGCACTACCTTTGCAGTCAATATGGTATTGAATTATATTTGGATAGCGTTTTTCATTGTCGCATTCGTCATTGCGGTGGTGAAGTTGGTGTTCTTGGGAGACTATGATGTGTTCCCGGCCATGATGGATTCGACGTTCTCGTCGTCGAAGACCGCGTTTGAGATCTCGTTGGGTCTGACAGGTGTGTTGTCGCTCTGGTTAGGCATCATGAAGATCGGCGAAAAGGGTGGGGTGGTGAACGTGCTGGCCCGTCTGCTGTCGCCCGTGTTTGCAAAGCTCTTCCCCGATATCCCCAAGGGGCATCCTGTGACGGGCAGCATCTTTATGAACATCGCTGCGAACATGTTGGGACTTGACAATGCAGCCACACCCTTAGGTCTGAAAGCGATGGAGCAGCTGGATGAGGTGAAAAATGAAAAGATTCAAAAATTAAAGAATGAAAACAAGGTGACTGAGCAAGAGGCGGAGGACTTGAAGGTGACGGCATCGAACCCGATGATCATGTTCCTCGTGCTGAACACCAGCGGTCTGACGCTTATACCTATTTCTATATTAGTATATAGGGCCCAAATGGGTGCCGCCCAACCTACGGATGTGTTTATTCCCATCCTGCTGGCGACGTTCTTCTCAACTCTTGCGGGTATCATCATCACCAGCCTCTATCAGAAGATCAACCTCCTGAACCGTACCATCCTCCTGACGTTGGGTGGTGCCGCTGTAGTGGTGGCTGCCATTATCTGGGGCTTCGGACAGCTTGACTCGGTGCTGATGAACAAGGTGAGCACTTCGACGGCGAACATCCTGCTGATGCTGATTATCATCGCCTTTATCCTGGCTGGTATGCGGAAAAAGGTGAATGTTTACGACGCCTTCATCGAGGGAGCGAAGGAGGGTTTTACGACGGCCGTCCGTATCATCCCCTATTTGGTGGCAATCCTTGTGGCCATCGGTGTGTTCAGGGCTTCAGGGGCGATGGATATGCTTATCAATGGTATTGGTTGGACGGTGGAGGCCTGTGGCGGTAATAGTGACTTCGTGGGAGCCTTGCCGACGGCGCTGATGAAACCGCTGAGCGGCAGTGGTGCCCGTGGAATGATGGTCGATGCAATGACCACTTATGGAGCCGACTCGTTTATCGGCCGTCTGAGTTGTATCTTCCAGGGCTCGACGGATACGACGTTCTATATCCTCGCCGTCTACTTCGGCAGCGTGGGTATCCGAAAGACCCGTCATGCCGTCGCCTGTGGTCTCTTGGCAGACCTCGCCGGCATCATCGCGGCAATAGCTATTGCGTATATGTTCTTTGGATAAATTATGGCCAATCTGAAATCACTCGTAAAGGATACGGCCATCTATGGCCTGAGCAGTATCGTAGGCAGATTCCTGAATTACCTGTTGGTGCCGCTCTATACCAATTACATGCCTAAGGAATCAGGTGACTATGGCGTCAGTACGAATATCTATGCTTATGTGGCGTTGATTCTGGTACTGCTGACCTTCGGTATGGAGACGACACTCTTCCGTTTTGCCAACGATGCCCCCGAACCACAGCTGGCTGCCGGCGGCAGGACACGTCATAGCGACAGTGTCTTCTCGACGGCGATGGCGGTTATCGGTGTCCTGACAGCCGTCTTCCTGTTGATTGTCTTCGGTTTCATCGGTCCTATCAGCAGTGCGTTAGGCTATGAGGCTCATCCCGACTATCTGCTGATGATGGCAGTGGTGGTGGCACTCGATGCCCTGCAGGCCATTCCCTTCAGTTATCTGCGGTTCCAGAAACGGGCTGTCCGTTTTGCTTCGCTGAAGATGCTGTTTATCATTCTGAACATCAGCCTGAACGTCATCTGGTTTGTGTTGTTGGGCAAGACCTCTGTGTTCTATGTGTTCTTTATCAACCTGCTCTGTACGGGATTCATCACGTTCTTTTTCCTGCCTGACCTCTTCCGTATCCATTGGCATTTTGACGGGGAGCTGCTGAAGAAGATGCTCAGTTATTCCTGGCCTATCCTGATACTCGGTATTGCCGGCATCCTGAACCAGGTGGCTGACAAGATCGTCTTCCCGTTGGTCTATCCTGATAAGGCCGATGCCAACGTACAGTTAGGTGTCTATGGCTCTTGTGTGAAGATCGCGATGATTATGGCTATGATCACCCAGGCTTTCCGTTATGCCTACGAACCCATCGTCTTCGCCAAGAACAAGGATGCCGACAAGAAAGAGTATTACGCTTCGGCGATGAAGTATTTCCTCATCTTCACGCTGCTCGCTTTCCTCTGTGTGGTGGGCTGGATGCCGCTATTGCAGTATATCATCGGTGCCAACTACCGTGAGGGACTGGGTGTGGTACCTGTCGTTATGGCGGCAGAGATCATGATGGGTATCTATTTCAACCTGTCGTTCTGGTATAAACTCATCGATAAGACCATTTATGGTGCTTGGTTCTCGGTAGCAGGCTGTGCAGTGCTCTTCGCCGTGAACATCCTGCTGATACCTTATTATGGTTACTGGGCCTGTGCCTGGGGCGGTGTAGCCGGCTATGGCACGGCGATGGTGCTGAGTTATGTCATCGGGCAGAAGAAAAATCCCATTCCCTATCCTCTGCAGAGTATGGCTTACTATATCGTCCTGACGGTGCTACTGACGATGACGATGGATTTTGTGCCTGCCAGATATGGCTTCGGCACTGTCCTGACACTCATCTTCAATACCCTCTGCATCAGCTGTTTTGTCTCCTATATCATCCACAATGACTTACCGCTGTCGAGTCTTCCTCTAATTGGCAAGAAAATATGTAAAGTAAAAAAGTAAAAAGGTAAAATAGTAAAAAACAGGCGAAATGAATGACAATGTTTTATATAAACTTGGTAAGACGTTTGCATTGAGGATCATAAAGTTATATACATATCTTTGTGACGAGAAAAAAGAATATGTTATTTCAAAACAAATATATCGTTGTGGCACTAGCATTGGAGCTAATATAGCAGAAAGTATTTATGCTCAGAGTGAAGCAGATTACATAAATAAGCTTAAGATATCTCTCAAAGAGGCAAGTGAGACCAGATATTGATTAGAGCTCTTGTATGAATCGAGCATTATTGATGAATTGCAATATCAGTCTCTTCTCAATGATCTTAGTACGATAATAGGAACGACAATAAATATAATAAATAAAATCAATAGAAAATGAAGAAGTTTTTGTTTCTTGTTTTACCTTTTTACTTTTTTACTTTTTTACCTTTAAAAGCTGATGAGGGTATGTGGACACTGTATAACCTGCCGAATGCCGTCTATGAGACGATGAAGCAGGAGAACTACGAGCTGCCATACGGTGCATTGTATGAGGGTGACGATGCCATCAAGAACTGCGTCGTGAACTTCGGCGGCTTCTGCTCGGGCGTGGTCGTAAGTCCAGACGGTCTCGTGTTCACCAACCACCACTGCGGCTTCGAGGCCATCCGTTCGCACTCGACGGTGGAGCATGACTATATGCTCAACGGATTTGTGTCGAACTCCTTTGAGGAGGAACTGCCTAACAAGGACCTCTTTGTCTCGTTTATGGTGGAGCAGAAGGACATCACCGCAATGCTCGACTCGCTCGGCATCCAGAAGATGAACAACGACGACCGGTATAGCTTCCTCGACTCGCTCGAAAATGCGATGTTGAAGGATGTCGTGAAACAGGACTCCACCCTGCGTGTCGAGATCAAACCTTTCTATGAGGGCAACAAATATTATCTGACCACCTACCGCGACTACGAGGACGTACGACTGGTGTTCGCCCTGCCCAAGTCGATGGGTAAGTTCGGCGGTGAGACGGACAACTGGATGTGGCCGCGTCAGACCTGTGACTTCAGTGTGTTCCGTGTCTATGTCGATTCCAAGACGGGCGGACCTGCGAAGTATTCGAAGGAGAATGTGCCGATGAAACCGAAGAAATGGGCGCAAGTATCGTTGCAAGGTTATGTGCCCGGATCGTTCTCGATGACCGTCGGCTATCCAGGCAGCACGAGCCGTTATCTGTCGAGCTATGGTATCCAGGAGCGTCGTAATGCGATGAACGAGCCGATGTATCAGACCCGTGAGGTGAAACAGGACATCATGATCCGTCACATGCGGGCTTCGGAGGCTGTGCGTATCAAGTATGACTCGAAGTATGCCTCGAGTTCGAACTACTGGAAGAACAGCATCGGCATGAACAAATGTATCGATAGCATCGGTCTGATCCGTCAGAAGGCTGCCTATGAGCAGAAGATCCGCCAGTGGCAGGATTCTACGGGCTACCTGAAGGGAGAACTCGACTTTGCCAAGTTGGATCAGCTCTATCAGAAACGCTTCCAGGCCCGTCGCGCCTTGACTTTCTACAATGAGACCTTCGGCCGTCGCAATACCGACGAGATGACCCGTCGTGCCCTCCGTGTGCAGAACGGCGCTATCATCAATGGCAAGGATGGTAAGCTCAAGTCGTATTATATCGAGTTCAAGAACAACACCGACGAATGGGATTACGACACAGACCGCGAGATCCTCGCTGCCCTGCTGAAGCACTATCGTGAGAAGGTGGAAATCAAATACCAGCCCGACTTCTTCAACGTCATCGACCACGATTACGGCGGCGACTATCAGAAGTTTGTGGACCGTATTTATAAGAAGTCGAAGCTGATGACGCACGACAAGAAGATCTACGTGAACAAAAAGAGTTATCACCGTGATCCGGGTGTGGTTTATGGCGAGAGCCTGATCTCTGTGCAGGCCGATATCCGCGCAGACTTGGAAGCCACCTACGACAGCATCGATGTGCTGGAGCGTCATCTCTGTGCCGCCAAGCTGCGTATGGAGGAGGATATGCCCAACTACAGCGATGCCAACTTCACCATGCGACTGAGCTATGGACAGGTGGGCGAGTATCTGCTCGACGGCAAACCCTCGGGCTATTATACCGAGGCCAGCAGCATCGTGGAGAAGATGAATCGTGGTGAACAGGGTGTCGTCGACTACGAGGCAGAGCCTATCATGAAGGAACTGCTGTCTGTCAGCGACTTCGGCAAATACACCGACAAGACCACAGGCAAATTGCATCTCTGTTTCCTGTCGAACAATGATATCACGGGCGGTAACAGCGGTTCGCCGATGTTCAACGGCAAGGGTGAGCTCATCGGTCTCGCCTTCGACGGCAATTGGGACTCGCTGTCATCAGATATCTTCTTCGACTCACAGCTGGCCCGTTGCATCGGTGTGGATATCCGCTATGTGCTCTATATGATGGAGAAATGGGGTAATGCAGACCGTCTGCTCCAAGAGATTAATGCAAAATAGAAAAAGCCCCGATGAAATGGGGCTTTTTCTATTTCTTCTTTTTCCGTGGCTTACGCATCGCCCAGCCTTCTTCGGAGAAATCGGGTTCAGGTCCTTTTAAGTCGCGAGGGACTTTATTCATCAATGCCCGCCAGTCATCCTTCTTCTGACGTTTCGGTATCTCCTCCTTCTGACGCTTGGGCTGGCTGTCACGTCTGCTACGCTTCTCACGTGTTGAGGGTGCTGCCGTCTCCCTTGGGTTCTTGCCGCCTTCGTCTGCATCGTTACAACGAACGGTACGGCCTTTATAGCGGATGCCCGTCAGCTGGATCATCACCTTCTTGGCATCCTTCTCAGGCACCTCGAAGTAGGAGATGGTGTCGAGCAGGTCAATATGACCTACCTCCTGACGTCCGCCCACGAAACGGTTCAGCGTCTGCATCAGTTCACCAGGATAGAAACCGTCGCGCTTGCCCAGATTGATAAACAACCGCCGATAACCCTTCTGGGCCTTGTTCTGCAGTTTCTGTTTGTCGCTCTGCGGCTTCTTCTCCTTTTTGTCGGGAACCACCGCCTCAATCTCTGGTGCGTCGGCATAATAGGCAAGGAATTTGCCGAACTCCAAGGAGACGATCTTCTTGATGAGTTCATCCTTGTCGATATATTCGAAGTAACGGTTGATGTCCTGCATGAAGGGGGCAATCTCCTCATCGTCGACATCCGTCTTCACGATCTGATCCATCACCTTATAGAGCTGTTTCTTGCAGATTTCCTCTGCCGAAGGAATCTCCGCCTTCACGAACTCCTTGCCAATCTCCTTCTCGATGTTACGGATCTTATGCTTCTCGCGACTGTGGATGATGGAGATCGACGTGCCTTTCTTGCCGGCACGACCCGTACGGCCTGAGCGGTGGGTGTAGTTCTCGATATCATCGGGCAGACCGAAGTTGATGACGTGTGTCAGATCGTCTACGTCCAGACCTCGTGCTGCCACATCCGTTGCCACCAGCAACTGCGTCAGATGGTTGCGGAACTTCTGCATCGTCAGGTCGCGCTGTTGCTGAGAGAGATCACCATGCAACGACTCGGCGTTATAGCCGTCCTTAATGAGTTTGTCGGCTATCTCCTGCGTCTCGATCTTCGTACGGCAGAAGATGATGGCGAAGATACGGGGATAGTAGTCTACGATGCGCTTCAGGGCGAGATACTTGTCCTTGGCGTTCACCATATAATAGATATGGTTCACGTTCTCTGCACCCTCATTGCGACTGCCGACGACAATCTCTTTGTAGTCGTGCAGATACTGCTTGGCGACGCGCTCCACCTCACGGCTCATCGTGGCCGAGAACATCAACGTGTCGTGTTCCTCTGGCAGCGACTCGAATATCTCATTGATACTGTCGGAGAAACCCATATTCAGCATCTCGTCGGCCTCGTCGAGAACGATGTTGTGAACCTCGTCGAGACTCACTTTACCACGATGCATCAGGTCTATCAGACGACCTGGGGTAGCGACAATAATCTCTACACCCTTCTTCAGGGCACGCATCTGAGCCTCGATGGCAGCTCCGCCATAGACGGCCTCCACATGTACACCGTCCATGTATTTGGCAAAGTCGCGGATATCGTCGGTAATCTGCAGACAGAGCTCACGGGTTGGCGAGAGCACCAGGGCCTGCGTCTCCCTGCGGCTGGTGTCGATGCGCTGCAAGAGAGGGATGCCGAAAGCTGCCGTCTTGCCCGTTCCTGTCTGGGCGAGGGCAATCACGTCCCTGCCTTCTGGTGAGATCAGAAAGGGAATCACCTCCTCCTGCACAGGCATCGGCTGCACAAACCCCAACTCCTCGATGGCCTTGCGGATAGCCGCATTAACGCCTAATTCCTCAAAAGTTTTCACTTTTTTACCTTTTTACTTTTTTACTTTTATTTAGCGGACTACTTCTGTGAATTCCGGCTTAGAACCTTCTGCTTTGCCGACTGTGACGTAGATGGTAGAGGTAGCCTCTTTCCCGTCGAAACCACGACTCTTCACGGAGAACTTATAGTCATTGCTCTCGTCAGTCGTACGCTTGCCGACTGTCTCAGGTGTGCCGAGGGGGAATTGATATGATGAGCAGGCAGCATCAAAGATGGCCTTATCGGCCTCAGTCACAGGCTGCTGAGCGGAATACTCAGGTAGTGGGCTGACCTTTCCCTCCTTATAGCCGTTCTCCTTCAGGAAGCGGTCGAGCTCCTTCTCTGCGGCTGCTACTCTGGCAGTGCGTACACCGTAGCCGTTCTTAATCGTAGCCTTGGGGAGTGCCTGCTTGAGGGCCTCCGACGAGGTGTTCAGTCCACCGCTGCCGAAGGTACAGAAGGGTATGATGGTCTTGCCTGCGAAGTTCTGCTCTTTGAGGAGCGAAGCGATAGGTGAAGCATAGACACCACCCCAGATGGGATAGCCAAGGAAGATCACGTCGTAGTCGGCCACCTTCGTCTTCAGAGGCTTCAAAGCGGGTGTTTCTCCTTTTTCCCGCTCCCGCTGATTACGCTGAATGGTCTCCTGAAAGTTGCCTGAATAGGGTTCCACGCACTCGATCGCCTCGATGTCGGCACCCGTCTGTTTCTGTAACTCTTCTGCGACAGCCTTCGTCGAGCCGGATTCTGAATAGTAAAGCACGAGCTTCTTCTGAGCAAAACCTGTCGCCATGCACGCCATCATTGCCATTGATAATATTAATTTCTTCATATCCTTGTTTTTTTAAGTAAACCGATCTCTGTGCAAAGATAAGGATTTTACTTTAAAAAAACAAATTTTATGGTACTTTTTTACTTTAGAGAGTTAAAAACTATTCTCATTTACTTTAAACATGTCACCATGGACTAATGCGGAAGCCGAGACTGATACTGAAACTGAGGGGATGTTCCTGATAATAGGTTGGGATGGTGCTACCATTGTCGAACCAGTAGCCTATGCCTGGCTCTGCATAAATACTGAAGAAAGGACTAAAACAGAACTCTGCTCCTGCGGCTCCGTTGAGCGAGAACTGAAGGGGATGGATGCTTACGTCGTTGTTCACACCGTTTGACGTTCGTGAACCGCTGACCATCTTCTCTACCATCGCGCCTGCCGACAGATAAACGTTCAGATAACGACTTCCCCAGAGCAGATAAGAAGCACTGACAGGGATGCCGATATAGTTCAGGTGCTGATTGGTGGTGACAGACTTGTCATCGACGGTCTTGGTGAAGTCGGCAGACAGACGGGTATAGGTGAGGCCACTTTCGATGCTCCAGCGCTCGTTGAGTTTATATCGCAGGGAAAGGCCGAAACGGACAGGCTGGCTGTGATGGGTTGTCTCGTTGGTCTGCTGGGTACGATATTGCTGAGGCTCGCTTTGCTTCTCCGGGAGGTTACCATCCGGGGAAGATTCTGTCCCACCGCTCTTTTCAGGATCATCAGTAATGGGAGGATCGACGATAAAGCCATTTGAACCATCATCATGTTTGCCATCTGAAAGTGATGGGGGAATAACAGGATCTGGATCTGTCGGATTTGAAGGAATGGCACTCTTATAGGTGGAGAACAGATGACTGCTGGAACTGGATGTTGCGTTAGAGAAATAGACTTTGGCCGTCAGCTTGTCGTTATGGGAATTTTTTTTCCGCAAGTCAGAGGGGTAGATGACGGTAGGATGAGGCTGGGGGCTGCTGGGGGCTTTGGATGTTGACTTGTCTGTTGGCCTATCAGTCTCCTCATTCTTATCCGTCCGTTCGTCTGTAGTATTGTCCGTAGTCTGTTGATCCTCAGGGGCAGGACATGCTTCTTCAATTGTCATCTTTGGCAAGTATGACGTAGTCAATCCCTTCCCTCGTGATGAAGGAGTGGGGGGGACTTGTTTTGGCGAAGGGATGGGAGCGGCAGGCTCATCAGTTCTGGCGGTAAGATGCTGTGGTGCCGTGTCGTGCGCAGCTTGTCGTTGTAGCGCCCAATATCCAATACCAGCCAACAGCAGGACGACGGCAGCCGCCACGAAGCGATGGAACCATAGCGGGATGGTCTTGGCATTCTTTTCTAAAGCCTGCTCAATCTCGTCCCACGACAAGTCGATGTCAGATTCCGTGTAGTCTGCCATCTTCTGCTGTAATTGTCTTTTCCATTCTTCTTTCATCGGGGGTGCTGTTTATTGTCGTGATATGTCTGAATCATTTGTGCTAACAAGTTCTTGGCCTTGTGCAGTTGAGAGGTAGAGGTGTTGACACTAATGCCCAATATCTGGGCGATTTCCTGATGGCTTTTATCCTCGAACACATAGAGGTTGAACACGGTCCTGTAGCCTGTCGGCAGTTGTTGCACCATCTGCTGGATCACCTCTGGCGGTATGTCCTCGATAGGCGGATCTTCCTCCTCTACGATGTCGTCGGTGTCTTGTTTCAGAAGTGCCAGTTCATGATGGCGGTTTTTCCTGATAAAGTTCAGCGACTCATTCACAGCGATCCTCGTGGACCAGGCCTGGAGGGAACCAGTCCCTCGATACCTGAAGTCTGCGATGTGGGTGATGATGCTAATCAGTATCTCTTGCAACACATCCCGGACATCTTCCTGATTAACGATGTATCTTGAGCAGACAGCTTTCAGATGGGGAACGTACAGGGAACAGAACACCCGCATCGCCGTGTTGTCACCACGTCGAATCTGCTCTGCCAATCTTTGCTCGTCGTTGCTGCTCCCTATATGATACACCTTGATTATCCGATACCCGTATATTGTCCGATAAAAAGTATGGCACCTGTGGTCTGATCGCTAATAATATAGAGGAACGGGCGCGTGGCATGGAATGTCACATAGAGGGGCTCGGGCTGGTGTGCAGACTTATCCATGCCAATAATTGTCACTGCTGCAGCCTCTGTACCCGCCTCGTTGACCTTGATCTTCGCCACCTGTTTCATGAAGTCGATGAAGGTGTTGGTATCGCAGAAGTTGGGAAACTCTGCTGCCATAGTGAAGGCCTTAGGCATACCCAGACGCGACATGATCCCCTTCAAGTCAATATCTGTATCAGCCTCGAAGCGGGGCAGCTTCAAGTCTACGATGGCTTCTTGGCCTCCCCATGCATATTGCTCCGTCCAACTTTTGGCCGTCAGTGTTTGAAGCACATCGAAGATACGTTTTCCTTCTCGCGGCAGTAAGACGGTCATCGCGAATGAACCATTACCGTATGGAAGCACAACAGCCTGAGACGTCTCATTCTCCAAGTATCTGAATTTTCCTTCCTGGTGCATCATCGCACTCCATGTTATATTCTCTGTACCACCAGTGTGCTCAAACACCTCATCCTTCGTCTGGGCCTCGTCGAATTTCATCGCCCAGTTGCTCTTGAAGTAGATGGCATTCAGCAGATAGCTCACCTCAAAGGGATCGAAACTGTCTTCGTCGAGCACCTTCTCGATCATCTTTTCCGTATGGTCGCTGCACCATTGATTGATAACATCCATCGTCAGACCATCAGCAAAGTTTCGGATTTCAGGTTCGGCCTCGTAGTTCTCCTTCGCCAGTTTCAGGAAGGTAGGATTCAGAGTTAAACCCGTGCTGCTGTTGAAATAGATGTTGTTTGCGATTTTCAACTTCGTGGCTGGGTCTGAATTGAGAGTTCTTAAGAGCATCTTGCGACAGAACGTGTTGATACCCTCTGCCCCAGTGTCGGCAAAGCCTAATACTTTATTAATCTGTTGCTGTGTCTCACCCGTAGCACCATTGTTCAGCATGCCGAGGGCATAAATGATGCTGATGGGCGAGAGGATATTGTTGCCTGTAGCCACCTCCAGATTATAGTCTTCAGGTGGCACGCAAGGTCCAGGCCCCAAGATTCCGTATTCCGCCGTTACCTCACGGAACAGATTGAAAGCGAAGTCGTTGCTCTGTAGCACCATGTCCTGCTCGTTGCGTGTCAGCTGGAGATCCTCGGGATTGAGTGGCTGGGGCTCCGCAGGTTTCTCAGGTTCCGCTGGCGTCACCACATCGGCTTCTGCATCATCGTCGTTGCTGCATCCTACTGTTATCATTGCCATCATCAGGGCAATGGCTACCCATAAACTAAATTTCTTCATAACACATGCAAAATTAAACGTTTCCTGCAATATAAACACCAGAACATCGAAAATACTGCCTCGTGGAACGTTAAATAATCATAACAACGGTTTTAGACACACTGCGGATGTAAAAATAGTGGTATTTTTGCAAGCAATACAGAAAGAGGTGATATGAAGATATGTGTATTCTGTTCTGCGAATCAGCAGATTGATCCGGATTTCTTCGGTATGACCGAGGAGTTGGGAAGGTGGGCAGCCAGTAATGGGCATGCCCTTGTGTATGGAGGTGTGAATCAGGGACTGATGGAGTCTCTCGGCAAGGCCGCGAAGGAGGCTGGCGGAAGAACCATCGGCGTCATTCCGATGATCGTCGAGAAGTCTGGAAGAACGAGTAATTATGTGGAGATAGAGATTCCCTGCGATAACCTGAGTGACCGTAAGCAGCTGATGATGGAACAGAGCGATGTGTTTATCGCCCTGCCTGGCGGCATCGGCACCATCGATGAAATCTTCACGGTTGTTGCGTCAGCCACTATCGGCTATCATCAAAAGACCGTCATCCTTTATAATATGAAGGGCTTCTGGGATTCGCTGATGGCCTTGCTTGATGACCTGCAAGCCAAGGGGATGGTTCGTGGGAATTGGCGGGATTACATCAAAACAGCCGATTCCATCGAGGATCTTTCAACCTTGATGGCTGGAATTTAGAAGCCTTGATTAAGAGTCGCTACCTTCGATGCCACTCGGTGCAGCCTCCAATTCCTGTTGCTTCTGAGCTGCGAAGTCCAAATCAATGCTGTTGTGGATACTGCCGCAGACGTTGGCGGAGAACGCGCTGGCCTCACCGATGAGGGCATCCCACTGTTTCTGGGTGAGTCCCGTCTCCAGCTTCTCACGGGTAATGCCGTTCTTGATGAGTCCATAGACAAAGCCGGCGTTGAAGTTGTCGCCAGCCCCGATGGTGCTGACGGTCTCCATCGGCTTGACGGGATACTGACGGGCAAACTTCCCTGCACCTCTTACCTCTATAGGATTACTGCCCTGCGTATAGATGAAGTTCTTGCAATAGAAGTCTATCTGGGCCTTGTAGACCGTCTCGGCATCGTGCTTGTTGAACATCACCTCGAAGTCCTCCTGACTGCCTCTGACGATGTCGGCATACTCCAGGTTCTCCAGGATATTTGCATTCAGCTTCATCACCTCGTTCTGATGCGAGGCGCGGAAGTTCACGTCGTAGTAGAGGATGGCCCCGTTGTCGCGGGCATACTCCAGGAAACCCTGCACCTGCTGACGAATCACAGGATTGACGGCATAGTAGGAGCCGAACATCACGATGTCATCAGGCTGTATCTCAGGAAGGACAAAGTCCAGACGGTCGTGGGGATGATCCTTATAGAAGATGTACTCCGCATCGTTCTGCTCATTGAGGAACGCCAGAGAGATGGGTGACTTGGATTCTGGATATACATTGATGCTGCTGGCATCGACGTGATTCTCCTCTAAGAAACTGATGATACGCCTGCCGACGCGGTCGTTGCCTGTCTCACTGATGAAGGCAGCGCCGACGCCAGCCCGTCCTAAAGAGATGATGCCGTTGAACACAGAACCGCCAGGCACCGCACCGATGGGCTGGTCGTTCTTGAAGATGATGTCGAGAATGGTCTCGCCTATTCCTATTACTTTTCGCATTTTGTTTTTGTTTTGCGGGTGCAAAGGTACAAATAAAAAGGATATTTTTATATGGCGGTAGCAAATTTTTCACTTTTCACTCTTCACTTTTCACTTCTTTTTGTACCTTTGCGGCCAAAATGACGAAATATAATACATATACGCTTGATAATGGTCTGCGAATCATCCATCTGCCGTCGGCATCGCAGGTGGTGTGGTGCGGCTACGACTTAGCTGTCGGCTCCCGTGATGAGCAGCCCGGGGAAGAAGGATTGGCTCATTTCTGTGAACACATGACCTTCAAGGGCACGGAACAGCGCAGTGCCCTGCAGGTGATCAACGCCCTTGAGAGTGTGGGAGGTGAGCTGAATGCCTTTACCAATAAGGAGGATACCGTGTTCTATGCCGCCGTCACCAAAGAGCATTTTGCCAAGGCTGTGGGGCTTCTGACAGATATTGTTTTCCACAGTCAGTATCCGCAGCATGAAATCGACAAGGAGGTAGAGGTCATTTGCGATGAAATCGAGAGTTATAACGATTCGCCTGCCGAGTTGATCTACGACGAGTTTGAGAATATCCTCTTTCAGGGGCATCCCCTTGGACATAATATTCTCGGCACAGCTGATAGGGTTCGCTCTTTCAAGACTGCCGATGCCCTCCGCTTCGTCAGACGCCATTACCGTCCTGAGAATGCGGTGTTCTTTGTCTATGGGGATGTGGATTTTAAACGGCTGGTGAGTAATTCGAGGAAGGAGGAAAGAGGAATGAGGAATGAGAATAGTGATGAGGCGGAAAACACCCTCCAAAGTAATCTCCTTCCTCCTTCCTCTTTCCTCCTTCCTCGAAAAACAATCACCCTCAATCGCAACACCCACCAAGCTCATGTGATGCTCGGCACCCAGGCCTATCGTTATGACGATCTGAGGCGTATGACGCTATACCTATTAAATAATATAATAGGTGGTCCAGGCATGAATGCCCGTTTGAACCTCTCGCTGCGAGAGCGGCACGGATTGGTCTATACGGTGGAGAGCTCGATGGCAACCTATTCTGATACAGGTGTCTGGAATGTCTACTTCGGTTGTGACCATCATGACATCAATCGTTGTCTGCGACTTGTAAGAAAGGAATTGGATCGTATGATGCTCCGTCCGCTCTCTGCCTCACAGCTGATGGCTGCCAAGCGACAGTTGAAAGGACAAATTGCCATCGCCTGTGACAACCGTGAGCAGTTTGCCCTCGACTTCGGCAGAAACTTCCTTCATCACGGGTATGAGCGCGACCTCGATAAACTCTTCAGAAAGATCGACGCCGTCACGGCAGAGGATATACAGCAAGTGGCTGGGGAACTCTTCCCAGCCGATAACCTCACCACCCTGATTATTCAATAAAAAAGCACCGCGACAGTCGCTGGCATAACCAGCAGCTTGTCGCGGTGAGCAATGTAATAGTTGGATAAAGTTTATTCGTTGATAACCTTGATGCTTCGCATCGAGCTTGTTCACGTTCGAAAATGCAAATACGTTTGCATTTTGCTCACTCATTCACAACCTTCTGAATAGTTCCGTCCTCATTGTAGAACAGACGCTGCACCTTCAGCGAGCGCAGATGCGTGATGTCGTTGGAGGGAACGCAGTCGTGATAGAACAGAAACCATTCGCCCTTGTATTGGACGATGCTGTGATGGGTTGTCCAGCCCACAACGGGATCGAGAATCACACCCTGATAGGTGAACGGTCCGTAAGGGTTGTCGCCGATGGCGTAGCAGAGGAAGTGGCTGTCACCAGTAGAATAGCTGAAATAGTACTTGCCATTGTACTTGTGCATCCACGAAGCCTCGAAGAAGCGATGGGGATCTCCGGCCTTCAGGGGCTGGCCGTCCTTATCGATGACGATTACATCGTGCGGAGCTTCAGCAAACTGCATCACATCGTCGCTCAGACGGACCACGCTGCTGGGCAGGGCAGGCACGTCGGCAGGAGCGAAGAGCTGTGTCTTCTTGTCAGCGGCGGGGCCGAGGTCGATGCCTTCCTTCAAGAGCTGCTTAGGCGACTTGTACCACTGGAGCTGTCCGCCCCAGAGACCACCGAAGTAGCAGTAGATCTGTCCGTCGTCATCCTTGAACACGCAAGGGTCGATGGAGTAAGAACCGCGCATGGGCTGCTCCTGGGGAATGAACGGACCCTCGGGCTTGTCGGCAACGGCCACACCGAGGTGGAACACACCGTTATAGTCCTTGGCAGAGAAGATGAGGAAATACTTGCCGTCCTTCTCGACGACATCGTTGTCCCACATCTGCTTCTCAGCCCAGGCCACCTGCTCTACGTCGAGGATCTTGCCGTAGTCGGTCACTTCACCGTTCTCCACGTCCTCCATGGAGATCACGTGGTAGTCCTTCATCTGGAAGTGTCCGCCGTCGTCGTCGAAGGCAGCGCCAGCCTCCCAGTCGTGGGAAGGATAGACGAAGAGTTTTCCGTTAAACACATTGGCAGAAGGATCTGCATAATAGTCACTGGGATAAAGATAACGTGGCTTCATAATCTTTTTTTTCTTTTTGTAGTTAATGTTAGTCTAATAAATTCTCGTCCTTTTGTTTCGCCATTAAACGACGGCGCCCAGCCAGTTCGGCCTGCATGCTCTCATTATACTCCTTGCTGATGGGGTAGAAGTAAAGGGCAATCACGCCGACACCGAAGAGGATGGCAGGCACGATGCTCGACACGATGCGGATGCCCTCCATAGCCGTCTCGTTCTGAATGGTCTCACCACCGGAGACATAGCCGAACATGCTGATGATCACACCTGCGATGGCACCTCCCAGTCCCAGTCCTAATTTCAGGGCGAGGGTGATGCCCGAGAAGCAGAAGCCCGTAGCACGACGGTAGTTCTGATACTCGATATGGTCAGCCACATCGGCAATCATCGCCCACAGCAAAGGTACCGTCGGGGCATAGGCCAACGACTTCAGAATGTTCAGCACGAACAACAGACTGACATCCGTCGGCGAGGGGATATAGAAGAGGGCTGTGAAGAAGGCGGTCAGCGAGAGACACACGATGAACACCTTTTTCTTGCCGTATTTGTTGGCCAGATATCTGGAGAGACAGACCACACCTAAGAACTGCACAATCGCGGTGATCATATTAAATAAGGAGAAGCCGATGGAGTAGGCCTCCTTCTGTTCGATATTCAGTCCGAAGAGGTTTAGGAAGTTTTGCAGTGACTTCTGGTCGATGTTGTACTGGAAATAGAAGTTCATGGCAGATCCCCACATCGCCAATGTAATAAAGATGGCGAAGGTAAGCAGGGCCATGGAGTTCCACGACACATCTGAGACGGTGTCCTTGATATCTTCTTTGATATTGGTTTCCTGCGTGGGAGGAGGCTGGATACGCTCCTTACTCACCATGAAGGTAATGACAAACAGTATGATGGCGATGCAGGCGAAGAGGCCGATGGTGCATACCCATCCGTGTTGCTTGTTACCCTGTCCGAAAGTATCGACGAGTGGGAGAGTGAGTCCCTGTACGACGAACTGGGCGATGGTGACGGCGATGAAACGGATAGTGGTGATGCTCGTACGCTCCTTGATGTCGCTGGTCATCACACCGCCTAACGAAGCGTAGGGGATGTTGTTGAAGGAGTAGGCCGTCATCATCAGCACATAGGAGATGGTGGCATAGGTGGCAACCATCGACTTCTGCTGGATGCCGGGGTTATAGAAAGCGAGGACATAGAACAGACAGAATGGGATGATGGTCCACAATACCCATGGACGGAACTTGCCCCAGCGGGTTCTCGTGCGGTCGATGAGGACCCCCACCGTAGGATCAACGATGATGGCAGAGAGACTTCCGATCATCAGGATGCTGCCTGCCACTGCGCCATCCAGTCCGAATACGTCCGTATAGAACTTCAACTGGAAGATCATCATCATCTGGAACACCAGATTGGCGGCGGCGTCTCCTAACGAGTAGCCGAATTTCTCTCCGAGTGAAACTTTTTGTGAAGTATAATCCTTCATCGTCTTGCTTTCTATTCTATATCGTCTGTTTTTTGTTTGCAAAGTTAAGCAAAAAAACGCCAACGGACATTACCGTATGTTACAGACACTTTTGAATTTGTTTCATTGGATAAGAAAAATAAAGTTTTTGATGATTTCATCGAACTTTTTTAGTATATTTGCAACATCAAATTGCAATATGATGAAGAAATTTCTTTTTTTACTGACAGCACTGCTGTGTGTGTCATTTGTGGAAGCAAAGGTTTCATTACCCCAACTTTTTCAGTCGGGCATGGTGCTTCAGCGTGGTAAAACCATTCCTATTTGGGGAAGGGCAGACGCTGGTGAGACGGTGACCGTCACCTTCAATAAGAAGCAATATACGACTGTGGCTGATGAGCAAGGCCGTTGGCGGGTGGACCTTCCGAAGATGAAGGCAGGAGGACCTTTCACGATAGAAGTGAAAGGTGAGGAAGTGAAAAGTGAAAAGTTGGTGATAGACGATGTTCTGATTGGTGACGTGTGGCTTCTGTCCGGACAGTCAAACATCGATGTGACCATCGAGCGTGTCTATCCGCAGTATACCCAGGAGATTGATACTTACGAGAATCCCCAGATCCGCCTGTTCCGTGTACAGAACACCACGAGCACCCACGGCGTGAAGGATGATATCCTGCCTACATCCATTAACTGGAAACCTGTGACGAAACAGAATGCCTGGCCGTTCTCGGCTGCGGGTTATTTCCTTGGCAAACGGATGTTTGAGAAGACGAAAGTTCCTCAGGGCATCATCGTCAACAGTTGGGGCGGCACTCCCATCGAGGCGTGGATTTCCGCTGACTCCCTCCAGCGCGACTATCCCATGCTGGTGAAGCGGACGGCATTCTATCAGAACGATGAATATGTGAAAGCGCAGATGAAAGCCAATGCTGAAGCTAATAAGCAGTGGGAAACTCTGCTTAATCAGGGGGAGGAAAGAGGAAACAGTAAAGAGGGAGGAGATTACTTATATGCTTCTCCTGTATTTGACGATGCAGGCTGGCAGATCATCAACCAGAAAGACTGGACTTGGCGAGGTACAGGTACTGTATGGCTCCGTCAGCATATAAATATAAATAAGGAACACGCGCGTAAGCCGGCTCGTCTCTTGTTAGGTACACTCTTCGACCAGGATGTCACTTATCTCAATGGTCAGGAGATCGGTCATACCTACTATCAGTATCCCCCACGTCGTTATGATATTCCTGAGGGTCTGCTGCGTGAGGGCGACAATGTGATCAGCGTGCGGTTTATCAATAAATACGGTGCTGTGCATTTCATTCCGGAGAAACCTTATATGTTCTGCTTTGGCGATGACCGTTTCTCGCAGAACCCCATGCCGAAGGATGTTATCCCACTTGCCGACACCTGGAAGATGCATGTTGGTGTTGAGATGCCGTCATGTCCTGGTGGTGATGTGTCGTTGCAGAATCTGCCCACCACCCTTTATAATGCCGTGCTCTATCCCTTGGCACCCTATGCCCTCAATGGTGTGGTGTGGTATCAGGGTGAGTCGAACACTGGCAACCCTGCTCCCTACGCTGACTACCTGAAGAAGTTGATGGGATGTTGGCGTGACCGTTGGCAGGATCAGCAGATGCCGTTCGTCATCGTGCAGCTCGCCAACCATGACGGTCGTCAGCAGACAGGTATGCCGAGGCCTATTACTTATCAGGCCGAGCCGGTAAACAGCGGATGGGCACAGCTTCGTGAGGCCCAGCGCACTGCAGCCAAGGCCGACCCCTATGCCGAACTCGCCGTTATCAATGACTTAGGTGAGACCGTCGATATCCATCCCTTGCGCAAAAAAGAGGTGGCAGAGCGTGTCGGTCTCTGCTTTGACCGTCTGGTGTTCAACGATAAGAAGGTGATTCTCGCGCCAGAAATCGTCTCTTCTGAGGTACAAGACGGTAAAGTCATCCTCACTCTCGACCAGCCTGTTCAGGTTGGCACGCTTTATGAGTTCGAGATTGCTGGTGAAGACGGGAAATTCGTGAATGCTGAGGCTACTGCTGATGGCAACCGCATCACTATTCTCTCACCTCTCACCTCTCACCTCTCACCTCAAAAAGTCCGTTATGCCTGGAAGGACAATCCCCTCAAGGCCAATGTCCGCTCGCTCACCGGCCTGCCCATGAGTTCTTTCGAATTGGTATTAAATCGTAAATAGTAAATCATTAAATAGTAAATCTTATTATGGCAACAACAAACGAATCAAAGGGCTTCTATAAGCTAAACTGGGTACAGCGCATCGGCTTCGGTTCCGGTGACCTGGCACAGAACCTGATCTTTCAGGTCATTTGTACTTATCTGCTATTCTTCTACACCGACATCTACGGACTCACGCCGTCAGCAGTAGCTGTGATGTTCCTGGTGGGTAATGTGGCAAACGTCATTTGGGACCCCATCGTGGGTACTTTGATCGACAAGAGCAATCCGCGTTTCGGTAAATACCGTTCGTATCTGCTCTACGTGGGTATTCCCCTTTCGGGTTTTGCCATCCTGTGCTTCTACAACGGTTTTGCACCGTCGCTGATATATGCCTATGTCACGTATATCTCGATGCAGCTGCTCTATACGTTTATTAATGTGCCGTATGGAGCCTTGAACTCCTCACTGACGCGTGACACCGACGAGATCACCATCCTTACATCCGTACGTATGTTTATGGCAAACCTCGGCGGTCTGGCTGTGAACTCAGGTCTGCCCCTGTTCATCGCCCTGATTGCAGGCGCACCGTCTGACAGCCTTCCGAAGGATCCCTCGGCTTGGTTCACGACGATGACCATCTATGCCATCGTAGGTTTCTGCCTGCTCTTCTTCTGTTTCACGCAGTGTAAGGAGCGCGTTGTGATGGATGCGAAAACTACGGAGGACGTGAAGGTCAGCGACCTCTGGATGGAGTTCCTTCGTAATCGTCCCTTGCGCGTTCTCGCTTTCTTCTTCATTACTGCCTTCGCCATGATGTCTGTCGGTAATGCCGCTGGCGCCTATTTCATGAACAGCAATCTGCACGGTTCGGCTCAGGAATTGTCCATCTTCATGGCTTTGGGTTCTGCTCCGGCGTTTATCTTCATGCCGCTGGTTCCCTGGTTCAAGCGCATGGTGGGAAAGAAGAATATGTTCTATCTCTTCCTGACCGCCGCCATCATCGGTATGGCGATGCTCTACGTCATCTCCAAGATGGATAGTCCCAGCATGATGATGATCTATGTGGCCCAGTTCATCAAGTCTACGGGTGTCATCGTCGCCACGGGTTATATGTGGGCATTGGTTCCTGAGGTGATCTCCTATGGTGAGTACACTACAGGCCGTCGTATTTCCGGTATTGTCAATGCCTTGACGGGACTGTTCTTCAAGGCCGGTATGACCTTCGGTAGCATTGTCGGCCCTGCCGTCTTGGCATTCGTCGATTATGACAGCAAGGTTATCGACCAGACACCTATTGCTGAGGAGGGAATCCTCTGGCTGGTCTGCGTCATCCCCGCTATCCTGCTTGCTCTCGCCATGTTCATCATCTCGAAGTATGAGTTGACTGACGAGGTAATCGACGATATCAACAAGAAAATCGAAGCAAGAGGCTAACGCCACACAATAAAAAGGAACAGAAGAACGTTATTATCCTAAAGATTTCAGCAGAACGTGAGAAACGTCTGGAGAATGATGATAGGATGCGTTCTTCTGTTCCTTTGTGTTTGTACAGAGGCACAGGAGTACGTGAGCTTGACGGCACAGCAGGTCAAGATAGACTCTCTGTTGCCTGTCTATACGTATCAGAAGCAGTTGGGCAGCCATTATGCCGACTCCGTCTGGCACGTCAATATCGAGTATCCTTTGTTTATCGATATGTCGCCTGCCGATGTCAAACGCTATCAGCAGGTCTGTGGTGAACCGCTGCCGGCATGGCCTGAGGTGTCGCAGTCTGTAGAAGTGGCCCGTAAGCAGGGTGTACTCGAGGTGTCGTTTGTGCCTTTGGTGTACCGCAACGGGAAGTATCAGAAACTCGTTTTCTTCAAACTGAATGTGACAGCCACACCTGTTGCCAGAACCCGTGCTGCTCTTACGGCCAAGGAACGCTATGCCGACCACTCTGTCCTCCAGTCCGGCACATGGGCGAAGATCAGCGTCCCGGAGACGGGCTTCTATCAGCTGACGGATGCCCTTATCAAGAAGGCAGGCTTCTCCGATCCCTCGAAGGTGAAACTCTATGGCTATGGCGGAGCACTGCAACCGGAAAAGCTGACAGGTGACTATCTCGCTGAAACGGATGACCTTGAAGAAGTGCCCACCTGTATGATTGACGGCCGCCGGCTGTTCTATGGCATTGGACCAGTGAACTGGGAGACTGCTGCTACTACCACCCGTACCAGAAACCCCTATTCCGATGCCGGCTATTACTTCCTGACAGAGAGTGAGGACGAACCTCTCTTCATCAGCCAGGAGGATTTCACGGCAGCCCATTACCCCACGGCCAACGACTATCATGATCTGTATGAGGTCGATGATTTCGCCTGGTATCACGGTGGCCGTAACCTCTTCGACAAGACACTCTTCTCTATTGGCAATCCGCGCAGTTATACCCTCTACGCCAATGGTGAAACAGGCACCTTGTCTGTCGCCCTGACCTACGATGGCAGCATCTCTGCCACCGTTGCCGTCAATGACTCTGTCATCGGCACCATTACAAAGAATGTCTCCCTCGACAGTTATACTGAGGCCGAAGAGAATATCACCAACTACGTCCTGACGAATTTGAAGGCAGGAGAGAATACCGTGACCATCACCCAGACCTCCGGGTCGAACCTGCGACTCGACTATCTCTCGCTGACACTCGATAATCCCAAGGCGATGACGGACCTGCAGGCATCAGACCTGCCAGTGCCCAACTTCCTCTACCTCATCATGAATCAGGACCATCATGCCGATGCGGCTGCCGATATGATCATCATCATCCCCACCAACCAGCAGGTGGTGTCAGAGGCTGAGCGTATCAGGGCTTGGCATGAGGAGCACGACAGTATGCGTGTCAGGATAGTCCCTGCCGATGAGCTCTATAATGAGTTTTCCAGCGGAACGCCTGATGCCACGGCCTACCGCCGGTATATGAAGATGCTCTACGACCGTGCCGATACAGACCAGGATCAGCCACGCTATCTCTTGCTCTTTGGCGACGGTGCTTGGGATAACCGTATGCTTTGTGCCGATTGGGAAGACTACGACCCGGATGACTTCCTGCTCTGCTTCGAGAGCGAGAACTCTTTCAGCCACGTCAGTTGTTACGTCAGCGATGATTTCTTCTGTCTCCTCGACGACGAGGAAGTGATCCAGGAGGGTTCGTCGTATAAAGGCAAGCCCGATGTGGCCGTTGGTCGTTATCCCGCCCGAACACTCGATCAGGCAAAAGTGCTCGTCGACAAGACGCTTAGTTATGCCACCAATGAATTTGCAGGCCCTTGGCAGAACGTCGTCTGTGTGATGGGTGATGACGGCAATAACAACTCCCACATGATCACCGCCGACCGTGTGGCCACCCTCATTGAGAATAATTATCCGGGCTATCAGGTGAAGAAGATCTACTGGGACGCCTATCAGCGCGTCTCCTCCGCTACGGGCTATTCCTATCCGGAGGCTACCCGTCAGATCAAGCAGCAGATGGCCGACGGTGCCCTGTTCATGAATTACAACGGTCACGGTGCACCCTACGCCTTCTCCCATGAACTTGTGATGAAGCTTGCCGACTTTGAGACCTCCACCACCAACCATCTGCCCCTGTGGCTCACGGCCTCCTGCGACATCATGCCCTTCGACGGACAGGAAGATAACATCGGCGAGACCGTGATGCTGAGTCAGAAGGGTGGGGGCGTGGCCTTCTTTGGTACCACGCGAACCGTCTATGCCAACTACAACGAGGCAATGAACCTCGCCTTTACTGGCTATGTACTTACTCCCGGCTACACCATCGGCGAAGCTGCACGTCAGGCAAAGTGCGACCTTGTCACCACAGGACGCGACATCTCGCCCAACAAACTGCAATACACCCTTCTGGGTGATCCGGCCCTTCCGCTGGCCTGTCCACGGATAGAGGTGGTGGTCGACAGCATCAACGGTCAGCCCGCAGGTTCTGCCGTCACCCTCGGTGCAGGATCCATCGCTAAAGTCACAGGTCATGTCGTCCGTGGCACGGAAGTGGCTACAGACTTCCAGGGGGTCGTGACGGCTACTGTCCGCGATGCTGAGGAGACCATCGTCTGCAAACTCAACGACACCTCGTCGCAGGGAGCTGAGACCCCCTTCGTCTATAAAGATCGCACGAAGACGCTCTATCAGGGAGCCGACAGCGTGAGTCAGGGCGTGTTCCACTTCACTTTTGCCGTACCTAAGGATATCAGTTATACCGATGGCAGTGGTCTGATGACACTCTATGCCGTCAATAATGACAAGACGGAAACGGCCCATGGCCTGACGGATGACTTCTATCTCACCGACAGTGAGATCACTGCCAATGACTCTATCGGCCCCTCCATCTTCTGTTACCTCAACACCCGTTCGTTCACTAATGGTGACAAGGTCAACACCACGCCCTATTTCTTCGCAGAGCTTTATGATGAGAGCGGCATCAACGCCTCTGGCAGCAGCATTGGCCACGACCTCGAACTCGTCATCGACGGAGAAACGTCGCAGACCTATAACCTCAACGACTACTTCACCTTCAACTTCGGTGACTATCGCAGCGGTACGGTCGGCTTCAGCATACCGGCTCTCACCATCGGCCCTCACACCCTGCAGTTCCGCGCTTGGGATGTGCTGAACAACTCATCTGTCTCCCGCCTCTCGTTCGTGGTGTCTGACGACGCCTCTTCAGGCGATGTGAACGTCATCTGTACGAAGAACCCTGCTTGGGATCAGACCACGTTCATCATCACCCAGAGTATGGCTGGTGCGGATATGGATGTGCTGATGGAGGTGTTTGACCTCTCAGGCCGACAGCTTTACAAGCGGGAGATGAAGGGTGCGACCACCAATGGTGCGTATGTGCTCAACTGGAACCTCTCTCTCAGTGGCGGTTCCTTCCTGAACACTGGTGTCTATCTCTGCCGGTTTACCGTGGGTGGCACCTCTAAAACCGTTAAATTGGTCATCCTCAGACAATAAATAGGTGGCGGAAACGTTATATAAAGGTAAAAAGGTAAAAAAGTAAAAAGGTAAAAAAGTAAGAAAGTAAAAAAGTAAGAGAATCAAAGAATAAAAAGAAATAAATAAAAATGATGAATATAATATATAATAAGGTGACGGGGTGGGTAAAATGGTTTTTACCTTTTTACCTTTTTACCTTTTTACCTTTAAGTCTCTTTGCCCAGGACGAAGACAAGGTTCAGATGTTCAATCCCGTTGAACATGCTGTCATCTCACAGACCATCGCTCCTGATGCCCGTGGTGCCTCTTTGGGTGACATTGGTGCGGCCACAGACCCGGATGTGAACTCCCAGTACTGGAACCCTGCCAAGTACCCCTTCTGCATCAGCCGTTCTGGCATCGCCCTGAACTACACCCCGTGGCTCCGTCAGCTCGTCAGCGATATCGACCTCGCCTATGTGGCAGGTTACTACCGCATCGGCGACTACTCCGCCATCTCCGGATCGGTGCGCTATTTCTCCCTCGGTGAGGTGTTTGCCGATGACGGTATGAGTGTGAAGCCCTACGAGATGGCGCTCGACGTGGCTTATTCGATGATGCTCAGTGAGAAGTTCTCCCTGGCTGCTGCCATCCGATGGATACACAGCGACCTGCGTTATGACTACAGCGAGGACTCCAAGCCTGCCTCTGCCTTCGCAGCCGACTTGGCGTTGTACTACAACAACTACATCATGCTTGGCAGTCGTGAGTGTCAGCTGGGCTTGGGTATGAACATGTCGAACATCGGCTCGAAGATCTCCTTCTATGGTGACGACGAGAGCCAGTTCCTGCCGGCTAACCTCCGTCTGGGTGCCTCGTTGATGGTGCCTGTCGATGAGTATAACCGTTTCAGCATCACTGCCGATGCCAACAAGCTGTTGGTGCCCACCGTGCCTCGTCAGGAAGAGGGTGAGTCGAACAGCGACTATCAGGACCGTGTGCGTCGTGAGTACAGCGATGTGAGTTCAATCAGTGGTATTTTCAAGAGTTTTGGCGATGCCCCTGACGGTTTCAAGGAGGAACTTGAAGAGATTGTTTGGAGTCTGGGTGCCGAGTATGTCTACCACGACCAGTTCTCGCTCCGTGCAGGTTATCACCATCAGGCGGAGTCAAAAGGCAATATGAAGTATTTCACCGTTGGTGGTGGTTTCCGCATGAGTGTATTCTCCCTTGACGTGGGTTATGTCATCTCCACGGCCAAGAGCAATCCACTTGACCAGACCCTCCGTTTCACCCTCGCCTTCGACATGGATGGAATTAAGGATCTTTTTAGGAGATAGTAGGTCTTGTTTACAGTTGACGGTTTACAGTTTACAGATGATATGCTGGCAAGCCGTTCTGTCTATAGAAGTAATCAACTGTAAACCGTAAACTGTAAACTGTAAACAAAATGAAAATTCGAGTTGGCTTTGGCTTCGATGTCCATCAGTTAGTAGAAGGCCGCGACCTGTGGATGGGCGGCATTAAGATTGAACACAGTAAGGGCCTTTTGGGCCACAGTGATGCCGACGTGCTGCTGCATGCCGTCTGCGACGCCCTGTTGGGAGCCGCAAACATGCGCGACATCGGCTATCACTTCCCTGATACTTCGGCAGAGACCGACGGCATGGACAGTAAGATCATCCTCCGCGATACCATTGCCCTGATTGCCACGAAGGGCTATCACCTGGTGAACATCGATGCCACCATCTGTGCCGAGCGTCCCAAGATGAATCCCCACATTCCCGCCATGAAGGCCTGTATGGCTCAAATCTGCGGCTGCGATGAGGATGATATCTCCATCAAGGCCACCACTACCGAGAAACTCGGCTTCACAGGCCGCGAGGAAGGCATCTCCGCCTATGCCGTCTGCTTGATAGAGAAGTAAGAAACGCAACTGAGGTGGCTTATGAAGAGATAAATTGTCTATTGAGAATCAGGAAAAGTCACCTATGTTGTGTTTGACTAAAGCCTTATTCTGCAATAACCTTGCCTTATTCTGTAATAACCCAAGGTTATTTGACGATAACCCTGGGTTATTGTCACAAGAATTCCGTCTGTGACAAGATTATCAAGTAAGCCTGCATACACAGCGTACTAGTGAGATCAGGAAAAGTCAATCTTAAAATGCCCCCTAAATTTGGCTCGAGCCAAAACCCATTTTAGCTCGAGCTAATACCCCTTTTGGCTCGAGCCAAACGACCGATTGGCTCTTAATGACCAATTTGATGATTGTAGTAGTAAAAAATACGTGAGTTAACTCAAAACATCGATCGAGTTAACTCAAACGACAAATCGAGTTAACTCAGCTGTTTTGAGTGTATATAGTGTCTCCTCCACACCCTATAGGGTATAAAATGTGTAAAGTATGTTAAAAGTATACCCTTTCGGACTCTTTTGCTTGTCTATTCCAAGAATAATGACTAAATTGCGCCCGAAAAGGTATAATTGAGTATGAGTGAGACATTATCCGCCACTATCAAACAATTGCGTAAGGAATATCACCTGACGCAGCAAGACCTCGCCTATAAGTCTGGCGTAGGTTTGCGCTTTGTCCGCGAACTGGAGCAGGGCAAGCCTACCGTCCGTATGGACAAAGTAAACCAGGTTTTGGAACTTTTCAATCTTCAGTTAGGCCCTGTGCCAATGGAAAGGAGGACTGACAGATGAGACAGGGGCGTGTATTCTGCAACGGCATTTCTGCTGGCATCATTACCGAAGACGAGCAAGGGTATACGTTTGTATACGATGAGGCGTATCTTAGCCTTCCTGATGTCCAGCCCGTCAGTCTGACGCTTCCATTACGTCAGGAACCGTATATCAATAATGTATTGTTTTCCTTCTTCGACGGTCTGATTCCTGAGGGATGGATGCTGAACATCGCCGAACGTAACTGGAAAATCAACCGTCGTGACAGGATGGCATTGTTGCTTACCTGCTGTCGCGACTGTATCGGTAACGTCAGTGTTGAACCCGTCAATATCAAGGAGGAACGCTTATGACAGACGAAAGCAAAGCCAGAAGATGCCTATGCTGTTATCAGTCTCTACATGATGGTGAAACAGACTATCATCCTCGGTGTGCCAAACGATTCTTCGGACAGCCTGTTGCTCCCCAGTTGCCCTATACGAGAAAGGATATCGGCAGACTGGCACAGGTAGTGGTGGAGAGCCGTACAACGGTTACGGGCGTACAGGCAAAACTCTCGATGGATTTGGAACATGATGCATACGGACGTGCTCAAAGGCTGACTATCGTAGGGGTGATGGGCAGATATATCCTTAAGCCCCAGACAGAGCGCTTTGAGTGTCTGCCGGAGATTGAAGACCTGACGATGCATCTGGCAGAGATAGCCCGGATTCCCACCGTGCCCCATGCCTTGATTCGCTTTCAGGATGGCGAACTGAATTATATCACCCGTCGTATAGATCGTACAGATGATGGCCGTAAGTTGCCGATGGAGGATATGTGCCAGCTTGCAGGCAAGTTGACGGAACAGAAATATCAGGGTAGCTATGAGTTGATTGCCAAATTGATCAATTGCTACTCGAGTGTAACCAGGCTTGACATAGTCAACTTCTGGGAACAGGTAGTCTTTTCCTGGATTGTGGGTAATGCCGACATGCATCTGAAAAACTTCTCACTGATTAGTGAGAAGCCAGGGAAGTACGTACTAACTCCTACCTATGACCAGGTTTCAACGGCCATTGTAATGCCGGAAGACACAGACCAGCTGGCACTGCCGTTGAATGGCTTCCAGAAGAAACTTCTGTCGATGGACTTTGCTCAGGCGATGGAAGCATCTGGGCTTAACAAGCAGATGATTCAGCGAATTTTCAGCCGTTTCATTCCATTGAAAGAGAAATGGTTTGCTTGCATAGACAACTCCTTTATCTCCGAACGACAAAAGATTCAATTTAAAGAAGTGATTTCCAATCGGATAGCAACGCTGGGAATGCCCTTCTCAGACTGACGCGCAGATGAAGTAACTGAAAGGTTGATAAAAGAATGATGCCGCGACTCTCGCGAGCCGCGGCATCTGAAAAAGCCTATGTTTAACTAAAAATCCTTTTCTCTAAAAGAAATTTTCAGCCTTTCGGGCTAAATTTCTTTTACCAATAACTAAAAACCTAAAACTATAAATATTACTACTAACCTAAAACAATCTATTAACCTTTTGACGATGCAAAGGTACGACGATTTTTCAAATCTCGCAAGACTTTATGCATTTTAAGTGTATAATTACCCTTTATTCTTGACTTAAATCAAGGGAATGTGTGCGATAACACCAACTTTTTGCCATTTATCCATCATTTTTCACTTAAAATTTGGTTTTCTTCTCGCTTATTCGTACCTTTGCACCGTCAAAAACAGATAGTATATATAAATAAGGTATATGAAGAATTTGCTGATCATACTTATCTTCCTGTTGGTGGCCGTGATCCTCATCCTGACGCGCCCCAGCAAGGAGCAACATAAGGAGGCCATGATGAAGGCCATCGAGGAATACGTGGATGAGGAGGCAAGGGACCGTCTGGGTGACAACGCGCTAGCCAAGATCGGGCGAGGCATCGTCGTCAAGACCGCAGAGACTGCTCTGAACTCGAAGCTCAGAGAGAACAACTACTTCGTATTCAATACCACCTGTGTTCATCTCAATGGCAAGGACAATACTCTCTCCGTAGGTATTTTAGGCATGGTATTTACCTTCAACAAGGATACGATCCACGACAAACTTGAGGAGGCTCTCCAAACGAAGGACACTATCAAGACCGAGCGTGAGACCGCCAAGCAGAGTGCTAAGGAACTGAAGAAGTTGCAGAAAGAACAGCGCAAACGCGAGAAGGAACTTGCAAAGGAGCAGAAGCGTCGTGAGAAGGAACTCCGCAAGGAGCAGAAGCGCCTTGAGAAAGAAGCTCGTAAAGAGCAGAAACGCCGTGAGAAAGAGAAGATATGAAAAAAATATATGCGGGTTCTAATCGTCAATACCAGTGACCGTTCGGGTGGTGCTGCCGTTGCAGCCAACCGCTTGATGATGGCCCTCAACAATAACGGGGTCAAGGCGAAGATGCTGGTGCGCGACAAACTCAGCGACTCGCTCACAGTCGTTGCCTTGCCCCAATCGCCCCTGCTCCACTGGCATTTCCTCTGGGAACGTTTCGTCATCTACTGTCGGCTGCTGTTCTCCCGCCGTCATCTCTTTGAGATTGACCTTGCCAATGCCGGTTCCGACATCACCAGCCTGCCGGAGTTCAAGGAGGCCGATGTCATCCACCTCCACTGGATTAATCAGGGCATGCTCTCCCTCGGCTCCATCCGTAAGATCCTGCGTTCTGGCAAGCCTGTGGTCTGGACGATGCACGACATCTGGCCTGCTACGGCCCTTTGTCATGTCACCCTCGGCTGTCGCCGCTTCACATCCGGCTGTCACCACTGCCGCCTGCTTCCTGGCGGAGGCTCTGACAACGACCTTTCCACCAGCATCTGGCACAAGAAAGAGCGGATGCTCGACGGCGAGAACATCTTCTATGTCGCCTGCAGCCGTTGGCTTGAAGGGGAGGCAAAGGCCAGTGCCCTACTTCAGGGACAGAAGATCACCAGCATTCCCAATCCCATCGACACCCACATCTATCATCGTGGCAACCGTCAGGAGGCCCGTCGGCGTCTCGGACTGCCGTTAGACCGCCAGTATATCCTCTTCGCCTCCCAGCGTGTCACCAACGAGAACAAGGGCATGGGCTATCTCATCGAGGCCTGTCGCCTGTTGCACGACCTCACCAATGCCACCGTCCTTATCCTGGGCGGTCATGCCGAGGAGGTCACGCCCCAGCTCTCGCTCCAGGCCATCCCCTTAGGATACGTCAACGACGAACGGCGCATCGTCGATATCTATCAGGCTGCCGACGTGTTCGTGCTCCCCTCGCTGTCGGAGAACCTGCCCAACACCATCATGGAGGCGATGGCCTGCGGACTGCCCTGCGTGGGTTTCCGTGTGGGCGGCATCCCTGAGGAGATCGACCACAAGCGCAACGGCTACGTTGCCGAATATCGCAGTGCCGACGATCTCGCCCGAGGCATCCGATGGGTGCTCACCTCCACTCACTATCAGTCGCTCAGCGATGACTGTGTGCGTAAGGTCTCACAGTCTTACTCCCAGCAGAGCGTCGCCATCCGCTATATCGA
The DNA here is from genome assembly GCA_902776545.1 of uncultured Prevotellaceae bacterium. GTDB lineage: Bacteria > Bacteroidota > Bacteroidia > Bacteroidales > Bacteroidaceae > Prevotella. Next base: position 4,308 of record CACYQO010000010.1, on the reverse strand, counting down.
CGTCTATCAGCAGGCGATGGCTTTCAAGCATTATCGACTGTAGGTGATGACTATAGACTATAGATTATAAAGAGGAAACAATGGTCATTACGTATGTTACGATAACTTATAATGCAGCCCAGGTGCTGAAGCGAACGCTGGACAGTGTGCTGCAGCAGGATTATCGTGACATCGTACATCTGATTATCGACGGAGCTTCCACAGACGGCACCCTTCAGATCGTCGAAGATTACATCCAGCGCTCCAACGCTGCCGACAATGGCCATCGTATCCAAGTGACATCCGAGCCTGACCACGGAATCTACGATGCGATGAACAAAGGTCTCCGTTCTCTTGATGGAGATTACGTCTGTTTCCTCAATGCCGGTGACTTCCTCCCTGCCTCCGATACTGTCTCGCGTATCGTGGCGTCTTCATCTCACAATGGGGACAGTCCCTTTTGTGAGAAACCTGCCGTGCTCTACGGTGATACGGATATTGTCGATGCCGAAGGCCGATTCCTTCATCATCGCCGTCTCTCTCCTCCTGAGCACCTCACCTGGAAATCTTTCCGTCACGGCATGCTTGTCTGTCATCAGGCTTTCTATGCCCGTACTGACTTCGCCATTGCCACACCTTACGACCTCCGCTATCGTTACTCTGCCGATGTCGACTGGTGCATCCGCATCATGAAGGCTGCCGCCAAGGAAAACGTTCCCCTTCACAACCTCCACATGGTTGTTGCCAACTATACCGAGGAGGGTCAGACCACACTTCACCATCGCGAATCTCTATTCGAGCGTTTCCGCGTCATGACCCGCCACTACGGCTGGCTCTCCACCATCGCCATGCACGTCTGGTTCGTATTCCGCTCAGTGCGTTGATGATTTCGTGATGTTGATGAGACAGCATGTAACTGACTCATCATCGGGTGCAAAGTTACGAATAAGTGAGCAAAACACCAAATTTATTTGAGTATTTTCGAACGAGAGTAACTTCGAGACATCGTCTCAAAGGCAATCATTCTTTTTAAAAACCAAATCCATACCCAACTTTTTCATTCTGAGCTTGCTCCTCGCTCACTAAGCAATAAACCTTGTTTGAGGTGAATGGACTAAATAGCCTTGACGGACGAGTCCTGACACTCCCACACTTAGGACAACGGAGAGGTTGGCTTAGTGTTGAAGCGTACAATTCTATGTCCGGTCCCCAGAAGCGTTTTCCACACTCTGTGCATTTCATCATCGTTATTCCCCTGATCATAATTCATCCTATCTTAGTTCAACTTCTTTTCCAAATACCATATATACGATTTGACAGTACGATTACCCTTTCTTTGTGCCTCCTTAAACCATCGCAGAGCCTCATCGTAATTCTCTTCGTTCACCTCCAGCATGGCCAGATACTCCTCCGGTTTCCCATGCCCTTTCTCAGATTGTCCTGCCTGCTTGAACATGGCTCTTGCCTTATCCAAGTCAACCTTCGTCCCAAGACCATACTCATAGCAGAATGCCAACATCACCTGCGCCCTATAGGCACAACGTCATATTCCCGCCCCTCTTCTGCCACCATATCGCACAGCAGTTCGTATGCAACCAGATAGGCGAACCTGCTTCCCTCCGATTTGGCTTAACAACTCTTGTAGCTTCATATCTTCATCACTTGTTATACATCCACCATAACACCTTAACACCCAGATACTTTGCATACTCAATCTTCTGCTCCATAGCCACACTTCTTACTTATCGGCTGCAAAGGTAAAAAGTGAGGCGGACAAATTGTGTCCGCCTTCAAGAAATATTAACAGAAAAAACGCCTCGTTAATCTAAGAGCGTTTGAGCCCAAATGGGGATAATATCAGTATAGCGTTTGACGAGTTGTCCATCGGTTATTCGGAACAATATACATGCTTCTGCATCGTCGATAGAGTTATCATAAACATACATTCGATCGGCTAAAGTGGCTACTCTTTTGCAATTAAGAATCGATTTCTGGTAACGGGAGATGATCTTGGGAATTGGAACGTCGTGTCCACCCTGCATCACGCGTTTAGCGATACGAGAAGAGTTGATCGAAGGATGACTTGTAGAGACAAAGAAGACCCTGATAAAGTAGCCAGCTTCCTTTGTTCGACGTATAAAATCCACCTTGCCTTCAGAAGACAACACGGTTTCAAAAATCAGACTTTGTTTATGACGCAAACAATCTTCGCGCAGTTCTTCACAGTAATTTGCAGCTTTCGTCACAGCCTCGATAGAGTTCCAATCACCATACTTGTCTTGGGCCACTTGGTCTGGATTCACATATACAGCATCTTCCAGCCACTCATGTCGAAGGATTTTGGACGTGATAGTAGTCTTACCAGACCCATTTGGGCCTGCTATCACGATAAGTACAGGACGATGGGGAACTTGTTGCATAGTCTAAATGGCTGCAGCAGCCTGCCTGAGTTCTTCAAAATATCGTTGTGTAGCCTGTTCGTTTGCTTCTTTGGCATCTTGGGCTGCCTCACGCATCAGTTGCGACAGAACCTCGTCGGTAGGCTCTTCCATACTTGTCAATTTATATGTGTCGATACTCATATTGTAGTTTTTTATTTTTGTTGCTGCAAAGATAGGAAAGATATCAATACCTTCCAAATAATTCAGGAGTTTTTTATCAATTATCCCACTTTAAATGCCACATTTGCATTCACTTCGTCGAAGGTGATATCTAAAATCTCTATTTTATCCAGCATGCCGCCTATTTGGTCAATCTTGTCTAAGTGAATCTTCATATTCGTAATTTATCGAAATCTTCGAATCATATCATTATTGGTGCAAAGATAGAGAGAAGCAGATTCTTTTATCTGGCCCTTTATGTAATCTCAGATTTATAAGATAATTCCATATAATAAAGATGCAATTGATACAGCAAGGGCAGTAATCGAAACGGCCTTATAAAACTTTTGCTGTTTCTTCATTTTTTCAAATAGAGCATTTTGATTCTCTATAAAGCCATCTGTCTGTTCTTGAATCTCCGTAGTTTTATGTTTTGCTTCTTTCTGGAGTTCAGATAAAGCCAATGATGTTTGCTCTTTACTCTGTGAGACAAATTCTTTTCGTAACTTTGCAAGAATTCTCAGCTTTTCTTTGTATAAAGGCAGTCTGGGGAATTGAAGGAAAATGGGGTTACGATTTGGCAACCGTACTCAATTCCACATTCTGCAATAAACTGCATCAAAGAACACCCGACGGTGAGCCACCAGCCGTTTCAATAACTCATCATCGGGTGCAAAGATAGTCTTTTCTTTTGGATTAGCCAAATATATCTTGTTCTTTTTTCTACTGAGCTTGCTAAACACCTTTGAACTGATTACGGCATCGTTTGTGGCACCTGCCAGAAAAGTGCGTATTAGGCTACGTCCTATTACCGAAACAAAGGTGGGAACTCATGTAATCTATGTCATTCTTCCTCTTGCTCCAACTGCTTGTCCTTTTCGTATGACTCCATCTCGTCGCTTATCACTTTCTTTAGTTCTTCTTTTGGAATGATTAGCTGGTAATCAGCTACACCTATCGGCTTGCCCATATCCTCTAAGGCGAGTTCGACCTCAAGATTGTCTTTCTCTGCACAAAGTATGATGCCAATAGAACGATTCTCATCTTCCCGACGTTCCAACCTGTCAAGAAGCGATAAGTAATAATTCATCTTGCCAGCATATTCTGGCCGGAACTCACCAATCTTCAAATCCATAGCCACAAGGCAGTGAAGGCCACGATGGAAAAACAGAAGATCCACCTTGCTTTCTTTGCCGTTGCATTCCAATATATGCTGGTTGCCTATAAAGGTGAACCCCTTACCCAACTCCAGAAGAAATAGCTTTACCTTCTCCACCAGCCTTCTTTCAAGTTCCAATTCTGCTATCGGTTCAGTCACGCCAAGGAATCCCAAGTTATAGCTGCTGCTAAACACTTCATTTGCGTATGCTGCCTGAGTAGCAGGCAATGTCTTTTCGAAGTTATTATCTATTGCGACCGGCTGATTCTCATGCACTTTCATCTTTATAGCATTCAACAGCAAGTCTCGATTCCAACCCTTCCTGACAGTCTCCTGAGCATAATACATTATAGCCTCATCATTATCGCCAAACTTACTCATAAGCTTCAGAGTATTCCACCAGGGTAAAACTGCGACAGCGTGTCGCAGTTTCTCGTCACTTTCCTTGAAACGCTCATAGAATTTTTTCATGTCCCACAAATTTCTTGGCGAAACGCCCATTTCTGGATACATCTGTTTCAAATCTACAGACAGCCTATTTACGACACCACTACCATGTTTGCTCTCGAG
>CACYQO010000009.1 GCA_902776545.1 uncultured Prevotellaceae bacterium | reverse complement strand
CGTTATATTGAAGCAAAACTATACGAGCGTATACCTGTATATCAGTCGGACGATAGTTGGCTCTATACAGCAGGTAGAAACTACTATTACGCCACCGGATATAATATTCTCAGGGTATTGGATAAATTTGGCAGGCATTATCAAAAAGAATTATTCGACCATATTCCTTTGGCAGAAGAAGAACTCTATAATATTGTATCAAGGCCAAGCTTCTAACCCCCTTTCTTCATATTTAGTATCAGGCCTTTCCCAATAGGCCATCACTTTCTATAGCTGTGAAAGTACAATTTGCCTCATTGTTTTGAACGATTTTTTATTTCTACTGGACAAAATCGAGGAAATTTGTCCAGTACACAAAACATCTTGGATAAAACCATCTATTTTTATGCATCCAAAACTAGATTATTCATCTACAACCATAAAAGGGGTGATAACCAAACAAAAAAAAAGAGCAACCTTTTGGGTTGCTCAACTTTTGGCGGAGAGAGAGGGATTCGAACCCCCGGTACCTCTCGGTACGGTAGTTTTCAAGACTACTGTAATCGACCACTCTACCATCTCTCCAGTGCTTCGATGTCTTGAAAGCGGGTGCAAAGGTACTATTTTTCCATTGAACATTGAACATCGAACATTGAAAAACTGCTGCGGATTAATAATTTTTAACTTAATCAACAATAATAATGTTCTATCTTTAATGGATAATGTTCAATTTCTTTGTACCTTTGCAGCGTGATTTATCCGAATAACTTCGAACACAAACTCGGTTTCGACGAAATCCGACGGCTGCTGAAGGAGCGTTGCCTCAGCACGTTTGGAAAGGAGAAGGTAGACGAAATTGCCTTCTCTACGGATTGTCGCGAGATTAACGAATGGCTCAATCAGGTGCGTGAGTTTCGGCGCCTGAAGGAGGAGAAGGATGACTTTCCGATGCAGTTTTTCTTTGACGTGCGCGAGGCTGTCACCCGCATCCGGATGGAGAACACACATCTGGAGGAAGACGAGGTGTGGGATCTGAGGCGGTCGCTGCAAACGATAGCTGATATTGTCAGCTATCTTAGTCGGGGGTACGAGGGTACGGAGGTACGGGGGTACGAGAATACTCCCGCCTCAGACATTTCTCGCACCACCGCGCCCACGCACCCCCGTACCACCGAATACCCCTACCCTGCCCTGCAAAGGCTGACGGAGGGTGTCGTGACGTTCCCTGCCGTGATACGACGGATAGACTCGATACTCGACAAGTTCGGAAAAATCAAGGACTCGGCATCGATGACGCTGGCAGGCATCCGACATGAGTTGGAGAAGACCCAGGGCAGCATCTCGCGTACCTTATATACTATATTGCACGCTGCACAGAAGGACGGGCTTGTGGATAAAGATGCGGCTCCGGCGATGCGAGACGGACGACTGGTGATTCCCGTGGCTCCGCAGGTGAAACGCCGCATCAACGGCATCGTACACGACGAGTCGGCCACAGGTAAGACGGTGTTCATCGAGCCTACCGAAGTGGTAGAGGCGAACAATAAGGTGCGTCAGTTGGAGGCAGAGGAACGGCGTGAGATCATCCGCATCCTGACGGTGTTCACCGACGAGGTCAGGCCTCACGTGAAAGAGATTCTCGACTCCTATCAGTTCCTGGCACAGATAGACCTGATTCAAGCAAAGGCGCATTGGGCAGAGCTGACGAAGGCCTTCGAACCGACGGTGGAAGACAAGCCGCACATAGACTGGATACACGCCATACACCCGCTGCTGCAACTCTCGTTGGAGAAGCAGGGGAAGAAGGTGGTGCCGCTGGACATTATGCTTCGGGGGTACGAAGGTACGGAGGTACGGAGGTACGAGAATACCTCAGCGGCAGATAGTAATCTCGCGCCCACGCACCCACGCACCCCCGTACCCTCGAAAGAAGGACGGCTATTGATAATTTCGGGCCCGAATGCCGGCGGAAAGTCGGTATGCCTGAAAACCGTAGGACTGTTGCAATATATGCTGCAATGCGGACTCCCCATCCCTATCGGCGACCGCTCGACGGCTGGCATCTTCGAACACATCATGATCGACATCGGCGACGAGCAGAGCATCGAGAACGACCTCTCGACCTACTCGAGCCATCTGATGAACATGAAGCAGATGATGAGGCAGGCCAACGCGCGTACATTATTATTAATAGACGAGTTCGGCAGTGGTACGGAGCCCACCATCGGAGGTGCTATCGCAGAGGCCATGCTGAAGCAGTTCTGGCAGCGCGAAACCTTCGGCGTGATCACCACCCACTATCAGAACCTGAAGCAGTTTGCCGAGGGGCATCCTGGCGTGGTAAACGGTGCAATGCTCTACGACCGTCATGAGATGCAGGCGTTGTTCCAACTTGCCATCGGACAGCCAGGCAGTTCATTCGCCATCGAGATTGCCCGCAAGACTGGCATACCCGAAGAGGTGATCAAGGATGCCAGCGACATCGTAGGTTCGGAGTATATCCAGAGCGACAAGTATCTGCAAGACATCGTGCGCGACAAACGTTATTGGGAGGGCAAACGGCAGACCATCCACCAGCACGAGAAATCGTTGGAAAGCAAAATCAACCGCTACGAAGACGAACTGAACGAGATAGAACGCCAGCGCAAGGAGATCCTGCGTAAGGCGAAGGAACAGGCTGAGGAACTGCTGCGTGAGAGCAACAAGAAGATTGAGAACACCATCCGTGAGATCCGTGAGGCGCAGGCAGAAAAAGAACGTACGCGACTGGCCCGTGAGGAGCTGAACACCTTCAAGGAAGAACTCGACACCATTGACACACGCGACAATGATGAGGCCATCGCCCGCAAGATCCGTCAGATTCAGGAGCGCAAGGAGCGCAAGGAGAAACGGAAGGCGGAGAAGCTTGCGAGGAAGGAGGAAGGAGGAACGAGGAATGAGAATAGTTTAAGCGCAGATGGTAATCTCTCACCTCTTACCTCTCACCTCTCACCTCTAAAACCCGGCGATACCGTCCGCATCAAAGGCCTCACGTCCGTCGGCGAGATTGAAAGCATCAACGGCAATCAGGCTACGGTCATCTTCGGCGGCATGCGAACGAAGATGCGTGCCGACCGTCTGGAACGTGCCGAAAAGCCCACCACTACCCTCTCGAAGACTGAGGAGCGCAACAATAATATCGCAGGCTCTTACGGTATGGTATCGAAAGACACACGCGACGTGATAGACAACCGCAAACTGAACTTCCGGCAAGACCTTGACGTTCGCGGCATGAGAGGCGACGAGGCCATCAACGCCGTCACCAATTTCATCGACGACGCTATCCTCGTAGGCATGCCTCGTGTGAGGATCCTGCACGGCACGGGAACGGGCGTCCTGCGGCAGCTGATACGCCAGTATCTGGCCACCATTCCCAACGTCACACACTATCGCGATGAGCATGTGCATTTCGGTGGCGCAGGCATCACGGTAGTAGATTTGGATTAGAAAAACACACTTTTGCTACTCTTGACATAAATCAGTGTACGCACACAATTTTCACAAAAAAGCCGAAAAAATTTGGCTAACTCATTGATTCTCCGTACTTTTGCAGCGGATTTAAGAAAAATCGCCCGTATCTTCAGGCATAAAGACGACGTGAGGTCGTATCATATAGTAAAAAGATCTAAAGGATAACACGGCTCCTCGTGATGAGCGCCGTCTAAAGTATAGAGAATATGATTCAGATGAGTAAGAAAGTAAGTGTGAGCCTGATGGCTCTCGTGCTGCTCGCGATGACTGCCTCGGCAGGATCAGGTGTCAACTGGAATCCAGTAATGGATGCGATTATTCAAGTAGAAAGCGAAGGAAATCCCAAAGCCGTGAGTGGAAACTCAGTAGGCGCCATGCAGATTACTCCGATTCTTGTGAAGGATTGCAACGAGATTCTCAAAAAGCAGAAGAGTAAGAAGCGCTTCACGATGGCCGACCGCTACAGCGTAGCCAAGTCGAAGGAGATGTTCCTGTTAATTCAATCGTATTATAACCGCGAGAATAGCATCGAGAAGGCTATTCGCTCCTGGAACGGAGGCGTGAAGTACAGTGTCCGCGCGACGAACAAGTACTACAAAAAGGTTATGGCGTTGATGAAATGAGCATTCTATTTTCAGAACTATACAAGTCCGGTTGTCAAGGCAAATGCCTGGCGACCGGATTTAATTTTGTAATTATTCTTAAAAAATATACGACTTTACAACTTTTAGATTACCTTTGCCGTCAAATTCATAAACATTTAAACATTATTCGACTATGACACTGATTATCATCCTCGTAGTAGTGGTGCTCCTCGTAGTGTGGTGCATCAGCATCTACAACAACCTTGTGAAGTTACGCAACAACCGCGAGAACGCCTTCGCCAACATCGACGTGCAGCTGAAACAGCGTCACGACATCATCCCGCAGCTCGTGGCTACCGTGAAGGGTTATGCCCAGCACGAGAAGGAACTGCTGGAGCGCGTCACCCAGGCCCGTGCCGCAGCCATGAGCGCCACAGGCATCAACGACAAGATACAGGCCGAGAACGCCCTTTCGAGTGCCCTCGCCGGTCTGAAAGTATCTGTCGAGGCTTATCCTGAGTTGAAGGCCAACCAGAACTTCCTCCAGTTGCAGGAAGAGATCTCAGACATTGAGAACAAGATTGCCGCCACACGCCGTTACTTCAACACCGCTACCCGTGAGCTGAACAACGCCGTGCAGACCTTCCCGTCGAACATCTTCGCAGGCATGTTCGGATTCCAGAAGGAGCCGATGTTCGAGATTCCAAAGGAAGAGCGTGCGACCATCGAGAAGGCACCCGAAATCAAATTCTAATTGCGGATGAGATACGTAGGCATCCAGAGCCAGATCAAAAGCAACAACATGAAGAGCACGCTGCTGCTCTTAGCCTTCCCGGTGATCCTGCTAGGAATGATCTGGATATTCCTCGCCATCGTCAACTATTTCAGCACGGGCTACTACGATCAGGCGGGTTACTTCGTCAATCAGCTGGATTCTGATTCCGTCAACTGGACTTTTTCTAAGATTGCGCCTTTCGTGATTGGCGGTGTCGCCATCTGGTTTGTCATCGCCTACTTCAGCAACACGAAGATGATCCAGAAAGCCGTCGGTGCCCAGCCGCTGATGCGCAGGGAGAACCCAAGGGTGTATAACATCGTGGAGAATCTCTGCATGGCCTGTGGTATGGACATGCCGAAGGTGAACGTCGTTGACGATCCACAACTCAATGCCTTCGCCAGCGGCATCGACAAGAATTCATACACCGTCACAGTCACTACGGGCTTGTTGGATCGGCTGAACGATGAGGAACTGGCAGGCGTGATCGGCCACGAATTGACGCATATCCGCAACCGCGATACCCGTCTGCTCATCACGAGTATTATTTTCGTGGGCATCATCTCTACCGTGCTGACACTGGTGGTCAGGATGATCTACAACCGCATGTGGTTCGGTGGTTTCAGCAGCAACAACCGTAATGAGAGGGGCAACGGCCTTTCCACGATGGCCATCATGGTCATCGGAGCCATCTGTGCCGGCATTGCCTATCTCTTCGTGATGCTCACACGCTTTGCCATCTCCCGCAAGCGTGAGTATATGGCCGACGCAGGCGGTGCAGAACTCTGCGGCAATCCGTTAGCACTCGCCTCTGCCCTGCGAAAGATATCTAACAATCCTGGCCTCGGAGATGTTGAGCGCGATGACATTGCACAGATGTACATCATCCATCCGAAGCAGATGGCTCACGGACTGATGCAATTTCTGAGCGGACTCTTCGCCACCCATCCGAGCACAGAAGAAAGAATTCGCATCTTAGAGCAGTTCTGAAAATGAGAAAAGCGCAGCCCTTCGGGGGTGCGCTTCTTGCTGTGTTGCGGAGGCAGGATTCGAACGTGCGACCTCCAGGTTATGAGCCTGGCGAGCTACCAACTGCTCCACTCCGCGATGTTTTTTCGTTTTGCGGGTGCAAAGGTACAAAGATTTTTCGATACTCACAAATATTTATGTGATTTTTTTGCTTTTTAGCCTCATTATCGCCTAAAATGGGCGAAAATAGAACAATTTTAGGCCAAAAATTTGCTCGTTTGAAAGGAAATATGTAATTTTGCACACTGATAGCACTGTGTGCAATTATTTATTCAAACAAAGGAGGACTTAGACATGTCAATATCAAAGACAAGGCAGAAACTTGTGGACGTGGCCAGGCAGTTGTTCGCCAAGAACGGTCTGGAGAACACGACGATGAACGACATCGCCACGCTCTCTGGCAAAGGCCGACGCACACTCTACACCTACTTCAAGTCGAAGGAGGAGATCTACTATGCCGTCATTGAAAGTGAACTGGAGCGACTGAGCGACAAGCTCGACGAGGTGGCAGCCCGCAAAATCCGTCCGCAGGACAAAATTATCGAACTGATCTACACCCATCTGAGTATGATCCGTGAGACGGTGGTCAGAAACGGAAACCTGCGCGCTGAATTCTTCCGCAACATCTGGATGGTGGAGAAGGTGCGCAAACGCTTCGATGACGCAGAAATCGAACTCTTCCGGAAGGTCTATACCGAAGGCAAGGAAGACGGCGAGTTCGACATCGACAACATCGAGCTTGTGGCCGACATCACCCACTATTGTATCAAGGGCCTCGAAGTACCTTATATATACGGGCGTATCGCGCACGGTATGAAAGAGGAAGACACGAAGCCGCAGGTGGCGAAGGTCGTCTACGGTGCCCTCGGCAAGCTCTACAGGTAAAGGTGAAAAGGTGTAAAGGTGAAAAAGTGAAAAGGTAAAAAGGTGAAAATATAGTAAATCATCAATATTTAAATCGAAATCAACATGGGATTATTAGAAGGAAAGACAGCGCTGATCACAGGTGCTGCACGCGGTATCGGAAAGGCTATCGCACTGAAGTTCGCCGCTGAAGGCGCAAACATCGCATTTACTGACCTCGCAGTCAACGAGGAGACAGAGCAGGAGATCGCTGCCTTAGGCGTGAAGGCCAAGAGCTATGCCTCGAACGCAGCCGACTTTGCTCAGACGGAAGAAGTGGTCAAGGCTGTGAAAGAGGAGTTCGGATCAATCGACATCCTCGTCAACAATGCAGGTATCACCAAGGACGGTCTGATGCTTCGTATGACTGAGCAGCAGTGGGACGCTGTGATCGCCGTGAACCTCAAGTCGGCCTTCAACTTCATCCACGCCTGTGTGCCCATCATGATGCGTCAGCGTGGCGGAAGCATCATCAATATGGCCTCTGTCGTAGGTGTGCATGGTAATGCCGGACAGGCAAACTACGCTGCCTCAAAGGCCGGTCTGATTGCCCTCGCAAAGTCGATTGGTCAGGAGATGGGTCCGAAGGGTATCCGTGCTAACGCCATCGCCCCTGGTTTCATCGATACAGCTATGACTCAGGCATTGCCCGATGATATCCGCAAGGAGTGGATCAACAAGATTCCTCTGCGTCGTGGCGGTCAGGTGGAGGACATTGCCAACGTTGCTACGTTCCTCGCCTCAGACATGTCGAGCTATGTCAGCGGCCAGGTGATTCAGGTCGACGGCGGCATGAACATGTGATAAGGCATAATTAATAATGCATAAGGCATAATTATGGAGGTCATCTACGAGGACAACCATATTATCATCGTTAACAAACAGAGCGGGGAGATCGTGCAGGGCGACAAGACTGGCGATCGCCCCCTCTCTGATATTGTGAAGAATTATATCAAGGAGAAATATCAGAAGCCTGGCGCCGTTTTCCTTGGTGTGGCCCATCGATTGGACAGGCCAGTCAGCGGGTTAGTGGTATTTGCACGCACCTCAAAAGCTTTGACCCGTCTGAACAAGATGTTTGCCGAGGGCGAGGTGCATAAGACTTATTGGGCGATTGTTCCTTCGAGGAAGGAGGAAGAAGGAAAGAGGAAGGAGATTACTGACGAGTGGCACACGCTGGAACACTGGCTCGTGAGGAATGAGAAGCAGAACAAGTCGTACGCCTATGACCACGAACGCCCCAACGCCAAGAAGGCCATCCTGAAATACCGTGCGCTCTCCCACTCCGACCACTACACCCTCCTCGAGGTCAACCTGATGACAGGCCGACATCATCAAATCCGCTGCCAATTGGCAGCGATGGGCTGTCCTATCAAGGGTGACCTGAAATACGGCGCCCCACGCTCCAACCCCGACGGTTCGATCTCTCTGATGGCCCGTCGCGTGGAGTTCATCCATCCCGTCTCCAAAGCCCCTATCGTCGTCGAGGCACCCCTACCCCACGACACACTTTGGCAAGCCCTCGCGCCAGAGGGTGCGAAGAAATAACTGTCACAATCGCACAATGGGGACTGTCCCTATTGTGAGATTTACGCTGCCAGTCTGCGCCTGCGATACAAGTGAGTCAGATACACGCAACCTGCCAACGCCAATGCGACGATGGAGATGGGCAACAGCAACGAGGCCTCGCTTGAGGCACCGCCCGCATTGTCGAGAATCAGCTGCGACTGGGCCACGCTGTCGGCAATAGCATCCTTGGTGGCATCGATCGTGTCGCTGATCGTCTCGCGCACTTTGTTTACTGTGTCAGCCACCACGGGCTTGATGCGATTAATCCGCTCAATCCGTTCTTCTGGGGTAATGGGTAAAACATCTAAAAGAATCATAACTCTTAAATTTTAATATGTGAATAATAAACTTATCAACACAAACAACTCGCCCGTGAGGAAACTGATGGCATTGCAGAGCAGGCTGTAAATCCAAGACTGTCGCCACTCGCCCACCAGCCATCTAAAACACAGCGCCTCAGCCAGAACCACCAATGCCTCGCCAACAATCAGCGTACTCCACCCGTCGCTCACATGGACGGCATAGAGATTCAGCGGCACGTTCGTCAGCACGTTCATCACCACCGAACCATAGAGCACCTTCCTGCGTCTTTCGCCCAAAAAGAGCAGCACGCCCAGCTCTATCACGATCGTCACCACCAACGGCCATAGCAGTCTCATCATATCTCACCAACACACCGCCAACAGATAACCAGGTATCAATGCTGCAGCCAGCAGTCCGAAGGCCAAGCCCTCACGACGAGGGAGCAGAACGTTCGCCAGATAGAGCGTAATCGGCATCGTGCAGTTCATCAGGAAGATGCCCACAAGAAGCACCGGTTCACAGTAGCCTGAGAAGATGATGCACGCTACCACTCCTGCCAATATCACTGCCAGCGACCGCCAGACGCCCTTCCATCGGGCTATCCATCCGCCAGCCATCTTGCCCAGCATCGAGCCGACGGCAATCAGCAATATCAGTTCCTGCGTCTTCGTCATCCCTCCTGAGAACATCTCGCTCACAAACGACCGACAGCCGACGAAGAGCATCAGCGCTAACAGCCAGATTAGAGGAAAGTGGAAAGTGGAAAGAGGAAAGAGATTACTCTGGAGGGAATCATCTGCCGCAAGACTATTCTCCTTCCTCGTTCCTCCTTCCTCATTCCTCGAAAAAACACTCCTCGAAAAAACATCACTCCTCAAATAAACAATCGCCACCGCCACATACGCCAGCAGCAGCCCATAAAGCAACGCCCACGAGCGGCATACCAATCCTACGGCCAGCCCCAGCACGCCCGTCGAAACGAACACACCCAAGGCCCGTATGTCGTTGTCCGTCTTTATCACCACTTGCTTGCCGCCCCACACGTGGAAAAGCGAGTTACCTGCACCTAATAAGACAGCCACCAGTATCAGCAGTCCCTCTCCGAGGCCTTCCAACATCAGGTTCGGCTCCCTTGCCATCAGCGTCGGAATCATCGACGCACAAGCCACCGCCAGCGTCATCAACAACGACGAGGCAATTAGCAGCCAGTGGTGCGCCGTCATACGGTCGGCCATCATGCCCGTCAGCGGCTGCGACACGAAAGCCAACACATTATACACCAGCACGGCCCCCATACTCACACGATCGCCATAGGCTCCAAAACGTTCACCGTAAATCTCCGCCAACAGGAACATACTGCAGATACACAGCCCGTCCACCAGGAAGTGCTGCACGCTGCTGAGTCCTATCAACTTCGCGTTTGTCATATCGTTGCCCGTTTTGTCTCTTCAAATAATCATCTGCAAAAGTACGAACTTATTCCCAAACCGCCAACATTTCCGCAAAAAAACTGTCACCGCTCGACATTTTTGCCGCTTTCAAAGAAAGAATTGTCACAAACAGCCATTAAACTTTGCACGATTCAAAATTATTGTCTAACTTTGCGGCCTTAAACATTGTATGAATATGCAAAAACTGCTTCGTGAAACCTTTCCGCTGGCCATCCTCGCCGGCATCTGCATCTCCATCGGATGTGTGGTCAACCTGCGTGTGGGCGGCGTTGCCGGCGCCGTTCTCTTCGCCTTCGGCCTCACCACCGTCGTCTATTACGGTCTCAAGCTCTATACAGGCACAGCAGGCTTCATCCGTCGTCAGGGCGACTGGACGATGCTTGGCGTCGTGCTCCTGGGCAACATCGCGGGCTGTCTGCTCTCCGCCTGGATGATTGCTTATGCCCAGCCCGACTGCATCGAGCCCGCCTCAAAGATCCTCACCGGACGGCTGGCGAAAGGCCCCTGGGCGTGTTTCCTGCTGGCCATCGGCTGCGGATTCATCATGACCACCGCCGTCGAGTTCGCCCGCAAGGGTAAGATGCTGCCGCTGATCCTTGGTGTGCCCGTCTTCATCCTCTGCGGCTTCGCCCACTCCATCGCCGACGCCTTCTATTTCCTCGTCTCCCCTGCCGCCCAACTCCTCCAGTCCGACGTCCTCATCGTCTACCTCAGCGAAGTCCTCGGCAACTTCGTCGGCTGCAACCTCTACCGCTGGACCCTCTTCTTCAAGCCCGAAGAAAACAAACCCTCCTAAGAATTAATAATTATCAACCTTTATAATAATGAAGATAAAAATTTTTACCCTTATTGCAATGTTACTGCCAATGATGGCAAGTGCGTTTGAAACAGACAATTCCAATGTTAATGGTACTCGTGGAGTCGGTGATGTGAACATCGGAGTTGTACTTCATAATGTTAGTTCTGAAGATATATATATAACAGGACATATATATATCGCCGTAAGTACACCAACACAAGACGATTGGGGGCCAATCAATGTTGATCTCGATCCTGTCAGCGATGGATGTGCCATGTACAGAATACCAGCAGGCCAAACAGCAGCAATACCTTCTAATCAAATAAACTATTCTGTTAACTCTAAAGATCCTAATGAAGTTGTGAGCAAATATTTGGGTGGCTTCATATATGATTGGATTTATTGCCGTGCATATTCCTGGACTGACGCTCATGACCCTGCGGTAATTCGAACAGAGTGCTTAAGTTCTTCTTTTCAAAATGGTGGTTATCTTGAATTCAATTTAGTTGGTATTAAGCATGATGAAGGTATAATAACACCATGTCCTAATGCTATTACATTAGGTGAAAATACAACGCCAGACGTACCAGAGGTTAAACTTAACGAGTCGAATGTTACCATTCAGAAGGGCAAGACTGTGACGTTAAAAGCAATAGTATCCCCATCAACAACGGATGAAAGTTTAACATGGGAGAGCTCGAATACGAAGGTGGCCACGGTGACAAGCGGTGGTAAGGTGAAGGGTGTGAAGACAGGCACGGCCACCATCACTTGCACCTCCAACTCGACGGGGGCAAAGGCAACCTGTGAAGTGACAGTCGGTTATGTGAAACTCGACAAGAAAGAGGCTCTCATTAATAAGGGTAAGACAGTGACACTGACCGCTACGGTCTATCCCTCGAAATTGGAAGATAGGAGTGTGACCTGGGAGAGCTCGAACACGAAAATTGCCACAGTGACGACTGCAGGTAAGGTGAAAGGTGTGAAGGCTGGTACGGCCACCATCACCTGTACCTCTAATGCAACGGGCCTGAAGGCCACTTTCACCGTGACTGTTGTAAAGAGCGCTGTAACTCTCAACAAGACGGAGACTTATGTTCAGAAGGGCAAAACATTGACACTGAAAGCTACGGTTACTCCCGAGACGTTGGCAGACAAGAGCGTGACTTGGGAGAGCTCAGATACGAAGATTGTTACAGTAACGAGTGAAGGTAAGGTGAAGGGCGTGAAGTATGGTACGGCTACCATTACCTGTACCTCTGTAGCGACAGGTGTGAAGGCAACCTGCCAAGTGACTGTCGGCAAAGTGATTATCAGCATGTCTGAGTTTTCTCTTAAGAGGAGTCGTGAGACCATACTTATTCCCATCCTTTATCCCACGGACTTGGCTGACAAAAGCGTGACTTGGGAGAGTTCTGACACGTCGATAGCCACGGTGAACGAAGAAGGCAGAGTGAAGGGTATCAAGGCCGGTACTGCTACCATTACCTGTACATCGGTTGCCACTGGTCTGAAGGGCACCTGCACAGTGACGGTATTATCAACCTCGGGGGCACGCTCAATGATCGGAGATGATGACGAGTTGACAGGTCTCAAGGAGCTTGAAAGTCCTGCAGTCGCAGAGCCGTTCGACGTCTATGACCAGAATGGTCGCAAGGTGCTTCACCAGGTAACTTCACTCGATGGCCTGCCTGATGGTATCTACATCGTCAATGGGAAGAAGATATTGAAGAAAAAATAGTGATTTGATATCGTACAAAGTATATAGTAAAAGAAGGCAAAGATCTTCCTTCTTCAATAACAGTAAAGATGGGAAGTGCGACCCTGACTGCTGGAACCGATTATACATACAGTCAACAGTATAAACAGATTAGACTTTTGTTATATTTGATGGCGGCAAGCTCGTGATGAGTAAGCCGCCTTTGTTAATTCTCCCTAAATGTTCGTGTTCGTATAAACAACTTATTGAAAATTGTCGTAAATTTGCAAAACAACTAAAGTCCACGAGTATGAGGTTTAAACTTTTAATGATTTTTGAGGCATTATTATTACCATTGTCTCTTTATGCCACCTATTATGATGTTGAACAAAATGGCATATATTACAAATTGAAAAGTTCAACAAAAGAAGCGTCAGTTACTGGTTGTGTCCAGATTTACGATGAATACGAAGAACAAGATGAGATTCGTGTCCAAGGTTATGAGGGTGATGTTGTCATTCCTGAATCTATTATATTTAATGGCATCAAATATGCTGTCACTTCTATTGAAGGGTATTCTGGAGGTGAGGGGCTAGATGGTCGCGATGAAAGACATGGGGCTTTTTACAGATGTGGTAATTTAAATTCTATAACTATTCCATCAAGCATTACCAAAATAGGAAGTGGAGCTTTTGATGGATGTAGCTCCATGAAAGCCGTTTATATATCCGACTTGTCTGCGTGGTGTAAAATTGAGTTCGGAATTGGTTGTTTTAGTGGTCGCGAAGAAGATGATTGCTGGTACGATGATGAAACAAATCCACTGTCTTCTGCTCATGACTTATACCTAAATGGCATAAAAATAGTAGACTTAATAATACCGGACGATATTTATAAAATAAGTAGAGGAACGTTTACTGGAGGTAGTTTTGAATCTGTGGTATTTCATAATAAAGTCACAGAAATTGGGCCTTCTTCTTTTAAAGATTGTGACAACTTAGAGAACGTTTTTAGCTATAGCAGTAACATTAATGTTATCGATCGTATAAAACGTGTCGATGGTGTGTTTCCCGCTTTTTCAGATTGTAGCAAAAAGACACTTCATATTTCCCAAAAACATAAAGATTGTTACCCCAAAAGCCCATGGAATGAATTTGGGAAAATAGAATACTTTGATTATACACTCACATATATTGTAGATAATGTTGTTTACCAAACTTCTTACTATGAAGAAGGTGAAGTCATTACTCCAGCAAAATATCCATCAAAACAAGGTTACTCTTTTTCTGGATGGAGCGAAATACCAGATAAGATGCCTAACCATGATGTGACTATTACAGGAACATTTAGCCCAAACACATACAAGCTTACATATAAGGTCGACGGTGTAGAATACAAAGTTTGTGAGGTTAATTTCGATTCTGAAGTCGTGCCAGAACCGGAACCTACAAAAAAGGGAATGACGTTCTCTGGGTGGAGAAATATACCTAAAAAGATGCCAGCAGGAGACGTAACGGTGACAGGCACATTCAGTTGGTCGAAAATAACCAAGAATGGTGTTATTTATCAGGTATATAATGCAGGAAATGAACTCGCAGAGGTTTTGGGTAACGACAATGCAAGCGGAGATGTTAAGATTATTTCGCCTGTTGAGGTTGGCGGTTATAATTTTAGTGTTACTGATATCGTAGACTATTCATTTAAGAATAATACTGATATTACTTCTGTTGTAATACCAGAAAGCGTTAGAGCCATTGGAGACGAGGCATTTTATGGATGTAAAAATATTACCTCGATAGAGTTAGGTAAGAGTGTTAACCAGATAGAGTCACGAGCCTTTGCTAATATAGATAAGCTAACTGATGTAATCGTTAATGCAGATAATGTTCCCAAGACTGACAGGACAGCGTTTGAAAACTCATATATCGAGGGCTATGTGACCCTGCATGTGCCAATAGGCTGTTTAGATGCCTATAAGGCTGTGAATCCTTGGAAGGCTTTTATGACTATTTGGGAAAAGGTAGATGCAAAGATTAAACTCAGCAAGACCAAGGTTACTATTCAGGAGGGTAAGACTTTGACGCTGATAGCCACCATCACTCCCTCAGACTTGCCAGATAAGAGTGTGACGTGGGAGAGTTCGAACAAGAAGGTGGCTACGGTGACAAGCGGTGGTAAAGTAAAAGGCGTAAAGGCAGGCATTGCTACTATCACTTGTACCTCCAAGGCGACGGGAGCGAAGGCAACCTGTAAAGTAACAATTGTTGAGGGTGGAGTTAAACTCAATAAGACAAAGGCTAACATTCTGAAGGGCAAGACACTGACACTGACCGCCACAGTTACACCATCGACATTATCTGACAAGAGCGTAACATGGAAGAGCTCGGACACGAAGGTAGCCACTGTGTCGAGCAAGGGCAAGGTGAAAGGTGTGAAGGCAGGAACGTCTACCATCACCTGCACCTCCAATGCAACGGGCCTTAAGGCTACCTGCACACTGACCGTTGTGAAGGGCATTGTGACCCTTAACAAGACTGAGGCTTGCGTTGAGAAGGGTAAGACGATGACGCTGAAAGCCACAGTTATTCCCGAGACATTGACAGACAAGAGCGTGACCTGGAAGAGCTCAGATACGAAGATTGCCACTGTGACGAGCGCTGGTAAGGTGAAGGGCGTGAAAACAGGTACGGCTACTATCACCTGCACCTCTGTAGCGACGGGTGCGAAGGCCACCTGTCATGTGACTGTCGGCAAAGTGATCATTGGTACGTCTGAGTTTTCTCTAAAGAAGAGCAGGACAAACATGCTGTACGCCACGGTCTATCCTTCAACCTTGACCGATAAGAGTGTAACCTGGAAAAGCTCTAACACGTCGATAGCTACGGTGACTGCAGAAGGAAAAGTGAAGGGCATCAAGGCTGGTACTGCCACCATTACCTGTACATCGGTTGCCACTGGCCTGAAGGGCACCTGCACAGTGACTGTATTATCAAACTCAGAGGCACGTTCAATGATCGGAGATGATGACGAGTTGACAGGTATCAAGGAGCTTGAAAGTCCTGCCGTCACAGAGCCGTTCGACGTCTATGACCTGAGTGGTCGCAAGGTGCTTCACCAGGTAACTTCTCTCGATGGCCTGCCAGATGGTATCTACATTGTCAACGGCAAGAAGATCTTGAAGAAAAAATAGGTATTACGAATTTGTATTACATTCCTTGCGGCAAGACAAAAAAAATCGGAGTTTAGATAGGGTATAGCGGGACTTTCGTTAGGGGAAAGTCAGAGTTTAGGCTAAGGAAACTTAATTTTCCTTAGCCTAAAGTTTTGGCCTTTTAACTATCAGAGAATCAAGCAGATACAGAAGTAGCCATAAAAAGAAAATGATAATGAATTTATTTTACATATTGTTTACGTGATACGTATATTCAGAAAGGCAAACGTGACAATTGTGACAAATGACAGTTTATTTTTTACACATTCTGATAGGTACAAGGAAAGACACACTGAAACGCGATGGCGGTATGGGTGAAAATAAAACTGTCATTTGTCACAATTGTCACGCGCTAATAAAAAAGTCGGTAAAAAGCATACGTTATTCAAAGAATATTCGTACCTTTGTAACCGATATGCAACAGAACCGAACCATCATCCCAATAGTCACCGTATGGCTGCTGATGCTGATGCCCATGATGGGCAAGAGTCAGGAGACAGGAGGCAGGAGTCAGGCGTTTGAACTCAGGCAGGAGAATGACAGCCTGTATTGGCTTAGCGTGAAGGGCGGAAGCAAGAGTGACGAGTGGCGGCTGGCGCACCCTGTTTATCAGTTCCAGACGGGAGATATAGATGGCGACGGGAGCGAGGATGCGATGGTGGGAGTCATTAAGAAGACGAGGTACTATCCGATGGGGAGGAGGCTGTTCATATTTAAACAGATTGAGGGGCGCGGAGGCGCACAAGGGCAGATCAGACCACCCCTAACAGAAGATTGCTCCATGAAGACGCAATCTCCTACTCAGGAGGGGAAACGAGCGCAGGAAGTAAGTTCGTCCACAAGAAAGTTAGTGAGGCCGATGTGGTTGGGATCGAAGCTGGGTGGTATTCTGGAGGATTTTCGGTTTGTGGCACCAGAAGAGAGCGATAGTATGGGTCGTATAAGAGCATTGGAATCGACTACCGACTCGCTTTATGTGGTATCGGACTATAAGTGGAGCGGATTCGGCATGAAGTTCGAGCGCTTTATTATAAAAGGTGTGGACAAGGAGACCGCCCTACGACACTTTGAGCATTGAACATTGAAGATTGAACATTGAACATTGAAGATTGAACATTGAAGATTGAACATTAAATACATAAGCCAATGAAGACAAAATCTTTCCTTATCGTCTGCCTAGTCGGATTGATTACGGCCTGCAGCCAGAAACAGAGCGCAGTCAATGTGCCCGTTTCGCACATCAACGTTGAGAATCTTCTTGACAGTATCGATTTCGACATGGACGTGTCGGGTCTGCCGCTGAGCGACATCACCCTACTCTCGCATGCTCCTGCTGCCCGCAAGGGATTTCCCATCAAGGACGCCTACCTGAGAGGCATCTATTCCACTACCACATGGTACGACTCGCTGATGTGGAAGTTCTCTGAGGCGAACCAATTCGACTACCAGAAGATGAAGGAGGGTGAACCCTGGCGCGACTTCTACTACCGTCAGGCCATCGAGACAGAAGCTGTGAAATATTCCGACAAGGAACAAGCCTTCATCGACCGCATGAAAGCCCGTGAGGCCGAGCTGCTGAAGGAAAACTTCACCACAGAGGCAGGTCTGCGCGTCAACATGCAGAACCTCTCGAACCCCACGCAGCTGAAGGACTTCGACTCGCTGCTCTGCCAGCATCTGGCCAAGGACGGCTTCGCCATCGTGCCCGCCACCAACGACCAGCTGTTCAACATCTACGAGCAGAACGACTACTCGCAGTTTCCCAACTTTGTGACCACCGACCTCTTCCTGCAGCTTTACCACCTCTATATCGACTGCACGCTGCGCGAGATAGAGGAGAATCAGCTGCTGCCGATGATGATCCAGTTCACGCGCAACATGCACGAACTGCTCTACAATATGGAGCGCTGGTCGGGCTCCGACGAAGAGGTCAACAAGATTGCCAAGCACAACACCACCTTCTACAACGTCGCTCACAAGCTGTTCACCGGCGAGTGGATCTCCGACCCAGAGCCTGGCAGCATCGATTTAGAGGAATATAATAATGTGATGGCCTCCGTCAACAACTTCAGCCGCTATATGGAAGACTATCATGACATCATGTTCGCCTACAGCCTCTTCCGTCCGCGTGGCCACTACACCCGCACCGAGAAGCTGCAGCGCTACTTCCGAGGCATGATGTGGATACAGAGCGTGCCCTTCGGCCTCAACAGCAAAGACGAGGTGAAGGCCGCCGTGCAACAGGCCTGTGCGCTGAAAAGCGACAAGACCTCACAGCAGAACTACAACCGTCTGAACCAGCTCATCACCTATATGATGGGCCAGTCTGACAACCTCAGCCTGCCGCAGGTGATCGCTGAGGTGGAGAAGACGGGCATGCAGATGGAAGACCTCATCCACAGCGACGAGGCCATCGCAAAGATCACCGCCTCGCTCAAGGAAATCGGCGACAAGCAGACACGCATCCGTCCGAAGTTTGAGAAGACCAGTCACAACAAGATCAACGTGATGCCCCAGCGCTACCAGCCTGATGCCGAAGTGCTGCTGAATATGGTCGACTACGACAACAATCCCACTAAGCGTGCTGTGCCCAAGGGTCTCGACTTCTTCGCCGCAATGGGTGTCTCGGCCGCTGAGCAGATTCTGATGGAAGAGAAGACCGACTGGAAGGCCTTAGGCGACAGTCTGAAGTCGATGAAGAAGCGTATGGGCGAGATTGACTGGCAGGAGACCACCTGCACACAATGGATGAACGCCCTGAAGGTGCTCACCGACAAGGAAGGCAAGGACAAGATGCCCTACTTCATGGTGACACCCGAGTGGGACAAGAAAGACCTGAACGCTGTGCTCGCCTCGTGGGCCGAACTGAAGCACGACGCCATCCTCTACGCCAAGCAGCCCGCAGGTGCCGAGTGCGGCGGTGGCGAAGATATACCCGATCCTGTGGTGAAAGGCTATGTGGAGCCTAATGTTGGTTTCTGGAAGAAGGCCATCGAACTGCTCGACAACACCGAAAAGCTGCTGAAGCAGGAGAACATGCTCCCTGAGAAGGTGAAGGACGCCACTGAGCGTATGCGCGACGAAGCCCAGTTCCTGCTGAGAATCAGCGAGAAAGAGCTGGCTGGTCAGGAGCCTACCGATGAGGAGTACGATCAGATCAAGGCCGTGGGTGCTACCTTCGAGTACATCTCACTCGACCTCATCCGCAGCGAAGACCAGTATCTCTCGGGCTGGAGCGATGTGCAGGGCGCCGACAAGAAAGTGGCCCTCGTGGCTGATGTCTATACCGCCAACGCCGACAACAACCCGAATAAGTCTATCCTCTTCGAGGCCGTAGGTGATGCCGATGAGATCTACGTGGTGGTCGAGATCGGTGGCTATCTGATACTCACGCGTGGTGCTGTGTTCAGCTATCGTGAGTTCATCCAGTCCATCGACGAGCAGCGTCTGACGGACGAGGAGTGGCAGGAGCAACTGAAGAAGAATCCCCGTAAGGGTGTGCCCGAGTGGATAAAGCCGCTGTTCGTGCCGCTGAACAATTTGCCCGAGGCGAATGAGGAGTTTTTCTATAGTACTGGCTGTTAGCCTCCTGTTATCGGGGGTACGGGGGTACGGGGGTACGGAGGTACGAGATTACTCTCAGCCTCAATGCTCGGCTCTGCCGAATTGCTATGCCAAGAACTATTCTCGTACCAACGCACCATCGCACCCCCGCACCCCCGACACGCTGAACATCGTCCTCACGGGCGACATCCTGCTCGACCGCGGGGTGCGCCAGACAATCGAAAGACATGGAGTCGGCCATCTGTTCTCGGATGGCGTCGATTCCGTGTTTCAGTCAGCCCAGGTGGTCGTGGGTAATCTTGAGTGTCCGGCCACGAAGATCAAGTCGCCTGCGTTCAAGCGCTTCATCTTCAGGGGCGAACCCGAATGGCTCGACACATTAAGGCAACACGGCATCACCCACCTGAACCTCGCCAACAACCACTCCATCGACCAAGGGCGCGAGGGACTGATGGACACCCGTCAGAATATCATCAACGCAGGAATGGTGCCCATCGGTGCCGGAGCGAACATGCAGGAGGCCTCAGAACCCGTCTTGCTGGCCGACCAGCCCCGAAAGGTGTGGCTTGTGCCCTCCTTGCGCCTCGCCCTTGAGAACTACGCCTATCTGACAGACAAGCCCTGCGTGAGTCAGGAATCGATGGACTCGCTGCTCTCACGCGTGTACCATCTTCGACAACAGGACTCCACAGCCGTCATCATCGTCAGCCTTCATTGGGGGCAGGAGCATAAGCTGCAGCCCGTTCTCCGTCAGCGGCACGATGCCCACATGCTCGTGCTGGCTGGTGCCGACATACTTGTGTGTCACCACACCCACACCCTCCAGACCATCGAGGAATACGGCGGTCATAAGATCTATTACAGTGTGGGCAATTTCATATTCGACCAACACAAACCCCTGAACAGCGAGGCCTGTATGGTACGTCTGAAAGTGAGTCAAGACAGCCTTGAAGTAGAGACCATTCCTGTGGAAATACGACATTGCGTACCATATATTAAAGTGGAAAGGTGAAAAGGTGAAAAGGTGGAAAGGTGAAAAGGTGAAAAAGTGAAAAGGTAAAAAAGTGAAGAATGAAGAGTGAAAAGTTAAAAAACAACAAGGCGCAGCAACTTTCACCTTTTCACCTTTTCACCTTTTCACTTTTTTGTTGTACTTTTGCAACGTATTTCGTAAAAACGAATGAGAAAAGGACTCAAGTGGATCGGGATAGCGGTACTCACACCCCTTCTGCTGTTCATCATACTCGCCGCACTGATCTATCTGCCGCCCGTACAGAACTGGGTGGCACAGAAGGTCGTTTCCATCGCCTCTGAAAAGACGGGGATGGAGATATCTGTGGGTCATGTGAACTTAGAGTTTCCGCTCGACCTGGGCATCGACGATTTCCGCATGCTGAAAGAGGAAGGAGGAAAGTGGAAAGAGGAAAGTGGAAAGAGATATGATACAATTGCCGATGTCAGGAAGTTAGTGGTCAATGTGCGCCTGCTTCCGTTGTTGAGAAAGAAGGTGGTCATCGAGGAACTCTCATTCCGACAAGTGAAGATCAACACCAACGGCTTCATCGACGACCTGCGGATCAAAGGTCAGTTCCAGGAGTTGTGGCTCGCGTCGAAGGGCATCGACCTCGACAAGGAAACCGTCCTGGTGAATGGTGCCCGCCTCTCCGACGCCCAGCTTGACATCAATCTCACCGACACCGCTGCCGTCGATACAACCGAGTCGGACCTGACCTGGTTGATCGATGCTGACAGCCTCACAGTCTCAAACACGCAGATTCGCATGTTTGATCTTCGGGGGTACGGGGGCACGGAGGTACGGGGGCACGAGAATAGTTCTATGCATGACAAAGTGCCAGAGCCAATTGCTGCTGTAGACAGTAATCTCGTACCTCCGTACCCCCGCACCCCCGCACCCCCGACTGCAGGAGTACAAATCGGGAAGGCTGTGGCCAGAGAGGTCACTGCCGATCTCGCCAAAACATTATATAAGGTGGGGAGTCTTGACATCACTGACGGCGGGCTGAACTACGAGCCGATAGGTCTGAGCGACGTCACGCTCGGCGTCGACTCCATCCGCTACTCACCCACAGGCACATCACTCTTCATCCGGAAGACGATGCTGACGGACAAGAGCGGCCTGAAGATCACAGAACTGACGGGCGGCCTCAACCTCGACTCCACCTACAACCATATCCGTCTGCCCCTGATGACGTTGAAAACGCCCGACTCGAACATCATGCTCGAAACAGACATGGACTTTAACGCCTTCGACGAGCAGACGCCAGGTATCCTCAAGTTGCGCCTCTTCGCACAGGTGGGCAAGCAGGACATCTTCACGCTGGCCGGCAAGCTGCCCCAGAAGTTCACAGAGCACTTCCCCAACCAGCCGCTCATCATCAGAGGTTCCGCAGACGGAAACATGAAGCATCTGGATCTGACGGGCATCGACATCGACCTCGCCACCGCCCTGCACGCCACCGTCAAGGGAACCATCGACAACGTTATGGAGTTCAGCCGCATGAAAGCCGACCTGCAGATAGAGGCCACGTCGAAGAAACTGAACTTCATGACCGCCCTCATCGATCCTGAGATGAGCAACACCGTCCGCATTCCCGACGGCATCACGCTCAACGGCAAGATGACCGCCGACGGCACCAACTACGCCACCACCATGACACTCAACGAGGCTGGCGGCAGCATCAAGCTGGTAGGCAGCGCCAAAATTCCCCTCGATGCCAAAGGCTCCTTGGATTCAGACCGCATATCCTACGACACCGATATCGACATCAGGAATATGGACCTGCACCACTTCCTACCCAAGGACTCCATCTACGCCCTGACTGCCGACATCAAGGCCTCAGGCTTTGGCACCGACTTCTTCTCACCCGAGAGCCGCCTAACTGCCGACGCCAGCATCGAGCGACTGCAATACGGCAGCTGGGATCTGGACAACCTGATGGCTTCTGTCACACTCTCCGACGGTCGCGGACAATTTGACATCGTCGGTCACAACCAGATCCTTGAAGGCTGTATCGGCGCCGAACTGTTGCTCAACACCCATAAGATCGAGGGTTCCGTCAGCGGCGACTTCACCAAGGCCGACCTCTACCAGATGCGTCTCGTTGAGAAACCTCTCACCATCGGCACCAACGGCAGTCTGAAAGTCAGTTCCGACATGAAAGACACCCATTACGTCAGCGGGCGCCTGAACGATGTCTATGTGAAAGACGGGAAAAAGACCTACACCCCAGGTGATGTCGGCATTCTGTTGAAGACCAATCCTGACACTACCTATGCCCGTATGCAGAGCGGCGACTTCATCTTGAAACTTGACGCGACGGGCGGCTACCAACGACTGCTCAGTCAGTTCACCACCTTCTCCGACTCCATCATCGGACAGTTCCAGAACAAGATCATTGACCAACCTGCCATGAAGTCCCTGCTGCCTGTGATGAAGCTCCATTTGGAGAGTAAGCGCAACAATCCTATCGCCAACTTCCTGCGTGCCACAGGCACCGACTTCAAGGAGCTGACGCTCGACCTCACCACCTCGCCGGAGACAGGCATCAACGGACAGGGGCATCTCTTCTCGCTCAACTACGACAGCATTCAGATCGACACCGTCCGGCTGAGTTTCATTCATAAAGGCGACCGGCTGACCTATCAGGGACAGATCTGCAACAACAAGAAGAATCCGCAATTCGTCTTCAACGCTCTCGTCGACGGTCACGTACATGAGCACGGGGCACTGGCCGGCTTGCGGTTTTACGACGCGAAGGGCCGCATGGGTGTCCGTATCGGTGCCACAGCGGAGATGGAAGACGAAGGTCTGCGCCTCAGGCTCCTGCCCGACCGTCCGACGGTGGGTTACAAGGAGTTCAACCTGAACAAAGACAACTACATCTTCCTCTCCAGCAGTAAGAAGATCCAGGCAAAGGTAGACCTCATCTCTGACGACGAGACGGGTATGAAGATATACACCGAGCATCAGGACTCCACCATGCTGCAAGACCTCACCGTCAGCCTCCATCGTATCGACCTGGGAGAACTGACGGCCGTCATCCCTTACCTCCCCCGCATCACGGGCAAGCTCGACGGCGACTACCATATCCTGCAAGACCGGAACGAGTACATCTCCGTAGCCTCCGATATGGGTGTGGCAGAAATGACCTATGAGGGCGCTCCCATCGGCAATATCAGCACGGAGTTCGTCTATCTGCAGAACGAAAACGACACCCACGCTATCGAGGCCCGTCTGCTGCTCGACGACAAGGAGTTCGGCCTGCTCAGTGGAACATATCAGAACAAAGGCGAAGGAATCATCGATGCCACATTCGATATGACACATATGCCGCTCTCGCTCGTCAACGGCTTTGCACCCGACCAGATCTTCGGTCTCGACGGCTACGCGGAAGGCAGCGTGACTGTCAGGGGTACCGTCCGTCATCCGGATATCAACGGTGAGATGTTCGTCGAAGATGCCCATCTCGTCAGCATCCCCTACGGCATCCGCATGCGCTTCGACAACGACCCCATCCGCATCATCGGCAGCAAGCTGATGTTGGAGAACTTCGGCATGTACGCCTACAACGACGAGCCGCTGAACATGATGGGCAGCATCGACTTCTCCGACCTCGACCATATCCTGATGGATTTGCGTGTGCGGGCCCGTAACCTCTTACTCGTCAACACGAAGCAGGAGAAAAAGTCCATTGCCTGGGGCAAAGCCTTCGTCAACGTCGGCGCAAGGATACAAGGAGCACTCGACATGCTCAACGTGCGGGGACGTCTCGACGTGCTCGGATCCACAGACCTCACCTACATGCTGCTCGACTCGCCCCTCTCAGCCGACAACCGTCTCGACGAACTAGTGCAGTTCACCGACTTCTCCGACTCCATCCAGACCGTCATCACTCGTCCCCAGCCCACAGGTATGAATGTCGACCTCACCATCGCCGTGTCTGAGGGTGCCCATTTTGTCTGCAACCTCAACCCCGAGCAGACTAACTATGCCGACCTGACCGGCGGAGGCGACCTGCGCATGAAATACGACTATGAGGGTCTCAACCTCACAGGCCGCTATACCCTCACCAGCGGTGAGATGAAATACTCGCTGCCCGTCATCCCGCTGAAGACCTTCACCATCAAGAACGGTAGCTATGTGGAGTTCACGGGCGACCCGATGAACCCGCGGCTGAACATCACCGCCACCGAGCGTACCAAAGCCGCCGTCACTGACAATGTCGGCGCAAGCCGAAGCGTAGTATTCGACTGTGGTGTCATCATTACAAAGACGCTCAACGATATGGGTTTGGAGTTCATCATCGAGGCCCCGGAGGATTATACCCTCAATACCGACCTCGCTTCGATGTCGGCCGAAGAGCGTGGCAAGATCGCAGTCACAATGCTCACCACAGGTATGTACATCGCCGACGGCAACACGAGCGGATTCTCCATGAACGGTGCCCTCAGTTCCTTCCTCCAGAGTGAGATCAACAATATCGCAGGCTCCGCCCTGAAGACCATCGACCTCAGTGTAGGCGTCGACAACAGCACCGACGCTACTGGCAGCACCCATACCGACTACTCATTCAAGTTCGCTAAACGGTTCTTCGACAATCGCCTCCGTGTGGAGATTGGCGGAGTGGTATCCTCTGGCAACAATACTGCTATGGGGCAGAAGCAGTCGTTCTTCGACAACGTGACGATGGAATATCGTCTGAACCAGAACGGCACCCAAAACCTGAAGATGTTCTACAAGCAGAATGTCTACGACTGGCTTGAAGGCTACACCAGCGAATACGGCATCGGTTTCGTCTGGCGTCGTAAGCTCGACAACTTCTGGGACATCTTCCGATTCTGGAGAAAGGAGCAACAGCCGAGCTTCAACCGTCGGCCCTCAGAACGTCAGCCCTCAGAGCGTCAGCCCATGATGCAGCGCGACAGCGTACAGATTGACAGTATAAAGGTGAAAAGGTGAAAAAGTGAAAAGGTGAAAAAGTGAAAAGGTGAAAAGGTGAAAAAAAGAAAGGAATATGAGCATAAGGATATATCATAGCGTATTAAAGCTGGTGAAGGCGTACGCCTTTTCACCTCTTCACCTTTTCACCCTTTCACTTTTCTTCGTCTCCTGTTCCATGACCAAAAACATCCCTGAGGATGACCAGCTCTTCACGGGTCTGAAGTCCATCACCTACGTCGATGAGCCTAAGGACAATCCCTTCGAGGATCACCTCGACGAGACCAAGGAAGAAGTCGAGGCCACCCTCGCCACAGCCCCCAACGGTTCCATCTTCGGCAGCAGCTATTACCACACGCCCTGGTCGTGGCGACTGTGGGTCTACAACAAATATGCCAACAAAGACTCCAAGTTCGCCCATTGGATGACAAAGTCGTTTGG
This sequence comes from uncultured Prevotellaceae bacterium, assembly GCA_902776545.1. GTDB lineage: Bacteria > Bacteroidota > Bacteroidia > Bacteroidales > Bacteroidaceae > Prevotella. Next base: position 44,292 of record CACYQO010000009.1, on the reverse strand, counting down.
GCGTGCCCCCGTGCTGATGAGTAATGTGAATCCGGCTCTGCGCGCCTCCGTCGCCCAGTCCGTTCTCCAGAGCAACGGCTACTTCCGCAGCGAGGTTACTTACGAGAAGGTGCCGCAGAAGAACCCGAAGAAGTGCAAGATCAGCTATACCGTCCGCCTCGACACCCTCTTCACACTCGACAGTGTGGCCTACGTCAATTTCCCCGACTCCCTTAAAACCCTCATCGACTCCACCCGCAGCGAGGCACTCGTTAAGTCGAAGGATGCTTTCAGTGTCTCCGCCCTCGACGGGGAGCGCAGCCGTATCACCAGTCTCTTCCGCAACAACGGCTACTATTATTACAACAACAACTACTCCTCCTACCTCGCCGACACCTTCCAAGTGGCGGGACAGGTACAGTTGCGTTTCCAGCTGGCCAACGGACTGCCCTCGGAGGCACTTCAGAAGTGGTACGTCGGCAATATCGCCGTACAGCTCCGCAAGAGTATGCGCGAACAACTCAACGATAGCGTCAAGCGCCGTCACCTCACCATCCGTTTCAACGGCAAGAATCCGCCCATCCGTCCCAACGTCATCCTGAAGAACCTCCGACTGCGTCCGCGACAGGAGTTCAGCTACGACAACTACCTCGAGTCGGCCAGTAAGATCAATGCCACAGGCGTATTCTCCACCACCGACTTCCAGTTCACCCCCAGAGCCGGCACAGATACGCTCGACCTCAACTTGAACTGCGTGTTCGACAAGCCCTATGACTTCTACATCGAGGCCAATGCCATCGGCCGCACCAGTCACCGCTATGGTCCGGGAGCAAAGATCGGCTTCACCCGCCGCAACCTCTTCCGTGGCGGTGAGAAACTCGACATCAACCTGCATGGGTCCTACGAGTGGCAGCATGGCGGTGATGCCAGTTCCAACACCTACCAGTATGGTGCCGACGTCACCATCGAGTTCCCACGCATCATCGCACCGTTCTACAGCAGCGACCGCATCCGCCGCGACAAGAACGGCCGGCGCATCCCCCGTCGCCGCCCCTTTGCTGCCCCCATCACCTATGCGAAGGCTTCTACCGACTTCGTGCGGCGTCCCGAATATTACAATATGCACGTTGTCTCAGGCGAATGGACCTACCGCTGGCAACCCACCGCCACCAGCCGCCACGAGTTCTCGCCCCTGACGGTGAAGTATCAGTTCAAGAGCAGCACCTCAGAGAAGTACGAATCCACCGTCGAAAACAACCTCTACCTCCAAATCTCCATGCAGGACTATCTCATCCCTACTATGCGCTACACTTATACCTACACCAGTCCCGTCAAGCTGCGCAACCCCATCCGCTGGGAGACAACCATTGAGGAGAGCGGTAACATCACCTCGCTCATCGACCTCGCCCGAGGAAGGGGTTACGACGAGAAATATAAGACGTGGTTCAAGGCACCCTACGCCCAGTTCGTCCGTGTGGAGACCGACTTCGCCAAGACCTGGTCGTTAGGTCCGGCCTCGAAACTCGTGGGACATCTCAATGCCGGCATCATCTACAGTTACGGCAACTGTGACGACGCCCCCACCACTGAGCTTTTCTACGTGGGAGGTGCCAACAGCATCCGCGCCTTCTCCATGCGCGAGCTCGGTCCGGGTCGCCTGCCGGAGTTCCTCAACAAAAGCAGGCAGCTCGACTACGCCTGGCGTAACGGTGACATGAAATTTGTAGCCAACCTTGAATACCGTGCACCCCTCTTCGGCAACCTTGAAGGAGCCCTCTTCCTCGATGCAGGTAACGTGTGGTGCCTGAAATCCAGTTTACAACACAGCCTGGATGACTACGAGGACTACTCCGATACAGGCGGCCAAACGGCACAGGAACAGTATGATTATTACGAATTCCTCTATGACATGATGGCGTTCAAACCCTCCGAATTCTTCAATGACATTGCCCTGGGCACAGGTATCGGCCTGCGCTACAACCTCGGTTTCCTCGTCGTCCGTCTCGACTGGGGCTTCGCCCTCCACTTCCCCTACAACACCGGGAAGTCAGGCTACTTCAACATCCCCAGTTTCAAAAACGCCAACACCATCCATTTCGCCATCGGCTACCCGTTCTAAGACAGAAGGACATACTTACATTCTTAGACAAAAGAACTCTTTTTTAGACATAAGAACATAAGAACATATTTTTCAATAATCATGCGTAGCCATTATGTTCTTATGTCCTTATGCCTAAAATAAAAAACGTTCTTACGTCCTTATGTCAAAAAAAATAAAAAACGTACTTTTGTTCTTATGTCTAAGAAAAAAGTTGTACCTTTGCACGCAAATATTGAATATAACTCAAAAATAGCATTATGAAACCAACATTATTTCTGCTTGCAGCAGGTATGGGCAGCCGTTACGGCGGCCTGAAGCAGCTCGACGGTCTGGGCCCCAACGGCGAGACCATCATGGACTACAGTATCTACGACGCCATCGAGGCCGGATTCGGCAAGATCGTATGGGTCATCCGCAAGGACTTCGAAGAGCAGTTCCGCACCCAGATTCTCGCGAAATACGAGGGCAAGGTGCAGTGTGAACTCTGCTTCCAGGCACTCGACGCCCTGCCCGAGGGATTCACCGTACCCGAAGGCCGTCAGAAGCCGTGGGGAACGAACCACGCCGTACTCATGGGCAAGGATGTGATCAAGGAACCCTTCTGCGTCATCAACTGCGACGACTTCTACAACCGCGATGCGTTCATGGTCATCGGCAAGTATCTCGCCGACCTCCCCGAGGGTGCCCGCAACCAGTATGCGATGGTAGGCTTCCGCGTAGGCAACACCCTTTCAGAAAACGGTACCGTCGCCCGTGGCATCTGCTCAAAGAACGACAAAGGCCATCTGACCACCGTCGTCGAGCGGACGGAGATCGTGCGCTGCGCAGCCGACGGCTCCAACGCCGGTGCTGCCAGCGAGCCCATCCGCTATAAGGACGAACAGGGCCAGTGGGTCGTCGTCGACGACAACACGCCCGTCTCGATGAACATGTGGGGCTTCACACCCGACTACTTTGAGTACTCTGAGGCTTACTTCCGTGAGTTCCTCAGCGACCCGAAGAACCTGGAAAACCTCAAGGCCGAGTTCTTCATCCCTTTGATGGTCAACAAACTCATCACCGACGGCACCGCTACCGTCGAGGTGCTCGACACCACATCGAAGTGGTTCGGTGTCACCTACGCTGCCGACCGCGACTCTACCGTCGCCCGCATCCAGCAGCTCGTCGACGAGGGTGTTTACCCTAACAAATTATTTTAAGTTGATAGTTTATGGTTTATAGTTTATAGATGATAACCTGGCAAAGCCACTCGCAACCGCCTATAGTGTAATCATCTATAAACTATAAACTTTAAACTATAAACAAACAAAACATGGACATAAATATCTTAAACGAAGCGCAGTTCAGTCAGCTGGAGCAGCTGATTGCCTCTGCCGACACGATCATCATCACCTGCCACAAGAGTCCTGATGGCGATGCCATCGGCTCTTGTCTGGCTTGGGCGGAATATCTGCGGATGCGCGAGAAAGAGGCCATCGTCATCGTACCCGACCAGTACCCCGACTTCCTGCAGTGGCTGCCTAACACGGAGAAGATCGTGCGCTACGACAAGCATCCCGAGAAGTGCGCCATGCTCTTCAAGATTGCCGACCTCGTGTTCTGTCTCGACTTCAACACGACCAGCCGAGTCCAGGATATGGAGGCAACCCTCGTCTCCTCCCCTGCCCCGAAGGTGCTTATCGACCACCATCTCGACCCCGACGTGCCCGCTGTGCTCACCATCTCCCAACCGGAAGCCTGCAGCACTTGCGAGCTCGTGTTCCGCATCGTCTGGCAACTGGGAGGCTTCGACCGTCTCGACAAACGCTTTGCCGTTCCCGTCTACTGCGGCATGATGACCGACACGGGCGGATTCCTCTACAACAGCACCCGTCCGGAGATCTACTTCATCATTGGCGAACTGCTCACCAAGCACATCGACAAGGATCGCATCTACCGCAACGTCTATCACAACTACTCTGAAGACCGTATCCGCTTGATGGGCTATGTGATGTACGAGAAGTTGGTCTATCTGCCCGAGTTCCACACCACGTTCTACACCATCACCCGTGAGGAGCAGAAGCGGTTCCACTTCATCAAGGGCGATGCCGAGGGACTGGTCAACATCCCCCAGCAGATCCGCGGACTGAAGCTCTCCATCTCGTTGCGCGAGGATTCCGAGAAACCCCGCATCTGGGTCTCGTTGCGCTCCGTCGACCAGTTTCCCTGTAACAAGATGGCGGCAGAGTTCTTCAACGGCGGCGGCCACCTCAACGCCTCCGGCGGTCATCTCGACATGACCATCGACGAGGCCGTCCAAGTGGTCCGTGAAGCCATCATCGCCTACGCCGAACAACTGAAAAGGTGAAAGGGTGAAAAGGTGAAAAAGTTAAAAAACGACAAGGCGCAGCAACTTTTCACCTTTTCACCTTTTCACTTTTCCACTTTTTTCGTAACTTTGCACCCGATATGAAGAAATTGACTTACATACTGATACTCATAGCTGTTGTGCTTGTCAGCTGCAACGACTATGAGACCTATGGTGACAAGAAGGAAAAAGAGCGCAACGCCATCGCGAAATTCATTGCCGACAGTTCCTTTACCGTCATCTCTGAAGAAGAGTTCGTAAAGAACGGCTACAAGACCGACCTCAGCCGCCGCGAGTTCGTCAAGCTCGACAAGAGTGGTGTTTACATGCAAATCATGCGTCAGGGCTGTGGCGAAGGCATCAAGGACGGCGATGAGATTACCCTCGACTGCCGCTACTCGGAGTACGACATTCTCAACGACTCGACGACTACGCAGAATATGACCGTCAACTACGCCTCGCTTCCCGACCGCATGACCGTCTCCCGTAAATCGGGCACATTCACAGCCTCGTTCCTCAGCGGCCTCATGGCCAGCACTTACAGTTCTTCAGTCCCCGCCGGCTGGCTCACACCACTTACTTATATCAAGGTGGGACGTCCCCAGTCGATGACTGACGAGTGTGCCAAGGTGCGTCTCATCATCCCCCACACCCAGGGGCATGTCTATGCTTCATCTAACGTGACGCCCTACTTCTACACCATCACGTTCCAGCGCGAAATTTAAACCCATTACAATATGACATTAATTAAATCCATCTCCGGCATCCGCGGTACCATCGGCGGACAGACCGGCGACACACTCAATCCGTTAGACATCGTCAAGTTCACCACCGCCTACGCCACGTTCATAAAAAGGAGTCTGGAGTCTGGAGTCAGGAGTCAGGAGGATACTCCTGCTACAGATTCTTCCCTCCAAGGTAATCTACAGACTCCTGACTCCCGTCTCCTGACTCCCAGGATAGTAGTCGGTCGCGACGGCCGACTCTCCGGCCTCATGGTCCGCAACGTCGTCGTGGGAACCCTCATGGGCATGGGCTACGACGTCATCGACATCGGCTACGCCACCACACCGACCACCGAGCTTGCCGTGCGCATGGCTCAGGCTGACGGCGGCATCATCATCACCGCCTCGCACAACCCCCGTCAGTGGAATGCCCTGAAGCTGCTCAACAGCGAGGGCGAGTTCCTCACCGCTGCCGACGGAGCCGAAGTGCTCCGCATCGCAGAGGCCGAAGACTTCCACTACGCTGAGGTCGACCAGCTCGGCACTTGCACCATCGACGACACCTACAACCGTCGTCATATCGATTCCGTGCTCCAGCTGAAGCTCGTCGACGTCGAGGCCATTCGCCAGCGTAAGTTCCGCGTCTGTGCTGATACCATCAACTCTGTAGGCGGCATCATCCTCCCCGAGTTCTTCCAGGCCCTCGGTCTCGACTACGAGATCCTCAACGGCGAGTGTACGGGCGACTTTGCCCATAACCCTGAGCCGTTGGAGAAGAACCTCCACGGCATCATGGACCGCATGAAGAGCGGCGAGTTCGACCTCGGCATCGTCGTCGACCCCGACGTGGACCGTCTCGCCTTCATCTGCGAAGACGGCACGATGTTCGGCGAGGAATACACCCTCGTCTCCGTCGCCGATTATGTATTATCTTCCCCTCCTGAGTCAGGAGGGGTGCCCGGAGGGCGGGGTGGTCTGAACAACGGCTTAGCCACTGTCTCCAACCTCTCCTCCACCCGCGCCCTGCGCGACGTCACAGAGAAACACGGCGGCCAGTACACCGCTGCAGCTGTCGGCGAGGTCAACGTTACCACGAAGATGAAAGAGGTGGGTGCCGTCATCGGCGGCGAAGGCAACGGCGGAGTCATCTATCCCGAGAGCCACTACGGCCGCGACGCCCTCGTAGGCATCGCCCTGTTCCTCTCTTCACTCGCACAGAAGGGCTGCACCGTCAGCGAGCTGCGCAAGACCTTCCCCGACTATCAGATTGCCAAGAACCGCATCGACCTCACCCCTGGCACCGATGTCGATGCCATCCTCGTGAAGGTGAAGCAGATGTTCGCCAACGACAGCAGCGCCACCGTCAACGATATCGACGGCGTGAAGATCGACTTCCCCGACCGCTGGGTACACCTCCGCAAGTCGAACACCGAGCCGATCATCCGCGTTTACAGCGAGGCTCAGACCATGGAACTGGCCGACAATCTCGGCAAACAGCTTATGGAGGTGGTCTACGACATGCAATAAATAACAAACCCATAAAAAAAGCCGTCGACATTCACGTGCCGACGGCTTTTTTATTCCCTTATCGCCAATGATGAGAATCTATGCCACCTTCTCAATAAAAAATCGGAGCTTCCAATAATCCAGACCAAGCATCCCTGAGGGGCCGCTCCAGTCGTGGAGATTTTTGACAATCGGATTGAAGTAACGAATCCTGGCACTCCATTGGTAGATATACTTCGTATTATCGACAATCCTCCAAAGTCAAGAAACGAAAAACTGGCATCACTCATGCGTCGATTAAAGATGTGTGAGGAACTTGGTCGAGGCTGGGACAGAATGGTGCTGGCGTGTGAAGCTCAATACCTCCCTGCTCCTCGCATCGAAGTTTTCCAAGACAGCACAAAGGTCACTCTCTTCTCAGAGATGGAGTTTAGCAACATTCCGATGGAGGATAAACTCTGGTCATGCTATCTCCATGCTTGCCTTATGTATATACAAGGTGATGCCTTGACAAACAAGTCGCTGAGAGATAGGTTCAATGTGGGTGAAACATCCGCTGGAAGTATATCAAGATTGATAAAGGAGGCAGTATCTCAGGGAAGGATTAAAGTACTTGATCCTGATACGGCGAAACGATATATGAGGTATATACCTATATGGGCTTAGTTTAATTTGCCGGTAATTTGCTGGTAATTTGCTAAAGAAGAAAAATAGACATAGATATGTTATTCGGAAAAAAGATTAGAGAACTAAGAGATGAGCATGGCGTACTTCAACGCCAGTTGGCTGCTATTGGAAATAGACACCCCGATGTTCAGTAAGATAGAACGCGGTGATAGGCGTGCTAAACGTGAGCAGGTTATAAAACTTGCTGAGTACTTCCATCAGGATGAGAACGAAATGCTAACCCTCTGGTTGGCAGATAAAGTGCTTGATGCGGTAGATGGCGAGCAAGAACTCAGTTCGCAAGCCATTGAAGTTGCCCAAGAACAAATCAAAGAACTGTAAAAGTATGGAGATTGACATTTTTCCTATACCACATCGGAAGGATGGGATGGCTCGAAACTTTGACAAGGGTTTCCTTGGCATCCTCATCATCTCTTACATCATCGCTGCTTTCCAGAAGGGAAGATGAAGAATCCTCAGAATTTCACAGAAAAAACATTCAAAGGCAGCATACCACAGATTATCATATATAGACTGCATGGTGAACGAGTTGCCTATCCGCAAGGCAGCTGAGGAATGTGGCATGGCCGCGAGCGCGTCATTCGCATGGCGGCACAAAATCCTTGATGTCTTGCGCAGCATGAGCGAAGGTGTGACATTGAGTGGTATTACCGAATCCGACGATACGTACTTCCCGCTCTCGTTCAAGGGCAACCACCAGAAGTCTAAGGACTTCGACATGGGCCGTCCTGCCAGGAAGCGTGGTGGCGACGGCATATCCAAAGGCCTGTCTGATGATTTGGTGTGCGTCCCTTGCGTGGTGGACAGGAAGGGGAACTCCGTTGCCGAGGTGTCAAACCTCGGGGAATGCTCTGCCAGTGACCTGGACAACGTGCTGGGGTCGAAAATTGCAGACGGCTCCACCTTCTGCACCGACGGCAGCAAGGCACAGCGCAAGTTCGCATCCTCACATGGGCTGGAGTGCGTACAAATTAAAGGTGGTAAGTCGAAGAAGGGCATCTTCCACATACAACATATTAATAGCTATCATTCCATACTGAAGAAATTCATAGAGAATTTCAATGGAGTGTCCACAAAGTACCTCAACAACTATCTTGCATGGAACAATTTCGTGAACTATTCCAAGAAAACAATTCAGGAGCAGAAGGCCGTTCTCCTGAATTTCGCGCTAACTAAAGCCAAACGCGTAACGTATGACATGATACCAGCCAGGCCTGCTGTGCCATTACTGGCAACAGCGGGCAAAAATCAGTCACTCAAACTAACATAGCCATTGAATATCATCAGTTTCAGTGTCTGAAAGTAACCTATTTGCATCGATTTTCGCAATTTCAGAAACAAGTTACGAATTAGATACTTAAATCTTTCCTTCATACCGTATTTCAGATGTAGCCATCTGTTTTCTACGTCTTCCAGACCTTCCTCAAATCCCCTGTTTTATAACGATTTTTCCGCAATTCTCCTCTTTTTTAATCAGACTGCTGCTTTTGTGACGGAAAAACGGAGTTTTTATTAATCAAATAGGGAGAATGAGTCGACATAATCGGGATGTGGCCTTGAGGCAGACCATTAAGCGGCGAACGGCAAACGAAGAGACGGCTCGGGGCATCCAACCGTCTGCCCCGAGCCGTCTCCTTACGAAAAGTTGCTATCACTTTTCTTGTCTGATCGCTATCATACTGCAAAGATACAAAAAAATAAAGAGAAATGCAAGTCTTTTAAGTAAAATTATGCAATTTTGTGGTTGACAAGTTACTTTCTTTAAATACCATAAATAAGACTGATGACGATGATGGCAGTAGCCAGATAGGCCACTTTCACGGGAAGCCCAATGCGCAGGTAATCCGTTGCATGATAACCTCCGGGGCCGTAGACCAGCAGATTGAGAGGTGTGCTGATGGGGGTCAGGAAAGCCGCATTCACCGCCAGCAGCAGAGCGAGGACAAACGGAAGCGGGTTGCGCCCCATGCCCACAGCGGCTTCATAGACGATGGGAAACATCAATGCGATAGCAGCCGAATTGGAAATGAACTCTGTAACGGTTGCCGCCATCAGACAGAGGGCAATCATCACCAGGACGGGATGACCGCCACAAAGGTCAAGGATTCCCCTCGCCATCTGAACGGCCAAGCCGGTCTTCAGAAGGGCCGTACCCAATGCGATGCCTCCTCCCAAAGATATCAGGATTTTCCAATTGATGGCGTTCATGGCCTGCGATGGCGAGCAGCAACCAAACACCAGCATAGCGCCGGCGGCGATGAAGGCACTCTGCAGCAGCGGCAGGACGCCAGTGGCGGCCAACAACACCATACCGACCGTAATGGCCGTCGAGACCAGTGGTTTCAGACCTAATACGGGAATCTCGGGAGAATCAAAGAAGTGCATCTGTGACCTCATGGCATCCGTATTGATCTTCTTGTGTGGCTGATGGACAAAGAGCAGTAGGTCGCCGGCATGCAGGACAACCTCACGGGGCGGCTCACTGATACGTTCACCCTTACGCGATACGGCCGCCAGCGCCATCTCATGATCATGCTCGAAAGTGGTTGCCCCCAGACGCTTTCCTATCAGGCTGCTGCCGAAACAGACGTAAGCAGTCTTGAGGTGCCGTTTCCCTGTTGATTCACTGAAGCTGAACACGGGATGGTCTGGACTGACAAATCCCATCTTTTTAGCCAGTTCCAGTAACTCATCCATCTGGCCCGAAAAGAGGAGCCGATCACCGCCCATCAAGGGCTCATCGTCGCGCACTGGCGACACCAGCCGGTCGTTGTCGAAATGAATCAGTTCCAGGAGGCTACCGGCACGCAAATGGTTCAGTCCCAACTCACCGACGGTTTTGGCAATGTGAGGATTGTTCGAAGTGACAAGCATTTCCAGCGTGTAGTCGCCGGTATTGTCAAAGGCAGACTCCGGGCTATTGATGTCGGGCAATAATCGGCGGAAGATGATGAGCACCACCATAGCAGCCGCACAACAGACCAATGCGGGAAGCGTAGATACAAGGATGCCCAAGGTCTGACCGGTCTGAGATTCGTACATCTCACAGAGTAACAAGGTCGTCGGCGTGGCAATAGCGGCCAGAGGACCACCCATCACGCCGGCATAACTCAAGGGGATAAGCAACTTGGATGGCTGGATGCCCAACTTCCTTGCCCACAGTTTAACAACGCCCACAAAGAGTGCCACAACGGAAGTGTTGTTCACAACCGTACTCAGCAGTGTCACAGGCAACATCAGCCGCAGCAGGGTATGAATCTCCCCTTTCGGCTGTCCAAGCACATGTTTCGTTATCCACTGAAGCACACCTGTGCAGGAAAGTCCTGTGAGGATGACGAACATGACACCCACGATAATGACTGTCGAACTGATGAGGCCGGAAAAGGCTTCGGTGGTGTCTAACACACCTGTCACAAACAAGATGCCGATGGCACCCAGGAAGACCACGTCAGACCTGAGCCGCGTAAACAATAGCGCAGCCATCACCGCTACGAGCGTCACGATGGTAATCCAGGCATCAAGGCTCAAGCCTAAAAACATCATGGTTCCATCTGCATCTTACAATAATTTTTCAGCCTTTCGTATATTGGATGGCCAGCATGGTGAGGTCATCGCTCTGTTCTGTTTCGCCAACGAACTGCCGCACGGCCGCAGTCATGGTTTCTATCAGTTCTTGCGGAGAATATGCCCCTTCTATTGAAGAAGATATAATATCTATCACGCGTTGCCTTCCAAATTGCTCTGAACGGGCATTCTCTGCCTCCGTCAGTCCGTCGGTATAGAGGAACACCGTAGAGCCGGGAGCAATGTCGGTCTCCTGCTCCGAGAACGTCCAGTCTGGCATGACGCCGACAGGAAGGTTCGGGTCGCAAGGAAGCAGCTTATCCTGAAGATAGGGTGCGTCGTGACCGGCGTTGCAGTAAAGCAGATGGCCTGTCCGCAGGTGGAGAACCCCTACGAACAGCGTAACAAACATATTACTGTCGTTACCATCGCATAGAGCCACGTTCATGGCCTCTACTATCTGATGGGGATACTCTATACTGGCTGCGACATTACGAAACAGTGTGCGGGTGACGGCCATCACTAATGATGCCGGCACGCCTTTGCCGGAGACGTCAGCGATGCAGAAGAACAGTTCATCGTCGCGCAGGAAGAAATCGTAGAGGTCGCCACCGACACTCTTGGCCGGTGTCAACATGCCGTAAATCTCTATCTCGTCACGATGCGGGAAGGCTGGGAACGTCTTTGGCAGCATGGCCATCTGAATATGGTGTGCGATATTCAGTTCGCTCTCAATAGTGGCTTTCGAGGTAGCGGTCTCCTTCAGTTCCTCCACATAGCGCTTCAGCGACTGCTGCATGGTGCCGAACGAATCGCGCAGCTGGGTGATTTCATCATTGTGCCTGAATGTCGGCAGCGGCGTGTCGAAGTTACCTTTGGCCACCTCCTGAGTTGACTCGGAAAGGAAGCCAAGCGGCTTAGTGGCACTGCGGATGCTGCGGTACATGAAGAAGAAAATGACGAGAGCGCCAAGGGTCATGAAGAAGATGATGATGGCAGCCAGCACATTTCCCCACATAAACACCAAACGATTATGCTGAAACACGACCAGCGTCCAATCCGTACCTGCCAGTTGCCTGGAGTGGATATAATAAGGAGTCCCCGTTAGATCGATCATCTCGGAACCAATGAACGTCTCCTTCTTCTTCCCATTGAGAATGCTGGTGTCTATGGAATCGGAGCCGATGATCATCCGGCCTTTGCTGTCGATAATCTGGATGGAGAAATAGGGCTGGTCATCAGATTCCCCGATGTTTTTTGAGTCACTCAGGAATTCTTTCCTGACGTTTTCCAGATCTTCTTCGATGGTGTTCTCAAGCCAGCCAAGACTCAAGTCAATACAATAGAGGCCCACCTTGCTGCCTTTACCGTCGCGGATGGGCAGGATATAACTGCAGAGCAGCGACATGCCGCCATCGGCATCATAATACGGGTCGGACAAATAGCCCTCCCCCATACCGGTACGCATACCCATGACATACCAATCCTGGGCGAAGTAGTCATGCTGCGCCGAGCCTATCTGCTTCCTTTCGACATGGGTGCTGTCAACGAGCCGCACATACGGCTCGAACCAGCGGCCCTGACTTGGATAATAATCCGGCATGAAAGCAGCAGCGAAGCCTATGTAGTGGTTGTTCAGCCTCAGTTCGTGCTCCAGCGCATCGAACACATTCTCCGGACTATCGAGATGGTCTTCAACCTCGGCCACATTGTTTCTGGCCGCTATCTTCACGGCATTTACCATCGACTCCATCCTGCCGCCGATTCCATCGATCACATACTGTCCGCGCATACCGCTGTTGGCCAGCGAATAGGTAAAGACAAATGCAAGTATGGCTCCAATGATAAGCACATTGAAGACCAGCATGATCAGTATCACACGCCAAGTGATACGCTTTGCAAGCTTTTCCTTTCCTTTCGTAACTGTGACCATAAAAACGGGCCAGGGACGGTTCCCTGGCCCTTGGTATCCTTAGATATTATTCTGTGAAAGTGATACGGCCAATCTCCTTCTTGTTTTCCTCTTTGCCATCATCAAATCTGTAGATGGGGAGATAGCCGGAATAACCTTCACCGCTAACCAACAATTTCATAGCAGTTTTGTAAATATCCATGACTTGGCTGTCAGACAGCACATCATAACTGTCAAGCGCACGATCACCAGCGGATAAAGCATTATTCATGACTAATAAAGCAGCAGCCTCTTCATCTGTGACAGCCTGAGGATTAGTGGATGCCTGATTGTAAATGGTAATCAAATTTTTTCCTTTATAATAAACGTTAGAACAATCACCTCTTTGGTAGGTTACGCGAGTAGTAACGATTGTAGTCTCCTCTTTTGTACAAGACTGAACACCCAAACCCATCACTGCCACCAGCAGCATGAGCAACATTTTTGATAATACTTTCATTTTCATATAATCCTTTATTTAAGTTAAAAAAAAATACTTTCAAACACACATAGACATCGTTTAAGTTACAATTTGCCTACAAAAATAAATACTTTTCTACAAATGCCAACACTCTACGCATACAAAATAACAATAATTAACAGAGAGCGTATAATATATAACAACGCAAAAACCGTCGAGAACATCGATGAATGTCTCGGCGGATATCATGTTCATTCAGCTATCAAGCTGTAATCTGGCGGGCGCGTTCGAGGGCCTCGTTGATGTGGGAACAGATGTTCTCCTCACCGAGCATCGTGTCGAAACCTGCCTTATGAAGGACGGCCTGCACTTTCTCATTGACACCCGAAAGTACAATCTGGATGCCCTCGGCCTGTGACATAAGACAGAGGTTGGTGAGGTTGTGGATGCCCGTGGAGTCGACGAACGGTACCTTACGCATGCGGATGATACGGACACGGGGCCGCTGATGGTGCAAAGCACCCATGATCTCCTCGAAACGGTTACCGGCACCGAAGAAGTAAGGACCGTTGATCTCGTAGACCTCCACACCCTCGGGGATGGTAAGATGCTCGAGATTGCCCAGCTGGAAGTCGCTGTCTTCCTCCTCAGGATTGATCTCCTGGGAGATGACCTTGACATCAGTGGTCTCAGCCATACGGCGCATGAAAAGTAGACAGGCACAGATCAGACCGACCTCGATGGCGACGGTGAGGTCGAAGATGACTGTCAGCAGGAAGGTGACCCAGAGCACGATGACGTCGCTCTTCGGGTTCTTCAAGATGGAAATAAAGCTTCGCCAGCCGCTCATGTTATAGCTCACGATGACGAGCACACCGGCCAGACAGGCCATGGGGATATACTGCGCCAGCGGCATGAGAAACAGGAAGATGAGCACGAGCACGGCTGCGTGGACGATGCCGGCAACGGGCGTACGACCACCATTGTTGATATTGGTCATCGTACGGGCGATGGCACCTGTAGCCGGTATACCGCCGAAGATTGGCGACGCCAGGTTGGCCAGTCCCTGGGCAATAAGTTCTGTGTTGGAGTTATGACGGTCACCGATGACACCGTCGGCCACGGTAGCCGAGAGCAACGACTCGATGGCTCCGAGGATGGCGATGGTGATGGCGGGCGAGACGAGACCCTTAATGACGTCCCAAGTGAGATCGGGCACCTGTGCCTGCGGCAGCGTGGCTGAGATGGAGAAACGGTCGCCGATGGTCTCAATGGTGGTGACGCCGGCATACTGTCTCAGGAGGGCGGCGATGATGGTCATCAGCACGATGGCAATCAGCGAGCCTGGCAGTTTACCGATGGCAAAGCGGTGCGTCAGTTTCGGCCAGAGGGCAATGACAGCCACGGATCCCAAGCCGATGAGGGCACTCCAACGCTCGATGGTAGGTACGCAATCAATGTAGGCAATCCACTTCTCGATAAAGTCGGAGGGCACGATGGCCATCGATAGGCCCAGCAGGTCCTTGATCTGCGTGGTGAAGATGGTGAGGGCGATACCGCTGGTAAAGCCGACAACGATGGGGTACGGAATGTACTTGATGATCGTGCCGAGGTGCAACACACCAAACATAATGAGGAAGACGCCAGCCATCAGCGTGGCGATGGTCAGACCCTCGAAGCCGTACTGCTGGATGATGCCATAAATAATAATAATGAACGCGCCCGTAGGTCCACCGATCTGAACCTTCGAGCCTCCGAAAACGGAGATGATGAGACCGGCAACGATGGCGGTGATGATGCCCTTCTCGGGTGTCACGCCTGAGGCAATACCGAAGGCGATAGCCAACGGCAGGGCGACGATGCCCACGATGATGCCTGCCAGCAGGTCGGTCGTCAGTTGCTGGCGGTTGTAATGCTTAAGTGCCGACAACAATTTCGGCTGAAATGTTAATGAACTTGTCATATTCGTCTTGTTATCTCTGAAAACAGGCTGCAAAATTACTAAATAAGTGTAAAAATTACCATTATTTGCATTGAGTTATTCAAAAAAGACGTAATTTTGTTGCCGAAAATCAATTTTATTTTAATTAGAAAGCATTATGAAAAAGATTTTATTCGCTGTGATGGCTATGATTGCCATTGGTTTTGCGTCGTGTGGAAACAAGCAGGCTGCTCCTGCCGAAGGTGCTGCCAGTGACGCTGTCGAGAATGTAGGTGATGCCGTTGAGGATGCTGCTGAGAGTGCAGGTGATGCCATTGAGGATGCAGCCGAGGACGTTGCTGACGCTGCCAAGGAGAAGGCTGAGGAAGTGAAGGACGCTGCCAAGGAGAAGGCTGGCGAAGCTATCGACGCTGCTGCTGACAAGGCCAAGGAGGCTATGGGACTTTAATGTCATTGAACATTGAGCATTGAACATTGAACATTCATCTTTAATGAAAAAGATTCTTTATACACTGGCAGCCTTGCTTTTCTGTACAGTTGCCAGTGCAGATAACTCAACTAAGACTTACACCGTGACCGTCGCCTACGACGGCACGAAGGCAGTGGTCAGCATCCCTGAAGCCATCACGGACTATGTAAGTTGTCCCAGTGGTGAATCATCGCATGTCAAACTGCTCCAGACATCGACCACCGAGAAGAATCCCGGTGAAATCATCTATTCTTTGAGCGGCCAGAGCGACAATGGTGAGTTCTACCTTACCGGCGAATACAAGGCCACACTCCTGCTCAACGGATTGACACTGGCGAACCCAGACAGCTCGGCCGTACACATCAAGGACGGTAAGCGCATCAAGGTAAGCATGGCTGCCAACACGGTGAACACCCTGAGCGACGGCATGGCAGACAGCACATCGAAAGGCTGTTTCCACAGCAAGGGACACACGGAGTTTGCCGGCAAGGGCACGCTGAACGTGAGCGGCAATTTCAGCCACGCCATCTACAGTAAGGAGTACGTGGAGGTGAAGAACTGTACGCTGAACATCACCAGTGCCAAGAAAGACGGCATCCACTGTCAGGAGTATTTCCTCATGAGCAGTGGCGTGCTGACCATCAAAGGTGCGGAGGACGATGCCATTCAGGTGGAACTGAAAGACTCCGTCTCGACTGGTCAGACGAAGGACCATGAGGACGAGGACAGCGGTAACTTCTATATGAATGGCGGTACGGTGACCATCAGCGAAATCGGCGGCTACTGCGTCAAGGCCGACGGCAGCATCATGTTCTCTGGCGGCACAAGGAACTTCGACACGAACAACATCAAGGATCACGCCACCACCGCCATCCGCGGAATCGTCAATAGTCAATCCGGCAACCGTCAATACTATTATGATCTGAACGGTCGTCGCATGTCGAACGATGCGGTGTTACCCCGTGGTATCTATATCGTGAAGGAAGGCGACAAGGCCAGGAAGATCATGGTGAAGTGAAAAGGTGAAAAAGTGAAAAGGTGAAAAAGTGAAAAGGTGAAAAGGTGAAAAATATGAAGAAATATCTCCTAAGCATCATGATGGCCGTAGTTGCTTTGAGCAGCTGCGCAGGTAATAGTTCGAGGAGTGAGGAAAGTGGAGTGAGGAGTGAGAATACTCCTGCCACAGACATTTCTCCCTCCTCCCTCCTCACTCCTCCCTCCTCGAAAGAGAACGAGGCTCCCGACTTCACACTGAACGACCTCAACGGCAAGCCCCTCACCCTATCGAGCCTGCGCGGCAAATATGTCATCCTCGACTTCTGGGGATCGTGGTGCGGCTGGTGCATCAAGGGCTTCCCGCGGATGAAGGAGTACTATCAGAAGTACGCCGGCAAGTTCGAGATCCTCGGCATCGACTGCAATGATCCGGAGGCGAAATGGAGGGCTGCTGTGGAGAAGTACGAGTTACCTTGGCTGCACGTTTATAACACACGCGATTCGAAGGTACTCGAACAGTACGAGATTCAAGGCTTCCCCACGAAGATTATCGTCGGACCTGACGGGAAGATCGTAAAGACCATCATCGGTGAGGATCCTGCATTCTATACATACCTTGATGAATTGTTCAAATAGAATAAATCCCCGCTCGGCTGAGCGAGGATTTATTCTAAAATTTTATTTTATAACCTAAGCCTATCATGTGGCGGTTTGGCTCCAGATCGTCTTCATCATCACGCACCGACTGGTAGCGATAGAAGAAGCCGAGGCTGTGCTGTTTGGACACCTTCCAGTCGAGGCCCACCTGAAAACGCGTCTTCTGAAGACTCCAGGCGTTGAAGAACTCCACACTGGCGTAGGGCGTCACGGCGAGTCCTTTCTTGTCATACTCCACCTGCAGACGGCTACGAAGCACATGAGCATTTTTGCTGTCGTAGGTCTTCGGCTTGCCGTCGTAGGCCTGGTCGAGATAGCTCCAGCGCTCATCGACGGTGTACTCAGGACGGTAGGTGTACTGCCAGCGTTCACGCAGAGAGAAGCGGAAATCGCCGATGAGTTTCTTGTCGAAGGTCGCCGAGACAATGAAACGGTGGCGCGTAGCCCAGTACTTGGCGCACTTCTTGGGATCGCCGGCATCGGCATCACCGTCGAGCACCTCATCGTCGGTGGCGTCGAAATAGGATATCCTCTCGTTGTTGTCATAGAGGAGTGTGTATCCGGCTGAGAGTTTCAACCATTTGGCGGCCTTGTAGTCGAGACTCAGGCCTGCACTCCAACGGTCGACGTGCTTGGTGTTGTCACGGGTACGGAGTTCGCCCTCGAAGCTGAGGTTCATGACCTTGGAGAGCTTCTTCTGCGCCTCAACCGTGAAATCGAGTCCAAAGTCGTCTGTCTGGGCTGCTAAAGGTGAAAAGGTGAAAAGGTGAAAGAGTGAAAGCAACACTGCCTTCTTCCAGACACCTCTAACCATACACCTTATTATATAAACATTCATTTCGCTATAATTTTTCACCTTTTCACTTTTTCACTTGTTAAAAGTCTTGAGTTGTTCTTTGGAGAGCTTGAGATTGTCAGCCACGTCGCCGTCGCTGCGCTTACCACGGTAGCGAATCTTCACCATCGCCATATCACGGATGAAGTCGACGGCTCCCACCTCCACCTGGACGATATCCAAGCCAAGGCGCTGTTCGAGGTCGGCGATGAGTTCTTTCTTACGCTCAGGGGCGATGAGGTCGATCTTGTCATACTGGATGAGCTTCGAGGGCAGCACCTTCAGTCGCCACTCGAAGAACCAAACAGCTACGAGGAAGATGAGGTTGGTGATGCCCAACTCGATCATGGGCACGCCTTCAGAGATGGCATTGACCAGCGAGAGGGCGATGATGACAAAAAGGTAGGTCATCTCGCGAACGGGCATCGCATCCGTACGGTAACGCATGATGGAGAAGATGCCGAAAAGTCCGATACCGATACCCAACGAGGTCTTGCCCTTCATCTCCTCAAGTACGAAGATCATGAAGAAGACGATGAAGAAGATAGCGATGGAGATGAGCATGAACGTGAAATAGAAGTCACGACGCTTGCTCTTCGGATAATACAGACGGTCGATGATGATGGATACGACGACGAGATTGATCACCAGTCGGATGAGCATCATCGAGAATGAGGTTGAAAAGAATGAATCTAACATAATATATTTACGATTTACTGATTTACGATTTACGATTGATTACTTAAAATCTTCTGTATGCTGTGCAGGCGGGGCTTGATGCGGTTGCGGCGCAGACCCGGGTTGGTGAGGGCCGAGCCGATGCAGTACTTCGAGAAGCCATGGGGATGGATGTGCAGGTCGCAGAGCTTGCCTAAGATGGGCGATGGCTGGTTGCCGTCGCGCTTGAGCTCAATGATGACGAGACTGCCCATCGAACGCTGTTCACCCGTGGCGATATTGTTGAATCGCAAGTGGGTATCGATGGTGAGACGCTCGGTCTTGGCCTTGTTCACTAATGTGATGCGGTCGAAGCGGTTCTCGATCTGTTCGGTCAGACGCTCAGGGTCATAGTTCAGATAGGTGCGAAGGAACTCGTCGTAGTTGACGAAGTTATCGTCCTGACGATGGAACTGAATATCATGCTGCGGATGGAGGGCGTCGAACTGCTCCATGGTGACACGTTTCTTCTTCGTGCGGCCGTGGTTGTTCTTCGTCTTCACCTCGAGGAAACTCAGTCCGGCACTGACATATGAACGGATACGTATCTTCTGCCGGCTCAGATGGCCTACCTGATGACGGTTGTACATCGCACAGTCGGGCGTATCGAAATAAAGCGTATAATATGGTGAGATGCGCAGCCCGTCGGTCTCCTGCACGAAGTAGTCGTCGGCAGCCATTTCCAAGAGCCGCCGGAGTACTGGCTCCGTCGTCACGAACTTGGTGTCGATGCGGTTCATCAGCCGGATGTCCTTCATCTGGTCCAGGGTGATAGGCTCAAAATGATTCAAAATCTCAGTCATACTTGTTCTTTTGTCGGTGCAAAGTTAAGGTGTTATCCTGTGCCTGCAAAATATTTTCAGCAAACGGTGAGTTTTGTTCAACGAAGGTCCAATTCGATGGGGCAATGGTCGCTGCCGAGGATGTCGCTGTGGATCTTGGCATCGTCGAGACGCTCACGCAGACGGTCGGAGATGACGAAGTAGTCGATGCGCCAGCCCACGTTCTTCTGACGGGCCTGGAAGCGGTACGACCACCAAGAGTATTTCACCTCCTCGGGGTACTTATACCGGAAAGAGTCCGTAAAGCCGCACGCCAGCAGGTCGCTGAACTTCTCACGCTCCTCATCCGTAAAGCCGGCGTTCATGTGGTTCGTCTTGGGATTCTTGAGGTCTATCTCCTCGTGGGCCACGTTCAGGTCGCCACAGAGGATGACAGGTTTCTGCTCGTCTAGGCGCTTGAGATACCTGCGGAAGGCATCTTCCCACGACATACGGTATTCCAGACGCTTCAGACCGTCCTGCGAGTTCGGCGTATAGCAGCAAACAAGGAAGAAGTCGGTCATCTCAAGGGTGACAACGCGTCCCTCGTTATCGTGCAGGTCGATACCGATGCCATAGGTCACACTGAGGGGCTGATGACGCGTGAAGATGGCGGTACCAGAGTAGCCCTTCTTCTCGGCATAGTTCCAATAACTCTCGTAACCCTCGAACTGCAGGTCGAGCTGTCCAGCCTGCATCTTTGTCTCCTGCAGACAGAAGAAATCGGCATCCAACTGACGGAACACCTCACTAAAGCCCTTGCCCTCGCAGGCACGCAGACCATTCACATTCCAACTGACAAACTTCATCGTTAATCTAATTTTGGCTGCAAAGGTACTAATTTTTAGTGAAGAGTGAAGAGTGAAGAGTGAAGAATTTGATACCGTCATACATATTTTTTTAATTCTTAACTCTTAATTCCCACTTTTTTTATAACTTTGCAGCGAAAAGTGCAATTGTACATTTGTGAATTAGACTAAAGATGATCAGGACGCTTACCGGACAAATCAAGGAATACAGGACCGCTTCTATCCTCACTCCTGTGTGGACGGCGATGGAGGTGGTGATGGATGTGCTGATACCCTACGTGACGGCCTCGCTCATCGACAAGGGACTGAGTGCCGGCAATATGGAGAACGTCTGTCTCTATGGTGCCATCATGCTCGGAATGGCGTTCCTCTCGCTGGCCTTTGGAATTCTGGCTGGCCGCAGTGTGGCCTACGCCTCCTCGGGCTTTGCCGCCAACCTGCGCAAGGCGATGTATCGGAATATCCAGCGCTTCGCTTTCAGCGACATCGACAAATATTCGACATCAGGACTGGTGACGAGGATGACCACCGACGTGAACAATCTGCAGAACGCCTATCAGCAGATCCTCCGCATCACCGTGCGGGCTCCGTTCCGACTGATCCTGTCCATCGTGATGTGTCTCGTCATCGATGCCCGTCTCAGTATCATCTTCATTGTGGCGATGATCATCCTCGGATGTTCGCTTTATCAGATTATTTCGCGGGTGGCTAAGCTCTTCCAGCAGGTGTTCGAGCGTTACGACGACCTGAACCAAAGCGTACAGGAAAATATCCATGCCATCAGAGTTGTAAAGGCCTTTGTGCGTGAGGACTACGAGAATAAAAAGTTCTCAAAGGCCGCTGAGGGGCTCTATAAATTATATGTACGCGCAGAGAGTCTGATGGCCCTCAACCACCCCATCATGAATATCGTGGTCTATGGTTGTATCATCGCCCTGTCGTGGTGGGGAGCACACTTTATCGTCTCTGGTACACTGACCACGGGTGAACTGACGTCGCTTTTCACCTACGTGATGTCGATCCTCCAGTCGCTGATGATGCTCTCGATGATCTTCGTCATGCTGACACAGAGTGCCGCCAGTGCCAAGCGCGTCTGTGAGGTCATCGAAGAACAGCCCGACATTGTGAATCCTGAGCATCCCGTCTATGAGATTCCCGATGGCAGCGTCGTTTTCCAGGGAGTAAGATTTGATTATCGGGGGAACGGGGGTACGGAGGCACGGGGGTACGAGAATACCTCAGAGGCAGGAAGTAATCTCGCGCCACCGCGCCACCGTACCCCCGTACCCCCGCAACACAAGCGCAGCGCGCTCTTCAATGTCTCCTTCTCCATCGAAAGCGGCGAGACAATCGGTGTCATGGGCGGCACTGGCTCCGGCAAGTCCACCCTCGTCAGCCTCATCTCACGCCTATACGATGTTTCACAAGGTGAAGTGCTCGTTGGTGGACGGAATGTGAAATGCTATGACTTGAAGACCCTGCGCTCGGCGGTGAGTGTGGTACTTCAGAGCAATGTTCTCTTCTCAGGTTCCATCCTCGACAATCTGCGCTGGGGACATCCGCAGGCGACCCAGGCTGATTGTGAAAGAGCCTGTCGTCTGGCTTGTGCCGATGAGTTTATTGAACAGATGCCTGAGGGCTACAACACCCGAATCGAACAGGGGGGCACGAATGTCAGTGGCGGACAGAAGCAACGGCTCTGCATCGCCCGCGCTTTGTTGAAAGAGCCGAAGATCCTCATCCTCGACGATTCCACCTCAGCCTGCGACACAGCGACCGATGCAAAGATACAACGGGCCTTCCGCGAAGAACTGCCGGAGATGACGAAGATCATCATCGCCCAGCGCATCTCGAGCGTGAAACACTGCGACCGCATCCTCGTGATGGACAATGGTATGGTCACGGGCTTCGACACCCACGAACAGCTTCTGAAGACCAACAGTCTCTATCAGGAGATCTGCGCCATACAGGAGGCCGACCACGGAGACTTCGACGCCCCATCTTCCCCTCCTGAGTCAGGAGGGGCCAGGGGTGGTCTGAACAAGCAAAATGAATAAAGATGAGACAGCCCAGCTTCAATGGCCCGCGAGGCCCGCACGCCCAGAATCAGGGAGGCATCCAGAAGATCGACGCCCAGCAGCGCGCCGTCATCTGGCGACTGGCGAAATACGTGCTGAGCGACTATAAGTTCAGTATACTGACGGTACTCGTATGTATCGCCATCACCTCCGTCACCACCCTCGCCTCTACCCTCTTCACCCGTACGCTCATCGACGACTATATCGTGCCATTGACACAGGCGGCCAACCCGGAATACACGGCACTGTGGCAGACGCTCATTAAACTGGGACTCATCCTCCTGCTTGGCGTCATCTGTTCCTACGCCTATAACCGTCTGATGATCAACGTCTCGCAGGGTACGATGCTCCGTCTGCGCCAACGCCTCTTCGAACGGATGGAACGGTTGCCCATCAGTTACTTCGACCAACATTCCCATGGCGAGATGATGTCCGTCTATACCAACGATGTCGATTCACTGCGCCAGATGATCAGCACAAGCATCTCCCAGGTGTTCAACTCCGTCATCACCATCTGTGTCACCTTCGCCTCGATGGTGGTTCTCAGCTTGCCCCTCACCCTCGTAAGCATTCTGATGGCTGCTGTGATGATGGTCACCACCACCTGGCTTGGCAAGCGCAGTCGCAAGTATTTCCGCACCCAACAAGAGAGTCTGGCCCGTGTCAATGGTTTCATCGAGGAGATGATGACGGGTCAGAAAGTCGTCAAGGTGTTCTGCCATGAGGATCAGGCCATCGAGGAATTTGAGCGCATCAACGAACAGCTACGTGCTTCTGCCTGCGAGGCCAACAGGATTGCCAACATCGTCATGCCTGTCAACGGCAACCTCTCCAACCTCGGCTATGTGCTTATCGCCGTCGTAGGCGCAACCCTCGCCCTCGGCCATTTTTCAATTTTCAATTTTCAATTTTCAATTAGCTTGGGTACCATCGTGGCATTCCTGACGCTCAACAAGAGCTTCACCCAGCCTATCACCCACGTCTCACAACAGATCAACTCCGTGCTCAACGCCACAGTCGGCGCTGAGCGTGTGTTCCGTCTCATGGACGCAGAGCCGGAAGTAGACAATGGTTGGTGGAAGGTGGAGGATGGAAGGTGGAAGGAGGATAGACCTTCTGACTCCAAGTCCGTTCTCCCTCCACCCTCCACCTTCAACCCTCCACCAGTAAGAGGCGACGTGGACTTCACCGATGTGGACTTCGGCTATACGCCAGCCAAGCAGGTGCTCTTCGACATCGACATCAACACCAACCCAGGACAGAAGATTGCCTTCGTAGGAGGTACGGGTGCCGGCAAGACCACCATCATCAACCTCATCAATCGCTTCTACGAGATTCAGAAAGGCAAGATCCTCTACGACGGCATCCCGCTGACGGACATCCGCAAGGAGTCACTCCGTAAGAGCATGAGCATCGTGCTTCAGGAAACGCATCTTTTTACAGGCACCGTCATCGACATTATCCGCTATGGCAAGCTCGATGTCACTGATGACGACTGCATCCGTGCCGCCCGTCTCGTGGGAGCCGATGACTTCATCCGACGTCTGGGCAACGGCTATCAGACCATCCTCAATGGCGACGGAGGCAACCTCTCACAGGGAGAACGCCAGCTGATTGCCATCGCCCGTGCTGCCGTCTCTGACCCCCCAGTGCTCATCCTCGACGAGGCCACATCCTCCATCGACACCCGTACGGAGCGGCTCGTACAGCGTGGTATGGACACGCTAATGCAAGGCCGTACCACTTTCGTCATCGCCCACCGCCTCAGCACCATCCGCAATGCCGACCGCATCATCGTCCTCGACCACGGGCACATCATCGAACAGGGCACCCACGACGAGCTCCTTGCCCTCAAAGGCAAGTACTACCAACTCTATACTGGCAACGAACTCACGGCGTAGAAGTGAAAAGTAGAGAAGAAAACGTAAAAAGTCGTTAAAAAAGTACGGCGGCAGCAAATTCTTCACTCTTCACTCTTCACTTTTCACTAAAAAGTCGTACCTTTGCATCCGCTTTTAAGCACCCGTAGTTTAAAGGATAGAATAACGGATTCCGGTTCCGTTGGTCACGGTTCGATTCCGTGCGGGTGTACTCTAATAATAGACCGTTGATTCCCGGCAGCCTCTGATTTATCAAGCTGTCGGGTCTGTTATTTATATATCATATGTTTCTTTTCAGCAGAACGCCCTATTCATCGCAATTGTCCAACGGATTCAAAATGTTTTTGATTGTTTCGGACAATTGCACTTCAACATAAGAAGGTCACATTGAGATTAAAGACAGAATAAAACTGTCGAATTTGAGATTTTAATTGTAAAATCGGACTAAATCATGCCAATTTTGAAATTAAAATATGATTTTGTTATGAATTTGATTTCAAAGAACGATAATTATTCATACCTTTGCATCGTTCATTCCTGGTAGTCCCTGAAGTAATTCAAACTATCAGGTGTTTTTTTTGCCCATAAGTGAACACAAATATTACACACCTCTCCGTCAAAGCACTCATATTACAATTGTTTGTGGACTCACTGCATTCATAATCCCTAATTGACTCATTACGCCAACTATTCATAATTGTCGAATCACTGCGTCGACAATCTCAAAAAAAATTGTGCGACAGCACAGTAGGATTACATCTTCCTTCTTCCATCATACATTTTACATCTTCTAAGTAGTCCCTGAAGCAATTCAAACTATCAGGTGTTTTTTATGCTCTAAATTGCATACCTTAATCTATGTTTCCCAAATTATTTTCTTATAATTCTAGCTTTTCTCAATTATTATTTGTAAATTTGCACCTAGATTATTAAATTGAAACAAATAGGATGAAAAAGGTTTTATTTTGGTTAGGTGCAATTGTTATTTGTATGCTATTGCTGTACTGTGCATGGAATCGTAACAAAGAAATAGACGAAGAGATTAACGAGGTGCGTTCTGGTCGTGTCGTGGACGAGACGGAGGCTAGTGTAATATCTGAATATTACTTAAAAAGTTTTATGAAATATCCAGATGATGTAGTATTTGACAAGTCTACGAGAAAAGTGATTACAGAACCTGATAGTTCCTTTAAAGTAACAGGGCACATGAAGGCCAATAATACTTTTGGGCAAGCAATCCCATACACTTACAATATCAGGATTAGATATGATGGTGGCAACTGGAGCGACTTCCGAGGCGGCCGACCTATCAATTGGACATTTCTGGGTGGAAATATATATAATGAAGCAACACAAGAAATTACAGAATTCGACCCTCAGGATTAACAAACAAGTCAATTGTCTACCTTGATTGTTTACATGTGCGACTCCGTTTATACATATAACTCAAACTGATAGAATTATGAAAAAGTTGATATTTGCATTTCTTTCTATATTGGCGGGAACTGGCTGTAGTAACGTTGAGCAAGTGGGACCATTTGAAGACGAAAAGACTATTTGTAGAGAAAACGTCGACACAATAATTGCACATATGAACGGATGGAAAGAATTGTCATCCTATTATAATCGTGATGATTTCCACAGCACAACTGATAAGGACGGGAAAAAGACAGTTTATACTAAGTATGTACTTGTTGTGACTGTCAGTGATGGCCATGACACCCTTATGATTAGAGCCGATGCGACTAAGTCAATGTATAACATGAAATCCTACAAAGACGAAGAAGCATGGAATGGATATGTTTTTAGTCGGAATCTAACATTTAGTAAAAACGTGGCAGCAATTAAACGGCACAACCTAGCAATTAAAGAGGCCTGCGGGAACGACACATGTTTTGTGTTGGAAGCGGGAAGCAATAAAGTGTTGAGTGCTGAGTTTGTAAAGTGGAAGCCTAAAGAATCAGAACCGCCACTTGAAGATTATGGTTTGACAGAAGATGATATCAAGAAATAATCAAAATGGGAATGACAATCCTGTTACTTCTTAATAAAACACCTTTCTTCGAAATAACATCTGTATTGGATGACTTTGCTCATTTGGATGACATTATAAGGTTGGACAAATACATTCATGATGGAAACAAAGGTGAACGGCCACCACTTCCACCTCATGAGACATGCCTTAGAAATGTCAGAGCCATCATTATGGGAATCACATCATCGCTGTCATATATGCAACTTGCCGTCATGCAAATCAAGAAGCGCTATAATGCAATATACTATTCAGGAAATGGTTATACTGCATATGATTTCTACAGATACCACTACTCTTCATTCTGTCACGCTATAGCGACTATTCACGATTTGTTCTTTAAGTTAGTTGTTGAGTTGTGCGACTTTAATATTGGCAGCAAAAGAATGATTCAATGGGACAAATTGAGTTATGCGTTAAATTCAAATGGCGAAAATGACATCAAAGAATTGTTGAAAAATTACTATTCAATTATTGAGGAACATGAGCAGAAACGGAATAGAGTTTCTCACGAAGGGCTTTTGTTCTCAAAAATGTTAGATAACTATCACCTTACAAACATCTGGTCGAGAATCCACAGTAAATCAACGATGGTAAATGAACGTCCAGAATACACTGAGGGTACAATGGAAAACAAGTATCTGTTGGCTAAAACCAAGAAGGCATTTGTTGGTGAACTAAACAAGCTGACAGATATTACAGGAGATACTGCACTAGCACTCTTCGAATTGCTGTTACCTAAACTACTTCACAAGATGAGTCCTGATTTCATAGAATTGCATAGACAGGAATTCTTCGAGTTGAATATTGACAGTATAAATAGACATGTAT
This sequence comes from uncultured Prevotellaceae bacterium, assembly GCA_902776545.1. Lineage (GTDB taxonomy): Bacteria > Bacteroidota > Bacteroidia > Bacteroidales > Bacteroidaceae > Prevotella. The sequence goes on along the minus strand of CACYQO010000009.1, from coordinate 16,944 downwards.
TGGGTATAAAATAATTAGGCACAAAGAAGACCTCTCAACATGGAAAAATGGAAAGGCCAAGACCGGATATTCTGATTCTACAAAACCATGAAGTTGTCAAACGATTTGTGTCTAAAATGGATTAGATTATAGAGCAAAATACTATAATGCTTTGTTTGCCTCTACTAAAATGTATGTATATTGCTGTATTTAAGGATTTTAGCAGACATTTTACATCTACTTTCCTTCTACTTTACCTCTACTTTCCTTCTACTTTGCCTCTACCAATTATCTACCAATCATATACAAATAGGAAGAAGGCGTGGTACTGTCCTTAAGGTGAAACAAATTCAGGATTTCTATTAAACGGAAGAAATGTTCCCAAACTGGGAATATGGCGTTCCCAGCCTGGGAACATAACATTCCCACCCTGGGAATATATTGTGAGCCTAAGGCTTCCTGTTTGTCGAGATAAGATAGCCAGTTAGTAGAGGGATAGTAGAGGATTAGTAGAAGGTTAGTAGAAGTAAAGTAGAAGAAAAGTAGAAGAAAAAAGTTATAGAAATTTCACTAAAGCTGCTTAAAATCAATAACATAGCAGACTATTTCCAATCATTTTGTAGAGGTAAATGCAATTTCTATGATTTTTTGATAATAATAATTAGTTATCACATGCCCTTTCACATGAGATGCACGGTTTCTTGGGGAAGAAGCAGTATGCAGCCAAGACGCCAAGCAGATTAACATGAAGTCATTACTTTCATAAACTATACTAAATATCGGTGCGGAAGTACGATTTTTCGATCGAAAATGGCTAACTTTGCCGCAGTATATTAAATTAGGTATGTGACATGAACGAAGATCATAGGCATAAAGTATCGAGAAACAAAGTCAAGGCGATTGTCTTTGCCGTAGCTATTGTGTTGGTGGTGGCTATAGCGCTGCTGAGCGGCACCGTATCGTTTTGCTCGTGTTCGGCAAACGAGGATAATGCGACGGAGATCGTCAATCAGCCGACAATCAGCCGCATTCAGGAGCGTGGCACGTTGTTAGTGGGAACTACGGGCGACTACAGGCCGCTGTCTTTCCGTGAAGACGACGGGACTTATTGGGGCTTCGGCATCGAAGTAGCTGGGGAGATTGCCAAACGATTGGGCGTCGGACTGCAGTTCGTACCCACCTCGTGGCCTACCCTTTCGGCAGACGTTCAGGCTGAGCCGCAGACCTTCGACCTCGCCATCGGAGGCATCACCATTACCGATGCCCGCCGCGAGACAATGCTGATGAGCGACGGCTATCTGGCCAACGGCAAGACCATCCTCTGCCGGAATCCCGGCGGACTGAACGAGAAGTTCGCCAACGCAAATCTCACCCACGCCGCCATCATCGTCCATCAGAAGAACGAGGAAATCCCAACGCTCATTGCCGAGGGCAAGGCAGACGTGATGATAACAGAGATTACAGAGGCTCCCTACTATGTGCAGACGGACCCGCGCCTGGCAGCCCCGCTATTAAACGAGCCGTTCACTCACGGTGAGATCGGCGTGCTGATGCGCAAAGGTCAGGAGGATTTGCTACAACTGGTGAATGATGTCATCCGTCAGATGAAGTCCGATGGTTCCCTCCGCCTGCTGCACAAAAAATACGGATTGGTGTACGCCTATTAAGCATCAATACAGTACTTACAAACGTGGGCTACTCACGTTGCTTTTTATGATCTGCAAAGAGTCATAAAGCGTATGATGATAGACTTCATAGGCTTTCATGGTGAGCGTGTCGCCTGAAATGTGGACTGTCTGATAATAGCGTCCCCCAACTCCAAATTTATCATAGCGTTCGTTGGGATAGACATCATAGCATTTCGGCGAGCAGTGACTGATAGTATAGACAGGCGTGGTTGGCTGTCCGTTGTTACGGGCCCTCATGCGGGCATAGGCATGTTCGTGGGCCTGCAGCACGAGGTCGACACCATACTCCTCCAACAACCCGTTGAACACCCATCGCTGAATCAGGTTGCGCGACTTGCTCCTGATGGAGAAGAGCGGATGATGGAGCACCACAATCTTCCAACGGGCACGACTCTGCTCAAGTTGGGCTTTCAGCCAGTCGCGCTGGGTAAGCAGATAAGGCAACTCACGATTGCTGTCGAGCAGGAAGAACTGTACAGGTCCATAATAGAGCGTGAAGACCTGATTGTCGGCAATCTTGGAATCCAGGAAATAGGAGAATGTCAGCGGAAAACGGCGCTCCAGATACTGGATGACGCCTTTGCGATAGTCGTGGTTACCCGCAACGACCATCAGCGGCATCGCCTGCGCCACGCTGTCAATATCGCGGAAAGCCTCTTCCCAACAACTCTGCCTGGGGCCATCGGAAAGGTCGCCGCCACAGACGAGGAACTCACTCTCAGGGTGACGGCTCAGTGCCTCGCGCAGGAAACGGTTCGCCTCTCCGCCGATGGAATCCTGCACATCGCCTACATAGAGAAATGACACGGCGTCCGACTGCGCCGGCTGTGTACGGAACTGATACCAGGGAGAAGCCTTGCCGTCGGTCACAGCCCGATAGGCGTAAGCCGTAGCTGTCTGAAGAGAACGCAAACGGGCGACATAATAGGCTGCCTGACCACCACGAGACCGGAACACCTCGCCTTGAGCCTCCACACGGACAGTATCGCTGTCAGCCAGACAGACGAGATCCAGCCAAGAAGGACGGACCACGGTATCAGCCTGCCAGCTGACATTACGAGACAGTGGGTGTGCATCGCCAAAGGTCAGCAACACATGTGCGGGTGAGAGCGAAGGCACATAAGCCTCTTCATCCTCCTCTACAAACCATGTGTGCCAGCGTGATGAAACCCACAGGCTCAACAAGATGACAATGACTAATGCTATTCCCTGCTTAATTCTACGACGCATCATTTATCCAAAGCATGAATTTGAGGCAGGAGCTGGCGCGTGGCGTCGACTCCTGACTGTATCATACGGGCAGCGATCTTATTGCCGAAACTGGTGACATCGTAATCCGGCAGATAGGGATGGATGAGGATATCGGCCTGCTCCCTGTTAGCGATATATTTTTCGATGTCAGGACGGTTCAGAATCCAGTTGAGGATGCCACCCACACCGATGAGGTCGGCAATGGCGGAGATTGCCGAAAGATCCGTCTGTTGACGGGGCTTCTGATCGTTCTGTTGCAGATCGACGGCGATGACAATATCTGCTCCCATCTGTCGGCATACGTCGACGGGCAGATTGTTGAGCATACCACCATCCACGAGTTTATAATCACCTGTGTCTACGGGTTTGAACACGCCAGGTATGGCCATCGAGGCCCTCATGGCCTGTGCCAAGGACCCCTGACGGAGTATCACTTCCTCACCGCTGCGGATGTCGGCAGCCACACAGCAGAAGGGTATCTTGAGCGAATCGAAGTTTGCACAGCCTTTCGCACAGGCCATCGAGTCAAGCAGGTGTTCGATCTGCCCGCCTTTCATCACGCCCCACCCTTTCGACTGACGGTCGCGAATGGGAAAGCCGAAGACATAAGTCACACCGTCGACGGTCGTATAGGGTTCGTTAGCCAGTGAGGCCTTACGGTCGGTGAGCAGCGTGAGCCACTCCTGCGTCTGGAACATCGTCTCGAGTTCCGTGGCGGTATAACCAGCCGCATAAAGTCCTCCGACGATGGAACCTATCGAAGTGCCAACGATGTAATCCACGTGGATGCCTGCCTCTTCAAGCACCTTCAGCACGCGCCAGTCCGATCTTCGGACGGTCAGCTAATGCCGGCATCATCAGCGCCAGGCACAATACCATATTGAGTATCCTTTTCATATCAGCATTTCCATTTGAAGGCACAAAAGTAGCAATTATTTCCCAAATAGCAAAGGAAATGGAAAATAATTCGTAACTTTGCAGCAGAATTACAAACAGATATGGACATTACCGAAAGATTCTTAAACTACACGAAGTTTGACACACAGTCGGCTGAGGACAGCCAAAGTGTGCCGAGTACCGCCAAACAACTTGTCTTTGCAGAGTACCTGAAGAAGGAACTGGAGCACGAGGGGCTGAGCAACGTCGAGCTCGACGACAAGGGCTATCTCTACGCCACGTTGAAGTCGAACATGAAGAGCGACACGCCCACCATCGGCTTCATCTCGCATTACGACACGAGTCCCGACTGTTCAGGAGCAGACATCAAACCACAGATCGTGCGCAACTACGACGGATCGGACATCCTATTGGGAAGTTTCGAGGAAGGAGACGCTCGGCCGAAGGACGCTTGCTACCGAAGGGACGCAAGAATGAGAAATGAGGAAGGAGATTACCTTTTGATGTCGCCAAAGCGGTTCCCTGAATTGCTGAACCATTTGGGTGAAGACCTCATCGTGACTGACGGTCACACGCTCTTGGGTGCTGACGACAAGGCGGGCATTGCAGAAATCGTCGAGGCAATGTGCTGGCTGAGAGACCACCCGGAAGTGAAGCATGGCGACATCCGCATCGCCTTCAATCCTGACGAGGAGATCGGCATGGGTGCCCATCACTTTGATGTGGAGAAGTTCGGTTGTGACTGGGCCTACACGATGGACGGCGGCGACGTGGGCGAACTGGAGTTTGAGAACTTCAACGCCGCCAGCGCTAAGATATATATAAAAGGTGTAAGCGTGCATCCGGGCTATGCCAAGGGTAAGATGGTGAACGCCTGTCGTCTGGCGGCCGAGTTTGCGGCAATGCTGCCGGCAGAAGAGACACCAGAGCAGACCGAGGGCTATCAGGGCTTCTACCACCTGACGGGCATGCAGGCCAATGTGGAGAACGCCAAGCTGAGCTACATCATCCGCGACCATGACCGTGAACGTTTCGAATACCGCAAGCGCACAATCCAGAAATGTACTGAGCAGATGAATGAGACATACGGTGTAGGAACGGTCAGCTGTGAAATCGCCGACCAATATTACAACATGAAGGAGAAGATCGACCCCGAGATGCACGTCATCGACCTTGTGCTGCACGCCATGCAGGACTGCGGTGTGGCTCCCAAGGTGAAACCCATCCGTGGCGGAACCGACGGTGCCCAACTGTCATTCCGCGGTCTTCCCTGCCCCAACATCTTCGCCGGCGGCGTGAACTTCCACGGACCGTATGAGTTTGTGAGCATACAGTCGATGCAGAAGGCCGTCGAGGTGATTGTCAGGATTTGTGAACTGACAGGGGAATATAGTTTATAGTTCACGCCTTCATCAAGGCATCGAGCGCCTCGAGTTCACCAACCACCCAGATGATATCCCCTTCCTGGAAACGGCGGTTCGGACGGAAGGTGGACAGACTCTCCTTTCCCTCCTCCAGTCCGACGACCATACAACTGTAGAGGTCGCGGATACCACTCTCGATGAGCGTCTTGCCAATGAACGGGCTGTCGCTGCCAATGACCAGTTGCCGCAGTTTCATCTCCCGCATCTCCACATCCGGATCCTCGCCAAAGCGTTCCTTCTCAAGGGCATCGCGGAAGGTTGTAAACTGTGCGTCGCTACCAATCGCCTGCAGCACATCGTAGGGAAATACGACATAATCGCCGTCTGGGATATTCACCCGTCGCCCACCACGCATGATACTACTGATCAGCACCCCATACTTCTGTCCTAGGTTCAACTGTTTCAGCGAATGACCCATCCACAGGGAATCAGCAGGCACCTCAAATTCAGCGATATGGATATCACGGTCGAGCAGACGGCCCTCGTACAGCGGGCGTTTCTTGCCGTGCACCTGTGCCTCAATCTCCCTTGAGCGCAGGTTCTGGATGAATAGACGTTCGAGCGTGATGCTACGATGTTTGATCCAGCGGGAGAATACGATACCCACCACCACCACGATGCCGAAACAGATCAGCAGGGCACTGGCAAAGTGCGTCAGGGAGTTGCAGACATAGAAGATGAACGCAACGGCGATGATCGCACGCACCAGAATGGTGAAAAGCAGCGGCAGTCGATTACGGTTGCTCTCAGCCCACAGCGCCTTAAACTCCTCGCTCTTGTTCTTCTTCATCACCATTGCCCGCAGGAACGGTGCGATGATGAGTATCGTAAAGATGCCCGTGATGGCATTAGCGTAGGGGCGCAGTTCCTGTCCAGGCAGCAGCGTATGCATAAAGGGCAGCGCAAAGGTGAACATCAGGGCAATAGCCGCCGACGAGAGGATGGAGTATACCACGGTGTTGATGGTCATCTGCGTCAACAACCGTTTCCAGTTGCTCTGCTGCTGCGTTTGCTCATGACTCATCGACAGATGATTCATCGACAGAATCAGTTTCTTGGGCAGATGTCGTTCGAGTCTGTTGTATGCCGGTGTGGCCAAACGGATCATATACGGTGTAAGGAACGTGGTGGTGACCGACACAGCCACAACCACAGGATAGAGGAAGTCGCTGATGACGCCCAGCGACAATCCTAACGAGGCAATGATGAACGAGAACTCACCGATCTGCGCCATTGAGAATCCACAGCGCATGGCCGACTTCAACGACTCGCCGCCCAGCATGAATGATATTGTACCTAAGACTGCCTGACCTACCAAAATAGTCAGCACCAACAACAGGATGGGCAGGGCATAGTCCACCAGAATTTTCGGATCGACAAGCATACCCACCGACACGAAGAAGATGGCACCGAAGAGGTTCTTCACAGGCTCCACCAGCTTCTCGATGCGCTCAGCTTCGACCGTCTCTGCCAGGATGCTACCCATGATAAACGCGCCGAAGGCCGAGCTGAAGCCCACCTTCGTAGAGGTCACCGCCATCGCACAGCAGAGACCCAGCGACACCACCAGCAGCACCTCGTTGTTGATGAGATTGCGCACCCGACGGAGGAATAGCGGAATGGCAAAAATTCCCACCACAAGCCAAAGGATGAGGAAGAAGGCGATCTTCACGATGGCCTCAATCATCTGTCCGCCCTCCAGGTCGTTACCCGTAGCGACGGCACTCAGCATCACCATCATCACAATGGCGAGGATATCCTCCAGTATCAGCACGCTCATCACCATTCCAGCAAACTGCTGTTGCCGCAGTCCCAAGTCATCGAAAGCCTTATAGATAATCGTCGTCGACGACATGGCAAGCATACCTCCGAGGAAGATGCAGTCCATCTTGCTCCAATGGAAGGCCTGCCCCACCAGCACACCCAGCATCGACATGAAGAAGATGATGGTGCAGGTGGAGATGATCGGCGAGGCACCCATCCTCAAGATCTTCTTGAACGAGAAATCAAGACCCAGCGAGAACAGCAGGAACATCACGCCGATGTCTGCCCAAAGATGCACGCTGTTATGATCGACCACCGATGCCGTGTAGGGCATGTTCGGACTGACCAGGAAACCGGCCACGATATATCCAAGCACCAGCGGTTGCTTGAGGCGCTTGAAAATCAGTGTCACAATGCCTGCCACCACAAGGATGAGCGCCAGGTCGTTAATCAATTCAGGAATCTCAGACATATTTTTACGTAATTACGGTATAACGATATAACGAAATATAAAGATTTAGTACCACTGCACGGCGTTGGTCGAACCCGAGCGCTTGTCGTACTTCAGGGCGTCGGTCAGCGTGGAGGCATTACAACGGAAGGAGAAATTATAGCTGGTATAGGGTGTCAGCATGACGTCGCACGACATACTGAAACAATGCAGGTCGCGGGAGAGCGACATACGCGTCATGGAGATCTTATTACTCTCGAAGTCGTAACCGGAAGAGAAGTTGATATTCCATCCGTCGCTCAACTGTATGTTGCCGCTGAGGTTCAGCGTCTGGATGATCTTGTAGGGATAGCGCATCGTGCTGTAATTGAATTTCTTGTTATCTTTGTCCTCTCTCAGCGAGATGGTGTAGCCGAGGCTTAGGTTCCAGGGCATCTTGAACTTCATATAGCCGTCTTCGTCGGTTTCTGCCTTCGTCTTATCTTTCGAAGGATGTTTGGCCTTCTCCATCTCGAGGTCGACATTGCTGTCCACGCTGTTTTCCCAGTCTTCATCATCCTCCTCATCCTTGCGTTTCTTGCCCTTGTCGTCGTCCACCTTCTGACCCGTCAGACGCTTGAATAGCTTGATGACCTTGTCGTTGTTGAGGCTATAGGACAAGTTATAGTCAAGACCTGTGAAACGACCCCACTTACCCTTGCCCCAGTAGGTGGTATGCTCACTGACCCTCGGCGTGGCGCCCACGCTATCGGCCTCATAGACATACGAGGCGAAGGTGGTGGAGAGGTTCACCGTGTACGACTTCGACAGTTTCAGTCGGAGGCTGGTTCTCAAGTCGCTCAGCGGCCGGATGTCCGTGGCAAAGTTATACGACATGTGAGCGGCGAGTTCGTCGATCAAGCTGATCTTCTTAAAGCCGGTGGAGTCATCGTCAGACTTAATCTTCATCTCCAGGTTGTTCTTCAGGTCGAAACCGAGCTCCCCTCGCATACCCGGGGAGGGAGGCTGGTAGATGTTGATGCTGTAGGGTGAATACTCCACAAGCGACACGTTGCCGTCGGCGTCGGTCTTCTGATAGGTTTTACGGTAGCCATAGCGCTCGTCACCGAAGTCCGGTGCATAGCTGAAACTGACGGCCGGCGTGAGGACGTGGCGGATGGCCTGGACCTTGTCGCCGAAGAGTTTGCGGCTGGGGGTATAGAAGCCATAGAGCTTCGTATCGACATTAAGCGAGAGATTCCAGTCATAGACGTTGTAGAAGCCCGTCACCGTGTCGGTCACCTCCTTCTGGTTCTGCGTGTCCCAGTACTTCTCCGCCCGTCTGAAGAGCATGCGGTCTGTGAAGTTGAAACTGGGGGTGATGTTCAGATAGCCCAGAGCCGTAAAGGTGGCCTTGACGGGTATGCTGTGCTGGATGCCGTTCTGCCAGTCTTTGGCGAGGCTGGTGTGCAGGAACCGGTCTTCCTTCACGTTGTTGATTTGGTTCTTGAAGTTACCCGTATACGACATCGAGATTTTCTCATACCACTTGGCCGATCCTGCCGCCTTCTTCCGTTTGAAGGGATAGAATTGGGCGACGTTGATGGTGAGTGTCGGCAATTCCACGCTGAGCGTCGAGTCGCGCATGTTCTGCGTGATGTTGAACGACGAGTTGATCGTCATGCCGATGCTGGAGAATCCCGTGTTGAAACCCACGGCCGACGTACGTGTCGACTGCGTCCTCGTCTGGGGGTTATACATCGAAGTGAGGTTGTTGGCGTCGTAGGCCGTCGAGGAGTAGTTCACGCGGGCATTGAATGAGCGGTAGGGATTGGCCTTCGCGTCCTGCGTGTGGTTCCACGTCAGTTTGAAGTCCGTCGTCAACAGGTAGTCGGGCATGTTCTTCTCACCCCTGACGGAGTTCTGGTAGCTGATGAGGAAGTTTCCGCTGAAACGGTAGCGCTTTTTATAGTTAGACGTGGCGGTGACGCCCCACGAGCCCTTCGTATAGATCTCGCCCAACAGCTTCAGGTCCATCTTGTCGCTGAGGGCGAAATAATAGCCACCGTCACGCAGATAGAAGCCCTTATCCGATTCGTCGCCGTAGGTAGGCATGATCAGTCCGCTGGAGTAGCTCTTCGTGAAGGGGAAGAAGCCGTAGGGCACAGCCAACGGCAGCGGCACGTCGGCCACAACGAGGTATGTCGGTCCAAACACCACGTCCTTGCCCGGCCTGACCTTTGCCCTCGACATCGCCAGATAGAAGTCCGGATGCGGATCGTCGCAGGTCGTATAGCGGCCGTGCTGGATATACATTTCCCCGTCAGGTCCGCGCTTCGACAGTTCACTGGTCAGGAAGCCGTCTTCCTGCTGGGTATAGACATCCTTGATCAGACCCTTCTTCGACTTGAAGTTGAATGACATCGGACCCGTCTGATATTCGTCGCTGCCCATCTTGAACACCGGCGAGCCAATCATCTGCTGCGTGGTCGAGTCAAGCCGTCCCTCCGCATGCACGATATTGCTGTCGAGACTCATGAAGATCTTCTCACTCGCCAGGTCCATGTTCTGGTATTTCACCTTCGAGTCGCCAAATAGTCTGGCCTGTGAGATGGCGGCGTTATAAGTCAGCGAGTCGTTGGCAGAATACTCCACCGGCGAGTCGATACCGCTCTTGCGGCTGCGGTTGATGCTGTCGAGTGCCAGCGAGTCGTCCACGGCCTTATTATGCTTCCAGATGGCCAGTTCCAATGAGTCCATCGTCGTCGTGTCACGCTTCAACTTGGCAGCCGCCTCCTGCAGCACCGTCGTTGGCGATGCCGGCATCACCAGCGAGTCTCCCTCCGTGAAGCCTTCACGGATCACGTCGACCGCCGCCTGGACGCTGTCGCGGGGCACCTCGTCGGCTATGAGGCTATCTTGTGGGATGTTTCGAGGAACGAGGAAGGAGGAAGGAGGAAGGAGATTACCTTGGAGGGCGTTTTCTCCCCCTGAGTAGGGGGAGCCAGAGGGGGTCTGATCCGCCTCAGTTGTATTCTCGTTCCTCGTTCCTCCTTCCTCATTCCTCGAAAGTTTATCCGACCTCAGGGACGCAGGCGTACACGCCATCATCAACATGAAGGCACCCAATAACCATATGACCGCGTGTTTCCCTCTCAACTCTTAATCCTTAATTACTCAAACATGTCCACCCACTTCTGGAATCTTTTGATGCCGTCCCAGCCGAACTTTTCCAGCGCCCGCATCGCTTCTACGACAGTACGCTCGCTGCTCGGTTTGGTCTTCGAATAAAACTTATCCGCATAACACACCACCTGTTCCTCCAGCTCCTCGGGCATAAAGTCTTCGTGGGGCAAGGGCAGTTGCTGCTGCTCAATGTCCCACGCTGTCAGTCCCGTGCCCGTATGCCTTTCGCACACGCGCGCATGTCTGATCCACCCCTCCTCGCGCAACATCCTTCCGCCGATGATACCATGACGGATATAGGGTTCCTTGCCATGACAATAGATGCCCGGCGCGTCACACTCGCGGATACCGATGTCGTGCAGCATTGCCGCCTCTTCAAGGAACTCGCTGTCCAGTTTCAGTTCCGGATGTTTTTTCGCAATCAGCAGGCAGCGATCCGCCACCTGCCGACTGTGAATGATAAGGAGTCTCCTGAGATCATCGTCCTCAGGATAGTACTTGTCGATGATTTTCTGATAATTCATTACGCTTCTCTCTCAATCCACGCAATCGTGTCTCCCTGACGGATCTGCTGTCCGGGCTTCACGCTGATGTCCACCAGCTTACCGCCCATGGCAGCGGGGATCTCGACGATTTCGCCCCACTTCGTCTGGAGATAGCAGAAGATGTCGCCCTCCTTGTACTTCTGACCGATGAACGGCTCGATACAGGCAGCAGGCACACCCTCGCCACCGAAACTCCAGATCAGCTGTCCGGCCAGCGGCGACTTCACGGCGTCGGCCTTCGCATGCTTGATGGCATCGATCTCCTCCTGCGAGATCTTCTTGCCGCCGCCTAACTTCGCGTCCTTCGCCTTCTGGATGTCGGCCAGCAGGTTTTTCTTAGCCTGACCGCTCTTGAAGGGACGGTACTGCTCGGGGTGCATGGCCAGCTCGAACAGCTCCTCGTCGTCGGGGCCGTACTCCCAGCCGTTCTCGTCCATCTCCTTGCGGAAGCCGTCGAGGGCATTGTCGAGCAAAGTATGGGGATCCACATCGGTGAACTCCAATTTCTTCTGTGCAGCCAGTTCCTTCAGTTCGGGAGCGATCTCGCCGGGTACCTTGCCGCTCTTGCCGAGAATCATGCCCCAGATGGCGTCGTCCATCATCACATAGCGACCCTTGCCCTGCTCCATCGTCAGGAGGTTCATCAGGGCAATATTCTTTGTGTACTGTGAGAACGGTGTCACCAGTGGGGGATAACCCACCTTCGGCCACACGTATTCCACCTCGTTGAACAGTTTCACGAGCATGTCGTCCATCGTCAGTTCATCCTCACCCTTCTGGGCGCGCAGCTTGTTAATCATCGTCATGATGCCGCCCAGGTCGGCCATCATCGAGCCCATCATACCACCGGGCAGTCCGCAACCCAAGAGCAGCGAGCTCATGTGCTTGTTGGCGGGATTAATGAAGTAACCGAGCCAGTCGTCGATAAACTCCTGCGTCAACGTACGGGCCTGCATATAGGCGCTCATATTCAGTTCAGCCACCTCGAAACCCTCGTTCTTCAGCATCGACTGCACGGAGATAATGTCCGGATGCACCTTACCCCATGACAGCGGTTCGATGGCGGTGTCAATCACGTCGGCACCGTTGTTACACACCTCGAGGATTGAAGCCATCGACAAGCCGGGGCCAGAGTGACCGTGATACTGCACGATGATGTCGGGGTGCTTTGTCTTGATGGCCTTCGTCAGGGCACCGAGCATAGCGGGCTGACCGATGCCGGCCATATCCTTCAAACAGATTTCCTCTGCACCAGCGGCAATCACCTCCTCGGCAATCCTTGAGTAATACTCCACAGTATGCACAGGCGAGGTGGTGATGCAGAGCGTCGCCTGCGGCGTCATGCCACCATCCTTGGCCCACTTGATACTGGGGATGATATTTCTTGTGTCGTTCAGTCCGCAGAAGATACGGGTAATGTCCACACCCTGGGCGTGCTTCACCTTATACATCAGCGCACGCACGTCGTCGGGCACAGGATACATTCTCAAGGCGTTCAGACCGCGGTCGAGCATGTGCGTCTTGATACCCACCTCGTTGAAGGGCTTACAGAAGGCTCTCACGGCGAGGTTCGGGTTTTCGCCCGCCATCAGGTTCACCTGTTCAAAGGCGCCGCCATTGGTTTCCACTCGGGCGAAACAGCCCATATCGATTATCACCGGGGCAATGCGCTCCAACTGGTCCTTGCGGGGTTGGAACTTGCCTGAACTCTGCCACATGTCCCGATAGACGAGACTAAACTGGATTTTTTTCTTCATAAATGCTTTTCTTGTCAGTTATATACTTACATTCTGCAAAAGTAGGCATTTTATTTCAGATTCAAGCACTTTCCCCACACTTTTTTTGATTATTTATGAATCATCTGATATTCCATGAGTCGGCGCTCGGCGAGGTCGGCATATTTTGTGCCGGGCTGGCCGTAGTTGGCATAGGGATAGATGGAGATACCACCACGGGGCGTGAAGAGGCCAATGACCTCGATGTATTTGGGTTGCATGAGGCGGACAAGGTCCTTCATGATGATGTTGACACAGTCTTCATGGAAATCGCCGTGGTTGCGGAAGGAGAAGAGGTAGAGCTTAAGGCTTTTCGACTCGACCATCCGACGACCTGGGATATAAAGGATCTTGATTTCTGCGAAGTCGGGCTGGCCCGTGATGGGACAGAGACTGGTGAACTCGGGACAATTGAACTGCACCCAGTAGTCGTTGTCAGGATGCTTGTTCTCAAAGGTCTCCAACACTTCCGGCGCATAGTCCATGCGGTATTCGGTCTTCTTACCAAGGGCTTGAAGCCCTTCCTCACTCCTCACTCCTCGTTCTTCGATTTTCTCTTGCTCGTTCATAGACTTAATTCAGATTGAGTTTAAAGATATTATACACCATGCCATTGTCGTAGACATCCTCTTGGTCGTGTTCCTTGGTGAACTTCACGACACGGATGGTGACAGGCAGGACGATGATTTCATAGACGGTCTTCAGCGTGACCTGCGTGATGACGAGCGACGGCATCTCCTCCCAGGGAATGACACCGCCAAGGGCCAGGGGGAAGAAAATGATGGAGTCTGTCAGCTCGCCGCCGATGGTGCTGAGCACGGCACGGGCGGAGAAATTCTTGCCGTTGGACGAGAGCTTCATGCGGCTCATGATGTAGGCATTGATGAACGAACCGCAGATAAACGCCAGGAAGGAGGCGCCGGCGATACGGGGAGCGAGACCGAAGATCTGATGGAAGCCCTCTTCACCGTCCCAATAAGAGGCACCGGGGATCCAGTCGGCAATGGCACCCATCGTCACAAAGAAGAAGTTCATGGCAAAGCCAAGCCAGATGAGCATTCGGGTACGGCCATAGCCCCACACCTCGCACACCACGTCGTTGATGATGTAGCTGACGGGGAAGACGATGAGTCCCGCCGTCATGTGAACAGGATGCTGTAGAACATGAACAGCACACTGATACGTTGTTGTTTCTTTTGTTGTTGCATTTTTGTTTTGTTAAAGGGGGTGTTCGTCGACCCCTGTGTGTTACTATATGAGATAGAACAGCCAACCCATATACAACAGGAAGCTGCCTACCAGGACTGCGCCTTCACGGCGCGAGACATACCACTTGGTGAAAGCGAAGAGCCAGAGGAAGCCGATGGACACCAACAGCGTCATGAGGTCGACAATCGTGATACCCATGATACGCAGCGGGTGGATGACGGCCGTGGTTCCGAGGATGAGCAGGATGTTGAACACGTTGGAACCGATGACGTTGCCGATGGCGATGGCAGAACGGCCCTTATAGGCGGCAACCACGCTGGTGGCCAGTTCGGGCAGCGAGGTGCCTCCGGCGACAATGGTGAGGCCGATGACACTCTGGCGCACGCCGAAGCGATGGGCGACATAGGTGGCGGCATCGACGAAGAGGTTACTGCCATAGATCAGGCAGCCCAGACCGATGGTTATCCAGAAGAGGTTCCGGCCGAGATGAGAATAGTCTTTCGGCAGTTCGGCATTGTCCTCAAGTTCTTCTTCCGTCGGCATGAGACCGTCTTTCTTGGCGACATGGAAGGTATAGATCATAAAGCCGAGGAAGCCGAGGAGCAGGATGATACCGTCGGAACGGGTGATCTCGTTACCCCAGAGGTGGGGAGAGTCCATATCGTCGAAACAGAGGATGAAGAGCAGCAACGAGGCGGCGACGGCGAAGGGGATATCCTTCCGGACGGTGGACTTCTGCACCACCATCGGCGATACTAAAGCGGAACAGCCCACAATGAGCGTCGTGTTAAATATATTCGAACCGATGACGTTACCCACGGCGAGATCGGCGGTGCCCTTCAGGGCAGACATCAGACTGACAAACAGTTCCGGTGCTGAAGTGCCTGCAGCCACGATGGTCAAACCAATGACAATCTCAGGCACATGCATGCCACGAGCCAGGGAGGAGGCTCCCTCCGTCAGACGGTCGGCACCCCACAAGACGAGTGCCACGCCAATGATGATAAACAGAAGATTCAGCCAAGTCATGCTATTTACGATTTATGGATTTAAAATTGATTAGTCTTCGTCATCAAAGTCATCACCAAAGAAGGAGTCGAAGTCGCCTTCCAATGAAGGACCGACAAAAGCGTCCATCGCGCGACGGTCTTTCTTGGTGGGACGGCCAGTACCTCGGGCACGGTTCACGAAGCCGCTGATGCGGTTCATCTCCAAGAGCTCATACTGGTCGGGCGTCGTCACGTTCTCG
The DNA here is from genome assembly GCA_902776545.1 of uncultured Prevotellaceae bacterium. Classification (GTDB taxonomy): domain Bacteria; phylum Bacteroidota; class Bacteroidia; order Bacteroidales; family Bacteroidaceae; genus Prevotella. The sequence goes on along the minus strand of CACYQO010000009.1, from coordinate 1,547 downwards.
TAGATCTCAGGAATCAACTTCGCTCCTACCCTCTGCTCAATGGTCTTCAGGATCTTGAACGAGTAGGTCACGGGTGGCTTACGGACGCTGACGGTCTCACCGGCCTTGACGGTATGCGAGGGCTTCACGTTGACGCCACCGATAGTGACACGCCCATTCTTACAGGCGTCTGCCGCGATGGAACGGGTCTTGAAGATCCGCGCAGCCCACAGCCATTTGTCGATTCTTGCAATTTCTGACATAAGAACTCTTTTTTAGATAGAAGAACAGAAGAACATATTATCCCTTTCCCAGCTTATTGAACTGATTCATGGTGATATCGATGCCGGCGAGGATGAAGCTCTGAATGATCTCCACACCACGGTCGATGGCGGGCTGGAGAGCCTTGAGTTCTTCCTCGGAATAACGACCGAGCACCCAGTCGATCTGCATGCCACGGGGGAAGTCGTTGCCGATGCCCATGCGCAGACGGGCGTAGTCCTGACCGATGAGCTGTTGGATATGTCCGAGGCCGTTATGACCGCCGTTGGAGCCACTGGCCTTCAGGCGGAACTGTCCCAAGGGCAGCGCCACATCGTCGCTGACGACGAGCAGCCGCTTCTGGTCAATGTTCTCCTTGTTCAGCCAATAGCGCACGGCATTGCCGCTGAGGTTCATGAACGTGGAGGGCTTCAGCAGGAACACCTTCCGTCCCTTGACCGTCGTCTCAGCCACAAAGCCGTAGCGCCGGTCGTCAAAATGAATATTGGATGCCTTTGCAAAAGCATCCAATACCATAAACCCTGTGTTGTGGCGGGTCAGTTCGTATTCGTCACCGACATTACCCAAGCCAACAATCAAGTATTTGTCCATGAACTACTGAAAACTGTAAACAGATTACTCAGCAGCCTCGGCAGCAGCGGCAGAGCGCGATGCACGGGTAGCCTTCACGGAGCAGACAACCACCTGGGCGGGAGTAGCGATCTCGAGACCCTCGAAGTTCAGGTCAGCCACCTTGATGGCCTTGCCGAGGGCGAGGTTCGTCACGTCGATCTCCAATGTCTCAGGAATCTGCTTGTAAGGAGCGGTCACATTCAGCTGACGGACAGCCTGGCTCAGACGACCACCATCGCGGACACCCTGGGCATGACCGGTCAGCTTGACGGGGATACCAATGGTGATAGCCTTCTCCTCGTTCACCTCATAGAAGTCGATATGCAGCAGGGCATCCGTTGTGGGATGGAACTGCAACTCCTTCATCACGGCCTTGTGAGCCTCACCGTCGATGGTCAGGTTGACCACATACACGTCGGGAGAATAAACGACTTTACGAAGCTGAGTAGCGGGGATTGCAAAAGCAATGGCCTCGGGGAGACCGTTCTCACCCTTCTTCTCACCATAAAGATTACAGGGAACGAGTCCCTCCTTGCGCAGCTCCTTGGCTGCCTTCTTGCCTGTCGTGGCACGCTTCTGGCCACTTACACTGAATTCTTTCATAATTTGTGTTACTCTAAATTAAGAATTTAATAATACTTGCCTAATTCACCATCACACGTTACATTTTCTGA
>CACYQO010000008.1:55991-60145 GCA_902776545.1 uncultured Prevotellaceae bacterium | reverse complement strand
CTTAACTTACGTTCTGCTATCTGTCGTGAATAATTGGGTGAAATATTCTGTGAACTCTGACGCCATTTTATCCTTGCATGAGGTACGGTACACATTCCCTTTTCCCCGCAAAACACAATCCATGTGGCTATGTCACTGCCCCATGCCAGATCATATTTCATAAAGCCCCCAAATCGTTCATAAACTTTTCGTGAGAATACATTCTCCACTACAAAAGCAGAAAGTCTCATCGAGTTCTTGCCACGGTAGAAACGATATGCAGAAAGCACTGCCGGATAATCTTGCTGCCGGCATTTAAACGCTCCACGTTCATCAATTACATCTACATTGAAGTGATACAGGTTATAAACTCCCTTCGTATTTTCTATCTGTCTGAATAGTTCCTCCACACAATTCGCCTCCATCACATCGTCATCACTGAAGAGCCAAATATACGGCTCATCCTGACTCATGGCAATACACCGTTCCCATTGAGCCACTAAGTCTTTGCCGCCTAGATTGGTGTCAAATCGCTGATATACCAGCTCTATCTTGTCCCTATATTGCTCTACGATATTGCCTATCGGCTCAGGGCTACAGTCGTCGCCTATATACAAGGTAAAGTCCTTGCACGTCTGTATGGCGATAGAGTCAAGCGCAGCGGGCAGGAATGTAGCCTTGTAGGCTGGGATGATGATGGCAAGTCGATGTGTCAAGTCAGATACTCGTTTACTCATCTACTAATTACTTTCAATATCACAATAAGTTGTTGCCTGCGAGTCAGTTTCTTACGCTTCATGATTCTCAGCAATACAGCATACAGCATAGGCCTTCGCTTCTTGGATTCTATCATCTTCATAACCATACCAAGCAAAAGCATGGTTGGATAAACAGAACCTAACTCTCCAGTACCGATTGAGAAAACCAGATACAAGGTAAGGATAGAGGCTCCCAGGCCTGTTAAAGTTTTTCTTTTTTTGCGATTTTCCCAAAAATGGAAGAAAATGTAAGTATAAAAAATCGCCCAAAAAATAAGTCCTATGATGCCTCGCTCAAGCAAATAGGCAAGGATAACACTTTCTATACCTAAGATGCCTTCCACTGACCTACGGTCTTTAGCATATGAATATGCCCAATATCCTTTCCCCAATCCCAACCATTCATGTCCTTCTACATACATAAGAACATACGCATATTGCGACATACGCAATGAGATAGAACTCCCTTTTGTTTCACTGTCTTCAACGAAAACATCAGTTACCTTGTTCACTTTATCTTCTACTGCAGGAATGGTTAAATATGACATGATCATAATAATCACAGCAATCATGCCATACAACACATTTCTGTTCAGTTGGAAAACCCACATAGAATAACAGAATATTGAAAATATAGTCCCCACCCATACTATGCGGCATCCACACATGATTATTCCGAAGAAACAACATATAAGGGCAATAATAAATACCCTTTTGCTTTCCAAATTCCGATACCATCCGTGCAAATGAAGTATTAATATCGCAGCACACATATAGCCATAATCAAAGGCATAATTAAACATCGACTGAACCCTGAACCGCGCACTTTCCGTATAAATATCACCCAAAGCGACACCTTCATATACTGCGCTTGTCTTGCCTTCTGTCAAAGCATTGACAAACATGGCGCTCTTATCTATGTAATTGAGTACGCCAAAAACGGTAAGCACAATCAGACAATACAATGAAACCTGCAATATAGGCTTTAATGACTTTTCATTTCTGACTGCCCAGAATGCGTAGGCAAGGGCAAAATACTTGAACAGAAGTTCGGATTTTATCGTTTCTGCTATTCCAACGTATTGGCTGGTCAATGTAGCTAACAGTTCAGAAAAACTAACCAGGAGAAGCAGTCCCACAAGATAAGGCATACGCCACAACTTCTTGGCATGTTGTTTCAATTGATTCCATTCTGAAAGCAGGAATGTCGCTTGTAGTAAGAAGTTCGCCTTGTGCAAAGGAATACCGGGTACATTCACCACCGTCAGAGTCATAGCACCCATCACGAGCATAGCCGCCTTCCATTCCCGCTTAACGTAGAACATCAAGCCGCAACACATCAAGGTGACTATGATGGCAATAATCTTCATTATTTATTCAATCTTTTGATTCTAACCATTAATCTTTCACTTTTCAGTCTGACGTAAGCCACTGGCAGCAATAGAGGTGCGAGCTTACTGGCGCTCAATGTGTCCTTTTTTAGTTGACGGTCTTTCTTCTTCAGTGCCCTTATAAGGATAAGCGTCGTGAGATTAATGCGTTGACCGAATGACAACGGCTTGCATTGCCCATTCATCACCAATCCTGCATAGTAGCGGTAGATATCGTGTAGCCAGTTTTCTCCCCGCCGCTGCGAAGTTCTTGTTATTCCGCTCTCCAGTATGCGGTAGCACCCCATCTGTTCCGGCAACCAGATGAAGTCTCCCATCAGGGCGGCACACATTGTGGTGTTAAAATCCATTCTTACGGGGCAGTTGGTGAGGAATTCAGATTCAAACACTATATAGCGGTACATGCTGGTAAGCACCATGATGTAGTTGCCGTAACGGAGCAGCGTAGGCAGATTGTCACCGGAATGGGAACGGCCAGGAAAATCTTTGATAAAAGGCCTGATTATCGGATTGCCTTCGGCATCAATTGTTTGAAAGTTGGTATAGACTAGTGTCGCTTGAGGGTTGGCATCTAGGGCGTCAGCTTGCTTTTGCAATTTATGCTTGTCGGTCCAATAGTCGTCACCCTCACACAAAGCCACATAATCTATCTCATCCGTCAATTCCTTATAATATCTCAGTCTTCGCTTCTTAATACTATAATGATTGTATTTTAGCAGATAAACCGCAAAGTAGCAGTTTTTGTTCTCCTGATGGCGAGCCACCGTCAGGTGGTAGTCATCGGTTTCCTTTGTCCACTCTGTGTCAAAGTAGTCGTTCAGGTATTGTTTGATGACCTCAGGCTCCCCGTCGGTGCTGGCATCGTCCATAATCATGCAGACGAAAGGAAAGTTTGTCTGCTGCATGCAGAAGCCGTCCATGGTGTCTTTGATATACGATGTTTGGTTGAATGTGTTGCAATACACAGACACCTTAAAGTAACTTATAGTTTGAACTTGTGCCATTATACTATTTTCTTTTCTTCAGAATATCTATAATCTCTTTATATTCGTTCATCTTGAACAGCTTGCAGCAGGCGAAAAACACTGTCGCCCCTACAGCAATCTGCATGGGAAGTACAATCCAGTAGCTCAGGGGCAGGAACTTCAGGAACCAGACCGGCAGGGCGATGGCTATCGCCAAAGCGTAGGAGGGGGCAATGTCGCGCAACTGCATCCAAGAGCTATATCCCAACAGGCGACCTGAGTAATGGGAGTTGAGGAAGTAGGCTATGATGCCAACCACCATGTTGGTTAAGAGCATGGGCATGATGCCTATGAAAGCACCGATGAACAGGGGGGCCAAGGTGATGATTTTCTTGATGACCTCGAGTCCGAGGAACAGGTCGCTTCGTCCCTGTACCTGTAGCATATTCAAGTTGATGGCATGGAGCGGATAGAGGCTGTAAGTGATGCAGATGAGCGGTAGATAGGTCGAGGCTTCATGCCATTTGGGACCTATCATGCAGTAGATAAGCGGTTCGCTGACAGCACCGAGAGAGAACAGGGCCACGGTGGTGATGAACATACTGGTGCGGATCATGCGGCGATAGGCCGAGACCATACGCTCCTTTTCGTCCTGAATACTACTCAGCACAGGGTAGGTGACTCGCTCCATCACCGCTGTCAAGTTCTGCGAGAATAGTTGTGCATAGTGTTTGGCGCGGGTATATTGACCCAAGGTGGCTGGATTATAGAACTTACCCACCACTACCTGATACAATTCCTTCCACACAGCATCGAGCAATATACTCACCATCATCTTCCATCCAAAGCCAAACAACTCATGGAAACTTTCTATGGAGAAACGCAAACATGGAATCCACCTATTATATATATATAAGAGAATAGTGCTGATGATTTGTGACGTGAGTTGCTGGCCTACCAAAGCCCACACACCGAAGCCCGCAAGGGCCATGCCGATGCCCACCACGCCACTCACAGCCGAGGCCACAAGGGTAATCTTGGTCTGTGTCTTGAAGTCGATG
>CACYQO010000008.1:0-55971 GCA_902776545.1 uncultured Prevotellaceae bacterium | reverse complement strand
TTCGCGGCTGAAGAAGTCGGCTATCAGCGGCGCACAGAGGAACGTCACCCCGTAGAGCAGCAGACTCATCGTGAGGTTGCAGATGAATACGGTGTTGTAGTCCTCCTCGGTAGCATTCTTCTTGCGAATCAGGGCAGTCGTAAACCCACCATTGACCAGTGCTGTGCATACCACGGTGACAATGCCCACCAGTCCCAACAGGCCATAGTCGTCGGGCGACAGCAGACGGGCCAGCACGATGCCTATCATAAACTGCATGCCGTAGCGTGCAGCATTGTCAAGTGCCGACCAGCCTAAGCCTTTCACCGTTTTATGTTTCAAAGACTCTTCCACTTTTTTCAAGTTTCATCTTTACAGTATCACCTTGGCATAACCATCCGCCAACTCAAATTGGGTTCCGTATTGATTATTTGACAATTGGCAGAAATAGTCGAGGATTTTTCCCGATTTATCAATCACTGGCCAGCCACGCTGCGCTCTGCTCAGCTCAAATCCTAAAGAAATGGGATAGACTCTCACTTCCTTTACTTCATGATCTTTCATGGAAACACTTGCCGCTACGGCCTCCCATGCCTTGCGGTCGGCAGAAAGCCCGCGTGTGCCACCCTTACTCCTGAGATTCATCCCTAATCCTACATAATCATATTTAGATGGCTCCTGATGAACCCGCTCATAAAACTCGAAAGGTTGTACCTCTTGCATTTCATTATGCAGGATAAACTCATTAAGCCCATAGAAAATAGGTGCATTCTTGTATATCTCCAATCCTCTTAACTCATGGGAGCCGTGGCCGAATATAACGTTCGCACCAGCATCAATACAGGCGTGACAAAACTCGACGATAAACGGTGCCGGTTTGTCGGCACTTCCGCTCATCTGATGGGAATGGAAGCTGACCACCACACAGTCTGCCTGGAGGGTTGCTTCCTGAATGGCGGTTTTTACTCTCTCCATGTCGGCTGGATGCGGGTGATTAACCCTTCGGTTGCACCCGCCTTTTACAAACTTCATTTCCCGCAGGAAGAGCTCTTCGCTTTGCTCAGACGCAGGTGAAACTTCACCAGCTTTTCTATAGCCGTAGGCAACCGCCCATTTGTAGCCATCGTTCATGTCCGTCTCTTCAGCAACTTTGCTCAAGGCATGAAAGTTTTCTTCCGTCACCTCATAATACTCAATTCTTCTGAGAGGGTTAATGCCCGGTCGTCCAGGCACAATGCCGCCTTGAGGACCGGCAGCGTCCGTATCATGGTAAGAACTGGTTACGCCAATAAAGGCGACCCTTCCTTCCCGACATTCCACATATTTAGGCAAAGCCGCCTCGGACAGATTTCTGCCTGCCCCTACGTATGCCATTCCCGCATTCTTTAGGTTGCGAATAGTTGCTTCCAAGCCTTTTTGACAATAGTCAAGGGCATGGTTGTTGGCAATGTTCAGCACATGAAAGCCCTGTTCCTTTAAGTCATCAAGAACAGCGGGATTAGCCATTTTATACGAACCACCGGGGAAAGCAGATGGATAGCCCTCATTATCATGGACTGTTGTCTCAAGATTGCCAAAACAGGCATCATGACTACCTAACAAGTGTCTTATCTCGTCATAGCCACAGTAGCCTTTTGAGGGCAGTCGCTTTGCTACAAGGATGTCTCCGACTCCCAAAATATTAATTTCAGACATGATGCCTCCTATTTAATGTTTTCGAATCTTGAAGGGTATTTGCCTTGCCACCAGTATTCTTTGGTGGGATGGTAGCCGATGAGTTGTTCAAACTCCTCACGCATTCCTCTGTGATGAATCAGCTGAGAACTGCTTATTCCGGCATTTTCATTGCCCTCCATCACAATCCACTCTCCGTCCTTGTCATAGACAAAATCCCAGCCGATGTAGCGCAGGGTAGGCAGACGCTTAGACATCTCTATGGCTTTCTGGCAGAGCTGCCCCCATCGGGGAATCTTGATACCCTTAATTGTGAAATGGGTGTCTGGATGCACATCAGTAATCCTACCTAACTTGTCAAAACCAGTAGAATACACCACACCTGTACCCGCATTGATGCCTGCAACAATGCTACCGGTTGCTGCTGAACTGATAAAATGCCCACCCACACCGATACGGACGTAAGGATACCATAGACGGATGTCGCCATCTCCCAGATTGATGGTGAGCATCCGCACACTGTTGACACTGGCAGGATGAAGCATAGCCATTTCCTCGCCTTGCTCAATCAGTTCCTCCACCAGCACACCCTTTTCGGTGCCACTATTCCAATGGCCGTTTTCGGTCTCTATTTCTATAAACAACTGGTCGAAGAGCGTGTGGGGGTCTGTATCTCCGACCTCCACTTTGCGGACTCCCAACGACAGACCGAGACCGACAGGCTTGACGACGAATGTGGGGTGACGCTGGCAGAATGCCTCGAAGGCAGGGAAGTCCTGCTCGCTTTCGAGCAGCAGCACCTCGCGTCGGTAGGCGTCCTTAAGCAACAGGTAGGCATGCCACTTGTTGCGGAGCAGGTGCATGTCCTCTTTCTTGTTCAGATAATCGATGTATTTGAAGCGGTTTCTGCAGGTGATATACCGGCACTTCTTGTCGTGGGAGGCTCCTAACTGCTCGTGTGAGAACTCTTCGGGTGTATCGATACCATATTGCCAGTAGTCATAAGTAGCAATGGCAAAGATGTCCTCTATGCTTCTGCCGCCTGCTATGTCGGGTCTGGTTTTGGCACGTGTTTCCAACTTCTGCTTGATGTTTTGGATAATCCACGGATTGTAGATTTCTGGATAAGCATCTACAATCTCACGGCCTGTACGGATCTGATAGGCCTCGTCTTCACTTGCGTATAGTTTCATAAATTCGTTTTTCTATTTGCAGAACAGGTTGTCAAATTCACGGACTTTCTCTATAATGAGTTCCAAGTCATCATCGGTAATGGACTGATGAATTGGAAGGTTCAGTGTGTGGTCTGCGGCATAATCTGCATTGGGGAAATCGCCTGTCACGCCATAGCCAGGCACACGATGAAGAGGATAATATCTATATGTCGTATAGATACCATTCTCACGCAGGAATCTCGCAAACTCGTCACGCTTGCCGTTCTTAATCTGAATGTGATAGAAATAGTAGGATGTCTCTACATATTCAGGCAGGACGGGGGGAAGTTCAATCCATGAGAATGGCTTGAGATGCTCGTTGTAGTATTGATGTATCTCTGCTCGCCTTTTCATATATGCAGGCAGTTTCTTCAGCTGTTCCAATGCTATAGCAGCCGTTATATTGTTCATAATGGCACGATGACCAAAACAGGAGATATCGAACTCCCACCACTTCTGAGCTACGGTGTTTGAATAGCCGCTCTTGGCTTCCAAGCCAAAATAAAGCCATCGGTCAGCCTTTTGGCGGAGTTCCGGCCATCTCCGCAAACCAGAATCTTCATGGCATCAAACGACCACATACCCATGTCGCCGATGGTGCCGACGGCTTTCCCTTTATAGAAAGAGCATACGCCAGCATTGGCATCTTCGATGACTTTTATATGATGTTTCCTGCAAAGTGCCATGATCTCATCCATTTCACAAGGTATGCCTCCATAATGCAGAAGCAAAAGCGCTTTTGTCTTGGGCGTTATGACCTTTTCAATATCTTCGGCACGGGCATTCAGCGTGTGAGGGTCCACATCGCAGAGCACCATCTTGGCACCATGGGCACAAATGGCATTGCCGGCACCGATAAAACTGATGGTAGGAAGAATGACGCTACAGCAAGTAGTCGTTAACACTAAGTCCTTTGAAGATTTGATATGCTCTGCATATTTCTCTTCAAACTCTATTACTCGTTTGCCTCTTCCAATCCAATTGGACTCAAAGACTTTCTCGAGAGCATCAAGTTCTTCTTTTCCTAATGAAGGCTGAAAAACATTAATCATAATTATTCTTGTTAAGTTGTTTTATACGAAATGATAACGGTCCAACATATCATGTATCTCATCGCGCGAGCAGTACATCATCGTATCGATGATGCTCAGGTCGGGGACATACTCTTCACAGCGCTGCTGGTAACGGATGTCATCGTTACGGCGTATAAAGTGGAGGGTGATGCCCATCTCACTGAACGCATCCTTGTCGTAGAATTTCGTTCCAGTGATAGAGTTGAGATAGTCGGTACAACCGTTATTAAAACAAGTGCGACGGATAACTTCCGGTGCCTTGCAATCCCAGCGGGTAGACACTTCCGAGAGCAATCTGATTTCTGTCGTGATGCTTAAATAATCGGCCACAGTCCTCAGTTGCTTCACGAGATAGCGCGTCAGATCAGTTTCTTCGTCCATCAGGATAGGCCTGATGATTTCCATTGCCTCGTTGTAGTGTGGCGCTTTGCTGTAGTAGTACTCCAACACCCGGCACATTTTGTCTGCCCGTTTCAGGTTGACCACACGTTTCGTTTCACAGATGTAACGGTCTGCGGAAGCATGGCTGACTTCAATGCCAAAGTACTGCGGCTGGTTTCCTTGGCCTAAGATCCGGTTGTGGTTTATCCAGCCGTTTTTGATATAGTGGGCATTGTCGCCAACAAAAAACATATCAGCGGCATGGATGACTTGCCAATAGCCGATATACGGAAAGAAGTACGGCTGCCAAATGGCGATACATTTTTTTCCTTCAATCATAACACATAACAGTATTTTTTCAATTCCATTCCCGAGCTAAGCTCGCCTACCCGTAGCCTTTCATTGTCACTGTGAATGACACACATCTTACGGTCATCAACCTTGTTGGACACAGGGGCACTACTTGTGCGAAACACACCACTGTCATAATAGCGGTCGTCCATGCAGAGCATCATGCCGCAGACGTACTCGTCGTAGTGCTTGCCCTCCCACTCGCAGGGATAGGTGCGCTGGTGAATAAAGGGTTGCAAGATGTAACTGTTTAGGAGATTCCCCAATTTCCCAATTACACTCTTCCACGTTTCCTCATCAGTCATCACACCGGCATACAGACCTACACTCTTGCCCAAGTCGTAGGGCTTAAGGATGTATCGGTCCTTGTACTGGAAGGCATCCTCCCAGATTTCCTTATACCTATTATTATATACATAGGTGGGAATGGTGTGCTGGCGTAGGAATGTCGTTTCCTCCTGCGTGAGGCATTGGCTTGTGAAGTCGTCAACGAAGATGAGGTGCAGGAAACGCTTGTCGTGAGCCAGGAAGATGGTGCGGAAGTCGTTCAGCATACGCGCATCGATCATGGCTTGCAGGGTTTCCATCCGGAAGGATAGAAGGTCTTGCTGGTTGAGCGCACTAATCACCACCGCGTCGTGACTCCACTGGTCAATATGTGCTTCCACTTCGGCGGTCTCATAGACGGTCACCTCATGTCCGTAGTACTCATAGAACTTCTTGTAGAAGATACTCTCGCTACCTCGGTCGCTACTTTTGAATACATAGATTGGACTACCCTCGGGAATGATGTCACGCATATAGGTCAGTAAGGCATCGTAGCGGTTCTCCCAAGATGCGTAGGGATGCTCAGCCATGAACTGTTCTGCCTTGACTACTGAGGGATAATTGGCCCAAATGCCGTGTCCGAAGAAGCGGCTGGTGATTTCAACCAACAGCAGCCGGCCATCCTCGCTGATGAGATAGTCGGGACGATAGGCACCTGCCCGGAAGGGATAGCGGCTCTGGCGGTCCAGTATCTCCATCACCTTCTCGTCTAAGGGCATAAACTGGGGTACCCACTCGCGGTAGTGCTCCGCCATATAGACGATGCACTTATAAAGCAAGGCCTGCATACGGCGCAATTCGTCGCGCCGCTCCGAGGTAATCAGCATCGGCTTGGCGTGATACCAATGGTGGTAGTAGTCGGTCTTGTCAGCAAATAGCTGAAAACAAACGTTTTGACAATTCATAACGTATAATCAGGCTACGCCATGAAGGCGGTAGCAAATTCTTCACTCTTCACTCTTCACTTTTCACTCTTAAAGAGTTTCGACTGGTAACCCAAACACTGGAATCCGTTGCGGTTGATGATGGGGATGATGCTTGTAGGCACTTTCAGTTGGTTGCGTACCCAGAAGCAGATGCTGGTGGACATGCCGATGGTGTCGGTGTACTTCATCAGCCGCTGGATGTTCTCTATCGAGAGCGCACGGTTTGGAGCCGTACGTCCGCGTTGCTTGCGGTGGTCAGCATTCTTCGGACTGATATAGTCCATGTAGAGGTCGCGCTCCATTGTCTTATCGAAATGGCCGAGCCACTGGCCCAACTGAGCCAGGTTCTCCATGCAGGCTGTGAGGAACTCCGGCTTGTAGTTCACGATACCGGCATCATGGAGCATGTCGAAGAACTCCTTGATGTGTTCGTCGGTGAGGTAGGGCACGAAGATGGGCTGTACCAGAGCCGAGTTGGCCTGTATGCCGCGCTCCTGACACATCTTCACGGCGGCCATGCGTTCTTCTATAGGGGCGGCGTAAGGCTCCAGCAGGTCGCGGAAGGCTTTGGGCATGATGCTCACCGAGGTATTGAACTGCATCTTGTCCTTCAACTGCTCGAAGAGGTCGAGGATGGTCTCGCCCTCGTTCTCCACCAGCAGGTGCTTGGTGCCGGCCTTCGATGCGATGAAGAGGCGGGCGTTGCTGTTGGGGTAGCGCTTGAAGTGAGCGATAAACTCACGCAGGATGCGATGGGCGATGCCGGTGTAGAGCGTAGGCTCCTGCAGGGCCTCGGTCTTGGGCGTGAAGTAGTAGTAGTGGTTCCAGTTCTTGCCACGGCTCAGCGCAACAATCTGCCGCTCTATCTCCTTCTTCTTCTCAGGTGTCTCCACAATGGCTTTTGCCAATTCCTGCAGCAGTCGGCTGCGCTCCTTGATGTCTTCTGGCGTCACGACATTCGGTTGCTCACTGCAGGCACCGTTCATCTCCTCTAAGAGCTTGCGCACATAGAGGTGGTAGTTCTCGTAGGCCACCAGCTTCTGCTCGTGTACGCCGTCTGTAACCAAGCAGTACTGACATCCCACGTGACAGCCCTTGATGGGGTTTACCTCGAAGGTCAGCGTCGGACAACGGCCCGTGTAGTTGTGGATTTCGGTCTCCACGGCCTCGGGGTCGCAGTCCTCCAAGTAAAGCACCGACTTGGGGATGACGGTGTGTTCCTCCAAACGTTTCATAAACAGTTTGGAGCCTCTGATGAGGCCTTGCAGGGTTTCGTCAGAAGGTTCAATCGTTACGCCGAGGTGTTTCAGATACTCGGCATCGACAATCTGGGGCTTGAAGCCTTCCAGATTGTAAGCGTCAGTCTCATGCTCGTAGAGATTGCGCATTTCAATGGGTTCTTTCATCATGTAATGTTATAATATGTGTTTTTGTTTAAAAATTCTAATATGCCTTTTTATCTCTCTTGAAGATAGTCTTGGCTGTCATCCAGATGATACGCAAGTCAAGCCAAAAACTCCAGTGCTGGATATACCAGATGTCACGCTCTACCCGCCCCTCCATCTGCCACAGCTCACGGGTCTCGCCGCGGAAGCCTGTCACCTGTGCCCAGCCGGTGATGCCTGGTTTGACAAAGTGGCGCACCATGTACCTGTCCATCAACTTGTTATATTGCTCCGTATGTGCCAGCATGTGAGGCCGCGGCCCCACAATGCTCATGTTGCCCATCAGCACGTTCCAAAACTGTGGCAACTCATCAATATTGGTTTGACGCATGAAATTGCCAAAGGGAAACTTGCGAGGGTCATCCTCAGTGGCTTGCAGACGGTCGGCATCAGCGTTCACATGCATGGAGCGGAACTTATAGCAATAAAAGTCATGTCCGTTGAGACCTGTGCGCAACTGATGGAAAAAGATAGGTCCAGGGCTCTGATGCTTTATCTTCAATACGATTAACGGCAACAGCAGTACTGTGGGTATCAGGCACAAGATGGAGAATAGAATATCAAATAATCGTTTAAGCAATCTGTTCAACGGTTCTTCCAGCGGACTGGTGTATGTGGTCATGACCCCTATGTCATCGATGGAGATTGGTTGCAGATTCAGCTTCTCCTCAGCCGTTGGCAAGTAATAGAACTTGGACATGAGGTGGTTGCACATATTGGCTGTACGCTCAATAAGTTCACGTTCTTTGCGCGACACACACATATATACCTCATCGTCTAACTTAAGTTCTTCTGGCCGGGACAGTAATAACTCGAAGTCATTGACACTACCGTTCTGGCTCAGCCCCTCTATGTCACCGTAGATATGGCGAACTCTATAGCCAAATGTGGAATTGCCTATGAGCTTCTTATATAAATGCAGCAGTTCTTTGTCCGATCCAACCAACGTTACATAACGTGTGTTGTAGCCCGACTGCCTGAGCCTCTTCACTAACCATCGCTCCATGAAGCGCAACAAAATGATGGAGACCAGCATGACAAATCCCATGGCAAACAGTTGCCAGCCCAGTCGGGACGTGAAGTGAATAGTACGCAGCAGCAGATAGGACAGCAAGCTATCCGTTATCACAAGCATCGTGGAGCGGCGCAGTATATCGTTGGCACCCACCACACGCTCATGAATGACAGAGGGGAAAAAATACTCGGCAACAATGAGGGCAAAGGTGCATACCATCCAGAATGCCCGTCCCTTTTCTTCATCCCAATCTTCCGACAGGGGAATGGTGTCTACCACGAAGTAGAGCAATATCCACAGCACCACAAAGTCTCCTGAAATGATAAGATACTGAATCAGTCTGTTGGTGTGATTATTGTTCTTTATTCGAATTTGCATTGTTCAATCTTTATCAATAGGCCTTAAAAAGGCTGTTGGAATGTATGCCGTTGAAATGAGCCCGATGCTCGACAAAGAGATCACCACTCTCTGCTGGCCAGCCACTCGGGCCACTCTTCCCTCAACACCGGCAAAAGGACCGTCAATGACCCGGACTTGTTCACCTTCCTTAAAGTGGCATTGGGATGGCTGTACAAACAGCAAATGCTTGTTCATGTTGCAGGTAGCCTGAATGAATCGAGTCATCTCTTCATCGGAAACCGTCAATGGAGGATTCTTTTTCTCGTTATCCACTTCAAAATGGTTATAATAGAAACTCAAGTAAGCAAGTTCAGCCTTGTTACTGACATATTCTTCGGCCTTCTCTTCTGTGGTATAGGCAAACAACAGATTGGGAATAAGGGTTTGCAGATACCTCTTGCGCTTCCCTCCCACATACTTCTCTACAATTTTCTTGGCAATATAGGTATAGATCCCGTCTTCCACAAGATAATCCGATGCCTTATCTTCCCTTCTGTATGAGACGCGAAAGACATACCATTTCTTATTTGGCTCTGGCACATATCTTACCGACACCCCTGTTTTTGAGCTTTTAGCTTCGGGGAAGGCATCAGGGGTAAACCTGATGCTTGGAGGAGTTGACTCACCTCGTCGAGTTGTCACATTAGACAATGTGCTCATATTGGACCTTTGTTAGGTCAATTATATCTATTCTCCTTCATTTGTTCTGCAAAGGTAAGCATTTATTTCGAACTGCGCAAAGATTTACTTATTTTATCATCGAATTCTATATAAATCAATGCTCAGGAGCCCCGTTTTTTACGAAGCCTTCCAACACTATTTCGATGGCTTTCAAAAAAGTGTTGGAAGGCTTCGTAGCAAGAAATCCATAGCCATGTGAATTTTGAGCAAAAAATACCCTGAGTTAACTCGATTTGTCGCTTGAGTTAACTCGATCGATGTTTTGAGTTAACTCACGGTTTTTGGGGTATTCATTCGTTCGAGCTAAATAGTGACTTTTCCTGATCTCACAAGTTGCTATTTCTCTTCATAAGCTAAATCACTAGACACATGTTGCAGAGTCGTACTGATTTGATAGACACAAGCGAAAAGCCGTACTGTATTTGTTGACAGTCAGGGTGACAGTATTGGTGATGTTCACCTAGCTGACTCACATGACGGTATTCTTGTGACAATAACCCGGGGTTATCGCCAAATAACCTTGGGTTATTGCGTAAGAAGTCAGGGTTATTGTTGATTCATTTTTTCATTAGAGCCAATTTGGGAGTTGGCTCGAGCTAAAAAGGGTTTTGGCTCGAGCCAAATGGGGTTTTAGCTCGAGCCAAATTTAGGGGGTCATTTTTTGATGACACAAGTCACCCCCTGTGAGCATAAAAAGTAAACTGATATCGCGTTTATTAATAAATAACGTACAAATTATTAATAAAACGACAAGTGACCTCAAAACAACTTCACTCGAGTCAATTCATCAATTGACTCGAGTCAAAACACAAATCGACTCGAATGAAGTTTTTTTATACCTTAGCGGGCAAAGCCATCACCTTCGTCATTATCACTACTGCCACCAAAGTCGATTTTATCTTCTCCTAAATTCGTTGTTGTTGAATGAATAACCATTGTGCTGCTTGTGCCAATTAATAGTATACGGCCGTGAAGCTTCACAACCTTGATCTGGGGTTTAAAATACGTTTTCTTCATATCTTTAAAATTTAATCTTAATAATCTTATTTAATCACCACTTTCTTACCACCTTGGATATAAACGCCTTTTGCAGATGGTTTGATTGAGAGTTTGCGACCGCTCAGATCGTACCATGCATTGGCTCCTCTACTTTCAATCTTATCTCTTACATCAAATATTCCCGTAGTCTGTTCGTCGTCGCCGAAGTTCAAGACGAAAGAGCGTATGCCTGAAACAGGATTAGGACTATTATCCTCACCGATCTCAAAATAGGCACGTTGAGCGCCGATAGTTGGATATTTATTGGTTTCGGTATCAGGTTTAGGATAGTAAAGTTTATTCCCAGCACCAAGGAAGAGTATATTCGGATTCTCTTCTTCAAATGTCAGACTGTTATAAGTTCCGCGGAATTTTCCACCTTCAAATACGATGTCGTTAAGGGAACTGCTTATAGTCACATCTGTGAAGAATGGACTTGTTATCATTGGACTTTCAGCATCTGCAGACCATTTAATAATATAAGGTGTACCTGCTACGATACTATTAACAGGAGTAAAGTTCAAATAAAGTTCGCCATCGGCAGTAAGGCCGGTTTTATGGCCGTCATAACTGTTGGTAACATCAAGTTCCATCACAGTTGCACCTTCGAGGGGAGTGCCACTGAAATTTTTATCGTCTGAAGAATCACCGTCATTTAGGTTGAATGGCAGACAAATGGTATTCCAATCACCATCCTTATAGAGTGTGCGGTTTGCGAGACTAACATTAACTTCATGACCATTTTCATTATCAATCACATCTGTATTATCTACGGTATCGTCCAGTGTAATACCACTAAGTGTTGTGAATTCGAATGAAGAGCTCCAGTCAGACACTCTGTCAGGGTAGACGGCCTGCACCTGAACTTCATAAGTCGTCTCTGGGCTTAAACCTGAGAGAACATATGGTGATGTGACATTTCCTATGGTTGAGTTCCAACCAATATTATCCTCAGGATTACCCACAAAGAGGTCATCAATTTCAAGTGCAAATGCATCAGCTGACACACAGTTAATGGCCAATTTGATGGTCATACCTACATAAGCAGACAAGTCATAACTATATTTCGTCCATTCTGTTGGTGCTTCAACATATGCATTATCTCCTTCGCCTCCTGCCAAATATGATGCAAAAGTACCATTTGTACTGCCATAGACTCCGACTTTGAAGCGTTCAAGACCATACGTATTATTTGCAGAACGCGCCCAGAACGAGAATACGTCTCCTTCAGAAATTGTAACTTCCGGGGTGATAAACCAGTCATTATTGCTATTTGTTGTTTCATTGGGCTTACCATCCATAAAGCAACCAAATGCATTTCCTCCGTGAGCGGTAAAACTCGATGCAATTCCATTTTGGAAGGCAATAACCGAACCTGTATATCCTTGGTTTTCAAATGTAGAGCCAGTTATAACATATGTACTAAGGCCATCTCCATCATAGGTTTCGAAAGGATAGAAATCATCAAATACCCATGGTTCTGCTGATTCGAAATCGTAAGACAATCCTTGCACAGGTTTGTAGCGCAGATTAAAACTTGTAGCGTATGATCTGCCCGTCCAGGAAACGACGACAGAATTAGAGGTTACATTACTGACATTAAGGCTTGTAGGCTTAGAATACGGAAGAGTGCCAATTGTGTAAAGCACATCGCCATCGCTATGGTTGCTATTAGTACCTTCTGAGAAAAGGACATAGCCATTTTTGTCAGTAAATGTCCAAGAACATTCACTGATATAGGATTCCATGTGCAAGACGAACTGATAATACGAACCATCCAGATGGAGAGTGCCACTGTTTGAAGAGCCACTACTTATAGTCAAAGTCTCAATAACATCTCCATTTTCATCAATAACCAAGATGGTATTGCCGTTCCAGCCGTCACCATAAGAGTCATTCAAAGCATAGTTTACATCTATTGTAGAGGCTGTGGTAAATGTGTAAGAGCCACTCCATCTGTGAATCACATCATCAACCTTAGCACGCACCTTCACTTTATATTTTGTACCAATTCCAAGGTTTGCAAGAGTATATGGACTGGTAACATTCTGTATAAGTGTACCGTTCACATCAAGGTCATAGGCAGTAGCACCATCAGCGTTAGTCCAACTCACTTCTGCGGTCAGACCATTTGTATAATTAACAGTAAAATCTGTAGGATCTACAGGGGTTACAGAAGTTAATTGAGCCCTGACGACATTGTCGGTGACATATGAACCTTGACTATTAGGCCAATAAAAAAGAAGATTATACGTGCCTATTCCAGAAGGTGTAAATGTGAGGGCACAATCTTTTGTTTGATTAGCAGGGATGTAGAAATTGTCGCCTTCAAGAAGCGTTCCGGTAGTTCCTATGTAAATGTCTCCGTCATAATCGAACGAACTGTTGTTAGTTACATTGATTGTAACGATTACAGAAGCACCAGCTCCAACAGTATTGCTACTCAACGTCATAGAGTTCGCTTTCAAATTAACTTCATTTGGTGTGATATCAGACATTGGCCCATTTTCTGTAGACTTCTGTATTCCAATTGCAGCATCCTGTCCATAATGGAACCCATCGTTAGAACTACTACCTCCAATGCCTTGCGCTTCTGGGTCGAGTGACGAAAGAACGAAATAGTTATCACTTATGCCACCCCACCCCCAATTGATGTGGAAGAAGTCTGTCCCATTCTCATATATATAACCGTCGCACACAAACTCGTGACCACCGCCCGACGACTGACCGCCATAGACAACTGGGCGACGATGAGCTAATTCAAAGTAAATCAAGTCAATCCACTTGTCGTAAGAATAGTAACTTCTGGAGGCGATTTGGGTAGTAGTATTGTAATCAAAATAATTTTTGAGGGCACTCACCACTTTACCTGTATTGGAACTTGACTCTTTGCCATAATTCATCTTAACAGAATAGCCGCAATACTTCATTAAAGTGGATACTGCAAAAGCTGATGGGTCATCATCATCTTCGTTGCCAGTATAAGTATCATTCATTTTATCCCACTCAAAAGTGACGGCTGACAATGAAGTGTTTTCGCCAGGAAGCCAAATAGAATGCCATTTATAGGAGGGAATCACTGAAGTTTCGGCTTGTGGCCATTTATGGTAATTCATCACTTGCGCCATCGCTGTAGCTACACAGCCCGTTGCACAGTGAGAGTAACCTGCGACATAATCTTTGCTGTACACATATTGATTATTACTCACTCCATAGTAAGGAGTTTGGTTGTTATAAGGCTTGCCCTGATTCCATTGGGTGCTTATCAGCGGATCAATAGCTTTCTTAGAATCACCAGATCTGATCTTTGCTTTTTTTATGGATTCTGTTTTAATGACTTCTTTATGCTGTTTTAGCCAGGCGATCTCGTCAGCGTAGCCCTGAAGCCAGTTGCGCATGTTTTCGGGCATCTTGTCGGGATCGAGTTCGATAGAACCGGTTTCGCTATAACCGAGGATAGGCGTCGTTTCACTTTCGTTACTGACGATGACGAAGCCACCCTTATCAGTCATATTAAACACATAGAATCCGAGTTTTTCCATCTGGCCCTGTAAATTCGGCCCAGAGCCACCTTTTCTGCCAAAGTAACCATTAACAAATGACTTCGCCAATGCCTGTGCATCTTTCTCAGACACCTCGTCGGCCCATGCACCTGCAAGGCCTATGGTCATCAGCATCAATACAAAAAACAATCTCTTAACCATATCGTTTTTTAAGTTAAAATTATCATAGAGATATACTGCGATTCACGCAAAACCGCTGCAAAAATACATATTTATATTTATAATACCAAATTTTTATGCCATAAAAATGCAATTTGATTAGGAGGATTCATTTTTTTTCGTTACCTTTGCACAAAATATGATAATATGGACGAGAAAGAGAGAATCATTCAGCTGCGGAAAGAGCTACATGAGCATAATTATAGGTACTACGTGCTGAACCAGCCGACGATCGGCGACCAAGAGTTCGACTTCATGATGCATGAACTGCAGGATCTGGAGGCGAAACATCCGGAAATGGCAGACGAGAACTCCCCTACCCAACGCGTAGGCAGCGACCTGAATGAGGAGTTCAGGCAGGTGGAACATAAGTATCCGATGCTGTCATTAGCGAATACGTACAATGAACAAGATGTCGCCGACTGGTACGAGAGTGTGAAGAAAGGACTGGCCGGCGAGGACTTTGAGGTGTGCTGTGAGATGAAGTACGACGGGCTCTCTATCTCGCTGACGTATGTCGACGGGCGTCTGACACAGGCCGTGACGCGTGGCGATGGTGTGAGGGGAGATGATGTGACGGCGAATGTCCGCACCATCAGGAGTATTCCGCTGGAGATTCGTGGGTACGAAGGTACGGGGGCGCGGGGGCGCGAGAATAGTCCTGAGACAGATCAGACCACCCCTAACAGAAGATTGCTCCATGAAGACGCAATCGCCTACTCAGGAGGGGAAAAAGCGCAGCAAGGTAATCTCGTACCTCCGTACCCCCGTACCCCCGTACCCCCGAAAGAATTCGAAATAAGAGGAGAGATCCTGATGCCATGGACTGTGTTTGAAAGGTTGAATAAGGAGCGTGAGGAGGCGGAGGAACCGCTCTTTGCCAATCCGAGGAATGCCGCCAGCGGAACCTTGAAGAGTCAGAAGTCGAGTCTGGTGGCAAGTCGGCAGCTCGACGCGTACCTCTATTATTTATTAGGCGAGGAACTGCCGGCAGAAGGACACTATGAGAACTTGGAGGTGGCACGTTCCTGGGGCTTCAAGATCAGCGAGGGCATGAAGAAGGTGAAGACGCTTGAAGAGATCTACGACTTCATCAAATACTGGGATCAGGCACGTAAAAGTCTTCCTGTAGCCACGGACGGTATCGTGCTGAAAGTAAACTCGTTACGTCAACAGCGTTCACTTGGTTTTACAGCCAAGAGTCCACGCTGGGCCATCGCCTATAAGTTTAAGGCAGAACGGGTCTGCACTCGTCTGAATGAGGTGACGTATCAGGTGGGACGTACGGGTGCTGTGACGCCAGTGGCGAATATGGATCCTGTGCAGTTGGCAGGTACGACGGTAAAGCGAGCTACGCTGAATAACGAGGACTTCATCAAGAGTTTCGACCTGCATATCGGCGACTATGTGTATGTGGAGAAGGGCGGCGAGATTATCCCGAAGATTGTGGGTGTGGACATCGACCAGCGCCCAATCATTGCACAGCCTGTGCAGTTCATCAAGCGTTGTCCGGAGTGTGGTACGCCATTGGTGAGATACGAAGGTGAGGCAGCATGGTATTGTCCGAACGATACGGGTTGTCCGCCACAGATCAAAGGCCGCATCGAGCACTTCATCGCCCGCAAGGCCATGAACATTGATTCGTTGGGACCAGAGACCGTGGACGATTATTATCGTCAGGGACTGATTCACAACATCGCCGACCTCTATGATATTGACGTGCAGCAGATCAACGGCGATGGTTCTCGCACCAAGTCGGCACAAAGGATCGTGAATGGTATCCAGGCCTCCAAGGAGGTGCCTTTCGAACGTGTGGTCTTTGCCCTTGGCATCCGCTTCGTCGGAGAGACCTCAGCCAAGCTGCTGGCCCGACATTTTAAGAATATCGATGCGCTGATGAATGCCGGACTGGAAGCGTTGCAGGAGATAGAAGGTATCGGCGAGGTGATGGCAAAGAGTATCATCACCTATTTCCACGACGAGAAGAACCTTGAAATTATCCGTCGTCTGAGGGAATATGGTCTTCAGATGGAACTGTCAGAAGAACAGACGGCAGCGACATCAGATATCTTAGCCGGACAGTCGATAGTGATCAGTGGCGTCTTTGCCCATCACAGCCGTGATGAGTATAAGGCGATTATTGAACAGAATGGCGGTAAGAATGTGGGGAGTATCAGTAGTAAGACGTCGTTTATTCTGGCGGGAGAGAATATGGGGCCTTCAAAGCTTCAGAAGGCAGAGAAGTTGGGGATAAGAATTGTGAGTGAGGAGGAATTTTTGGAGATAATAGGCGGTTCAGACCACCCCGCAGACCAACCTTCAGAAGACCAACCTTCAGAAGAGCAACCTTCAGAAGAGCAACCTTCAGACCACCCCGCCCTACGGGCACCCCTCCTAACTTAGGAGGGGAAAGAGGTTACTCATCCCAGTAGCTGATGGTGCGGCGCTGCTCGACAGTCTGGATCGTGGTGCGCTGACCTTTTTCCCAATAGGTGAGATTCATCTTGTTCACTGTCCAGTTGTCATTGTCATCGCGCTCCTGTAGGTCGTTCTTCATACTGATGGAGACGATACACTCGTTATCTTTCGTAAACGCCTTCATGCTCTGCTGGATAATCTCATAGCTGGTGTTGTAGCGGTATTCGTTGACCGAACGGAGGCCAGAAGAGGCATTAACCAGCGTACGCTTCACCAGACAACCGTCAGAATCATATTCGTAGGTCAAACGACTCTTGCCGCCATTCTTTTCCAACATGGCAGCACGGACGAGATAACCACGGCTGTCGTATTCACGGTCGATCAGTTCGTCATTAGCCAGACGGCCAGTCTCGTCGAAGTGTTCCATATCGTTCTCCGTCACAGGATTCTCCGTGATGACCTCCTGCACGAAGCCTTTCAGTCCCATGTTCGACACATCCTTATAATAAGGTGACGAATTCAGGTAATAATAGCGGATGGCATGACGGCCTTGTTCATCGAGACCCGTTGACTGACGGATATAGCCGTAACTGTTGAGCATATAGAGTGATCCGTCGCCCTTGGCCTTGAAATTACCCCACTCGCGCTGCAATCGACCTATCAGGTATTTCTGGTTGCGGTCAAAAAGGTCACGGGTACGATAAGGTCCACAGGTGACTACAGCATCGGAAAGCAGTTTGGTCTTCTCGTTGACGGTGATCATCATGGTCGACTTGATACCATAGAAGTCGCCCTCGAAATAATAGGTATCTGGTTCGGGTTCCTCCGGATGCACCTGTTTGATGCCGGCACTGTCCAAAGCAGGAATGAACACGGAGTCAGGGCCTTCGAGGGGAACACCCATGATGGATATACTTTTAGGATCGGCAAGCGTCTGCGACCAGGCGCCTGCCGATATGATCAGGGATAAAGCGACAAATGATAGTCTCATTATAGGTTATTTTGCAACGAATACCACACGACGGTTCTGGGCACGGCCCTCCTCTGTGGCATTATCGGCAATCGGTGCATACTGTCCCTTGCCGACGGCAGTGAGACGACTCTCGTCGATACCCAGTTCTACGAGTTTATCGACGATGGCCTGTGCACGCTTCTCACTCAGTTTCTGATTAGATTCGGGTGTGCCGGTGGAGTCTGTGTGTCCCTGAACTTCATATTTCAGTTCGGGATTCTGGTCCATCAACGCCTTGATACGGTTGATCTCGGCCATAGAACTCTCCGTGATATCGGCCTTGTTGACATCGAAGGTGATGTCGTAAGTCACGATGGTACGATACGGAGTGTGAGCCACAGCAACCTTCTTAGGCTGGCAGGATGTCAGCGTGAGCATAGCCACGCCAAACAGTGCAAAAATCAGTTTCTTCATAAGTCCTTCAATTTAAAATGATGGTTTCAACGCGCAAAATTAAGCAGAATTTCCGATACATCCAAATTTTTTGCACAATTTAGTACGTCCTTTTCAATAAAAAGCATTAACTTTGCATCCCAAACTGGTAAACTACATCAAAATGAAGCGTGGACTGGTATTGGAAGGCGGTGCGATGCGCGGCTTGTTCACCAGCGGCATCATCGATGTGATGATGGAGGCTGGGATAGCACCTGACGGCCTTATAGGCGTGTCGGCAGGGGCTGCTTTCGGCTGTAACTACAAGTCGCGCCAGCCTGGACGTGCCATTAGATACAACAAGCAGTTCGCCAAGGACAAGCGCTATTGCAGCTGGCTGTCGTGGCTGAAAACTGGCAACCTCTATAATGCCGAGTTTGGCTACCATATCATTCCCACGCTGTATGATATCTTCGATGATCAGGCCTTCAATGAGAACCCGATGGCGTTTTATGTCGTCTGCACTAACGTGGAGACGGGGGGGGCTGTGTATAAGAAACTGGAGAAGGCCACACCGCTGACCTACGACTGGATCCGTGCGTCGGCTTCCATGCCACTGGTCTCGAAGGTGGTGGAGTTGGAAGGTCAGAAGGTGCTCGACGGTGGCGTGGCAGACTCCATCCCCCTCGCCTACTTCGAAGGTATCGGTTACGAGCGTAACGTGGTCATCCTCACCCAACCCGAGGGCTACGTTAAAGAACACAATCCCCTGATGCCCCTGATGCGTATCGCCCTGCGGAAATACCCCCGTATGATCGAGGCGATGGACAAAAGGCATCTGATGTATAATGAAGAATTGGAATATGTCAGGCAAGCAGAACGTGAAGGTCGTTGTCTGGTGATCAGACCTCAAGATAAACTGCCCATCGGACACTTCTCACACGACCCGGATGAGATGCAGCGCGTGTATGATATAGGCACTGAAACAGGGAAGAAATATCTGGAAGAGCTGAAACGCTTTTATAAAGCAGAAAAGACATGAAAAAGTGTACAAAGCTGCCAAAACTGATAAACAAATCTTAAATAAGGTTAATTTACAAAGGGATTATCTGTTATCTACAAATAATTGTACTATTTTTGAACTTTAAATAACAAAAACAAATATAAATGGAACTAAAAGAAGGTCTGCTTTTTGCGGAAAGATACAAACTAATCAGACAATTGGGCAGAGGTGGATTCGCAGAAGTCTGGCTTGCCGAAGATGACATGACAAGCGTTCAGGTGGCAGTAAAAATCTATGCACCTGGAACAGGACTCGATGACAACGGCATCAAGATATTCACGGAGGAGTTTAAGATTGTGTTTGACATTAATTACACAAACCTTTTGCGTCCTACACACTTCGACTGTTGGAATCGTATGCCCTATCTCATTATGCCTTTTGTAAAAAACGGCTCTGCCTTCAAATACATTGCCGAAGGTAATAGTATGCCTGAAGAAGAGTGCTGGAAGTTACTTCATGATGCAAGTGGGGGCCTAGCCTATCTGCATGAGAAAACTCCACCAATCATTCATCAGGACATCAAACCCGACAACATCCTCATCGATGACGAAGGCCGATACCTTATTACCGATTTTGGCATCAGTGCCCGTGTGCGTAGTACCATTCGTGGTGCCAAGGCCCAGGAACAGAGTGGCGGTACATTGGCCTATATGGGACCAGAACGTTTCAGCAGCAATCCCAGACCCATTATGGCCAGCGACGTATGGTCACTCGGTGCGATGATGTATGAGTTGATGACTGGTCTACCTCCCTTCGGCAATCATGGTGGTATGCTACAGAAGAACGGTGCCGACATCCCCATCATCGAAGGCGATTATTCACAGGAATTAAAGGATATTGTGACCATGTGTCTAGCCAAAGAGACCTGGGACCGTCCCTCTGCCAAGAAGATTGAGGAAATGACTTACAATCACATCCACGGCATTACGGCTCCCTTAGAGACTCCCGCCCCTGAACCGGAGCCAGTAGTTTCTTCAGAGCCCGAAAAAGAAGAGGTGACGATGAAAGATACCGCTCAGCCTCAGGTACCAATTTCCCAGCCTCAAGCACCTATTGCCCAGCCTGATCCTTCCATCAAGAAGAGCAAGCCCATCCAGAAGGGTTCGAACAAGAATATCATCATTGGTGCCACCGCCGGCGTTGTTGTGCTGATAGGGATCTTGGTGGCCGTGTTCTCGGGTGATCAGACCACCCCAGCCCCTCCTAACTCAGGAGGGGAAGCTCCGCGTGTGAACTATGACTCGATTGCCCAGGTGAGGATTCAGGAGGCATTGGATCTCAAGGAAGGTGCCGATACCATCATCCAGAACCATCCCGATGAATATACAGATGCTTCTATATATAATAATGTGGAAGACTTCTACAAGCAGGCACTCGCCAAATTGGACAATGCACTGGCTGATAAAGACTCACTTGACGCTGGTGTTGCCACCTCTGCCTTGCAGCAGCAGGCTCTCATCAAGGCAGCGCTTGTAGGTATCTACAAGAATCTGGATGCCGGTGCTGAATACGTTCAGGAATTCCGTACGAGAGCCGATGCCATCAAGCCGCTCATCGAAGACCTACTCAACAACCAAAATAACGAAACAAAAGACAATGATGAAGAAGACGATTAGTAAACTGAACCACAGATTTCACAGATTACTCAGATGTATGATGGTTATCGGGCTGCTGTGCTTTGCCCCCATCGTCAGCTATGCCCAGAGTGCCAGTGAATCCTACAACAAAGGTGTCACCCTGATGAACAAAGGCGACTATCAAGAAGCCATCGCCAGTTTCAAGGCATCCATGGCCATCAACAAGAGTGCTGCCAACGTGAAAAAGTGTAAAGCACAGATTGCCAAGTGTAACCGTCTCGCCAAGAAAAAGAAAAACGGTGACGATGACGACTCAAAGACATCCACACCATCTAAACAGTTGACATTGAGTACATACAACTTGGCATTTGAAGTTGGTGAGGATACGAAGTTGGTTGGTGTGGAGACATTGCCGGAGAGCAGCGACTGGATGGCGAATGTAGCCTCCGAACACGAGAGCTGGTGCAAGCTCGGCAAGTCGATGGACGGCAAGAACCTCCAGGTGACCTGTCTGGCCAACAGTAGCACCCTGAGTCGTCAGACAGGCATCACGGTCATCTACGACCAGGTGACGCGTTTCATTAAACTGACTCAGAAAGGCATTAAGCCCCATATCGACGCGACGAAGGCTGATGTGAAGATCAACAAGCGCAAGGGCGGTACCCAGAAGGTGGGTATCAGCTGTAACAGTGACACGCTGTATTCTGACAACAAGAACTGGGAACTCACTAAGTTCCCCGATTGGTGCGACGTGACTGTCACCAGCGGTAATGAGATCACCATCAAGGCTGAAGCTCTGGGCAAGAACGATCCTGACTTCAAGAGCGGACGTACCGGTTATATCCGCATTGAGAGTCAGAATGAAGAGTTTATCATCAGAGTCGAACAGAAGTGAGCCACAGATCACACAGATTCTCACAGAAGAGAAGATTGTCACAGAAAAGAAGATAAATGATAAATTAAATTATAAAGAGTATGAGATGTAACAATTGTGGCTGGGACAACGCTCCCGGTAGTAGTGTATGCGTCAAATGCGGACATCCGCTTCAGGCAGGAGGATCCCAATATCAGGATCCTTATCAGGGAGTCAATGTACCGAACTATAGCGGTGGTGGTGGACCGATGCCACGACCGACGGTGGTCAGTCCACAGCGTGCCGAACCGGCACCCAGACCTACCAGGATCGTCAGTGCTGCCGACTTCCAGAATCCGGCAGCCCTCAATGCAACGGTCGCCCAGGCTCCTAAGAGTTGTCCGCATTGCGGCTATCCCGTTGTCGGAAACTTTACCAGTTGTCCGAATTGCGGCACAAGCTTAACTGCAGCTCAGACAGCGATACAGCAGCCCGTGGTTCAGACCACCCCTACCCCTCCTAATTTAGGAGGGGAAGTACAAAAGGTGGCAGAGGAACTGGGACTTGACATCGCCGAGGAAGTGAAATGCGAGAAGTGTGGTGCGATGGTATCCCTCGATTTCAGCTTCTGTCCGAAATGCGGTGAGCGTATCCATCTTCCGACAGTCCGTGCCATCAAGCACAAGCCTGCGGCACCACCAGAGCCCCCAAAGCCGAAATGTCATCTGACCATCATCCCTGAAGAAGGTGAAGTCACTGAGCCTTTCACCAACGACTACGAGGGAGACTCCATTATCCTGAACAGAGAGAACACCGAGAAGGACAACCGTACCATCACTTCCAAGGAACAAGCCGAACTGATCTGTGAGGATGGCAAGTGGTATGTGTTGAACCACAGTGAACTATGTTCTACTTATCTCGAGGCCAACCGCAAAATGGCCATTGAGCCGGGCGACATCATCGTCTTGGGTGACAGGAGGTTTAGGTTTGAGGCAGAGTAGAAGCCACAGATTACACAGATTAACATAGAAGAGAAGATTTACACAGAGTGAGTACGACGTATCAAGTTGTAGACAGATGTGACTTCCAGCCGGGAAATGTCATCGACGGAAGATACAGCGTCAAGAAGTCCCTCGGTGAGGGCTCTTTTGGTGCGGTCTATCTGGTGGAAGACGGCCGGGGTGCAAAGTATGCCCTGAAACTCCTGAGGCTATGGGAGGTGCCGGCAGAGATCCGGCAGCCCCTCATGGACCGCTTTGAGATGGAGTTTAAGACCGGTCAGATCGACTGTGACAATTTGGTACGTTCCCTGAGTTACGGTATTGTAGGCGGTAATCCATACATCGTGATGGAGTATTGTCCCGGTGGAGACCTGGAGCCCATGCTTGGTAGACCAGACAACAGAACCCCCCAGATTTGCCAGGACATTCTCATCGGTCTCAATGCCTTACACGACAGGGGGAAGGTACACCGTGACCTCAAACCCGAAAATGTATTGTTCAAGCAGAACGGCAAGGCAGCCCTGACAGACTTCGGCATTTCCGGAGACCGTACGCATCGCATGACGCAGCGTAACATCTTCGGCAAGCCCAATCAGATCTTCGGCACCTATGCCTATATGCCGCCGGAACAAGTAACACGGGCCAGAGGTGGTGCAACGGTCCTTCCCACAACTGATATCTTCTCTTTCGGCGTGCTCGTGTTCCAGCTCCTGACAGGTCAACTGCCTTTCGGAACACTGGAGTCACACAACGATCTGGCAGAATACCAGAAGCGTGGCAAGGACGGCCTCTGGAACCGTGGTCTGTTGCAGACTGTGCCTAACGGCCAACAGTGGACTCGACTGATCGACGGTTGTCTGATGCCAGACTTCAAGTTGCGGTTGCAATCAGTTCAAGAGGTTCTTCGACTGTTGCCACAACAGGCAGGCAGTAACTATAGGCAACCCGTCAGGATGGTGCAGTCATACGCCCCCCAGCAGCAGACACGGGGATATCTGTTACGGATACTCCAGGGAGAAGAATATGGCAAGACCTATAATCTGAGTCAGATGGCTGATGCCGGACGTAGGATACTCACCGTCGGTAGACAGCCGGGAAATGCCATTACGATCAAGTCGGACTTCAGCGACTTCATGTCACGCTTCCACTGTACCATCGAACGGGATCCCAACACAGGACATTGGGTAATCCGGGACGGTCAGTGGCGGAACGATCAGCGCCAGTGGGTGAACTCCACCAACGGTACTTACATCAACGCTAAGCCCGTCACGTCTAATGGCTTCTATCTGAAAACCGGTGACATTATCGCCATCGGCGACGTCACCATGAGATTCGAGAATTTCTAACCCTTTAATTATAAATTTATATGGAAACTCAAAACAATTACAAACGCACAGTGGCCGGCTCAGTAGGAGCTGGCATGGGTGCCATCTTCAACGGATCAGGACGTACTTATTACATCCTGGAGCACAAGACCAGCAGTAAGTATCACAGTGCTGGTGAATCACAGAAAATCATCATCGACCAGATTGAGATTGGCCGTGATGCCTCTTGTCAGGTTCGTTACGACGAATCCTTCGACACCGTCAGCCGCAAGCACGCTGCCATCGTCCGCGATGGCAACAACTGGCAGTTGATCCATCTGTCGCAGTCTAACCCGACATTGGTGAACGGTCGTCCGATTCAAGGAACGTATTATCTGCAGTCTGGTGATGAGATCCAGCTCTCTGTCAATGGTCCGCGTCTCGGCTTTATTCAGCCGCAGGGCAAGCAGGGACTCACCTCAAGCATTAAACTCACCGAGCGTATGAACCTGTTCCGCCAGCAGGCACTCCGTCCCTATCGCCGTGCCATCTGGGCACTCTCGGCATTGTTGCTGTTAGCCATCGTCGGCTTTGGTGCATGGAACTACAAACTTAGCCTCGACAACAAGGCCCTCCGGCAGGAGATGGCGATGTATCAGGTGAAACTCGACTCACTGGCAACTGTGAAGCAAAATCTGATGCAAGAAGAGCAACAGCTGAACGAACAACTTGCTACGGCTCCTGAGGCTAAAAAAGAGGAAATCCGTCAGAAGATAGTATATGTAAAAAGTCGTATATCTACAGTAGCTTCTGAAGCAAGTCGATATCAGCAGCAATTGTCACAAGCGAGACGCCAAGCTGCAGAAGACGGAATGGACGAGGATGAGATAAATGACATTGTCAATCCCGCTGCCCCTGGTGAGTCATCGGCAACAATTGCTTCTATCGGTGATCCCGATATAAATCATAATGTTTACAACCCCTCTGTACCTGTCCCTGGTGAAGCCGCAGCTATGGAAGGAGCCAGAAATGCCAACCCGACTGCTCACGGTGATCCGAGTGGTACTATCCGTGACTACTACAACCACATTTATTCTCTCAAGATTCGTCGAATTTCATGTGAGAAAGATGGACGTTCCATTGATCCTGGCATCTCACTCAGTGATGTGGTTTGTGGTACGGCATTTGTAATGAGTAATGGTGCTCTTGTGACTGCCCGTCAGAATATCGAGCCATGGATTTTTGCGAAACAATTAGGTGGAAGGTGGCGTGAAATCTTGTTAAATTATAAAGCTATGGACTTCAATATCATTATTGAATATGATGCCTATAGCACAACAGGTACAGCACGTAAATTTTCATTTAATAATCAAGATTTTGTTGTTAATAGGGGGGGAGATATTGTCGAAGTAATTCATGAAGTTATGAAGGAAGTCAGAGTCGAAATAAAAAAGAACGGCTGGAAATTCAGTTCAAAGGAATTCCACGATGTCCAAGTATCTGTCCTTACACCAAGTTCGGAGTGTTGGGCTGTTCTGCCAGGAAAAGGTGGTGCAGGCATTCCATACGATGCAGGAGCATCTCTTTCAAGCGATGGCGGTACAGAAGTGCAAGTGGCTGGTTTTAAGAACAATCCAGACATACACAATTTGTCTGACTACATTAGCTACTTCAAATCAAGTACATCTCGTGCTGATACACGAAACGGTACAATCGTACTGCAAGATGCCAATCACAATGCCGGATATCTTGGTTCGCCAGCTTTCTTCAAAGAGGCCGACGGTTCATATCGCGCCATTGGTGTTATGATTGGACAGCTTTACGGAGAAGATCGCCTTGTTCCAATAGCAACAATCCTCAAATGGTGCTAATATGTCAGATTTTAAATTCAAGTTGGCTGCGGGGACAAATGTCGGACTCATCCGACAGAACAACGAGGATAACTTCGTTGTATGCAGTAACCTCATGACCTCAGACTGGATGATTCCCCAAACCAGTGAATATACTGAGCTTGGTGAGTATGGCGTGCTGTTGGTAGTTGCCGACGGTATGGGTGGTGCAAATGCTGGCGAGGTGGCTTCGGCCATCGCCGTGGAGACCATTCAGAAGCTGTTCGTACCAGAACAGTTGGAGGCAGCTGTCGCTACGGACAAATCCATCCAGGAGTTTATAAAGGCTGTGGTAAAGACTGCCGACTTGAATATTTTTCACAGAAGTCAGGAAGACAGCAGTACCCGAGGAATGGGTACTACTGCCGTCTTGGCTTGGATTCTCAAAGACAAGGCGTATGTCTGTTGGTGTGGTGATAGTCGGTGCTACGTGCTCAACAAGCAAAAAGGACTCATCCAATTGTCAAAAGACCATTCCTATGTCCAGGAACTTGTTGACAAGGGAGAGCTGAATCCAGAGTTGATGCACGATCATCCGTTGTCGAACGTTATTACCCGTTGTCTGGGTGACATAGAGAAACGTGCTGAACCCGAGACACGTATCTACCAATTGCACAACGACGACATCATCATGCTCTGCAGTGACGGCCTCTGCGGCCTCTGTCACGACAACGAGATCCAGAACACGATGATGGAATTCAAAGACAACCCTGTAGATTGTAAGAACGAGCTGATCTCTGTAGCTCTATCCAATGGTGGTTATGACAATGTAACCATTTGCGTATGCAATATCAAACGCGATGGAGAGGAGGCTGAAGTCATGCCGGAGAACGAAGGAAAAGAACTAATAAAGGATGAAGAGGAAGTAATTCCAGAGGAGGAACTAAACAAAACCATACGCAACGTGCAAGTCAGACACAAACGGAAGGGGCTACGTTTCTTATTTGTCCTTTTGTTCTTGCTGGTAGTGGCAGGATTATGCATCTACCTCATTCCCGATTGTGAACCCATTCGCAATGAGATTTCAGTTGTTTATAACACCTTTATTTTAAAAGTTTATCAATTAAAACATTAGAACAATGAAAAAGTTTTTTTTATCTATTTTTGTTATCGGCTTCATGTGTTCCATATTCGTAGCATGCGGAAGCACTGGTGGTAGTGGTAGTTTGTCAAAAAGTTCTATAACGCGCGAATATTACTCAGGTGACGGACTGAAGGAAAAAGTTGAATGGAAGAGGTGTAATGATTGTGATGGCAAAGGGACCTGTAAACCTTGTAGGGGAACTGGTAAAATCAGTGGAGACCAATGCAGGAAGTGCGATGGTACAGGCCGTTGCCGCACATGTAAAGGTCAAGGCGGTTTTGAAGTAGGCTACTAATCGTATAAAAGAGGCATGCACATCAATATCATTTGGTGCATGTCTCTTTATCACCCGATAAAGACGAATGAAGTTAGTTGAAGGAAGCATCATCGCGGAGCACTACCAACTGCTGAGACAACTCGGGAACGGCAGTTTCGGTGACGTATGGTTGGCACACAATATGCTGGCAGACATCGACGTGGCCATCAAGTTCTATGGCACCCTCGATGAGAAAGGCATAGAGGATTTTCGCAATGAATTCAAGATTGCCTACCGTTTGCGTCATCCGAACTTGTTGAACATCAATCACTTTGACGTCTATGAGAACTGCCCTTATCTGGTGATGCCATATTGTACCAACGGCTCCGTCAACCGTCAGATCGGACAGATGCAAGAACAGGAGATCTGGAAATTTGTGCTCGACGTGTCTGGTGGACTGGCCTTCCTTCACAATCAACAGCCACCCGTCGTCCATCAGGACATCAAACCCGACAACATCCTCGTCACGAGCGACGGCCGTTATGTCATCTCCGATTTCGGTATCAGTCGCACCTTCCGCACGAAGATGAGCCGCACAAACAACAGCAGCAGTTCGGGCACTATCGCCTATATGGGGCCGGAACGATTCTCTGAAAAGCCGATGATCGTGCTGGCCAGTGACATCTGGGCCTTCGGTATGACGCTCTACGAGGTGATGACCGGCGACGTGTTATGGGAAGGCATGGGTGGCTGCGTGCAGCTCAATGGTGCCCGCATTCCGGCCATCAGCAGAAGATTCTCACCCGAACTGGCCAACCTCGTCACCTGTTGTCTAGCTGCAGAGACCTGGAACCGTCCCACGGCCGCTCAAATCAATGAGTATGCCGCAGCCATGCTCCAGCACAAACCCGTGCCTAAGCTCCCCGGTCAGGACATTACGCTAGAACCTGCGCCCACACCTATCACAGAACCTATCCCCGAACCTATTCCTGAGTCTCAGAAGATGGTTCGCAAGGAATCCCCTATCTCCCACTCTAATATAGTTGCAAACCGCAGTAGTGTCATCAACAGCCACATCAATAAGAGCAAGTTCCATATGTCTCAGATTGGTACCGGCGACAAATCCCTCCTCAAGCGAGGACTGCTGATAGCCGCTGCTGTTATCTTCGGCATCCTGCTAATCACAGGCGGCAGCATGTTTATCAGCGAAATCAACGAACAGCAAGACTATCTTTCTTGCAAGACCATACAGGACTACGAGCAATTCATTAAGGACCATCCCAACTCTTCCTATGTGAAGGAAGCCAGACTGCATATTGCTTCAATGACAGGTAATGCGGCTCCACAACCCTTGAAGGAAGACGCTCTTCCTGACACATCTCAACCGGAAGATCATGCCAAAAAAACTTCGCAACCGAAAGCCATATATGTCACTGAAAAAGGAGTGTCAAAGAAGGTTAAGCACGAGAGAGTCAAGATGCAGACTCCTGACTTGGCTCCAACTCCTTCTCCCAAACACGTAAAGGTCTCAACCGATGATCAGGATTTCTACAAATGTGTGACATCTCGTGATTATTATAACTATCTGAGTAATCATCCTAACGGCAAGCATCGCTCAGAGGCAGCCCAAATACTATCGAGCCAAACAAATCATACTGGCCATGTCATAGAAGAGCAACCTTCCATCCCAACGTCTATAAACTCTCAGCCTTTGAGCCTACGAGGTTCAGACATTAATACAAGAAACAGAAACACCTCTGTCAATGTACATCTTGGTGGAGGTGGTGGTATCGGCCGAGTCCATGATGGAGGCGTTTCCCATGGCAGAGGCCATCATGGTGGTAATTCCCGCAGTAGTGGAGGTCTACACAGTAGTGGTTCCCACAGCAGCAGCTCACACAGAAGCGGCAGTGGCAGTTCCAACAGACACGCAAGATCACATTAAAAATAATCATAAGACAAAATAGAAATGAAGGCTATCAGACTTACAGCAGTAATACTTTTGCTCACCGTGTGTCAGTCATCGTTCGCACAGTATGATGACAATGAATATTATTACGACACTCAGCCCCGGTATTCCGGTTACCACCCAACTTATGTCGACAACTATGAGGAGGGATGGTGCAACTTCTACGGCGAATACTCTCCCCTGAAGAATTATACGACCGCCCCTGGTGCAGAAGACCGACTCTTCCATACCGCCACGATCGGCTTCAGTTACAACTACGTCATCGACAACACGCCAATCACTACCGAAGTGGGTTTCGAGGCCAGTGGCTCATGGTTCTCTGAACGTTATAACGACGGATCAAAGACCAACCTGAACTTCTACTCCGGCAAGATTCCCCTCAACCTTGGTGTTCGCTTCCCAGTGGCTGAAGGTTTTTGGATTGTCCCTTATGGCGGCATCAGCGTGAAATGGAACGTCTATGGTGAGGAGCGCGAGACAGACAGGAATGGAAACAGTCGTACATGGAAGATCTTCTCCGAATCCGACATGTACGACAGCGACTACAACCGCTGGCAGCTGGGCTATCAGGCCGGATTGAAGTTCGTTATTGGCAACTGCGTCTCCATTGGTGCTGCCTGGAAGGCTGATATCACCTCGTTCTGCTCCTATTGGGACCCAGACACCAAGACGGAAGAGAAAGAGCGCTTCCGTGGTTTCGCTTTCACCCTCGGTTACATTTTCTAATACAACAATGGCAATATTTGACGAACGATACGAACAAGAAGAACTGCTCGGGCGAGGTGCCTTCTCTGAGGTCTGGAAAGTCAAGGACATCCAGACGGGGGTGACCCTTGCCCTAAAGATATATAATCCTACAACCGGTATCGACGAGGACGGCAAGGACATGTTGACCCATGAGTTCGCACTTATGGTGAATGCCTATCACAAGAACCTGCTCCGTCCGCTGTTCTTTGCCATTAGTGGTGACCGTCCATACCTCATCCTCCCTTTCTGTGAACGGGGAAACATTGGAAATATGGTCGGAAAGATGGACGAGGAAGAGGCGTGGAAACTCATGCGCGACTGTGCCAGTGCCCTTGCCTATCTCCACGGTATGAATCCTCCGGTACTCCATCAGGACATCAAACCCGCCAACATCCTACTCAATGACAACGGCGACTACATGCTCACCGACTTCGGTGTCAGTACCCAAGTTAAGCAGTCGCTCAGCCGTGTGTCGCATCAGGACATGGCCCTGCTCTCTGCAGGTACCATCTCCTATATGGCGCCCGAGCGCTTTTCCCGCAACAACCTGCCCGTGATGGCCAACGACATCTATTCTCTTGGCTCCACCGTCTACGAACTTACAACCGGCACGCTGCCCTTCGGTGTCGACGGCGGCCTGTTACAGCGTAAGGGTGCAGAGATCCCCGAACTACCAGGTGATTTCTCACTCCTGTTGAAGAAGACGCTCGACAGTTGTCTGCAGGAAGAACCCTGGCAGCGTCCGACGGCTGAGCAGTTAGAGGAGATTGCGACTCGTGCCATCCGCCATCCAGAATTGCGCAACGCCGTTCCCAATACGGAACCGGCAGCCAAGGCAACGACCATGCAACTGCCAGAAGAATATCTGCAACCAGCCAGCAGTCCTGCCGGTTGTCCTGCTGATAATCCCGCCAAAGGCACTGTCGTAGGCGCCTACCCCAATGGGGCCAACCCTACAGAACCTAAGAAATCCGGCAAGACGCTCTATATCATCATTGCAGTCCTCATTGTCGCTGCCATGGCCGCCGGTGGTTACTTCCTGATAGGCAACGACCAACTTTCTGCATCAGCAGAGGAAACGCATGCCATCAGTGCCGACTCGCTGAAACGACTCGCTGAGGCACAGGAGTTTGAAACCTGCATGGTCATGTTCAACCAAGATAGTCCCGACAGTATCCAGAGCGCCATCGGCCGCATGGCGGCACTCGCACAGGAAGGCAACAAGGATGCCATCCACGAGATGGCCTACACCTACGCATGGATTCCCAATGACACGGAGTCTGACCGTCGCAAGCGTCTGCTCGGCCTTGAGATCAACAGCAACGGCATTCCCACAAATGACATTAACGAAGTGGCTATCCTGTGGCTGGAGAAGTCTATCGCCGTGTCCGACTCAGCCGACTACAAGTCGCTCTACTGGCTGTCGTTCTATTACCTGAATAGCATTGTCGTCAAACAGGACTTCGCCAAGGCCATTCAACTCCTCCAGACTGCCAGCCGTCAGGCCGAACAGAGTCAGGACATCGTGTTCAAGGTGAAAATCGATGAAACCATCAGACAGATAAACAGTTTGTAAAAAGGTAAAAAAGTAAAAAAGTAAAAAGGTAAAAAATAGACAACAGATGAAAAAGTTCATTTTCACTCTTTCACTCCTTAACCTCTTCACCTTCACAGCCGCCACTGCCCAAGTAGCTAAGTGGGTGATTCATCCGTCGTACAACCATATCCGTATGCTCGGCGACGGGTATTACATCGTGTCACAAGACGACAAATACGGCATCCTCGACGCCACAGAGAAAGAGATCGTGCCCCTACAATACGACAGCATCTCACCCTTCAACTCCCATATGGGTCTGCTCTTCAACGACGGCAAGTGCATTGGCTACACCAGCGACAAGGGCGAGGTACACGATTTCTCTGCCCATCAGTATAGACTCGGCAGCATGAGCCGTTTCTCTGACGGTTATCTCGCTGTCCACAACTCTACAGGCTACTGGTATGTGCGTGCCGAAGACGGCAGTGCCCTCGGCCCCTATGCCTACGCTTCACCTTTCTGCGAGGGCTACGCCTGGGTGCGTGTGCCCAAGTCGATGAAGCATGTCCTCGACGGTGGTTATACTTATGATGTTCTTGACGCTAAGACCAGCCAGTCAGCAGAACTGAATCTGGGCGAGGAATACGACCGTGAAGACATTGACTTCATCTCTGCCTGCAGTAACGGCAAGAGTATCATCGTGCTCAAGAAGCGCTTTTACGAATACGACTACAAGACAGCCAAGTTGACACCTATGTCCACCGATGGCGATCCAGAGAACAAAAAAAGTCGCGTCACCGCCAATGAGCGCCCCGTGAAAGTCAATACAGAGGCAAAGGGCTACAGCATCACGTTCAAGCAGGGCATGATGACCTTCGACCACCTCATGCGTCTGACGGGCATTGGCTACACCGGACAGCCCTCACGGACGATCAAGGTGCCTCAAGAGACTGTCCCCGATCCGAAGAGTACTATCAAGGCCATAATCTACAACGGCACACAACTCCTCGGTCTTCAGTATGAAGGCAAGGAAGTGCTACCCGCCCAGTTCGACGACGTGACGAAAGTGTGGGGTAACGAGGCGCTTGTCTGTCAGAAAGGCAAATTCGGTGTTGTCAGCATTGATCCCAAGGCTTCGTGTCGCTTCGTCCTTAACGAGGGCCTCGACATCGGTTTCGAGCACAAAACGGCCAAGAGTAATATCAAGGTGGTCTGTCCGCCTTACATGACGCTCTCGTTGATGACGCTGACGAGCGCTGATGACAACTGCCGCATCAACATCGACACCCGCCGTGAGAATGTCAACGTCGAGACCGCTGTGCTCAGTTATGAAACCACGCTCAACATCCCCGAGGAGATTGGCTTAGAGCGAACCCCTTCGACAGTCAAGTTATCGCTCAACTACGACGGTCTGAAGTTCTCGCCCGCCATCATCCCTTATAACAAATGGTATATTAACAACTATGCTGTGGAGATGCTCTCCCATCAGATCAGCGGTTCCGTGCTCACCGCAGAGATTAGCATCCGCAACAACAGTAAGCGCGACGGCATGAACTATTTCCGCGATGTGAACATCGAAGCCGAAGACTCCGTGGTATGCTCCTACAGCAAGATGACCGAAGAAATCTACACCGCCCGAATGTTCGGATGGACTCACCCCACCGTACGCTTCAATGTCGATATTACCGAAGACGGCTGTCCCACCATCTCCTACCCCTTCGAGGTAAGTGTGAGAGGTGGAGGGTCGAAGGAGTCAGGAGACAGGAGACAGGAGTCAGGAGAGAAGCCT
Source organism: uncultured Prevotellaceae bacterium (assembly GCA_902776545.1). Lineage (GTDB taxonomy): Bacteria > Bacteroidota > Bacteroidia > Bacteroidales > Bacteroidaceae > Prevotella. Next base: position 22,878 of record CACYQO010000008.1, on the reverse strand, counting down.
GCCATCGTCAACGGCAAGGGCAAGGTGAAGAAGACAACCACCAAGAGCAGCAAGCCACAGCCGAAGAAAGACGACAAAAAGGTGCTCTTCGTGCCGAAATGACCCTAACTGCATGAGAATAGATATTATCACGGTACTTCCGGAAATGCTCGAGGGCTTTGTCCACGAGTCCATCCTTGCACGGGCTGAGAAGAAAGGTCTGGCAGAGATCCACCTGCACAACCTCCGCGACTACACCCTTGACAAGTGGCGCCGTGTCGACGACTATCCCTACGGTGGCTCTGCCGGCATGGTCATGCAGTGTGAACCCATCGACCGCTGCATCTCCGCCCTAAAGGCTGAACGCGACTACGATGAGGTCATCTTCACCTCTCCCGACGGCGAACGCTTCAACCAGCACATCGCCAACGATCTCTCGCTCAAGTACAACCTCATCATCCTTGCAGGCCACTACAAAGGCATCGACCAGCGCATCCGTGACCATCTCATCACCCGTGAGATCTCCATCGGCGACTTCGTGCTCACCGGCGGTGAACTCGTTGCAGCCATGATTGCCGATGCCGTCATCCGTGTCGTGCCCGGAGTCATTGGTGACGAACAGTCTGCTCTCTCCGACTGTTTCCAAGACGACATCCTCGCCGCTCCCATCTATACCCGTCCCGCCGACTACAAAGGCTGGAAAGTACCGGAGATTTTATTGAGTGGCAACGAGGCCAAAATCCGTGAGTGGGAACTCGATCAAGCCATGGAGCGCACCCGCCGTCTCCGTCCGGACCTGCTCGACAAACAATGAAACAAGGGGGTGTGTCAAAATAGGCACATTCTCTTTTTCTATTTATTGGCAGTCAGGGCATATTTATCAATCTTGATTGTTGCGCTCACGGCATTCTTGACGGCGATCGAAACGACCAGTTGTATGGGGTATGGACCATTAGCGATGTAAGATGGAAGACGGCAGAGATCAAGTGATTAACATCAGATTATGAAAAAAGGGAGCCCGATGGACTCCCTTTTTCATGCCAACTGCCGGATGGCGTCGCGGCATTGTTCCATGAGCCAGCGGGGGGTGGAGGTGGCTCCGCAGATGCCGACGCTCTGGATGCCTTCGAGCCAGGAGGGTTCGATCTCGTGAACATCCTCGACGAGGTGGGTGTTGGGATTGACGCGCAGACACTCGTTGTAGAGCACCTTGCCGTTGGAACTCTTACGCCCGCAGACGAAGAGGATGAGGTCGTGGCGGGCGGCGAACTGCGAGATGTTCGGCATACGGTTGGCGACGGAGCGGCAGATGGTGTCGAAGCTCTTGAAGGTGGCGCTGGGCGAGATGTGCGACTGGATATATTCGATGATACGGTGGTACTCGTCGAGCGACTTCGTGGTCTGGGAATAGAGGTAGATGTCGCGCGTGAAGTCAAGTCGCTTCACCTCGTCGAAGTTCTCGATGACGATGGCGGAGGAGTCTGTCTGTCCCACGAGGCCCAACACCTCGGCATGACCTTTCTTGCCGAAGATGACGATTTGAGATTTGAGAGGTGAGAGGTGAGAGGTAAGAGAATACTCCTTTTGCTTCTCATTCTCCTCTTCCCACTGCTTCTTGATGCGCTTCTGGAGCTGGAGCACCACAGGGCAGGTGGCATCGATGATCTCGATGTTGTTGCGGCGGGCGACTTCGTAGGTCTCTGGGGGTTCGCCGTGGGCACGGAGGAGCACCTTCACGTCGTGGAGTTCACGCATGTCGTCGTGGTTGATGGTGACGAGGCCCATGTCTTTCAGACGCTCGCACTCCATACCGTTGTGGACGATATCGCCGAGACAATAGAGTTTTGGCGTTGGAGATTGCGAATCCCCAGCAACGTTTTGGGAAGCGAGTTCTTCTTCGGCCTTGCGGATGGCGGTGGTCACGCCGAAACAAAAGCCACTGCCAGAGTCTATTTCAATTTGCACCATAGTCGTATTTAATTTTGCAACGGACTACAGGACTTAAGGACTTTTTGATCAAGTCGTTTTAGTCCTGTTGTCCGTTGCTAATATATTAAAATATTCGTCAAGGAGGTCCTGGGCGGCGATGAAGGAGGTCTTATGGCCAGCGAGGACGGACTGCTCGGCGGGAGTGAGCTGGGCACGGATGGCAGGATTGTTGTAGAAGTTCAGGCGCAGCTGCTCGTTGATGGTCTCATACATCCAGTATTTCGACTGTTCGTTGCGGCGGTAGTCGAAGTAACCGTTGGCGCGGACGAAGTCGATGTACTGGTAGATCATGTCCCACACCTCCTTGATGCCGTAGCCGTAGAAGCCGGAGTAGCAGAGCACCTTCGGCGTCCAGCCGCTCTCAGGCATGGGGAAGAAGTGGAGGGCATTGCGGAAGTTGGTGGCAGCCATCTGACAACGATCTACATTGTCGCCGTCGCACTTGTTGATGACGATGCCGTCGGAGATCTCCATGATGCCGCGCTTGATGCCCTGCAGCTCGTCGCCTGTACCTGCCACTTGGATGAGCAGGAAGAAGTCCACCATCGAGTGACAGGCGGTCTCGCTCTGCCCCACACCGACGGTCTCGACAAAGATCTTGTCGAAGCCGGCAGCCTCGCAGAGGATGATGGTCTCACGCGTCTTGCGCGCCACACCGCCGAGGGATCCTGCGGAAGGGCTGGGACGGATGAAGGAGTCGGGATGCTGGGCGAGCTTCTCCATGCGCGTCTTGTCGCCGAGGATGGAGCCTTTGGTGCGCTCACTGGAGGGGTCGATGGCGAGGACGGCCAGACGGCCTCCCTTCTCTTTCAGCACGTGGATGCCGAACTCGTCGATACTCGTCGACTTGCCTGCGCCAGGCACGCCACTGATGCCCACACGGATGCTGTTGCCGCTGTAAGGCAGACACTTGTTGATGACCTCCTGGGCACGCGCCTGGTGGTCAGGGTTGACGCTCTCGATGAGGGTGACGGCCTGCGAGAGGATGGTGATGTCGCCCTTGAGGATACCTTCTACCATCTCTCCCACGGAGAGTTCCCTGCGGCGTGCACGCTTGAGATATGGGTTCACGATCGGTGGCTGGACGACACCGCTGTTCACCTGCAAGCCTGCATATTCTGAACTGTTCTCGGGATGTTCCATGATGACTTTGAACTTTGAGCTTTGAACTTTGAACTTTATGATTACTTCTTGATGTTGATAACGACTTTGGGGTGGTCGGGATCGTTGGTGATCATGAGGATACGCGGACGACCTTTGACCTGGGCGAGTTCCTCCTTAAAGGCAGTGACGTGGAGCGTCGTGGACTGTCCAGGCTCGATGTTACGGCTGTCGAGGGTGACCTTCATACCACCCGTGTACATCTGCATCGACGAGATGGTGAGCTTTGTCTTGCCTTCGTTGGTCAGCTTCACGTCGATAGTCTTCTTCTGATGCTTCTGGAAGTCGGTAAAGTCGAGGTCGGTCTCAGAGATCTGCAGCTTCGGCGCCTGAGCACGGCTCACACCCTCGAACTGTTTCAGGTCAGGCAAGAGGGTGATGGTCATGTCGACGGCATTGCTGGCACTGACCTTCTCACCCAGCTTCTGGGCGAGGAACACCTTTGTCTTCGTCAGTCCGTAGTCACGCAGAAGGTCGGAGTGCAGGGTGACGGTGATGGTGGCGGCCTTACCTGGCAACAGGGTCTCCGACGAGTATGTGGCTTCGAGATACGACGGCAGGTGCATCAGACGGGGCTCCATCGTCTCCAGACTGTTGTTGAGGATGTGGATCTCCTGCACAGGGGCGTCACCCTTGTTCACATCGTCGAATTCGAGGGCATCCTTGTCGAGCAAGAGGTTACCCATCGCCAGCGGATAGGTGCCTGTGTAATCGAGCACTTCGGCGAGCACCACACCCTTCATCGTGAGGTAGACGGGCTTGGGAGAGCCGTTGCTCGTGATGACGGCCATCTTCTGAAAATGGCCAAGCTGACGGGCGTCGTAGGTCATCGTGATGGTGAATTTGTCGTTGGCGCCCACCTCACGCGGGTACTCCACGGTGGTACATCCACAGTCGGGCTTGATACTCTCGATGATGAGTTTGCGATGGCTTTTGTTCCGCAGCTGGAACGTGGCGGTGATGGGTTGCTGATAGCCTGTGCGGCCACACTCAACGGTGGCCTGGGTGACAACCAACTTCTGTGCCGTAGCAGTGAAAAGTGAAAAGTGAAAAGCGAAAAGTAAAAGCAGAACTGTTTTCTTTATCATCTCTATTTTATCTTTTTATGTAATCATCTATAAACTATAAACTGTAAACTATTAACTATCTCTTTACCTCTAATGTCAATGACGGTGCGATGCCACGGAACTCAGGCGCATAGGCACACTCGACGGTACAAGTACCCGTCTCGTAGAGGCCGGCACGGTCAATATAGTATTCACTCTCGATGACGTGGGTACCCTTCGACAGGCAGTCGAAGTAGTAGTTCGTCGTGTAGTCCTTCGGTGTGCAGTAGGAGCCCATGTGCCAGCCACTGAGCTGACGGACGGGTTCGAGACAGGCTGCACGCTTATCGACCACTTGTACGAAATCGTAGTCACGGTCGGCAGTGATGGTGATGCGCATCTTGATACGGTCACCCACTTTCAGAGGTGAGTGGTCAGAGGTGAGAGGTAAGAGATTTCCTTTGACGTCGAGGAGCTCACGCTTCACGGTGATGCCGGAGGCGGAGGCGGCGATGTTGTGAGTGGCCTGCACGAACTGGGCATAGACAGCACCCCATGAAGTGCCCTCGCTGGTCTTGTCGACAGTGAGCGTCTGACTGGTGGCAGAGATCGGTGTCTTCACATAGCCGAGACCAGCCGTAGCCTTCGGCAGTTCGATGGCTTTGCCGTCCACCTTGATAGTGGCATTTTCTCCATCCAGCCTCAGAGCATTGGCTTGTTTCCCCGTCTCCTGACTCCTGACTCCTGACTCCTGACTCCCTAAGAACGCATAGACGGCGTTGACGCTGTTGATGGGCGTATCCCAGGCCTGGGTGCGCTTCTCCTGGAGGAGCCAGCGGCGCATCTCGTCGAGTGTTTGCTGGTCACTGGCTGCCAGCCGTTGCAGGGCCTCGATAGCGACGGTCTGTGTGGGGATCTTATAGTCATACCACGAATAGCCTGCGCGCGGAGTATCGTAGTAACGGCCGATATCCTCACGGTAGACGGTCCACTCCTTCAGCGACTGGGCGTACTCAGCGGCACGCTTGGGATCGCTCTTCGAGAGGATAACGGCAGTGAGGGCCTTCTCGTAGATCGACTGCGACTTGATCTCCTTCTTCAGGAGTTTCAGAAGGTAGTTGTTGGCGCGTAGCACTTCGTCAGGCAGCGTACGACCGTCGAGGGTGGCTAGATAGAGCCACTGCAGGGCCTTGAAGCTGGGGAACGAGACCTCGTGGCCTTCTTTCTCCCACTTCTTCAGTTCCTCGACCTCCTTGACGATCTCCTGTCCCATGAAGCTGAAGGCATTATCGAGCATCCGATCAATCTCAGGCTCCTGACTCCAGACTCCAGTCTCCTGACTCCTGACTCCTGACTCCTGACTCCTAATAACGTTCAGTCGCACAAGCATCTCACTGACGGCGACAGTCATATAGAACGAGCCCGGCATATCCTGCCACCAAGACCATGAGCCGTCCGCGCGCTGGAGTTTGAGGAGTTTACTGACGGCACTGCTCAGACGGTTCTGCATGAGGTTCTCGTCGAAGAAGTCTGCCAGACGCTGTTTCTGTTCGGTCTCGTTGTCGGCATCGAGCACCCAGGGTGTCTCGTTGAGCAGGAGGTCTTTCAAGTCCTGATTCTTCGCTAAGGCACTGGTCAGAGAAGTCTCCTGACTCCCGTCTCCTGACTCCTGACTCCACAGTTCGAAAGCGGTCTTTGCCTGCGGGTTCTGTTGGAGGATATAACGTCCGAGAGAGTTGGCATAGAAGGAGGCTGCCTGCGAGATGGCATTGTCATCGCTGGGCGTTCCTACGGTAGGTAGGGCCTGGATCATCAGCCATGCGGGTTGGTTGGTGTATTCGAAGGTGAGCTTGCTGCCCTTGGCGTCAGCAGGGATGAGCGCGGCCAGATCGACCTTCGCCGTACCAGGCTGGTGTTGGGTGATGGGCATCGTCACCGTCACCCGTTCCTGACTGGGCAGAAGCGGCAGATAGTGCTGTTCGCCGTCAGAGAAGCCCTTACCACTGACGGTCATCTGACAGATCAAGAGAGAATAGTCTCCATTGAACATTGAACATTGAACATTGAAGGTAACAGGCGTTGTATCGCCAGCCTTCAGACTGACATTCTGAGACTGTTCATAGACCACGGCGTTGGTCTCTGGATTGAGGAGTTTCAGCTGTGCCTTGCCCGTGAGGTTCTTCTCGCCCGTGTTGAAGATGCGGGCAGAGATGGTACCCTGGTCACCGTCGCGGAGGAAACGGGGCACATTGGGCTGGATCATCACGTCCTTCTGCGCCACAGCCTCGCCCACGATCGAACCCACATACATATCACGGGTATGGGCCAGTGCCATGAGCCGCCAGGTGGTCAGACTTTCAGGCAACGTGAACTTCAACGCCACGCGACCCTCGGCATCTGTCGTCAACTGGGGATAGAAGAAGGCGGTCTCGTTGAGGTTCTCCCTCACCTGCACCTGTTCGCTCCCTGTCTCCAGACTCCCGTCTCCTGACTCCTGACTCCTGTCTTCTGCCTCAGCTTCTGGCTCTATACTGTTCTTGGCATAGACCATCGGCGGCTCCATCGCCACCATGGCTTCTTCGTAAACCATGCCGTCCTCATCATCAGCGACTCTCGACATTCCTTTGGCAAGTACGGCACCACGGGAGAAGCGATGGAAACGGTGATAATAGAGGTTGGGGAACACACTGGGATCGAAGTGGCTGAACACCAACTCCTTCACATCGTAAGAACTCCAATGGTGGGAGGACATATTGCTGATTCTGGAGCGAATAGGATAGACCCATTTGTTCGTGGGCAGAGGCAAGTCGATATAAGGCACGAGCGACCATGAGTGGGCCTGCAGCATATCGAGGCTCTGGTCGTAGAGCGTCGCCATCAGCTGGGCATCGACGGGGTTGCCTTTGCAGTCTTTCACCGTCAGTGTCCACTCCTCCTGCTGACCTGGCTTCAGACGGTCGCGGAAGGTGGTCCATGCCAGCGTGAGGTTCTTGTTTGGCAGCGGGCGATGGATCTGAGCCGAGTGGGTGTAGCACTTGCCGTTCTTCACCCAGGCGAAGGTCAGCAACAGGCCATTGTCATACGACTCCCCGTAGGCGAGCTTCAGGTTCAGGAGCTGGTTGTTTCTGTCTACGGCGCCACGCTTGATCACCTTCTTACCCGAGAAGATACTGTAGACGATATGCACATCCTGATCTGAAGAACCCACCTGAATGGTGACGGGCGTGCCATCGTTGGGGAAGCGGGAATCAGACTGGTAGAACCAGTCATCGGTCTCCGTGGCTAGACTCTTATCATCGAGTGAGAAGATGACGAACTCACGCTTCAGACTGTCACCCTCGCAGGTGGCCTCCACGGTGTGCTTGCCGCTGGGCAATTGATAATTGACAATGGATAAAGGACAATTAGTCTTGGTATTCTGCCAGTTGCCATTGTCGATGCGGTATTGCACCTCGGCATCGAGTTTCTGGCCTGCGGCATTCATTAGATAGAAGGTCATCACAGGTTTCTCGTCGATGAGCATCTTCTCCTCAAGGTCGATACTCAACGCCTGTTTCTTGTTGCCCAGAGGCAGTGAGAGCTGGCCGCTGTGAGTCTCGCCAGCGGTATCCGTCACATCGGCAGTGACCACAAACTGATAGTACATCGGATACTGCGTCTCAGGCATCTCCAACGGCATCGTCACGTCGAAGGTACCATCGACACCTGTCACGGCCTCACCCCGGAATATCTCATCGCCGTCGCTTCTGTAGCCCAGGGTGGCCGTCTCCCAATAGCGGCTGTAAGACCACCACCAGAAGGCAGTACGACGCACCACCTTATAACTCACTTTTGCACCCTGAACGGGTAAGCCGGCATAGGTCATGGCATTACCCTTCACCGTCAGTGTATCGCCAGCGGCATAAGCCTGTTTCACCTCTGGGAATTCCACATGGAACGTGGGACGCTTATATTCCTCCACACGGAAGTAATGGCTCTGACCGTTCACACGGATGCTGAACGATCCCGTCAAGCCGGATGAAGGCAGGGTGAATTCACAAGAACAGGCACCATAGTCGTCAGTGGTACTCCGCTGTTCGGACACCACCTTACTATTCGCATCGCGCAGTTGGAAATTAACAGGCACATGCGACTGCGCTGTCTGTTCCATCCCATGCTCCACCTGATAGAGGATAGCGTTGACGAAGACCTTCTGGCCTGGACGGTAGATGGCACGGTCGGTATAGATACAAGTCTTCTTGACCAGTTCCTCACGGTTATAGTAACTGTAATGGTTGTTCTCACTCAACACTGGGCAGGCTTTGTCCGTGTCTGTATAAGTAAAGACATCCCTGCGACGACTGACGTCCTGCGTCTTGAAAAGGTATTCGCCTTGAGCGTCTGTCACCACGTCGAACTCATCAAAAGCGGCATAAGTGGTGTATTCCTTGATGTGCAGATGAGCACCTGCGATGGGCTGGCCCGTCCTGGAACTGACCACCACATAACGCACGCCCTCTGGACTTGGCTGGTCTTCGGCAATGGTATAGACATCCGTCACGAAATAGAGGCGACGGACGATCTCTGTTTTGGGATTCGACTGGAACTCCAGCATATACACACCCACGGGCAGGCCCTTCATCGTGATAGCGTCCTCGAAGAACTCATAGGAGGTTTTGCCTGTATATTCACGCGTCGTTTCATAGACCACCTCACCCAGCAACGGCTTGATCTTATGATAGCCATCAGAGTAATCGGGAGAAATATCGATATCGCCCTGGGCATTCACCTTATAGACGGTCAGCGAGACTGAACGGAGGTTGCGGATGTCTGTCAGCGACACCTCCTGAGACTGTTCCGGCAATACCACACGCTGGTCGAACGTCAGACGGAACTGAGGATTGGTCAGTTCGCAGCGGTTGTTCTCAAATGTGTTCCTCATGCGCGGCCAGCTGCTCCCCCACTTGCCTATGGCTTCATCGATATAGGCCAGTTTCTCGGCCTTCTGGTCGTAGGGGATGTCACGATAGCGCTCCATGGCCAGTTCGCCACACTCAGGCAGATCTTCGTATTCCTTGATGACTGCGTCAAGTTCATCCTTCGAGGCATAGTAATACGCCTTGGCTGCGATGATACAGGCAGCACGGCGGTTGCCCACCTTTTTATAATAGTCATACATCGCCTGATAGTTCTTGTGGTTGTCCACCTCGAAGCCGACGACGTGCAGGAGGTCGTTGTGGAAGATGCCGGCATCAACGCCCTTGATGACAAACGGACTGTAGGCAGCGTCCTTCACCCGTGCGAGCTGTTCACAGAGTTCTGGTGTCAGCACAGGCTCTTCGATGGACATACCCAGGCTGCTGTTACGGCTATAGACACGATGGAGTGCCGTCTGATATACCGTCTTGAGCACCACGTCGGTAGTAGCCTCATAACGCTGCTGGAGCCGTTCCATAGCAGGTCTCAACGAGTCTGGGGTGATGTGTGCCATCACCTCGGCACTCTGCAACTCTGCCGTCAGCAACTGACCGTAATCCTTGCCTTTCTCGGCCTTCGCCACGATCTTCTGCAACAGTTCGTACTCGGTCTGTGGAAGGTCCTTCTCATTGGCCTCCTCCACCTTCTTCCACAGGGAAGAATAGGACTCTCCAAACAGGGAAATGGGTATCATCATCACAAGCAATAAAGTGAAACATTTCTTCATATCTATAAACTATAAACTCATCAACTCTAAACTAAAAACTATGCAAAGGTAACAAAATATTTTCAAAATCATTTGGAATTTATGAATTATTATATTATCTTTGCATCGATATTACTTTAGATATTACTTTACAACATGATAAACGAACAGTTACTCCATCCAGGAAGCATCGTCGTCATCGGCGGCTCCAACAACACGCACAAGCCCGGAGGGGCCATCGTACGTAATCTTCTCAACGGCGACTATCAGGGAGACCTGCGGATAGTCAATCCGAAGGAGGACACCATTCAGGGTATGAAGGCTTTCCACGATGTGAAGGATATTCCGCCTACAGACCTCGCCATCCTCGTGGTGGCTGCGAAATATTGTCCTGACTATGTCGATTACCTCTGTGCAGAGAAGGGCGTCAGGGCATTTGTCATCATCTCCGCCGGCTTTGGTGAGGAGACAAAGGCAGGAGCAGAACTCGAACAGCGCATCCTCGACACCTGCGAACAGTATGGGGCAGCCCTTATCGGACCCAACTGCATCGGACTGTTGAACCGCAACCATCACAGTGTCTTCACCCTGCCCATTCCAAACCTTGATCCAAAAGGCGCAGATTTCATCAGTGGCAGTGGTGCAACGGCCGTATTCATCCTTGAGAGTGCGGTTGCTAAAGGACTGAAATTCAATTCCGTATGGAGCATCGGTAATGGTAAGCAGATTGGCATTGAGGATGTGCTGCAGTATATGGACGACCACTTCAATCCTGAGACCGATTCAATGGTAAAACTGCTCTATGTCGAGAATATCGCCAACCCTGATAAACTGCTCTATTATGCCAGTCGTCTGATTCGTAAGGGATGTCGCATCGCAGCCATCAAAGCAGGTTCGAGCGAGAGTGGCAGTCGCGCTGCCTCAAGTCATACGGGAGCATTGGCATCCTCTGATGCTGCCGTCGAGGCCCTCTTCCGCAAGGCAGGCATTGTGCGCTGTTTCTCAAGAGAGGAACTCACCACCGTCGGCTGTATTTTTCACGCGACAAAAGATTTTTCACTTTTCACTCTTCACTCTTCACTTAACTTTGCTATCGTCACCCATGCTGGCGGCCCAGGCGTCATGCTCACAGATGCCCTGTCCAAGGGTGGACTGAATGTTCCAAAGATCGAGGGCCCTGTGGCAGATGAACTGAAGACAAAGTTGTTCCCTGGCTCGTCTGTCGCCAATCCCATAGACTTCCTCGCTACTGGTACACCAGAACAACTCGGGTTGGTCATAGACTATTGCGAGCATAAGTTTGACCAGATTGATGCCATTGCCGTCATCTACGGAACCCCAGGCCTCACCCAACTCTACGAGGCCTACGACGTGCTCGATCAGAAGATCCGCGAATGTAAAAAGCCCATCTTCCCCATATTGCCAAGCCTCCATACCGCTGGCCCAGAGGTGGAGGATTTCCTGAAAAAGGGACATGTCAACTTCAGTGATGAGGTGACGCTGGCCACGGCCCTGAGTCAGATTATGAAGACTCCTCAGGCCTCACCTTTTGAGGTGGAACTCTATGGTGTCGACATCACGCGTCTGCATCAGATCATCAGTGGCATTCACCAAGAGGGTTATATCTCTCCGAATTTAGTCCGAGAGATTCTCTCCTGCGCCGGCATCCCGTTGGTGCCAGAACTCGTATCTGCCTCGAAAGACGAACTCATCGCCTTCGCAGAGAAGACGGGCTATCCTGTGGTGGCGAAGGTCGTAGGGCCCGTGCATAAGAGTGATGTTGGCGGTGTGACGCTGAACATCCGCACAGCCGAACATCTCGCCCTCGAATTCGAACGTATGATGCAGATTCCAGACGCCACAGGCGTGATGGTGCAGAAGATGCTGAAAGGTACGGAACTGTTTATTGGTGCGAAATACGAAGAACGCTTCGGCCATGTCGTGCTTTGTGGACTGGGTGGCATCTTCGTTGAGGTGTTGAAAGACGTGTCATCCGGTCTCGCTCCCCTCTCCTATGCCGAGGCCTATTCGATGATCCACTCCCTGCGAGGCTATAAGATCATCAAGGGCACCCGTGGACAGAAAGGCCTCAACGAACAGAAGTATGCTGAGATTATCGTGCGTCTCTCCACCCTCCTCCGCTTCGCCACGGAGATCAAGGAGATCGACATCAATCCCCTCCTCGCCGATGACCAGAACGTCATCGCCGTCGATGCCCGCATCCGCATTGGTTAACTTTTAAACAGGGTATATAGGACTTATCAGAAGCCTATCCTTTTCTGATCATTGTTGTCCAACCTTTCGTTGTCGCAATGACGGATGAGCATGGAGAGCACATCTTCTCTCTGCCCATGCAGGATATTGTCGATGGCATAGTGACGCGCGATGTTCTCTATCTGACCACCGCTGAAATCATACTTCGAGGCCAGCGTATGCACATCCAGTTCGCTGAGGTCAGGGATCATCGAGTGCCAGATGCTGGCACGTGCCTCCTCCGTAGGCTTGTCGAACTTGATCTTATAGAGGAATCGGCGTTCGAAGGCCTTATCCATATTCTCCTGCAGGTTGGTGGTGGCAATCGATGGCGTCCGCCTCATTAAACAATAAGATAGGTGTCAACTTGGCGCGCTTCACCTGTTCACGATAGCGGTCAAAGAGTCCCTTCACGTTCTTCTCGCTCTGACCTACCCACATACTCTTCAACTGAGGCACATCCACCACCATGATATTCCTTCCCGTCTGACGAGCCAGCTGATAGACCGTCTCCGTCTTACCTGTACCTGGACTGCCATAGAACAGATAGGCGAACCCATATCTGAAACCCTTTTCCTTCATACGTTCCTGAACCTTTCGGAAGTTGTCTGGCTGCAAAAATGATTCCAGATCCTCCAACTGTCGTTGGATATCCTTAGGAAAATAGAGCTTCTTCTCTGTCAGCTTACTTGAATCCAGCATATCCGCCAGTTTCTCCTCAGCCTCATTGATCTTCATCTCTGCCAACAGCGTACGCTTGGCACTCTCCGTCAGTTTGTATCTGGTCACATCCGCAAGACCATCCACGCATCGGTGCTCAATGATCTTTTTCTTTTGCAGTTTGTGCTCGCCATTTCGCAGTTCACCCTTTGCCCTGTTGAAACTCCCTATGCCGTCAAACAGATCCTCGATGTCGCCAAAACGGATGTCATCATCGTCATGATTCACCAGCCGATGGCAAAAGAGAGTAGTCATCATCTGATCGTTGGGACTCAGACAGTATTCCTTCAGATGCTGTACGAACCCCACTTGCGGGTTATCCTTAAAGAGCGTTTGCAGTTCCTCGCAGAGTTCGTTGCACGAGATGGCGTCATCATTCAAATCTTCAAACCACAGGTTCAGCACTTCAAACATCGCCGCACAATCCAGGCCTTTAAGTTGTGGCAACTCGTATACCTCATTATGTTTCAGACTGCGGATGACGACGGTGGGGACATCAAAATCGTCCTCGTCCTTCACATCCCGATACTTCAACAGTCTGCGACGCACCAGTGCATCGATGTCGCTGGCATAACTCAGCACGCTGATCTTATTCATGTCAAGGTGGTCGGCGATGTCATGATAATCCACCCTATGTGGTCCCTTTTCCATACAGACGCAGAAAAGCACCGCCTGCCTCTCCGTGATGCCAAAGCTCTTGGCCAGCAACTGTATCTCTGTCTTGGCCTTCTTCATAAACTCCGAACTCATCTTGGAATCCTCTGACAATTCTACCACCCGCTCTATTGCCTGCAATAGCGTCATCTCCTTTTTTTTACTTTTTAGTTGAATCCTTTTTTCCATATATTAATCTATTTTTGTGAATCATATTCTTAATATAGGAACAAAGCAAAAAAAAATTCAAAAAAGCGCGAGACTTTTTTGAATTCTTCCTTCAGCAGATTCTTCCATTTGGCTATTTCTTATCCGCAATAGCATACAACATAGACTCGCGGATCCACCAGACGGCGGAGGAGATAAACCTGAAGCCACGAGAATGGTCGTACTTCGAGGCAGCCTTTGCAATCCCTGTCTTTCCTGCCTCCACGAGTTCGTCGAGCGAAAGACCATTATTCAGATACTCCTTGGCGACGCTCGCCACAAAGCCGCCATAGACCTCCTTCAACTTCTTCATCTCGTCGCAGTCAGTTCCCTTGTCCTGCACAGCCTTGGTCAGTTTAGACTCCTCCTCAGCAGTCAACAAGTCATAAGCTAATTCTAATTCCTTATTATCCATATTCATTCTATTTATGTTTGTTACTTTTTTCTGATATTACCGCTATATTCCCTCAGATAGACATATCGGTCTGTATAGACCTCGATGTCTTTCCCATTGCTGGCTAACAGCAGATCCAGGATATGATAGCCATTAAACTCTGCAACCCTGCTCCAACTGCTACTGCCATAAGAACACCACTGCAGCTGCTTGTCATTATCAGGATTTATCCTATAAATGAACGTTCCAACTCTTACCTGATTTGCCATATACATTTATATTGCAATAGTTTTGATGGAAGATGTGAAACTCTGAAAGGAAGATAGAATTCCTAAGGTATACTTTTAATATTTTGTTGTATTATTTTTGCAAGATTCATTGCTTCATTAAATACTGACACAAACAGACTGTTTGGATTATTAAGATTATTATACCAATTATTCCCTATATTTTTATCAAGAGCTATTCGTGGCTTTGCTTTTCCACTTCCAAGATTTTTTGAAACAGCAACTTTCCACTTGTTGCTCTTTTTGGGGAGTCTACAAAACTCAATGTATACCTTGCCTGTACCCGTTTTGTTTACATTATTCCAAGTTCCATATAAATAAGGTGTGTGTGTAGAACTATTAGCATCCATATAGTCCTTATGGAGTAATGCTACTTTATACGTTCCTCCTTGAAATTCTATGGACAAGTCGTAATCATTTCCTATGCAGCACACCGGACAAACAAACATAGCTATACCATTTCTTTCATCATAATGAACGCTGTTACATATTTGAGGTAGCTTGTCTTTGACTAGCTTTGCAAGGAGTTGCTTCTGGAAAATGGTTTCCAATCCATTTTCTACTATATATTTCTCAGTTGGTTTGACCTTGTTTTGTTGTAGTGATGTTGTTTTTTGTGACTTTTTTATCTTTTTGAACACATTAGGATAATTGCGATAATCTGAAGCGTTTAAGAATTTTGACAACTCTTGTGTCATCTCAGAAACAGCATTTGCATATTCTTCAATGAGAACATGATTTTTAATAGAAGCTACTGATAATAATAGATTTTGAATTCCGTCATATTTATATGCGTGCCATCGCCCACTTGAACTTTTAGCCTTATCACCCCCTAAAGACAGAAGCATAAAATGCTTAGATAGTTTCGGAAATGAGGAATCGATAATTATCTCATATTTCAAAGTCTGCCATATACTACTAATACCATTCGTATTTTTCACATTTGACATATGTTCTTGAGACTTTAGTTTATTTTCAATAACCCAAATCTCATTCACATTATTGTTATCTGTTGTTTCTATCATGATATCAATATCATTCCACTCAACATGAGAGATAATTGACTTGAATGTTCTTGCAGGTGTTACACCAAATAAATCGCATAATAATCTTGAACGTTCTTGCAGATCAAACGTTGAGAAATTACTTGTTGACGACGAAGGAGAACTTAACGTTAAATCATTCGAGTCATCCAAAATCCATGCAATCATTGCAGAATGCACTTTCTCCATGTCAGCGACACCAATTGCATTAAAATAATTCTTCATAAATAGTCATTTTGGCTTATATTTGTAACATATCTTATTAATTCTTTCAATTCTCCGAAACTTTGGAAGTAAGACTATTCTAATCTTAATCCCAATGGTCATCCCTATAATCACCTTTAAAATGGAGATCCATACTATAACCTTTTTTCAGATTATAGACAAGTTCATCTGGCGATGGATTCGACAGTATCGACTTAGCAACACCTCTTCTATCGTACCAACAGTCAACATCCTCCAAAGCTCCTAAGATAACAATCATTTGCAAAGCCTTACAGCCAGCAAAGGCATTCCACTCTATATTCTTCACAGAAGATGGAATAGTAACAGTGGTCAATGCCGTACAATCTTCGAAGGCTCCACTACATATTCGTGTAATACCATTGGGAATTTCTATTATTTCCAATTCTTTATTACCTTTATATAGATTATACGAAATAGAGTCCCCATTATACCAACCTTCAACTTCTTCACCGTTAGTTAACTTTGTTTTCAGCAATTTACTATCCTTAGTTATTCTTAATCTGTACGCCATATAATTTAACGATTCCCTATCCATCGCGAGGTCTTTAGTTTCTTATCAGGTGCAAATATACGCTTTATTTTTGAATGGAACAAATAAAAACCGGAAAAACTGCTTAAGCAGCGAGAGCCAGAGGCTCCTGCTGCTTGGGTGAGAGGTGGAAATGTCTGATCGTCCGCCATACCTGATAGTATAACTCGAGGTCGTCGAGATGGTAGATGGTGATGGCATAAAGACCATTTTGGCATGTCGAGACGCAAAAGGCCTCTTGACGTCTGAGGTAACTCCTGATCCTTTTAAACAACTTTTCGTTAGATGTCTTAATTGTTGATGTCATAATTGTGAATTTTAAGATGTTAAATATTTTATTTGGGATAAAACCTATTTCCCCCTTGCTATTCCCAATATCGTAACATCCAACAAAAAATTCAAATTACGAACCAAGTTTTTTTCTTCTTTAACAAAAAATAGCGGCATCCCAAGACCTTTATACTACAGGGTTAGAAGGATACCTGCCAGTCTCCGGCTTCGAGAGAAGCTATCCACGACTGGTTCTGATAGCATTACTAACGCAATTTGGTTTCTTTCATCTCTATTTGGAGATTGGGGAATGCCTGGCGTAGCGCATAAAGCAAAGGCTCCATCGTGTTAGCTTCGGCATGGAGGACGATACACTCAGGATCGTCAGTGTTCATCGAGAGCAGATTGCCGTCATAGTAACGTGAGCCAACGAGCGTCTTCATCAGGATGTTCATTGGAATATAGAGACCAAACTCATTACAGGCATCTCCATATTTCTGAGTCAACTCGTCAACGAGGGCCTTTACAGCTGCAAGTTCCTGAGCAGAGCCTTTCAGGAAATAGTCTGCTTCGTGCGGATCTTCCTCTTCTGGCTCATATTTGTATTTCTTGCCAGCCAGTTTGAAATATTCTCTGGCTTTCAGCGGATGTCGGAAGATACCGTTCTTCTCGTCACCTTTATCATACATCTGACCAAGTTTCAAAGCAGCACTCTTACTCCCATTATTACAGAGTTCTTGAAGAATTGCAGGGTTTTGAATGGGATTGGTGACATCGACATCAGGACTCCCAATGGCAATAAGAATCTCTCTACGAATCCACCACACGGCAAAAGCAATAAAACTAAAACCACGACTAGCATCATATTTCAAGGCGGCTTTCGCCAGACCTTCGCGACCAGCTTTGAGTAACTCTTCCAGCGAAAGACCTTTGTTCTGATACTGTATGGCAACACTCACAACGAACCGTTCGTTGTACTTTATCAGCTTCTTCAGCTCGTCGCAGTCTGCACCCTTCTGCTGTATAGCCTTTGACAACTCAATTTCCTCTTCGATACTGAGCAATGGTGTCTTACCAATCTCAGTTAAATACTTGTCTAATTCTTTGTTGTCCATAATTATTTACTTTTTGTTTGTTATGTTCTCAATATAGACAGACGGAAAGAAAAATTCAATTTACGAGCCATGTTTTTTTTCGAGGCGGGCTACTTAACAGGAATTAACCTGATCTTTCCTTCCTGAATAGCACGGATGAGGCGGATTTGCTCTTGTTCGCTTTCCTCTGTCATCAGATCGAAAGGATGACCATTGGCTTCTGCCTCAGGGAAGTACTTGCCCTCGGCATCGTTCTTCTGGTAAACTTCGTTGCCAGGTTCTTCTGATTTGTAGAAGATACGAATCGAAGGATAAACAGCTTTCAGCAGGTTCGTGACTTCATAGCAGGGAGTCCAAGCCGTTTCGAAGGTCATGCGAATGGTATCACCCTCGCGAACGAGTCCTGTCCATCCACCTCGGCACTCCAACTCTTCAGGCTTCTTACCTAATGCAGAAACTAGCAGGCCTAAACCTGTTGCGTACTCTACTGATGCTCCGCTTTCCTGGAGTTCCTTCATCTTCTGATACAGTGCATCGAGTTCTTCTTTCTTACCCTCGATCACATAATTGGTAGTGCAGATGTTAGCCATAATTACAATGATTTGATGTTTGTTACTAATATAGTTATTTCTCGTCAAAAATTCAAAGATTAAATGATTTTTATAACTGCATCAGACAGACGCGGCCTGTCTTACGCAGGGATTCGTAGTTTTGCTTGTAGGAAGGTTCGTTGTCAATGACCCAAAGGAGTTTGGCACGCAGAAATGGTGGCACATCTGGAGTTGGAGCAAAGCCATCGGTGATGATGATGAGACCATCATAATTTGGATGTTCCTTCACATAATTGACGGGGGCCTGGAAATTGGTGCCTCCACGTCCATGAACTTTGAACTCCTGTTTCTTTTTCTTGGCTTCAGTGAAAGTGATGGGTTCGCCTTGAACTTCATGGTCGAACATCAGCACATCGATTTCCTGAATACCATATTTAAAGAAGGTAGTGATGATGCGGAAGTAGCGACCCAGTTCTTCTGAACCGACGGAGCCACTTGTATCAATGGCGATGAGCAGACGGGTGGTGAAATCATAGTGACTGCCCATCTGTTCAAAACCAAATCGACGACTGGGACGCATGCGAGTCAGACGGCGTTTCTGCGAGAGGATGCTGGAGCGGAACATCCGCAGCACATTACGATAGTCTATTTTCCCCTCTGCTGCTTTTTTGATGAGTTCCACCATGCTGCCAGGCAAGCTTCCCCATTGTGTCGTACTCAGAACGAGGTCTGTAATCTGGCGAGCCTCAAATTGGTCTTCTTCCCAGAGGGCAGTATAGAAATCGGACTCCCCTTCCGCCCTCACTTGTAGGGAGAGAGCAGAATCGTCATTCCCTTGAGATTCTTGACCTTGTTCCTGATCTTTGCCTTGTTCTTGTCCTTGACCCTGACCTTGACTTTGCTCCTGATCTGCGCTTTGTTCCTGGCCTTGTTCTTGTCCAAGACCTTGTCCTTGGACTTGGATTTGGACTTGATCTTGCGACACCGGTTGCAAATCCTGCGATTGGTCATTTTGTCCACCTGATGGTGCAGAGATGTCTTCACCCTGTTGCTCATTGGTGTCGGAATTACCTTCGCTAGGTGCATCTCCATCATGATGTATGGCCATCTCGTTCAACCTATTGGCATACCATTCGTAATACTGGCCTTTGGGTAAATCATAATCTTCAGGCTTTGCAAGATCAACCCACGAGAACTTATAGGCAGGCGAGATGACCATATCGCTGGCAGTTTGAAGCATCATGGGCTTGCACCCCAGCGGCTGACGGGCATAGGGATGCTGAAGCAGAATGCGAATCATCTCCACCTTCAGCAAGTCCTTCAATTGATTGTCCAGAATGGCATCGATGACAGTTGGATTGTATTCAATGCGGCCTTTTCCCGTTCGCAGCGGACACAGCATATTGGCATTCATCGTCAGGCGATGACTGCAATAGACGGCAAAGAACACTGGCTCTGTCAGGAACCATTGTTCTGCTTCCTGTTGTATGCGCTCTCGGGCTGTCATAATGTCTGGATGAATTCCACGATTTGCTTATAGGTCTCAGGCATCTCCTTATTAATCAGGAGCAACATCTGCTTGTAACCTGTACCGTCGATGAGCGACACGAAGTGGACGTAGGCTTCACGATTGGTCTTGAGCAAATAGTCATGATATGCTTTCAGGTTTTCGCGTACCTTCTCACGCTCCAGCGTGTTGGCCTTGTCGGTCTCGAAGAAACGGGCCAGTGCATCGTTGAGCAGCGAGAGCTGATGCAGTTCATACTTATCGAGTTGCTTCTTGGCCTTCTTGAAGTCCGTCAACAGATCGATGGGGGTAAGATCCTCCTTACGGAATGAGAGGAACAACTGCGCTGCTGCCTGTATGCCGACGATACCTGCAACAACCTTCTGATGCACAGGCATCGGATTTGGCACATTCTCCAACAATCGCGCCACCTTCTCCCAAGCACGACGGTCTGGATCTTTCTCCAGTCCCTGCTCTTCTTTAGTGTCGGCACTACGGTCGAGCATCTCTGGATTAGTACTGATGAAACTGATGACACGCTCATCCAGTCCCTCACGTTCTGCCCACAGCAACCACTCCTCTGCCGAAGGACGGAAGGTATAGACATTGAAGCGTGATACCAACGCAGGGTCGAGATCCGTCAACTGATATTCATCGCCATCGTTACAGGCCGAGATGATACGACTGCCTTCTGGCAAGGGCCGACCTGCCAGCTTGCGGTTCAGCACCAGGTCCATCACTGTCTGTAGGATTTCAGGACGGGCACGATTCAACTCGTCCAAGAAGAGCACGATGGGCTTACCATCCATAGGGAACCAATAAGGCGGCATAAAGGTGGTCTTACCTGTTGCCTCATCCTTGTTGGGCAGACCTAACAGGTCGCCTGGATCACTCATCTGTCCGAGGAACAAAGTCTTTACCGTCATCCCAACAGATTCGAAATACTTGGTCAGAATCTGCGACTTGCCGATACCGTGCCGGCCTGTCAACATGATGTTCTGCCACGAGGGTGTCGCCTCCAAAAGTGTCAGCAGTTCTTTGCTGTTAATTGCTATTGCCATATTGATTATAGTTTTTGATCCACGAAATCGAAAGATATGAAAGGATTAGAGTATCTGGAGATGAATGAGCAAATAAATTCTCCAACCTTCCATTTGTATCTTGGAGTGCCTATTCCAGATCGGTTGGCAGCAATCCAAGCCTCCACGTCTGTTGTTACAGGGTCGAAAAGAAATAACTGGCGACATTCTGCGTCAACCCATCTCTCTTTGTATTCGTCATTTACGAGTGTGTACTGACCATTTGAAAGCACCATCTTCTTTGATTCTTTCTCTTCATAACTGAAAGCAGTGTCGCTTTTTATTTTAATTGTAGAGGGAGAAAAATGGGTTGTATATAATCTTCCGGCATCCCAGCGCAAGTATTTCATCAATTTACCTATAGGCTTATCTGCGTTTTGAACGGCAAGAGGCTCTACGGTTTCAACAAAATGCCGATACTCAGGGTTCTGCATCATTTGCTGATCATAAATTTGTATGGCTGAAATGAGTGTCTCTTCCATCTTTTGGCTGAGACTTGGCATCATTTTCAAATACTCAGCAATAGCACTTAGAGGCGTATGAGGAGATAAATCAATCAGACCATTTTCATAAAGACTGTAGGGACAAAAACGTAAACCTTCATAAGATTTGATGATGGAGCACTGGAATCCCTCGGACTTAATGGTTATATTCAACTTGTCCTCAGACACTTCAATTTCCAAATCTTGCAGCCCAATACTATTTAGATAGGGGGTAAACACCTTTTCCGCAAATGTATCTCCATGATACTTATCGAACTGTTTAAAAGTCTGCACTTGTTCTTTCAGTGTCCGCTCTGTTGCAGCATCGATATATTTCTTGATAGCCGACTTCCAAGGCCGAAGTACTAGTTCCAAGATTTTGACTATTTGATAATCCTTTCCGATGTATTCTTGAATCTTCTTTTGCAACTTTTTGTCATCCCACAGTTCAAACTCAATACTGTCTGTCGTTGCAGCCTCCATTATGCGAAGTCTCAGCTTCTTCGCGTGGTAGTTCAGTTCCTCTTGCCGCAACTCGTACTCAGCAGCCATTTCCATCAGAAAAGTTGCAATGTTCAAGGTGTTGAAACTTGTCTCCTCCAATCTCAAATCAGAGATAGGCAGTTGCTTGCAAGGCACAAGCTCATACAGGGCAAAAGGCTGTTGCAGATAAGTATAGCGGTAGATAACCATCGTTACTTCTCGGTAATTGATGGTGCAGGTTTCCAAATCGGTGTATTTATCATATAAATCACGACGATTGCCAGCAACGTCAAGCATGTCTACGTATGCTATTTCATGTGGTTGCTGACCTACTATATTCTTCTTGCTTATCGTCATCGTTAAAGAACTGACATCGGCACCCTCTGCTTGCATGGCCTCACGAAGTCCCTGTTCTGAAAAGGAGAAGTTCATAATAGTATCCCATCGAGCTATGGGATTCTGAACAGTCCGATGCTTATCACGAAGGCTGCGCACCTCTTCTCTTTTCATATGGCCATAGACAATCTCGCTTCGAATTGCCTCCTGCTGCATGTGCTTTTGGGCAAAACGTTGGGCTTTGCTCGCCCACGACTTCCGGCGCTTAGCTGCCTTTTCTTTCCAATATTCGTTGAAATTCATCATTCGCTTCAATATCGTAATATTCAACAAAAAATTCAAATTACGAGCCAAGTTTTTGTCTTCATTAACCAAAAACGGCATCCCAAGACCTTTCTACTACAGGATTAGAAGGATGCCTGCCAGTCTCCGGCTTCAAGAGAAGCTATCCACAACTAGTTCTTGTTTCCTTGTTCACAATCATTATCGTGTGCAAATATACGCATTATTCTTGAATGGAACATATATAAATCGAAAAAACTGCTAAGCAGCGAGAGCCAGGGGCTCCTGCTGCTTGGTGAGGTGGAAGTGCTTGGTCATTTTATTGAGGAGGACATTAGCCCTAAAGCTGTCGAGGTCGAAGATGGTGAGGGCATAAACCCCGTTTTCGACGGAAGGGGTGAAGAAGACTCTTTTGTTGGTGATGTACTTCTGGATCTTGTTGAAATAGTTTTTTGAACTGGTGCGAATTGTTGTTGTCATATTCTTATGTTTTAAATTGATTACGCAAAGAATATAGTCACAAACTAGGTTGTCCAATTTGATGTACCCGTTTTTATGCAGTAAGTAGGTTCAGGCGTTTCGTCATCGGATTTGGTTTGAGAGATTCCTTCTTCCAGATTTTCA
>CACYQO010000007.1 GCA_902776545.1 uncultured Prevotellaceae bacterium | reverse complement strand
GAACCCGGCCAGCAGCACGGTGACCCTGACGGGCATCGAAGGCGAAGCCATGGTGACGGTAGTCGACATGAACGGCCGCCAGGTCTACACCGGCAACACAGCCAACGGCAGCCTGACGATCGACGTCAGCGGCATGGCCCAGGGCGCCTACTTCGTCCGCATCACGGGCGAGAGCGTCAACGCCATCCGCAAACTGATAGTCCGCTAAATCCCTAGGAAAACCTAGGACTACCTAGGCCCTCCTAGTAACCCTCCCGAAAAAGCCCGCTCATCCGGCGGGCTTTTTCTATGCCCATAATAAACTCGTTGTACGATTGTTGTCCGTTATTTGTCCGATAGTTGTACGATAAATAATCGGACAAGTATCGGACAACTATCGTACAACTAACGTACAAATGCACTACTTGGGCACTTGTTTTTCGCTGATTAAAAAAAAAGTCGTATCTTTGCATTTTAAATAAAAAAGTTTTAACATGAAGAAAATATTTGTAATCATCGCTGTAGCAATGCTCGCCATGCCTGCCCGTGCCGACGAAGGCATGTGGATTCCCATGCTCCTCCAACGCAACGAGGCCGCTATGCAGAAGGCCGGCATGCACATTTCTGCCAAGGACATCTACGACATCAATCATGCTTCGCTCAAGGATGCCGTGCTCCTCTTTGGTGGCGGATGTACAGGCGAGTTCGTCAGCAACGAAGGTCTCCTGCTTACGAACCACCACTGTGGCTACTCCTACATTGTGCAGCACTCCACTGTGGCGCACGACTACCTCACCAACGGCTTCTGGGCCATGAACCGCCAGCAGGAGATTCCCTGCCCGGGTCTCACGGTGACGCGCCTCGTCCGCATGGAGGATGTCACCGACCAAGTCCTCGAGGGTGTTACCGACCAGACCTCCGAGCAGGACCGCGAGAAGATTGTCGATAAGAATATCACGCGCCTCTGTGCCCAGGCCGTCAAAGATACTCACTACAAGGCCGTCATTAAACCTTTCTACTACGGCAACCAGTATTTCATGTATGTCAACGAGGTCTTCACCGATGTGCGCCTCGTGGGTGCTCCGCCGAGCAACATAGGCAAATTCGGTGGCGACACCGACAACTGGATGTGGCCCCGCCACACGGGCGACTTCTCCATGTTCCGCGTCTACGTGGGCAAGGACAACAAGCCTGCCGCCTATAGCGATGACAATATTCCGTATACTCCGATTAAGCATCTGGAAATAAGCCTTAAGGGCGTTGATGAAGGTGACTTCACCTTTGTTTTCGGCTATCCCGGCACCACCCGCCGCTATGTGACCCACGACGCCGTCGACCTCGCCGCCAACGTCGAGAACCCCGTGCGCATCGCGCTGCGCGACATCCGCCTGGCCCACTACAATGCCGCCATGCAGAAATCGCCCGCCCAGCGCCTGAAATATGCCTCGCGCGTGGCTTCCATCGCCAATGGCTGGAAGAAATGGCAGGGCGAGACCCTCGGCATCGAGCGTCTTCGTGGCGTCGAGCAGAAAATCGAGCAGGAAGAGGCCTTCCAGCGCTGGGCGCAGGACAAGCCCCAGTATCGCGACGTCCTCAACCAGCTCGAGCAGAACTACGCCACCCTCCGCGAGGTGGAGCTCGAATGGACCTACTTCAACGAGGCCCTGATGGCCAGCGACTTCATGAACCGCGCCTACCGCCTCTGGAAAATCGCTTACACCCCCGACGACAGCACCGCCGCCGCTATGGCCGAGGCTTTCCTCGCCAGCAGCGAGAAATACTTCGAGGACTTCGACCTCCACTCGCCCGTCGACGAGGCCATCTTCGTAGAAACCTTCACCTACATGTGGGAACATGGGTTCGCGCCCTATGTGAAGGAGAACGACGGAGAGTCGGTGTCGAAAATGCTGGAGAAAGTGTATGAGAAGTCGGTGCTGAACAACCCCAAGAAGCTCCGCAAGCTCCTCGAGAAGAAACCTTCCAAACTCCGTGAGGCAGCCCGCGAGGATCCTGCTCTCGAAATTTTTGGCAGAGCCTATGAATTCTGCTACAACGCCAAGAAAAAAGCCACCTACACCGAGGCCGACGACAACATCCAGCGCCTCATGCGCACCTACATCAAAGGCATGATGGAGCAGTATCCCGACAGCAACTTCTTCCCCGACGCCAACCTGACACTCCGCGTGGCCTACGGCCATGTGCAGGGCTTCAAACCCAAGGATGCCGTCTACTACACTCCCTATAGCACCATCGAGGGTATCATGGAGAAGGAAAACCCCAATGTCTATGACTACCGTGTGGAGCCTAAGCTCAAGGAACTCTGGCAGAAGAAAGACTACGGCCAGTATGCCAACAAGAACGGAGAACTTCCCGTGGCTTTCATCGCCACCAACCATACCACCGGCGGCAATTCCGGCTCGCCCGTCCTCAATGCCGACGGCCAGCTTGTGGGCATCAACTTCGACCGCTGCTGGGAAGGCACCATGAGCGACCTGCTGTTCGACCCCGCCTACTGCCGCAACATCTCCCTCGACATCCGCTACTGCCTCTTCATCATCGACAAGTTCGCCGGCGCCCGCCACTTGGTGGATGAGATGACGCTGGTCAATTAAGAGTTAAGAATTCAGAATTCAGAGTTAAGAATGAAAAAGTTGTCAGTTGTCAATTGTTTGCGCAAAATTATTTGCGTCAGCATAATTTTCAATTTTCAATTTTCAATTTCTCACGCTCAGCGTGTGGTTGCCGACGATTGGCAGCACCTGCAGGTGGAGTTCAGCGTGGGTGATGTGAGAGTAGGAGAGACCACGCTCTGCGGCGAGACTTTCAGCACCCTCGCCATCGAGGGCTATCAGCAGTCTTTGGCCAACTATGGCTCACCGTCGCTGCCCACGTTCTCACGGTTGATAGAGGTGCCTCTGGGAGCTGAGTTCGAAGTGACGGTGACTGATGCTGTGTACGACACGCTCAAGCCGCTGCCTCACCGGCTGGTGCCGGTTCAGGTGCCGCGTAGCAAGAGCGACACCACGGCTCAGAAACTGGTTATCAGCCAAGAGGTTTATTCGTGGAACGCCTTTGTCGGCCAGCCTAAGGCCTTGGTGGAGGCTGTGGGCATCGCCCGCGACCGCCGTCTGGCACGCCTCCAGTTCTCGCCCGTGCGCTACAACCCCGTCACCGGCGAGGTCATCGTCTGCCGCAAGGCCACCATTACCGTCAACTACCTCGGTGGCGACGAAGAGGCCAGCATGGAACTCTTCAACCGCTACTACTCCCCCGCCTTCAACAGCGGTGCCAACCCCCTCAACAACCTCTATCCCAAAGCCGTCCGCACCACCGCCCCCGTGCGCTACCTCATTGTGGCCAACAGCATGTTCCGCGGCTATATGGACGATTTCGTCCAGTGGAAGCGTCGCAAAGGATTCCTCTCCGACATCGTCTATACCAATGACCCCGGCGTGGGCAGCGACACCACCTCCATCGCGGCTTACATCAAAAGCCAGTACACGAATGCCACTTTGGCCAATCCGGCGCCGACATACGTGCTGCTGGTGGGCGATGTGGCTCAGCTCCCCCCCTTCAATGCACACAACGACTCGCCCGCCTCCGATCACGTCACCGACCTCTACTACATGACTTGGACCACCGGCGACCACCTGCCCGACTGCCACTACGGCCGCTTCTCGGCGCAGACGGTGGCACAGCTGACGCCACAGGTGCAGAAAACCCTCATGTATGAGCAGTACACCTTTGCCGACCCGTCGTTCCTCGACCGCGCCGTCATGGTGGCCGGCGTCGATGGCGGCAGCAGCGGCGACTACGGCTACACCCACGCCGACCCCACCATGGACTATGCCGTCACCAACTATGTCAACGGCACCCACGGATGGAGCCAAGTGATGTACTTCAAAAACGATGTCACCATCATCCCTGCCTGCACCACCAACGTTACCATCGGCAGCAGCGCCTCCTCCAACGCTGCCAACATCCGCAACTACTATAACCAGGGCGCGGGCTTCATCAACTATTCCGCACACGGCGGCTCCACGGGATGGGGCACCCCTTCCTTCAGCAACACCCACGTCAACCAGATGACCAACAACCAGAAGTTCGGCCTGATGATAGGCAACTGCTGTCTCACCAATAAGTTCGAGACAGGCACTTGCTTCGGCGAGGCCCTCCTCCGCAAGAACGAATATGCCGGTGCTGTGGGCTACATCGGCGGCAGCAACAGCACCTACTGGGGTCAGGATGTCTATTGGGCCGTGGGTGTCCGCAGTTCCATCTCGGCCTCCATGTCCATGGCCTATAATGCCAGCAACCTCGGCGTTTACGACCGCACCTTCCACACCCACGGCGAGAACTACTCCCAATGGTGCACCACGCAAGGCTCCATGGTGATGCAGGGTGATATGGCGGTGGAAAGTTCCTCCTCCAGTTCGGGCATGAAATGGTACTACTGGGAAATCTACCACCTGATGGGTGACCCGTCGGTGATGCCCTATATGACACAGGCCAGCGTGATGCCGGTCAGCGTGAGCTCGATAGTCAGTTACGGAACTGGAACGTTGTCGGTGTCGGCGGTGCCTCACGCTTATGTCGCTCTTGTCGACACTGTCAGTGGCTCTTTGATAGCGGCGGCCTATGCCGATGCCAGTGGCAACGCCACTTTGTCGTTGCCCGCCACCTTGCAGGTGGGCAGTTACCTGCTGGCCGCCTCGGCCCAGCAGTATCGCACCGCTTTCCGCACCCTCAGCGTCATTCAGCCTGCCGGAGCTTTCCCCATGGTCACCGACATTACCTCGGACCCCCTCAATGCCGGCGACACTGTGGCTTTGACGCTGCATGTGGAGAACATCGGCAACACGATGGCTCGCAATATCACCATCCAGCTGGAGAGCAGCACTCCGAACCTCTCTTTCGTCGACACCCAATTTGCAACGCTTAATTCTCAATTCTCAATCTCTCTCGACAGCCTGGCTGCCGGTGCCTCTGTCGACCTCACGGCGGCCGTCAGTGCCTATGTAGCAGGAAACGCCCCCGACAACACCTTTGTCGATTTGGCCACCAGCGCCACCTGGCCAGGTGGCGCTATGGCTGCCGCAAGCACCATCCGCCGCTGGCTCTATGCGCCGGTGCTCACGCTGACATTCACTCCCGAATCCCTGAGCCTGATGCCCGGCTCTTCCACCACGGTGACAGCCGTACTCAGCAACAGCGGTCACGCCGCCACACGTCCCGGCACCCTCACCTTCTCCTCCCCGACATCTCTCCTCGCTCTTGGAGTCGAAGGCTCCACAACCCAGTCGCTTAGTCCTTCGTCCACTCAGTCTTTCGCGCTCACTTTGCAGGCCGACTCCCAGTTACCGCAGGGCATAAGCGTGCCTCTCTCCGCCCATTTCTCAGTCTTCGATTTCCAAACGGAGGCTTTCATCGGACAGCTTTTTTGTGAGACTTTCGAGGGTGGTACCACCCACCTCAGTGGTTGGAACCCTCCCACAACCAACCCCTGGGTCTTCACCAATAGTCAGCCTTATGAAGGCTCCTACTGCCTGCGTTCGGCACAGAATTTGAACCACAACCAGCAGTCGGACATGAACCTCAATGTCACTATTGCCGATGCCGACAGCGTGAGTTTCTTCTATCGCGTCTCCTCGGAAGGCAACTACGACAAATTCTTCTTTCTCGTCGACGGCAATGAGCAGGTTGTTGCCTCAGGCGATGTCGACTGGACACGCGTTGCCGTGCCCCTCACCGCCGGCGCCCATACCCTCACCTTCCGCTATTCGAAAGACTATAGTGTCAGCAACGGCAGCGACTGCGCTTGGATTGACAACGTGACGCTCCCCCATCAGACACTCAACGTCACCTTTGTCCATCAGGATACCTGCACCGATGACACCACTCTCATCCCTACTGCAATAACGCAATCAGGCAATGACGCAGTAACCATCATCGACTATACCCCTCATCCCTCCTATACCGTCACTGACCGGATTGTGGCTTGCGACAGCTACCTCTGGGAGGGCGTGGAGTACACCTCCACGACCGTTGCCGTCCAGACCTTGCAGACAGTCTATGGCTGCGACAGCATCGTGGGACTCACCATCACCATCCATCACTCCTCAGAAGACACCGTTGTTGTCAACACCCAGGAAGACAGCTACGAGTGGAACGGAACGGTGTATGAGGCTTCAGGCACCTACCAGCAGACCTTCACCAACAGGGAAGGCTGCGACAGCACCGTCACCCTCATCATTACCTTCGACACCGAGGGCATCGACGATTTTTCAAGTATCAATAATCAATTATTGATTTACCCCAACCCTGCTACTGACCATATCACCCTCTCCTGCCTCCCCGACGATGCCATCGTGGAACTCTACGACCTCTCTGGCCGTCTTGTCCACTCTGGCGCATCAACGCTGTCAGGCACCATGGCATTCACAATCGACCTTAGTCGATTCGCTTCCGGCACCTATCTCCTCCGCCTCATCACTCCCCAAGGCACCGTGACCTATCGCATCATAAAGCAATAAAACCTAGAAATTACTACCCCAATTATCTCGGTCGAGAGAGCGGTAAGTGATGGCTTCGCGGAGGTGGTCGGGATTGATGTCGGATGCTGCTTCGAGGTCAGCGATGGTGCGGGACACCCTTAATATTCTATCGTAGGCGCGGGCGCTGAGGCCGAGGCGGTTCATTGCCATCTCCATGATATTGCGGCACTCGTCGGTGAGGACGCAGTATTGACGGGTGAGTTTGCTGCCCATTTGAGCGTTGCAGTGGACCCCGGGGGTATTCTTGAAGCGTTCGGTCTGGATGGCACGGGCGGCGACGACACGCTCTCGGATGGTGGTGCTGCTCTCGGCTTTCTCTTCTTTATTCAGCTGACTGACAGGAACGGGTGTCACCTCGATGTGGATGTCATTCCAAAGATGGAAAAAGAGGGGCAGATATCTTGTTGATATACTTTTCATCATTTCACCGCAACTTCCTGACATATAATAGTTTAATCGTTCGTATTAGTAATAACATTTATCTAATATCCAACACGGGATATACATCATTGATTTCTGCCCTCAATAATGGAGATACACCCACAGGGATTCTTGCAAAATTACTACAAATCTTATAGAGGGAACTTCTACGCAATAAAACGGCTATGAAGTGTGCATACGTTAGGACATTGTTTAATCTACCGTACCCTGACTTCAAAACATCATAACCCAATGTGTGATATTTTACATCCTCATTCCAAGCAATAGTATCAATATAGTGAAGATACGCCTCGGATGAAATGCCATCATATTCAGGCATCACTTCAAGTATAT
This sequence comes from uncultured Prevotellaceae bacterium, assembly GCA_902776545.1. Taxonomy (GTDB): domain Bacteria; phylum Bacteroidota; class Bacteroidia; order Bacteroidales; family Bacteroidaceae; genus Prevotella. Next base: position 81,375 of record CACYQO010000007.1, on the reverse strand, counting down.
CTTGGATAACATCTTGTGGGGGTACATATTTGTACTCCCCATCAATAATTTGATGGTCGCACAAATAACCATTACGAACCATTAAGTACCCCATAAGTTCGGATGCCTGTGGCGATACAGCATACATATCTTCAAGGAACTTAAAAATATGCCCGAAACTACTGTCAAAATCCAACAAAACCCCATCTTTCTTTATACTTGGGTTCATATCATTGGGATTATTGCCCCTGTGTCCGTCCTTATGTTTGATGGTATCGGCATAGTATTCCTTTCCATATTTACCCACTCCTACTTGGTATCTTCCATCAGGAGATTCCCATATCCAATGATATTCAAACTGCCCTCTCTGATTACATCCGTTCCAACTTATCGCTGTCTGAATCAGGTTGTCTTTTTTTATTGCACATTGATTCTTCAAGTCTCTTTGTGACATCCCAATATGCAATGAGTCGTATTCCGTAATGGGTTTCATAGATGCTTTTATTTTATCCTGTTGTACAACTCTTCTCCAACCTTGGTGATAATGCCACATACAAGGGCATTACCCATAAAAAAGGCTCGTTTTGTGTCATTCTCACCTATTGTGTGATTGTCGGGGAACATATCAAGTCGTTCCAATTCGATAGGAACTAATCTACGATACCTTTTTGTTACGGGGTCTAAGATAACGTGTTTGAATCTTGATGGGGTCTTACCTCCCTCTGACGTGATAATAGTTCTTGATGGTTTATCTAAACTGTCAGGAAAAGCCATTCCACCTTCATTGTAGAAGAATGTAAACCCATCTTTTCCCTTTCTCTCTTCGTGTTTTGCACCTTTGAGATACTGCCATTGAGGAAGGTCTTTGTCTGACACGTAGAAGTCTTCGGTAATGTATTTTCTATCATTACCCTTGACAATAATATCACCAAGCGTAGTGTAATCACCGTGATAGTTTGGCTCTGTCTTGAAAGTCCAATACTCACCATCAATCATTACACCTGCGTTCTCAAATGGTTTTATCTTGTTGGATTTGTTAAACTCATTGCTGAGGTCTGCTAAATCACTCTCAGGGGATGATTTTAATGAATTGGGGTGAAGGGGGTATTCAAGAGTATAGTCCTTAATGGGAAAAGCGTTAGCAAACACACCCTGCGTAAACAGCCATTCTGTTGGGTCTTTAATGCTTTTAGCAATCTTAGTGTCCTTTCTATAAGCCAAAATGTATGTACGTCTTCTCCTCTGAGGCATACCGTATTCGGCTGCATTTACAATTCTCCATTCCACATAATAGCCCAAATCAGAAAGGGATTGAAGCATTAGGGCAAAATCACGCCCTCTTTGCTTTGCAGGAGATTGGACTAATCTATCTACATTTTCAAGGAAAAGATACTTTGCACTTTTCTTTTCTTTATCGTGCAAGATGCGGTATATCTCCCACCATAACACACCTTTCTTACCTTCTATACCTGCTGCTTGACTAAGAGTCCTTGCAACGCTATAATCCTGACAGGGGAAACCACCTACCAACATATCGTGTTCGGGGATTTCTGAGGCAGGAACCAAGGCGATATCTTTATTTACGTGTCCTTCTGCACCAAATCGGGCAACGTATGTTCTTGATGCGTGTTGTATCTTCGTTGCAGGTTCAAACTGATTGCTCCATATAGTTTTAAAGAACTCTTTTCCGATTTCATCATTAACTCTATCCAAGCCAATTCTAAAACCGCCCACACCTGCAAATAATTCTATGACTTTAAGGTCTTTCATCTATTTGTGCTGTCTTTTCTTGTAGTTTAATCAGTATATGGGTTATACGGTGTATAACCATAGTTTTTTAGTTGTTCTTTCAAGTTCTTTAATGCCTCGGATTTGTTCTCACCATACCCATATTCATTGCCTGAAAGGTTGGCATCAACAGACAGACAGCACATCACCTTTCCATTGGAAAAGTGTTCGTTGATGTACGATGTCGCCTGTTTACGGGTGTTGAACTGTTCCACCCAATTCTCCTTAGCATCTGTATTGTTACGGTATGCCACCCAACACTCAAAGTATTCTTTCTGTTCCATTGCTCTATCTTGCTACAAACATAAATTGATTGGATATTTCATCCACCTTGTCGAAGTCTACCTCTATCTCTCCTTTCTCATTCTTGCAAACAAAGTCAGCGAGATTGAAGGTCTCAATCTCTGCATCTGTAACATCCTCTGCACGTTCTATTGCCACTTTCAAAGATGGGTAAATGGCAAAGACATACCCGTCAAAGTCAGAGGGGTTATCTGCGTACTCTTGGAGTACATCCATAATCTCCTGCTGCCACTTATATAGGTCTTGGATGTCTACGCATCCATCATCAGGGAATAGACTGCTCATTTTTTTTCTATTTTTTACAATAACGTATATTATTCACTTTTATTGCGTAGTATGCCTGAGATTATCCAATTTGAAACCTCACCATCTATGGCTTCAAGGTAAGATACGATGTACTTGTCCTTACCATATCCAACATAATCATTCCAAGGGTCATTCTCATTATTCCCCTGTTCACCCACCGCATTAGGATAGCGGTCATAGAACTCATCCAACATACCCACTGCCACATTGACTATATCCATAGCCTCATTCAGGGTTGGTAATGGGTTGGAACCCGATTTCCAAGCGAAATAAGGTTCCAACATTCCATCCACCAACATTCCGTTTCTATGGTCATCCAACATTTTCTTGGTGAAGATATCCTGTAATTCAAAGATATTCATATCAATTCACATTAAAACTCCAACAGGTCATAGGTTCCTAACAACTCTTCCTGTCTCAGTCCAAGATAGCGTTTAGTTATTGATACCGATGATTGATTAAATAGTTCCATTAACCTGACTAATGCCACCTCTGCTTGTTCCCCTGCGGATTCAAACACCTTTCTCCCGAAAGTCTTTCTGAGGCTATGTGTGCTGAAATGCTCTATTTTTAGCCCGTATCGCGCCTTAATAAACTTCAACTTAACATTGATGCGCTGAGTGGTGTAAACGCAGCCCTTACGGGATAAAAAGCAATGCTCATTGTCATCTGTTATACCAAGTGCCTGATGGCAGTCCTCGATGTGCTTTTTGAAATTGGCATTGACCTTAATGGTTCTCCTCTTACCTGTCTTCTTTTCGTTGAGGGTAAAGGTTCCATCCTCGTTTAGAACCTGCTTCCACGTTAAGGATAACAGGTCTGAGATACGTAAACCGAAAAAACAACCACATCCGACAAGAAGGCTCATTCGGTATTCGCCATCCTTGAAGAGGCGGTGTACAAGGTTCATTGCAGAATCCCAAGGGATGTAATCTGATGTTGTGTTGCTGTTTTTGGTACTCATAATATTCAGTTTTATGGCGGTTTGACCTATAAGTGAATCTGTTTTTTGCTCGATTTTTAATTTTATCTGATTTTTAATTTATTGCGTTTTCACTTTGGTGATAAGTGAAGGGTGCTATGCTACACCCTTCTTCAACCATTCCGAAACCTTCTGTTTGTACTGTTCATCGTTCATCTTTCCTGTCTCGACTGCCGAGTCAATAATCTCAACCAAATTGTCAAAATAGACATCCTCGACTTGATACTTAATGTTCCCCCTTATTCCATAGGTACAGAAGGTGAAGGTGTCTTTTCCCTCATCATACACAACGCTACACCATCCTTTGTGTTGGAAACCGTGAACGAAGAAACGCAGACCGTTCTTAATAATCATTGCCGAATGGAAACCCCAACTCATCATAACATTGGGCTGAGTTCTCAGGATATTCAAGATATAACGAGCCATATCCCTATCAAAGTTGTCAATCTGTTGTGTCATTGCTACAATCTCCTATGTTGGGTTAATAGATGTTTGGATTGATATATTTGGGTTCACCCCAACCATTGAGTTTCCAAGTGGTTTTAAGGGCTTCGGGGTATGAGGGAACGTCCATAATATGACGACCACTTGTTGCGCCATTCTCACCGACATAATCAACTTGCCATATACCCCATTGAAAGTAATGCCGACCGAAAAAATATTCACCAAGTTTGCGAGTTCTCATTGCTATATCTCCTATTGTTTAAGTTAATTACATCTTTACTTACCCCGATGGTCAGGTGCTACTTAAAGCACCTGAACCAAGGTTTCCCATCTGAAACTTCTCCAAGCACCCTTCTCGACATCCCAATATGCACAGCAAGCATAGTTTTCTCTACTCTCTCCACGACCGTTTATGTGTGCAGAGGCGAGTTCTTTCTTGGTTGTGCCGTAGGCGTGTCTCAAAGTACCATCCTTCTTAGCAAATACGAAGGAGGCAACACCCTCACTAAGTTTGGTCTTCAATACCTGAATCATCATAGCCTTGGTAATACCGCACAGGGCATTGTCGGTACGGTTGGCGATTACATTAGCGCGGATAGCGGTCATACCATCAAGGACAGCGATTTGGCTAAGTTCTTTGCAAGCGGTGGTCATCATTGTATTCATAACTGTATTTTTTTATTGTTTGACTTATTCTTTGTTCCTTGTTTCTGTTGCAAAGATACGACAAATATCCGATATATGTTGCATTTAATTTGTTAAATAATCTTAAATAAAATGTTGTGAATATACAACACTCACCATACCAATCAGTTATATACTTAATTCAGATAAAATCAATTTCTTACAAACAGAAAAACTTGACATAAAATGTATGTTTTTTACAACATTGTATGACAATATTAAGATAATTTTGTACCTTTGCAGATGGTAAAAAATGTTACTTTATGAATAAAGAACTAAAAGTCATACACTTAGAGTTATTCAAGGATAATTCCCATCATTATTTTGGGTCATTGAAGGCACTCTGCGATACCTACAAGAAAGATGATATAGGCATCGTATATTCCTCATTACGTGCTGTAAATCTTTCAGAAACCAAGGAATACAGGAACCCCAAGTGCGTGATTCGTCAAGGCATACTTATCACAGCACCTAAGAAGTCGGATGATACTGTCAAGGAAAAGTAGTTCAATATAAGTTTGGAAAAATAAAAATCGAAAGCCATCCGACACGCGACACGGTATTTTAGGGCTTTATATCGAACTACCTATTGAACCATAAGTTCAATATAGGAATCCTGTATAAAACTGATTTATACAAAGATACCCTACTTAAATGGTTCAATTTAAGCGCAAAAAACGGTCTTAACGTCAGAATGGCTATTTTAGTGGGTAATCGTCTTCCTGATAAGTGTGAATCCAATTCCAATAGTCGTGCATTGACTTACTGATTTTGTCCTTGGTAGTTTGGGTATGATGCTTCCCAAACATTCCGTTGCGCCTGCCCTGATGGGCGATTTTCATTTTGAATCTTGTGGCTTCCGATGCCTTTCTTCTATATCTTCTTGTCATAGTTCATTATAGTTTAATTATAAATATATTGAACCTCTTTTTTTTGCCCCAATTTTTTATAATTTTTTTTTCAGAGGGGGTGGGTACAGCACGGATAGTTCAAAGCAGTTCAATAAAGGGGGTCAAGGTCTGTTAGAGGGGATACCTGAGGTAGGGGGTGGGGTGGTAGGGGTGTCTGTTTACTTTTTGATACCAAATTATTTTGTATATTTGCACTTTGAAATAGTCAATCAAAATGCAGTACAATCCCGACATATCTGTCAGCGAAAACGCCCGTAATAACAATGTTTCCGAGGCTGCTGTAAGAAAATATATCAAAGTCCATAAGATAGACCGTAGACACGATGAAAAAGCGAAAAAATATGCCTTGATTCAGAAACTACGCGAGGAGCATCCCGAATGGTCAGCGAGAGCCATTGCAAAGGAACTTAAAATAGCACCTGCCACAGTTTGTTCGTATATCAATGGAACGAATACAGATACCCTACCCGAAAAGAAGTCGGCACGTCAGGCAAACGAATGTTTAATATTTGATACCGACAAACCGATTGACTTCCTACGGATGGAACGATATGACTGCTCCTTGATTAAGGTTGTGGCGTTCTCCAAAGGTACATTCTGCCATAACGGGTATAGTATTGGATTCAGTAATATGCTAAAATACCCTTTCGACTTTATGGGTCATAGGTTCCAATCTGTTGAGGCTGCTTACGTGGCGTGCAACTACGGTAAGAATAACAAAGACTGCATCCAAATACAAAAGGAAATCCAAGCATTAGATAACGGTTGGGATTGCAAGAAACTGTATAGGAATAACGAAATAGACGAACAACACGGCAGAAAGGACTTTCATCAAAGTATGTGGCATTTCCATCTGATGTTATATCTCGTATGGGAGAAGTGCAAACAACACCCTGAGTTCTGCGAAATGCTGTTGGCAATCCCTGATAACGTAGCCATCATAGAGAATCAAAGCCGTATGAACAAAGTGTTGGTAGGTGATTGGGGGTGCAAGAACAATGCAGCGAGAAAAGCCTACTATAAGAAGTTGGATGAGTTAGAGCGAAAGAAAGTAAAGAGACGTGAGGAGAAAGCCACTATCCTCTCGATGAACACAGGGGTATGGGAAGGAATGAACCATCAAGGCAAAATCCTAATGGCGTGTAGAAAGGCTTTAAGAGATGGGGCTGAGCCATACATTGATTATGACGTTTTGAACGATGCCAAGATTTACTTATTTGGTAAGTTGTTGACTTTCAACATCCACCGCAGCGCTGCGGTACTTTCTAATAATCAATCATTTAGAAACCTGACAAAGGATGAGTTGTTTGAAGTCTGCTCATACCATAAAGAGGATATGGAGAGACCTTTTGACAACAAATCAATCCTGAGCAACTTCTATCCATTCGACTTTACTGTCAATGGAAAGACATTCCATAGCGCAGAACAATACTACCATTGGCGAAGACTACAAGGTTATGATGAATACCAAGAAGAATTGCTGTCATTTACAGGCGAAAGAAATGCTTGGGATAGTTACTACTATATCCGAGGAAAAAAGAAGCCAAGAATACGATTAGAAAAGTCCGTAAAGGATGCCATTGAAAAAGATTATGAGATACGCTTTGGGTATATGCGAGAGGCATTGCGATACAAGGTAAGATACTGCAAAGGTTTCAAGGAAGCACTACTTAATACAGGCGAAAAAATCATTGCAGAGAAAGACCAAACTTATAGCAAGAAAGATATATGGGCTGTGCATAAATGCTCAGGGGCAAACATCTTGGGAAAACTATTGATGGAACTGCGTTCCGAGATAAGTAATCAGAATGTGGTGAAGTCATCCAATACAAAGAACAAACTATTGGGGGCTATAATTGGTGATATAGCAGGTTCCATATACGAACAAGCAGGGAAGAACGTGTATGTCTATGACAATATAAAATTGTTTCCCGAAAATGGGAAGAACAACAAACTGACGGATGATAGCGTATTGACTATTGCTGTGGCGCATTATTTGTTAGACAACGACAAATTGACTTTGGAAGGTCTAACCAAGTTAGTGCATCAATATACAAAAGACTATCCATTAAAGGTGAAACTTAATTGGAATGGTGGGGAAACATCAATGTATGGTAAGAGTTTTCAGAAATGGATTGAAACACCCAAGCCATACAAGGGTGATACTAATGGTTGTGCTATGCGTGTATCTGCTGTCGGATGGCTGTGTGATTCCATTGAACAAGTTATGGAAGTCGCAAAGTTTACTGCCGACATAAGCCACAACTCTACGGAAGGGGAAAAGGGCGCACAGGCAATAGCACTATGCGTTTATTTGGCGAGAACAGGGAAGTCAAAACAGGAAATCAAAAAAGCCGTTCAGAAATTGATACCATATAAATTGGAAAAAGACTGTGATACACTTAGGGAAGAAACAAAGGAGTATGTCGAGAAACATAAACATATTCCTGTAAAATGTATCGATTCAGTACCCAACGCCATTCAAGCATTTCTCGAAAGCAAAGATTATGAGGATGCCATTAGGCTTGCTATTTCAATGGGTGGTGATTCCGATACCATCGCCTGTATGTGTGGTGCAATCGCAGTAGCGTATTATAAAGACATTCCAAGTTGGATGATAAAGATAGCAAACAATAAGTTGTCTAAAACATACAAGGCTTTCAATGAGATAGTAAAGAGAGTGGATGAGGCTACCCCCCGACACTATACATTTTCTTAATAAAAAAAATGAGTGATATCTTTGGAATATCACTCATTTCATAGAGAGTCCATTGATGGTGGATTAGGACTTTGAAGTCCAATCCACCGTATCAATGTTCTTTGCCCTCTTGTAGAGGTCTACAATGCTCCCGAAAGCAGCCTCTCTCTTTGGAGAAGAAACGTCCTGTTGGTAGATGTCCTGATACTTCACATCCGCTGCATCGTACCCGTGTTTCGGGGTGTTGAGGGCTGTAAAGTAATCCCACCCATCAGCACCGAAAGTGTTAGCAATGGCAGCACTCATCGTTAAGGTATCGGAGTGAGTTGGATTGATGATGATGCCGTTGTTGGTTACGTCAGATATGATGAAGTCCATCTTCTGAGCATCAGTCAGGGTGCTTGTGGTCACAAAACGCTTCTTAGGCACATCGGACACGTTGAAGTTCTTACCATACTTCATAGGTATGTACACAGGCGTTCTATAAGTCCACACCAAGGCGTTCTCGTTGGTGTATGGGTTGGGGTCATTGGTGACGTATCTGAGACGTGTGGGGTCTTTACACGCACCATCTATTACAACACCTCTACACTTGAAGTATTCCTCCAAGGCGGAGAAGTATTCCCTGAATGTGTCAGGAGAATCAACACTATCCAACCTTATCAAGGCAAACAATCCCTGACCTGACACACTGACCGCGCTGTAAAAGACATAAGGGGTCTTGTTGGTAATCGTGCGTAACTCCGCAAGGCTTTTGCCCCTGTTGTCCTTCAAGTCAATATCAATGGCTATAACATTGGTAAAGTTTTGAATACTCTCCACTTTGCGATTGTCCGCGTCAGGAAGGAATATCGCGGATGGTGTTACAACAGGGAAGTGAATACGCTTGTAGTCCTGCTTCTCTTTGTCGGTAAACTCACCCACGTGTTCCCTGAGATACTTGCAAAACTCGACAATCTCAGGGTCTGTTGTGTTTACACTCTCCAAAAGTCTCACAGTCCTACGGTTGCCGCCATCGTTAGAAGTCGCCTTTGGATAGTAGTTCACTTGCAGTTCTTGGAGTTCGGTGAAGTTTACCTTCCTCTCCACATCCACCTTTGGCTGAGGCTTGACAGTCTGCTCAGTAGGAAACATCATATCCAACGCATTGTCAGTATCGGACAGGGTGAAGTTGTGTGCCTTGGGATTGTATGACAGTTCTATCACTCCACCCATCTTACCGCGTTGGCTATGCCTCACCATTTCGGCTGTTATGGTGGTTGTGTAGTTGTCATAGTCCGACTTGATGGTCAATCCAAGGTCTACTCGCTGTGCAAAGGCTGCACTACCCGTAACACTATACAGGCTTAACTTATCCTCGCCCTTGCCTGTACTCTTTGTAGGATGGCACATCAGGATTACAACCACATCCAAGCGTTTAGCCATTGCTTGCAGCAATGCCAAATCCGCATTGATGGTGTACGTGTTCACCTCTCTACCCATCAGGTTACTATAAGGGTCGATGACTACACAGTCAATGTCGTAGAGTTCCTTAGCCTGCTCAACGTCATAAATGACCTCTTCGACCGAAGCAACATTGGTGATGGGGTGTATGTGTGTGGCAGTGTGGTGTGGATTGGTGAGGGCAGATATTTGGTCAAACACCTCACCCGACTCACTTTCAAAGTCCACCAACGCTATATGCCAATCGGCTACCATTGTCATTTGAGCAATGTACCAATGAATGAAGGTTGATTTGCCACCTTTTGCAGCACCTACAATCGCTACAAAGTCGCCCTTCTGTACCCTTGCTATGTTGTCTAACGGGGTTCCTGAGTAAACCCCTTTGTGGTCTGTAACTCGCCACTTTTCGTAATCGTTCATAAACGATATAGGATTTTCTATCATTAATTATTATTTTATATATAATTGATTTTTAATTTGTTAATTGTTTCGACAATCTGAGGTGTCAGTTTCACACCGTGCTCATCTGCTATCCTCTTTGCCGATTCCCTATCCTCTGCCGATGCTATCAACTTCAACACTTCTTCACTTGGTTCTTCGGATAAGGATGCTTCGGGTTTGTGAGTGTCGCGCCCTTTGGTCAAGGAATAAGTCTTGTCGGTTATGTAGTACGTGGTTGTCCTGTCCGCACCATATCCCTTTGCCTTGAAGTCGATAAAGCCTTTCTCTTTCAGTCCTTTTAACGCTTTGCCAACGGTATCGGTTGAGAGGTTCAGGATGCTCGACAGATACGTCTGTTGAAATGTCGGACGTGTGGTCTTGGTCGATTCGGCATAGTTGAGAATCTTGCACAGGACAACAGTTTGCGTTAGGTTATCTACCTCCTTCAGGAGGTTCTCGTATAATCGAAAATAATAGTTAGACATACTTGATTTCCTTTTGTTTAGGCGCGGTGTGTGACACGCTCACTTAACCCTCTACTCAGTAGGACAATCACACACAATCATCCACCGTCTCTGTTTTAGGGGGGTGGACGCTCAAAGCGTCCTACCCCTAAAACTCTAATTATTCTTAATAGCATCCGCATTTTGCGGATTGCATAAGCCGCATTTTGCAGGTTATGATACATACTGTTCAATTTTTGATACCATTAAAAACGTTCTACAAATTGGAAAGTGCTTCTTTCTCTTCCTCCGCAGAGAGACCAATGCTTTTAATGGCTTCGATAACAAAGTTCCTTGCGAACAATCCTTGGTCTACACCAACCACCAATGCAAAGGCAATAGCAAACTTATCTCCATCCGTCAGAACCAATGCTTCGTTTCTTGCTATTCTCAATGCTGTATTGAGATTCGCACTTCCAATAAACTTACGAGAATAGCAGAGTTCATAGTAGATGTCGTTGATACCATCGATATCTACGAGACATACCCCCCACTTATCCTCTTCTCCTTCTTTTACCTCCTCCTCGATAATCCTGATTGCCTCTTCTTCGCTAAGAGCCACACGCTTTTTAAGATTACCGACTTCTGCATTTTCAAAGTTTCTGCGTCCGAGGCTACTGTCCTTCACCTGCTTGGACTTGTTTTGATGTCGATTCATCGTTGTAAATTATTATAAATTAAATGTTTATGCAATCTTTCTAAAAGTCTCGTCAAACTCCTCGATGTTACGAGCAATGCTGATGACCTGATGTGCCTTATAAAGTCGTATCACCTTGCTCACAGTTGCCTCGATGTCGTCAATGGTCGTGGCGGTATAGTTACAGATGACCGCCACAGGGTCTGTCTCGGCACGACTGCTGTCTATCACAGTCAGGATGCCACCCCTACTCATCGTGTTATAAGCATACTCAAAACCATTGTCACAGATGCAAGATGCAGCCTTAACACCACCTCTCTGTTCGTCTAACTGAATGTCCTTGTCGATGTATTTCATATCCAAACTCCTTTATATTAGAAACCAAAAAATGCCTGTTTTTTCCGCAAATATTTGATATTTAATTGCTTATTATTATTGTATTACTATTCTATATAAGGGGTGCTGCTTCGCTTACCTCGTTTGCCTCTCGACTTGATAGTCAAATCAGCCTTTTCACCCTTGCTTTTCACTTGCAAATATACAAATTATTGAGCATCAATTTAATACGATAAACGGGCGTATAAAAAATAGTTTGCGTATAAAAATCAGCGTGTAAAGACTCGGTGTCGGGAAGTGCAATAGACCATATATCACCCAATACTCAGCGTATAAAAATGGGTTTGGGAGAAAAGTGCAGCGTATAAAATATTTTTTGAGAATATGTGCAGAAATGGCAGAAAATCAGTCATATTACACACCTGTTTTTCGTAATTTTGACCATTTTTCTCTCAAAATGTCAAAAAAAACACGAAAATCACTGCATCTTGCAGTTAATGAATGGATTAAATGCAAAACTACGTCACAAATGGGCATAAAAAAAAGCCTGAATCATTTACGACTCAGGCTTTGTAAGATAAGCGTTATCTATTACCCTTCAAGTACACGGGTGACGAAGTCTACTGTCTTGGGGGAAACCATATACACGGCAGACTGCGACCGACTCTTAAACTTGGTAGCATCTGTTCTCGGTCTGTTTTGCTGTCGCCAATATGCAGCCCAATCAGGCTGATTGCCGTTCTTCGTTTCACCCTTGAACACTCTTTTAACTTCAAGTTCGGGAAACTTCTCTCCCCTCTCGTTTAAGTCAAGTGCCACACCAATAAAGTAAGCGAAAGCGGAATCAGAAGGAAATGTATTCTCACCTTGTTTTACAATGGGAACAAGCAACCCATCTTCTCCTAACAACCCACCTTTACGGTATGCAATACACCCGTAATCGATTGCTTTTTGAATACTATTCTTTATTCTGTTTAATTTAGGGCAGTCTTTCAAGATGGCTTCTAAGGAGAGGTGTTGCAACGCTTTCTGTCTCTCGCTTTCTTCATAGTTGGAGATATAGCCCTGAATTATTGAGACAATAATATCAAGTTCTTCTTTGTCATCACTTGTAAGATAGGAAGTGTCTTCAAAAATGATATCATACTCTTTTTCTTCCTGCCAAGTTGGTGCGATGCGATACAAATCTTGATAGTCTTCTATTATATCCTTGCAGTATTGATAACACCGCTCCTTCCCCTTCTCTTTTTCAATCTGACATAGTTTCTCTTCAAGTAACTTTGAGTAGTTAAGTAACATTTTCCCTGCATAATACCAATAATCGTGTGGATTGTCGAAAGCATCTTTAATGTCAGCAGGGGTATCTTTGCATTGATTACGCAATTCTATACAACTGCGATACTGACTCTTATATACAGAGTATCTAAAATAATAAGCATATCTTATAAAACAATCTAACCGATGAAGAACCTCAGTATCCTCCAACACCATTCGGTCTTCTTTGATTTCATCAAACAGAACCTGCCTTGCCTCCGCATTCCCCCAATTAGACATTACACAATACGCTCTGTAAAGATTAAGGACATACACCCTGAAAATGGAAGGTGCATCAATATTCCCAAACAGGTTGTCAAAGCGTTTCATTATGTATAAATCAACCTCATCACAGTCCTTGTCATCTTCGACCAACTTAAAGTTTTTGTCGAAAACAAGGTCTTTGAAGAACCCTGCTGAGAAATATGCTTGTTTTATATAATCTTGCATCGCGTCTGCTGTTTAATAATTGATACCCTTGTTATTTGCCTTGAAAGTATAGAAGTAGGATTATCAACCCAACCAAAACCACGTAGATGATGGTACTTTTTATCTTTGCACTTCTCATCTGTTTCCTTAGTGTGGAAATCTGACCATATAACTGTTTCCTCTCCTCTTCTTTCTTATCAGCCTGTTCAAGGATGGTTTGACTCTGCTTCATCTGTGCTGTCATCTGCTGTTGCAGGGTCTGTGCTTGCTTTTCGGCTGCTGTCAGGCGGTCTTTATACACCTTTTCGACCTGAGCCACCAATGCAGCCTTGGATTTGGCTTTTGTATCGGCAATGCGCTCTGTGAGTTCCGAAAAGTATTGACCAAGCCCATTGGGGGTTGAAATCTCTTTATCTACTACACTCTTAATGAATAGGCGTTCTTCGGGATGCCCCACCGCTGCAATAGTAGGGGTTCTAAGGTTGGAAACAGTCTCTAATATGGGTATCTCATCCAACTTCTCTATACCGCTTCCACCACCGCGAACAATGGCAATGGCATTGAAGCCACCATCATCTAATGTACTGAGCAAACTGCAAACCTCACGGGGATTTGCAAAGTTTGCTCTAAACTCCTTGAAACTGATGGTTGCCATTGCTGAGTTAAGTCCTGCCCTGAAATCGGTCATTGTTATGCTGCTTTCAGCAAAGACCAACGCCACCTGTGGCTGCTCATCTGCAAACAGCATCCGTTCAAAGACTCCATCCACATTCTTGTACCCTGTCTGTGCTTTCTGTTGTCTGATGGCTGCTCTCTTCACCTCAGCCTCATCCACCACCTGTTCTTTCAGTTTGTCTACACGGGTCACGCTCAGGAATACTTGAATGTTACCATTCTCGCGCATCTGCTTTCCAAGAACACCGCCAACCACAATCAGGTTCCCATTGCTGAGACTATCGTGCTGCTCCTTGGTCATCCTGACAGTCATTTCTGCTGATGTTTTCTCATCCCTAATGCTGTCATAACACGCAGCCCACCTCGGATTGTATGGTTTCTGTTGGTAGATGCCTTGCAGATATATAATCTGAGTAAACTCCTCCTGTCGATTGAGGAAGTTTGAGAACAACGTCAGTAGTTCCGATGGAGTGTAGGGTTGTATAGTCGATTGGTCAGACATTTTTTGTTTCGCGGTTTATTCCTAATCAACAGAACGATACCTATTTTCCCATTCTTCTAACACCCTCTTATTAACCTCGGTTCCTATCTGATAGTCTCTTTCGGAAATAGTACCTTTTCTGTGAGCAATTTCAAGTGAATCAAGAGTGGCTCTTGTTGCTTCTATCTGATTACGGTAAAGGTTTTTAATATCTTCTTTTGACTGTTCTTCCCTCTCTTGTCGAGCGATTCTTTCATCAACAGATTCCTTATGTTTACAGCCAAAACACGTTACTAACAGAAGCAACGAGAAAACAGTAATAAGGTGAGACTTTTTCATATCAATACTATTTTTTTTGTTTGTTTTCAATATCCTGAATGGTTTGCATTATACGCTTCTCGGTGCCAATTAATTCGGCTTTTGCATCATCATAATATGGTCTATTGTATGCTATAAAGCCTCTCTTATCATAGAGATAGTACAGTTTTGCCAAATCTGATTCAGCATCAACGACAATACAGTTGCTAACATCTTTCTTCCACATCGGCTCAAAGTAGTCATTTAATGTGGCGGTGCTTGCATCGGACATTACAAGCCTCATAAACTCCTGCTTGTCCTTATAGGACAATTCACCTTTGCTATCTAAGATTAGTTTATGTAATGGGGTCTTCTTTACATAGGCAGATGCTGTCCTATTCTTATTAAAACCCTTATCCACATATATTTGATATTCTAATTGACTTCCCGCACCTGTGACATTAGGAATGTCATCATTCTCAATTTGTACATTTGTACCTTGTGAATAATACTCTATGTCTCGATAAGTGATATGTGAGGGTTTGTTGTTTGTATAAATCATACACACTATCCAATTACCTTGATTGTCAAATTGATATTTGTATGTTGTTTTGATGGTCTTTTCTATTTCTCCATCATCATAATCATCTGATACACTTTCAATCTCCAACCAAGTTTCGCTCTGAGGATAATACCGATACTCTGCCACAGTTCTTCCTGAAACTTCTTTTTTATAGTAATTGGTATATGTTATAGTCTGAACATTATTTTTATAGTGGCTTTCTACCTTGTATGTAATGGAACCGTCTTCCGAATGTAGTATTGACTTGTTATTAGAATATTCCATCCAACTACCCTCTTTGTAGGTGGTTTTACCTTTCTTTATTACATTCTTGGAATCATACTCATATTGTTCTTCACTTTCAATCTCGCCATTCTTATCATACTTTATACGCGATATAATCAACGAATCCTGTATATTGGTAACTCGTTTGTATTCTTCTAACACATTCCCTTTTTTATCCTTGGAGATTGATAGTTCTTCGATAATCTTCTCTTTATCTGAAAGTGTAGTGTTACACGTTATGTGATTAGTAATGCTGAGGTCATAATCATTATCATCAACCATAGAGATATTTCCATTCTCATCATACATCCAAGCCGTTTCCCTTACTAATCCCTTACTATTATATAGGCTTTTCTTAATCAGCCTTCCTGCGGAGTCCTTTTGACAGATAGTCTTTGTTAGAACTCTATGATAATCCTGACCGTGTTCCCAAGTGTAAGATTCAACAATATCTCCAATGGTATCAAACCTCCACATTTTGTAGCCATCCTCGGTCATTTCTCTTTGCATAAGTACACCATCCATATTGGCGATTCGGTACGTTCTTTCTGTGACCGATTTGACCTTCCCATTAAGCCCCATAAACTGAGTTCTTCCTTTGGGTGGATGGCTTGTACATCCATAAAGGCATACTAAGCCAACTAATACAATCGAAATAGTTAATATTCGCTTCATATCATTATGTTTTATGACATTTATACTTTTTAATTTGCAAAGGTACGACTTTTTATTGGATTGTCACACAATAAACTCAATCTTCTTTCGTTATCACTATGCGTTTTTCTATTGGGAGACCGATATCTCGACACTTCACCAAATGCCCCAACAATAGAACAACGCTTTTTTTATTTCATTCAGGCAATATTTTTAAGGTAAGCGTGTTACTACAATATCGGAAATTACCATATCACAAACAGAAAGTGGCGACACTCTACCAATAAGAGTGTCGTTTTTTTCTTTCTGATGCCACACCTTCACTAATAGTGAGAAGTGAACTTAAAACTATCTGATTTTTAATCATAGGAGCGTCCAATATTCATTTTTGTTTGTTTCGTCATATAAGTGATACAGCGTTCTTACTTACCCATCCTCTTTTTATATGCTTCAAATTGGTCGATGGGAATATTGTATTTGTTACCATCCTTATGGGCAGGAATCTCTCCCCTCCTCAACATTGCCCACATAACTTGAACAGTCACCCCTAACTCCTGCGCTGCTTCTTTTGCATCAATGTAATCACCTTTGGTATTTAGGCTGTCAAAATATGCTATTGCATCAGATTGGGAAATGTAGTACGTGCCAAACTTGAAGACGGTTGGAATACGACCCCCTCTAACTGCTTTTCTTATCTGATAGGTACTCTTCCCTATCTTGCTCGACAACGTACTAATCTTGTAGTAATCTTTGAACTCGTCAGTCTTTCTCGCTTGTTTCTTTTTGTACTTGTCCTTATATCGGCTAAGATATTGCAACTCTATAAGGGAATCGGGGTTGGTTGCAGGATTATCCCAAAAGAGACATTTCTTTCCTGCAAATGGCAAAAAATAGTACGATACAGGGTCGCCTTGATACTTGAATATTTCTATACGTTTTACTCTTGCATCCTTTTGTCCTCTTGAAAATGTGTATTGTATTGACTCTTCATCATACAGATACACTTTCATAATGTGTTTATGAATAATCTCTGAGCGAATTGCATCGTCAGTAGTCTCTCTTATTTTGGCTACCAACTCTCCAAAGTCTGATATTTGAATTGCACCTTGACCATTAACGCTTTTCCAAGTGCCTGAAAGGTCTTCAATAAGGAGTTTTAGTTGTTCTATCTGATACTTACATTCTGCAATCTCCCCATCAAGGTTCTTCTCTTCATTATCAAACTCAGCATCTTTCTTTTTGTATTTCTCTTCACTACATCTGCCTTCTACCCAACCATCGAAAAGACGCTCACGTTTTTCAGACAGGGTCTCTTTCTGCTTGGTTTTACTTACGATAAGTCGTTCTATATCACTTATCTTCTTTTCATATCCTTTCCTGTTTTGCTCAGTATCTACTAATATGTGGCGTGCCTCCGATGCACTTGCAATATGCCACAAAAGGGAATCCATAATATTGATGCTAATGGTCGCCCTATTTGAGCATTGGAGTTTCCCATATACATTTACATCGCGAACTGCATTATAGGCATTGTAGCAAAAGTAGTAACCCTTCGATGCAGTCGCGCCGCACCTCCCCTCACATACAGGACAACGTACAATCTTGCTACCATAGTAGATATGCGTGGACTTGTCTACGGTATGTTTATGTTCGGCTGCTATCTGTCTGCATCTATCATATTGTTCAGGAGTGATGATTTGAGGATATGAGCGTTCAAAGGCGTGTGCCTTTATCTTTCTGCCTGTGTAGGCTTCATTAGAGAGTATATTGTGTACCACAGACAATGTAGAGTTACGTTCCATTGATGTACCTAACAATAACCTTGCAATCTGTGTTTGAGAGTAACCTTGCTCGTAAAGACTATATATGTGTCGCACCACCTCAGCATCCTCTTCATAAATCTCAATAAGTTTATCTTTATCATAGTTCACCCTATATCCAAACGGTATTCTACCACCATTAAACTTGTTTGTCTCTGCTTGGTATTTGCGCCCTCTTGCAAAGCGTTCTTTCTTCAACTTCATTTCCTGCTCCGCAAGCGCACCAAAGATACTGAAAACAAGATTTGAATCACTCCTAATACCCTTTGACCTGTCTTTCTCCAACAATACAAATTGAGGCTCCTTGCATATTAACTGAACCTGATGCTCCACCAAGTAGTCACGGACAGAATATAGGACTTTTGCGGTTCTCGCTATACGCGAAAGTTCAAAGACATATACAGTATCTATGTTGTCAGTCTCGATATAGTGTTTCAACTTTTCAAGGCTCCGTCGTTCTTCCTCATCCAACTTGATAGCACTCTCCTTTTCGCCTATTGAAATAATGTTTTCATCAGAAAATCCATCCTGATGTGCCATATCGCGTAGAACCTTCGGCTGACTCTCAATAATCTGAGCGTCAGTGCTCACGCGCATAAAAAGTATAGCCTTTGCACTCATTATTACATTCATTTATGAGTGCAAAGATACAAAAATAATTCGATATAGTATTATGCCCTCTTAAAATATTTTTGTGTTTCAATGCGATCCATCAGGGGGCCGCTGACCTTGTTGAGATAGCGCTTAACGGCACCTGGAGGGCAGGTGCAGGGAATTGTAGGATGGTTATAGTAGCCGCAGGGACATGGATTCATGGCTGCGATGAGCATAAAGGCGGCGGGATAGTCGATGGTCATCTTGGCACGACTGATGGTTACGTGGCGCTCCTCCATGGGTTGCCGCAAAACCTCCAGCACTGTGCGCTTGAACTCAGGCAGCTCGTCGAGGAACAACACGCCGTTGTGAGCCAGCGATATTTCGCCGGGCTTGGGATTGGTACCACCGCCCACGAGGGCAACGTCCGACACGGTGTGATGAGGTGCACGGAAGGGACGCACGGCTATCAGCGAGTCCTCCTTTCGCATTAGGCCTGCCACAGAGTGTATCTGCGTGGTCTCGAGGCTTTCGCTCAGCGTCAGCGGCGGCAGGATGCCTGGCATGCGTTTCGCAAGCATGGTTTTGCCCGAGCCTGGAGGCCCTATCATGATGGCATTGTGGCCACCGGCGGCAGCAATCTCGAGACAGCGCTTGACGCTTTGCTGACCTTTGACATCGGCGAAGTCGTATTCGTAGCTGTTCAGTGAGCGTGCGAACTCGGCACGGGTGTCCACCATCGTCTGCTCGAGGGTGCCCTCGCCATTAAAGAAATCGATGACTTCCTTGAGGGTATGGGCGCTGTAGACCTCCAGGTTGTTGACGATGGCTGCCTCGCGGGCGTTCTCGGCGGGCACGATGATGCCTTTGTACTGGCAGCGACGCGCCTCGATGGCGATGGGAAGCACTCCCTTGATGGGGCGAAGGATTCCATCGAGTCCCAACTCACCCATGATGACGTACTTGTCTAACTCGTCGGCCTTCACAAGGCCCACTGATCCGAGGGTGGCGACCGCTATGGGGAGGTCATAAGCCGAACCCTCCTTCTTCAGGTCGGCGGGAGCGAGGTTTACCGTGACACGCTGTCCAGGGATGCGATAGCCGCTCTCCTCGAAGGCCGACACAATACGATGGGCGCTCTCCTTCACGGCATTGTCAGGCAGACCCACCATGAAGAAGCCTAGGCCTTCACCTACGGTCACCTCCACGGTGACCATCAACGCATTGACGCCCACGATGGCACTGCCATAAGTCTTAACTAACATAAGCGAGCTTCAACGATGGGCCAGTCAATGATTTGCCACAGTGCGGCGAGATGGTCGGCGCGGCGGTTCTGGTAGTCGAGGTAATAGGCGTGCTCCCAGACGTCGAAGGTCAGCAGGGGAGTAAGGCCCATGGTGACAGGGTTTTCGGCGTTTTTCTGCTGCGTGATGACCAGTTTGCCCTCCTTGTCGACGCTGAGCCACACCCAGCCGCTGCCAAAGAGTGTGGCACCTTTGGTCTCGAACTCCTTTTTGAAGGCTTCCACACTACCGAAATCTCTTACTATCAGCTGTTCGAGTTTTTCTCCCATCGGGCGAGGACTGTTGCTGAACTGCTCAAAATACAAGGCGTGGTTCAGTACCTGTCCAGCATTGTTAAACATGCCGTCTTCGGCCTTTTTTACCACTTCGGTCAGCGGCAGGTTCTCCAACCCGCTGCCCGGCAGCAATTTGTTGAGGTTGTCGACGTAGGCCTTCAGGTGCTTCCCATGGTGGAACGAGAGGGTCTCTTTGCTAATCACATCTCCTAAATTATCATAGCCCAGCGTGGGAATTGCAAATTGTCCGTTGACAGGTATCAAGTCTTTGCTCATAGTACTTGTTTTATTTAGAAGGTATTCGCGACCTTCGGTTCATAATCCAATAATTTTATATTTATATTTTAGAGTGCAAAGGTACAAACTTTTCTCCATCCGACAAAATTTATTTTCAGAAAAGGGTGGACTGTTCCCAGTGGAGGAGGTTTTCACAAGCCTCTTGTCCGGCGTGGAGCGGAGGAGATGACGGAGGTGCGGGTGCGAACTTTTTGATTGCTTGATTGTTTGGTAGTTTGATTGCTTGAGTTATTGTTTGATTGCCTGGTTTTATGAGTGTTCGACTGCTTCTGGGCGGGCTTGTCGGCGGATGGTTTCGTGGTGGTTGGGGCAGGTTCGGTAGTGGCGGGGCGCTCGTAGTCGGTGGGGGTATAGTTGCGGGTGTGCTTGTAGTTGGTCATGGAGTTCACACGACTGATGCGAGAGGAAAGGTTGTGGCCGCCGGTGGTGAGTAGGTCGTTGTAGGTGACGATGAGCGACGAGGTCTTCAGGTAGCGGCCCGCGTTGCCCGACAGGTTGGCGGCATACCAATTCTTCACGTTGGCGAGGTCCATCCCCAGCAGGTCGAGGTTATTCTTGCCCACCTCGCGCATAAGTTGGTTGATGCGACGGGCACGGAGGTAGGTGTTGTAGCTTTCTTGGTCATGAATCTTTATTCCTCGGGGGTAGGAGAGGTACCGCGCCAGTTGCTTGAACCGCTCTTCGCTGAGGCCGCCCAGCATACTCTTCGCCTCCTGAAAGTTGCGGCTGAAGTTAGCTCGCGTATCACGATGCACATTTTGGTAGATAGCGTCGATATTCTCATTGCTGTAGGTTATGTTATGCTGTTGCTCATTCTCGCGCAGTTGCTTGTCGACCTGCTCCCTCTGGTAACTGCGGAAACTGCGCTGCGCGAGGCTATCGGCCAGTAGGGCAATCTCCTCGCTGCTGAGGTCTTTGATTTTGTTGAGCAGCTCCGTCGTGGGCTTGTAGAGCAGGAAGGGCTTGTTCGCGGGGAACGAGGGGTAGGTGTTGCCTGAATAGCTGATATTGTTGTCGATGAAGAGCTGGTAGAGGGCTGTGTACTGCACCACGCGGGCGAGGTCGGTGCAGCCGAGGGTGGCGAAGTAGTGGTAGGCCTGGCTCTCGTAGCGGTAGCCTATCGACTGGCTGCGCTCCTGCGAGTTGAAGTAGCTCACGGGCAACGAGCCGGTTCTTCCAAGTGTATAAATTGTGTATCCTTCACGGTCGATGGCGTACATCGCGCCAGCGGTGTTCCAGTTGTAGACGAGTTCGTTGAGACCCAGCTTGCGGAAGAGCGGACGGTCGAAGGGGTAGTAGCCGGGCTCGGGGTAGCGGTAGTAGCTTTCCTGGATGGTGCCGCGTTCCGACCAGTCTTTCAGTAGCACGTCGGTGATGGTCATCAGGTCGCCAAACTCGGTGTTTTCCAGCTCACGGCTGAGGTAAGTGGGGCACCAGTCGCGCCCGTTGTTCATCTTACCGGCCATAAGATCGTTGATATCAAGGCTCTGCGACAGCTCTTTTTCGGTAGTGGAGGCCAGCAAGAGGATGCTTTCTACCTGCAATGGTGGCAGTTCGTGGAGCGGCGCTTGTCGTTCGCGGCCGATAATCGCCAGTGTGCTGCTGTCGGCGAGGGCGCCGAGGATGATGTCGGCATCCAGCGTGAATTGGCGGATGTCCTTTATCTGTGGGGCGATATCGGTATCTTTCGCGATGGCCCATGCCACGAAACCTGGCTGCTGGCTGAAGTAGACACCGCGTGCTTTCTGTGCAAAGAGGTCGGAGACAGTCAGTACCATATTGGTGTCGTCAAAATGGACGAACCCTTCGCCCTCCTCCATAAACCAGGTATTGAACTCGTTGAGGGTGATTTGGTAGTCGATGTTCTCCTGGGCGAAATACTGGCGTTTCTCTTCCGCTGGCAGCGCCATCACCACGGGTTTGTAGTCGCTAAAGAAGAGCTCTTTGCTTAAGCGTTTTATGAGGCGATCGCAGTTCTCCTGCGTGGCGTTGCCAAGCAAGATGATAACGTCTGAGGTATATCCATCGTAGCCGATGGGATGTTTGCGCAGTTCCGTCCTGTGTGTGAACTTGGCGAAGATAGGCGCGATGGAGTCTGTCTCGAAATGCGGCGGGATGTCGGAGAGCAGAATCATGCGGCTGCTGTCCGCGAACGACGCCATCCCGATGGTCTGATAATGAAACCGGAACTTCTTCCGGAAGTCCTTATAAATCGAATCTACCGTAACTGCCGCCGTCGTGCTGTCAATCTCCACATCCTGATTTGGGATATATTCGTAATCGAACAACTTCGCACTCTCCCGTTTCACCCTCTCCCCCAGCGACGTCCGCGACAGCACGAACACACCCACCCCAATGATTGCCAAAACGGCAACCAGCCAGAGGAGTGTTTTATGGAATTTCTTATTCATACTTTTCGGATTGCAAAAGTACGACTTTTTCTGAAATCCAACAGCCTCGGAAAAATAATTTTGGTCAAATCAAAATAAGTGTGTATCTTTGCAAATTGAAATAATGAATTATGTCTGAGAAAGAAATACTGGATTTGCAAGATAAGATAGACCGAGGGCTGCAGTTGGCCGAGGAGCGTATGTTACAGGAGAAGACCCTGCATAATGAATGTGTCGTCGTACAAACCATGGAAGGCACCATCCAGCGCATTCCCGCCAAGCAGGCCATGTCGTCGCTAGCATTGTAAATAGAACAAATTCTCAAAACGATATACAACAACTTAAAACCGATGCTTATGTAGCAAGCAAAATTGTAAAGACATCATATTGAGCTGACGCTCTTGTTCCCACATAACAAAGCTGGTAACTTATATGGAACGGGAATGGGATGCGGAGGGTTCATGCAGTGGCGTGAATCATTTCGTACCTTATTTGTTCCATAGGTTCTACCAGCACCTGTTATGTGAATAAGGGGAAATCGGAAATGCATTTACGCCTTTTTTGCCCCTTATCGGAACATCGGCTTCTGGCTTAATGGATGGAAACCGATATTGTTTAATCATTATAAAACTGACGGGGCAACA
The DNA here is from genome assembly GCA_902776545.1 of uncultured Prevotellaceae bacterium. Classification (GTDB taxonomy): domain Bacteria; phylum Bacteroidota; class Bacteroidia; order Bacteroidales; family Bacteroidaceae; genus Prevotella. The sequence goes on along the minus strand of CACYQO010000007.1, from coordinate 57,899 downwards.
GTATAAAACCGCTACAAAAGTGAAATGGCAAAACATTTTGTAAAACTAGAAGATGGACACTGGGCATGGTTGACAGATGATGAATATAAAAAACACAGGAGGGGAGGTTGTCTCACTACGATAATTGCAATTCTCATTTTTGTGGGAATAGCCAAAAAAGAAGGTGGAGAATCTGAAGATAATAACAAGAGTGATTTTAAAACAGAACAAGTTTCGAGAAAAGAAAAAAAACAATTAAAAAAGGATAGGATAACAACCACTAGTGCGATAAAACAAGAAACTTATAAAGAAAACTCCAATGCAGAAAGCGAACAAACCTCAACGCTTGATCTTAATTCAGAGTCAATTGGAGCTGAAGAAGAGCCCGAAGAGATTATCACTATTGGAGAATCTGAAAGTAATGACGCAGATGGTATTATTAATTAGAGATTATTTACATATTTAATTATAAGGTATTGAGTCATACAAGTTATTACGAGTCCTACTTTTGTTCAAATAAAAATATTATCACTTTAAAAACATTTTTTTATGGATGCAAAAGAACTTGAAAAAGTACAGAATGAAATCACGGAGTCCATCTATGCCCGTGCTAAAGAACTTGGATTCAACGAGAAAACGATGCAACCCATAACGGACGGGGTATGCAATTTCGAAGGGTATTTGAATTCTAATCCCAAAGTAATGTGGATTCTCAAAGAACCTAACGACCAATGTTCAGATGGGAAACTGGCAGGAGGTGGATGGTCTATTGTAGAAGAATCTTTCAGAAACGATTTTGAAGGTGTTGGCAAGATACCTTCATGGCAGCAAATTATTTATGTGATGTATGGTTACCAGAACGGTCTGAAGTATAATGATATGGACTACATTCGCAACAAAAAAGACATGGCTAAGGTAATGCAAAACATCGCCTACTTGAATGTCAGTAAGATGCCTGGTTATCATACGTCAAGCAAGGCTGGAATTAAGCAATGTTATAATCAATGGAAGACTATTCTTGATAGACAGATTGAGACATACAACCCCGATGTCATAATCTTTGGTTACACTTTTGAACATTTCAAAAATGACTTCGAAAAGCTGGGTCTTGAGAAGATTTACAATTTCTCAGGTTGGATAGATGTGTATAGAAGAGGTAACCGATATCTCTTCGATGCCTATCACCCAGCCCGCAAAGGCCAAGAGTATGTTGATACTCTTATTGAAGCACTCAAGAAATATTTCCCAAAAAACAAATAAGACATGGATAATAGCGTATTCAATAAAAGACTGAAAATAGGGATAATTGTTATCGCATCAATTGTTGCCGTTTTGTTCATTGTATGGTTTACAACAAAAAATGGACAGGGATACAGCAATGAAATAAGCAATGACTCTACGAATGAAATGAATAGTAACACAACTAACGATTGTGGTTGCATTAATGAAAATAACTATGCGGAAATGCAGAGTTTTGAGGATGCTATAAAAATGCTTTATCTGTATGATGAAATCCCTGAATCTCCGGCAAAATATAAAAATTACAACGAATCAATCAATGGAAAATTTGGCTGGAGGAATCCGTTCCCATACAAAGCCATTGATAATTACCGTCTTTTCTTGTCTGAAAAGGCAGACTGTAATCAAGGAAAAGAGCCATTTAGATGTTTTATTTGCCATATACTTTCGGATGACTCTTTTTTTAAGAGTAGAGTTTCTTTAAGCAAAATAGAATTGGATAATTTTAAACATATAGAATGTTATGATTTTCAATTCTATTTCAATATAACTCCTATTTATATGGGTAAACAGTTAGTGGGTCATCGACAAATGATATATTCGTGGGAGGAATTGCAGGAGAATAAGGCTATTTATGTAGAAACAATAGGTAATGATATTTTGTGCCGTTACACGTTTACAAGAGTAGATGGACGATGGTACCTTACTGAGTTTTTTGAACCAAACGAATGGTATTAAATTATGGAAGAAACAAAGCGGTGCCTGTATATCTATTCAGTTTGCAAAGGTACTGGCTTTTTTGAAACGCCAGTAGCTTCAGTTGCTTTTGTTTAATAACTATCCGTTCTATATAAAATCACTGCTAGAGCCACTTGTACGAGCAGGATGGCTGGTACACCGTAACGGAATTTCTTGTGCTGTGTCTTGTGGCGGAAAAGGAGCATGGCGAGAAGTGCGGCCGGGGAGCCGCCGAGAAGGGCGAGGAAGAGTAGCGAGACCTCGGGGATGCGGCGCGGAAGGTGCTTGTTTTTATGGCCGTTATGGACGGCTTTCCATTTGTCGATGCCAAAAGCGAGGAAGGTCAGCACGTTAACGGAAATGAGGTAATATACTATGATGTAGGTTATTTCCATGTGAAATTCTCTTTGCCGGCGGCGACTTCGAAGTGGTACTTCGCGATGCCGAGATCCATCTTGCCGTAACCTATCATGGTGAAGCGGGCACGGGTGGCGACGGTGTGGTCGTTGATAAGTTCAAACTCGAATTTCTGTTGATTTACTGCGGTGGGAGCCAACAGGGCAGCCTCCATACCACGACGGAACCAGTCGGGCAACGGGCCATTGGCTATTACGAATTTTTCCATCGGGCGCATGGGGTGCTGCACCCCTTGGTTGGCGCCGTAGCCGAGGGCGATGACGCAATGGAGTTTTTCTCCGTCGGCAATTGTGTACTTGTCGGGCTGTTTGCGGAACGAGAGGCCTACCCAGCAACTGTTGAGTCCCAGCGTCTGCGCCAGCAGCACGAGGCGTTCGCCGTAGTAGCCGATGGACTCGTCGGCCCCTTTGGGGGCCACCATCGCGAGGTAGTTGCTCACACCCCTGAACTTGCCATACTTGGCCATTCCTCCGGCAAAGGCTTTCGGCTCGTTGGCGACCAACTGTATGTGCAAATTACCCTCCCGATTACAAAGGTCAATTTCTTCGTTGAGTCGCTCGATAATGCTCGCCTCAATGGGCTTTTCCTGATACTGCCGCACCGAATGCCGTGCGGCGATGGCTTCCTGTAGTGTCATAATATTCCGATTGTTTTCATCATTTTGTGGTAATATTTGGCTTTCTCGTCCAGCTTCATGGGGTAGGCGCGGGAGGAGGAGGGCATGCGCCAGAGTCGCATCGGACGGTCGGCGAGGGTGAACTCGTTGTAGGTACCCATTTGGGGCACTGGAACGCCGTAATCCTCGGTGAGGACGGAGAAACTTTTCTGTCCGGTACAAACGATATCGTGGCAGCAGGGAATTCGTGCCAGCAACGCCGTGATATCGGTCTTCTCGATAATCTGGAGATCTTTGTCTGAAGCGTTTCCAGAGAGGCGCCGGACGGCACAGGCAGTGTCATAGATGGCGATGCCGCGTTCTTCGAGCAACGCTTGAATGTCTGATTGTTTGAATGTGCGAGTGTCTTTGTTTATCAGGTGGTCGGCATCGCCGAAGAACACCAAACCAAACACCTGCCACATCTGATTTGAGAAATTGGGATAGAAAAAGTCCATTGCCCAGCGACGCTTCGGCGGTGGGAAGCTGCCAAGCATCAGCAGTCGCGCATTCGGCGGCAGGAAAGGTTGCAGAGGGTGTTTTTCAATTTGTATCATATTTCCGAATGCAAAAATACAACTATTTTCCCATCCGACAAAATAAAACCGCAAATCCTGCGTTTTTTAATAATTAAGAACAATATAAACTATATGAAAGCATACGTTTTCCCCGGACAGGGAGCCCAGTTTGTGGGCATGGGTAAGAATCTCTATGATGGCAACGAAGAATGCCGCGCCATGTTTGAGAAAGCCAATGAAATCATTGGTTTCCGCATCACTGACCTTATGTTTGCCGGTACGCCGGAGGACCTGAAGCAGACCAAGGTGACGCAGCCCGCCATCTTCCTCCACTCGGTCATTCTGGCCAAATACATGGGCGAAAACTTCAAGCCTGATATGGTGGGCGGTCACTCGCTGGGCGAGTTCTCGGCCCTTGTCGCCGCCGGTGCCATGAGTTTCGAGGACGGCCTCAAGCTGGTCATCGCCCGCGCCAACGCTATGCAGAAATGCTGCGAGAAAACCCCTTCCACTATGGCTGCTGCCCTGAAGCTCGACGACAAGACCATCGAGGATATCTGCGCATCTATCACCGACCAGGTGGTGGTGCCAGCCAACTACAACTGTCCCGGCCAGCTGGTTATCAGCGGCACCAACGAAGGTGTGGCTGCTGCCTGCGAGAAGATTAAAGAGGCCAAGGGCAAGGCCCTGCCACTGGCGGTGGGTGGCGCTTTCCACAGCCCCCTGATGGAGCCTGCCCGCGTGGAGCTAGCCGAAGCCATCGAACGTACCGAGTTCCGCCGTCCCGTTTGCCCATGCTACCAGAACGTCGATGCCCTGCCGCACAGCGACCCTGCTGAAATCAAGAAGAACCTGCTCATGCAGCTCACCTCGCCCGTCCGCTGGACCTACACCGTGCAGAACATGCTCAAGGATGGCGCCACGGAGTTTATCGAGGTGGGGCCCGGCACCGCACTGCAGGGCATGGTGAAGCGCGTCAACCCCGACGCCAACGCTCACTCGGCCGAGTGATTTTTGAGCTAAGTGGTTAGAACTAAGAGCTATGAAATGCGGGTTGCCCCCACTTCTTAGCTCTTAGTTCTTACTTTTTCTATGAATTTCGCTGTATCAATAATGAACCGTTCGTGGGTGCCTTCGCCGATGGGACCGCATTCGTCGAAGGCTTTCACTTTGAAAACCAGCCGGCGACGGTCTACTTCCACCAGTTCGCTCTCGCACCACACACGCATGCCGATGGGCGTAGCGGCGGTATGCGCTACGTTGACCAGTGTGCCCACGGTACCCTGACCCTCGTCGAGGTAGGGCAGCACGCTTTCGTTGCAGGTCTTCTCTACCAATGCAATCATCATCGGGGTGGCAAATACGTCCACCAGTCCGCTGCCCACACGGGCGGCGCTCATCTCGGGTGTCACCGTCTCTTCCAGACGGCCTTTGATTCCAATTTCTACCATTTTTCCATCTTACTTCCGTTTAGCCTGATTGGCGACGCTGGCTTGTTTGGCAGCAATGGCTTCGGGGTCGCCGAGGAACTGATCGGAGATGAGTTTCATCTGGTCGTCGAACTTGAATACGTAGGGCACGGCGGTGGGAAGATTGAATTTAATAATCTCCTCGTTGGACATCCCTTTGAGTTCCTTGACGATGCCACGGAGTGAGTTGCCGTGGGCGACAACCATGAGGGTGTTGCGGTTCTCGAAGGCTGGGAGGATGGTGCCGCGATAGTAGGGCATGAGGCGCTCGATGGTGTCTTTCAGGGCCTCGGTGAGGGGGATGAGGTTGTCGGGAATCTCATTGTAGCGGGGGTCCATGCGGGGGCTGCGCTCGTCGTGGAGGTCAAGTGCAGGGGGCTGTATGTCGAAGGAGCGTCGCCAGAGGAGCACCTGCTCGTCGCCGTATTTCTCAGCGGTCTCAGCCTTGTTGAGGCCCTGGATGGCGCCGTAGCTCTTTTCGTTGAGACGCCAGGATTTCTGCACGGGCAGCCAGTCCATGTCCATGGCGTCGAGAATTTCGTTGAGGGTCTTGACGGCACGCTTCAGGTAGGAGGTGAAGCAGAGTTCGGGGCGGTAGCCCTCGGCTTTGAGGAGCTTGCCAGCCTCGTAGGCTTCCTTGATGCCGTCCTCGGTGAGGTCGACGTCGGTCCAGCCGGTAAAAAGATTCAGTTTATTCCAGGCGCTTTCGCCGTGGCGGACAAGGATGAGGGTTTTCATAATTCTTTAAGGTCTTTTGGGGACTAAAGGTTATTTCTTTTCTGTTTTTCTTTCTCCTTTCGGGAAAGGTCCTTGGAGGAGCTTTTCGTTGCGGGCGAGGTAGGCGATGACAAATCCGCCGATGATGAAGGGGATGCTGAGGAGTTGCCCCATGTTGAGGGCCATGTCGGCTTCGAAGTCGACCTGGTCGTTCTTGACAAACTCGATGAGGAAGCGGACACCAAAGAGTGCCACAAGCCACCAGCCGAAGATAGAGCCGCTCTTGAAGTGGCCTTTCTTTCGGAGGTAGTACCAGAGGCTGACGACAAAGATGATGAGGTAGCTGAGGCTCTCGTAGATTTGTGTGGGGTGCTTGGGGACGGTTTCGCCGCGTCGTTCGAAGACAAAGCCCCAGGGAAGGTCGGTGGGGCCGCCATAGATTTCGCTGTTGAAGAGGTTGCCCAGGCGGATGAAGGCACCGCCGAGGGCCACGACGATGACCAAGCGGTCGAGAATCCACCAGACGTTCATCTTATAGCGACGCCAGTAGAGCCAGAGAGCCAGCAGGATGCCAAAGGCGGCGCCGTGGCTGGCAAGACCCTCGAATCCCGTGAACTTGCCGTCCTCGAAGGGCCAGAAAATCTCGACCCAGTGTTCCGAGGTGAGGTACTTGTCGGCGTCGTAGAAGAGGCAGTGGCCGAGGCGGGCACCGATGAGGGTGGCGAGGAACATGTAGACGACCAGGCTCTCGAGATAGTCGGTATTCACCCTTTCGTGCTTGAACATGCGCCACACGATGTAGTAGCCCAGTGTGAAAGCGAAGAGGAAGCCCAGCGAATAGTAGCGGAGGCCGAAGGACCCGATGTGAAACATCACCGGATCCATGTTCCAGTGTATGAAACTACTTAGCATAGTTGATGGCGCGGGTTTCGCGGATGACGGTGACCTTGATTTGGCCGGGGTAGGTCATCTCGCTCTGGATCTGCTTGGAGAGGTCGAAGCTGAGCTTGTTGGCCTCGACATCGCTGACCTTGTCGGCGCCGACGATGACGCGGAGCTCGCGGCCGGCCTGGATAGCGTAGGTCTTGACGACGCCGGGATAGGACATGGCCATATCTTCGAGCTTCTTGAGGCGGTTGATGTAGGCTTCGACCACCTCGCGGCGGGCACCAGGACGGGCGCCACTGATGGCGTCGGCAACCTGGATGATGGGGCTGATGAGGTTGGTCATCTCCATCTCGTCGTGGTGGGCGCCGATGGCATTGCAGATATCAGGATGCTCCTTGTATTTCTCGGCGAGTTTCATACCGAAGATGGCGTGCGGCATCTCGGGGTCGGTCTCGGGGACTTTGCCGATATCGTGGAGCAGGCCGGCACGCTTGGCCATCTTGGGATTGAGGCCGAGTTCGGAGGCCATGGTGGCGGCGAGGTTGGCTACCTCGCGGCTGTGCTGCAGAAGGTTCTGTCCGTAGGAGGAACGGTATTTCATGCGACCCACCATGCGGACGAGCTCGTGGTTGAGGTTGAGGATGCCGAGGTCGATGCAGGTACGCTTACCCACCTCGTTGATTTCCTGTTCAATTTGACGGCGGGTCTTGGCAACGACTTCTTCGATGCGTGCAGGGTGGATGCGGCCGTCGGTGACGAGTTTGTGGAGCGACAGTCGGGCAATTTCGCGACGCACGGGGTCGAAGCCGCTGATGATGATGGCGTCGGGGGAGTCGTCGATGATGATTTCGACGCCAGTGAGGCTTTCGAGGGTACGGATGTTGCGGCCCTCGCGGCCAATGATGCGGCCTTTGACCTCTTCGTTCTCGAGGTTGAAGACGGAGACGGTGTTCTCGACGGCGGTCTCGGTGGCGGTACGCTGGATGCTCTGGATGACGATTTTTTTGGCCTGCTCGGCGGCGGTAATCTTAGCCTCCTCGACGATGTCCATGATAGTGGTGCTGGCTTCGGCACGTGCCTCTTCGGTCATGGCGTCGACGAGTTGCTGCTTGGCTTCTTCTGCGCTCATGCCCGCGATGTGCTCGAGCTTGGAGACGCTTTCCTTGTAGATTTTCTCCACCTCGACCTGACGTTTCTTGAGGGCATCAATCTGGTTGTTGAGGTTTTCGCTGACGCCTTTGAGTTCGTTGCTCTTCTTCTGCAGCTCCTCGACTTTCTGGGAGAGGGTCTGTTCGCGCTGTTTGAGTTTGTTCTCTGCGTCGCGCATCTTGTTGTTCTGTTCGTTGACGCGCTTGTCGTGCTCACGCTGCAGCTGGAGGAATTTCTCCTTGGCCTGGAGTTCTTTCTCTTTTTTGAGTACTTCGCCTTTTTCTTCGGCGTCTTTGAGCACCTGCTGGCTCTTGGAGAGCAGCTTGTTGCGCAACACTGTGGTGGTCAGCCATACGGCGATGCCGCCGCCTGCCACAATTCCGATTATGATAAATAGTACGGGCATAATGTTGGTGTTTTTGTTGTGGGAACGGCAGTCGCGTTGAGAAGGTGACGGTCAGTATAAAAAATCCTGCATCGCGGTGAGTCCCTCCTAGAGTATTGGTAAACTCTAAATTGATAGGATTTGAGCGCCGGGCGTATCAGCCATACAACCTACCCGCCCCTGAGCCGACTCGGTTCGTAAATGGTGTTGAGTTTACAAACTGTTTTGGGTCGGATGCAGGATTTGTTCGAGCACGCTGTCAATAGACTGGAGCCTCTGGGCGAGGTCGGTGTCCTTGAACCGCAGCGAGTCTTGTATCTTGGTCAGTTGAGTGATCTGTGTCAAAGCCACCATGGCAAGTAAGTCTTGATGGTCGTTATAGGCATACATCTTACCGTAACTCTTGGCTTGCGTATCGATGGCCTCCGCCGCCTTGCGCAATGCCTCCTCGTCTTCCGAGGCGACGCGAAGCTTGTATGTGCGTCCCAATATGTTAACCGATGCCGATATCGTTTCCATTTCGTTCAATGTGTTAATGCGTTAACGTGTTAATGTGCTAGTCTCTGTCTGCATCTGCAAAACGATTTACGAGTTTACACTTTTACAAATTCACACATTTTTCAATATTTCAAGGCTCCTGTCGATAGTGCGTATCATCTGATTGATTTTCAGTTTTATCTCAGAACAATCGCCTTTCTCCGTCAACTTGTTCCCTAATTTTATTAATTTGTTTTGTTCTTTAAGGTTATTAATTAATATTTCTTTATCGTTTAGCACTTCTTTGAGGTCGCGACATTCGTCCTCTTTCTCCGACACCAAGGTTCTCAGGTGAGCCACTTCGTCTGCCAACTGCCTCACTTTGAACTCGATTCCTGTTACTGATGTCTCGAAATCAAACATTTTTTTATCTGTCGTTTACACAAAAAAAGCGGTGCAAAATTAGTATTTTTTTCCGATGTACACAAATTTATTTTTATTTATTTATAAATTGTGCCATCCATACATTCTCGCCAGAGGGTTGGTCGGTCCAATCGGTGGTGTCGATATAGACTTCCAGCAGTTTGGCTGGTCCTTCGCAGAAGAGTTCCACTCCATCGGCCACAGCGGGCACTAGGACGCATTCGCCAGTGTGGAGCGGGACGATGGTGTCCATGCTTTTGACGGCGGCGATACCATCGACACAGAAGTAGATGACAAAGGTGTCGAAGTCTTCGAGGTTTTTACGTATCGGTGTGTCGAAGGGGATGAGACGGGTGATGAAATAGGGGCAGGAAGCCAGTGTGGTGGTCTCGTTCATGTGAGCATGGTAGTGCGTGCAGGCATGTCCTTGGATGGCACCGAAGTCGATAGCGTCCATAGCCTCTTCGGTGTGCAGCTGACGCAGGTTGCCGTCGGCATCACGGCGGTTGTAGTCGTAGATGCGATAGGTGCAGTCGGAAGTTTGCTGTATCTCGGCCACCATGAGGCCTTTGCCGAGGGCATGGACACGTCCGGCAGGGATGAAGTAGACATCGCCGGCTTCGGGCTGTTCGCTATGAAGCAGGTCTTCAAGGTGTCCTGCGGCCAGGGCGGCACGGTACTCTTCCGGGTCGGTGTCGCGGCGAAAGCCGCTGATGAGCTTGGCGCCAGGATCGGCCTCCATGACATACCACATCTCTGTTTTTCCGCAAGGCATGCCGCGACGTTGCGCAAGGTCGTCATCGGGGTGCACCTGAATGGAGAGGTCCTTGGCGGCGTCGATAACTTTGAATAGCAGGGGGAACTCGGTACCGAATCGGTTGTAGACCTTTTCGCCCACCAGGTCGCCCATATAAATCTCAATGGCCTCGTTCAGTGTGTTCTCCACTAGGAATCCATTGGCGATGACCGACTCGCGCCCTTCGACAGAAGAGAGTGCCCACAACTCGCCGCAGTTGGGCAGCGGGGCATAGTCGAAACCGTAGTTTTTCAATTTGTTGCCTCCCCAGATGACGTTCTTGTAGAGGGGGAGGAATTTCAAGGGGTAGAGAGAAGACTGCATCAGTAGGTTCTTGTAGTATGGCTATTGGACCTGTTAGTTCCTTTCACTTTGATGTTCGACTTGACGGTTTGTCCTTTGCTCGAGGTCTTGCGGGGATACATGTGCTCGCCCGAGCTTTTGCACGACACCTGAATGCCACCGAGGGCCAAAATGGCGGCGACGAGCACCAAGGGTAGTGTTTTTTTTATTATTCTTTTCATGTTGTATATTGATTTTCAAAATTATATAATAAATATGCCTTTTTGCACAAAGTACAAAGTAACAAAAAAATCTTTTCTTGTGCAAATTTATTTTTCAATTTGGCTGGTATTACCGTCCCAAATCCTGAGGAAAATCTGGGAGACACGATCCACATATTCGTGGCTGCCGATGTTCCACTGGATGGAGTCGTCGATGTGGCGTCGCAAGGGCTCTGGGTCGTCAATTCCGACGGTGTCGGGCAGCAGACGCCAGCAGAAACCTTCGCAGCGGAACCTGCCTGGATAATATTCCTTGAAGCGGTCGTAGGCGTATTGGGTGAAATAAAGAGGTCGTTGGAAACGGTTATTGGTGATGATGGCGAACGATACCCGGTAGCCGATGAGGTTCACATTGTGGATGTCGATGTCGGTGCGACGGTGTTCGACATGTTGGAGATACCAAAGTGGGAAGGTGTCGTTGTCGCCCATGGTGAAAAGGATGGCGCCGTGGTCGCAGCTTTGCAGATGGTTGAGGCTGATGTCGTGAACGGAGTGGCAGTTGTGTCGGTCGTGGTCGCTCCAGTTGCCGACAGCCAAGAGCAGCGGCACTGCTACCACTAAGACCCTCATCCAGCGACGCGGAATACGTGCCAGCAGATCGGCGGCCCCGACAGCTATCCAGATAGCGAAAGCATAGAAACTGAGCACATAGACATAGTCGCGCTCGCGTGGTTCGAAGCAGGGGTGGTTCAGATAGAGATTCAGGATGATGCCGCCAAAGAGGAACACCAGCAGGACAAGATGGAAGTCGCCGCGGTGTCGCCGGCGGTGTCGCCACAGACCCCAGATGCCGAACAGGAATGGCAGCACAGAAATCACCACGATGTTCCAGTCGTAGTTCCAGCGCCCGATGAAGTTGAACATGATATAGCGGCAGTACATGTAGCCGAACTGATAGACAGCATAGTAGACCACGTTGTCCATCACGCTTGTACTGTCTCCATCACACCAGTGCTCCCAGTTGGCGGCGTCCCTATCTCTCCACATGCGGGGATAGACAGGGGCTTTCTCGTATTGGTCGCGACTGAAGTAGGATTTGAAACTCTCGGGTGTTGAAGGGTTACCGGTATTGATGGGAGGGTTGGATGCGGCGCGGATGGGGATGATGGCATAGGGCGTGAGGCCTATGAAAAAGAAAACGATTCCCAGCGCTACCGTTCTTATCCAGAGCCACCAGCGATTCCGACAACTGTTTTCATCGGGCTCGCGGACGGATTTCCTCAGTTTCCTGACGAAAAACCACAAAAGTGCCGGCGTGGTGAGGAGCGTCATCAGGTGTACGCAAACGCCCAATCCCAGAAGAAGTGCTATTAAAAGGAGCTTGCGATTGTCGCCGTCGCGTTCCCACCGCAGCATGAGCCAAACGGTGAGCGCACAAAAGAGCATAGCCATGCTGTAGACTTCGCTCTCGACAGCGGAGAACCATGCAGTGTCGCAGAAGAGGTAGCAGAAGGCGCCGCAGGCAGCTGCCAGTTGGAAATTGAAAGTTGTAAATTGAAAATTGCTTCGCTGCAACAGCAAGAGGATGGTTTTATAGAGTAGGAGGACGGTGAAGGAGGCACATAAAACAGAGACAAGATTGCTCAGGGGTGCCACCCACATGGGGTTGCCGAAAGAGAGCAGCATGGCGCAGTGGGTGACAAGTTGGTAGAACGGTGCTCCGGGAGGATGACCTATCTGTAGACCCCACCCTGTGGTGATGAACTCGCCACAGTCCCACCAACTGGCCGAGTGGTCCATCGTCAGCAGGTAGACCAAGGTGGAGAAAAGGAACACAACGAGTGAGTCGTGTCGTTTGGACACAGCTACCAGTTGACGACAGCCTTGTTGAAGATATCTTCGCATAGTTCAGTGACTATTTCGCTCACCAGGCTGCTCTCGACCGAGGAGAAGTCGCGCGAGGCGGGGTAGTCGCGGTAGCGCGAGAAAGATTGCTCGAAGTTGGCCTCGGGATCGATGGAGTTGGTGAAGCGCACCTTGACGGTCACGGTGAGGCGGTTCATAGACACCTCGTCGTTGCTCGACAAGGCGGCGGCGCGGGTGTCGTAGCCCGTAATCTCGCCTTCCACATGCAGGTCGCCTTCGCCGCTATTCATGACCGTGAGCGGCGTTTGGCTGGAGAACATCTGCATTAACTCGTCGGTGAGTTTCTGGCTCAACTGGGGATTGACGGTGGAGGCGTTGTTGGGGAAAGTGGCCACCGAGAGGGTCTTCGCCCCTGGCGGTATAGACGCCCCGGTGAACGAATAGCCGCCCGTGCAGCCTATCAAGGCGAAAACGGCAATCACCCACAGTGACCGCATCATCCTTTCACCTTTAAAAATCTCTCGAGTCTTCATCGATGCGCTGTTCGTCTTCAAGTTGCCACAGCAGGAATCCCGACTCCTGCTGGATATAGTTCAGCACGGCGACTTTGGTCTCCAAATCTGGTATCGCGGCCACCTCGCTGATAAGATTGTCTATTTTGCCTTTAAATTCTAGATTCATACCTTTTTTCGTTATTTTGTTATCACGTTATTACGTAATATCTTCGTTATCCGTTGATTCTATTATAGTAGTGCCACCAAAGCTCGGGTATTTCGTTCTCCATGGCCCGCTGATAGTCGCCGTAGCTACAGGGGATGAGCGTGTGGCGCAGGTAGCGTTCGCGGCGTTCGGTGTCGTCGCAGGGCACCTCCATCCACCAGCGGTCGCTCTTCATGCTCTTGTAGAAGACGATGTCCAGCCCATGCTCGCGCAATTCCACAGTGAAACGTTTGTAGAACTGTTTATCGCGGTGCGGGAAGTCGTTCTGGCGGTAGTAGAAGCCTTCGATGAAGAACCACACGGCATGTGCCAGCATGTGGGCCGTCTGTCCGTTGTGGTCGCGGGCGGGGTTCATCTCAAAAAAGCCCATGCAAGACGTCTTGTCGCTCATGCCAGCAAAGCGTGCCAGCTGGCACAATTGCTCACCATAAAACCCGTGAGGCGATGGGGCGGAATTGGCAGGTGCATCGCTTTGGCGCACTGCGCTGATGTCCACCGCCACCACATCGCTGTAGCGTATCAGGGGCTCTGCATTCTCCATCTTCACCTGCACCTCGCCCAGACGACGGGTGCTGAACTTCAACTCCTCCATCAACTGTATCATCTCACGGCCTACGAAATAGGTTTGGTAGCCCACGTTCATAAAGTCGAACAGGTAGTTGGGCTGCTGCAGGATAATGTGCTGCAGCCAGTTGCGCGAATTGATTTCCTCGCCGCCTTCGAGGTTGAAATGTGAGTCGACAGAGCAGATATTGATTACCCGCCCCAGCACTTCATAGGCCTTGTAGATGGGGAAGACCAAATCATCGCTGCCACCAAGGATCACCACCGTCAATCCCTTCTCTATTAATTGGTGCAGAGCCTCGATGAGGGCGAAATAAGTGTCGCGCTGCTCGGCTCCGGGAACGATATTCCCCAAATCCACAATGTGCATCTCCTCATGAGGCTTCGCCAAGTGATAGAGGTAGTGACGTATGGGGTCGGGAGCGGCGGCGCAGCCATGATTGTCCATCGAACCGCGGTCTTCTTTCACACCTAGCAGTACCAATTGCGCCTCATCAAGTTCCGGGAAACGGCCACGATCGGTATAGGCCGCGATGTCGTCGCCCAGCATGGGACGGAACTCTTGGCTTCGAAATCCCACAGTCTCAGTGTCGATAGGTTCAAAATAGGTGCTCAACTCCATATTCTTTCATTATTCTAGTTGTTCTTATAACGGAAAGTATCTTTTTTTATTGTGAGCGATTCATAATTAAGATTTTTTTGTATATTTGCATCTTGAAAAGAATATCGATATACAGCCCTTGAAAAGAATAAACATCTATATATTAATTATTTAATCATTAATTTATGCGCGTAATTATCACAAAAGACTACGACGAAATGTCGGTCTGGGCTGCCAACTATGTAGCCAAGCGAATCATCGATTTCAAACCCACGGCGGAACATCCTTTCGTCCTCGGATGCCCCACCGGTAGTTCCCCCCTCGGACTCTATCAGCATCTGGTGAAACTGAACAAGAGCGGAGTGCTCAGTTTCCAAAACGTCATCACGTTCAACATGGACGAGTATGTGGGCCTCGATGTGAACCATCCTGAGAGCTACCACAGCTTCATGTGGAACAACTTCTTCAACCACATCGACATCAAGAAGGAGAATGTTCACATCCTCGACGGCAACGCCAAAGACCTCAAGGCCGAATGCGAGCACTATGAGGAGATGATTGCTGCCGCCGGTGGCGTGGATCTCTTCATGGGCGGCGTGGGCCCCGACGGCCACATCGCTTTCAACGAACCGGGCTCCTCGCTGGCCAGCCGCACCCGTATCAAGACCCTCACCACCAACACCATCCAGGCTAATTGTCGCTTCTTCGACAACGACGAGAGCAAGGTGCCCAAACAAGCTCTCACCGTCGGTGTGGGCACCGTCATGGATGCCCGCGAGGTCCTTATCCTCTGCAACGGCCCCAAGAAAGCCCGCGCTCTGCACCACATGATTGAAAACGGTGTGAACCACATGTGGACCTCCAGCATGCTGCAGATGCACCCCCACGCTGTGGTGGTGTGCGACGAAGAGGCTACCGTGGAACTCAAGATGAGCACTTACGACTACTTCAAGGACAAGCAGCGCATCGAAGGTTCTATTGCAGAATTTGTCAACCTCTACAAATAAAGGCACATGACACAACACTATCGCAACCTCACACCGGCCGAGATTGAACAGCTGGAACGTCAGGGAAACTACGCCGAAGAATGGTCCACCGTGCGGGTGGCCGAATCTTTCAGCGCCGAATACGTGAGAAACAGCACCTTCGAGGGTGCTGTTTCTCTTGGCACTCTCGAGAACAACCGTCACACCGATGGTGCCCTCTCCCTTCGTGAAGGTATCTACAATTCATGCCTCTGCAATACCACCGTGGGAGACCATCCCACTATACATAACGTGCGCATGCTTAGTGGCTACACCATCGGCAATAACGTACTGCTCTTCAACATCGACGAAATGACCTGCGACCCCACCGACCCTGTGTGGCTCGAGCCCATGAACGAGAACGGCGGTCGTCGCATCCTGCCCTTCGGCGGCATGACCATCGGAGATGCCTACCTCTGGGCACGCTATCGTGGCCGCAAGCAGCTGATGGAGAAACTTGAGCAGTTCACTCGCGACCTCCTCGCCTCCCCCGAAGGACGCTACGGACAACTGGGCGACTGCTGCGTTGTCAAGAACACCAAAAGCCTGCACAATATCATCGTCCGCTCTTCGTCCGACGACCCAAGTCGCATCGACAGCTGCATCACCTTGCACGACGGCGTCGTAGGTTACGGCTGCACCGTGGAGCACGGCATCATCGCCGAACGCTTCCTGCTGGGTGAACACGTGCACCTCGAGTTCGGCCTCCGCCTCAACGACACTGTGGTGGGCGACAACAGTACCCTAGCGCGCTGCGAGGTGGGCAACAGCATCATCTTCCCCGCTCACGAGCAGCACCACAACAACTCGTTCCTTATCGCCGGACTCATCATGGGACAGAGCAATATCGCCGCTGGCGGCACCATAGGCTCCAATCACAACTCGCGCACTGCCGACAACGAGATTGCCGGCGGCCGCGGTTTCTGGCCCGGCCTCTGCTGCTCATTCAAGCACTCGAGCCGCTTCGCGAGCTACTGCCTCCTGGCCAAGGGCGACTATCCCGCCGAGCTGGACATCACACTGCCCTTCGCCTTGGTGAACAACAACGTCAGCAAGGATCAGCTCGAGTTGATGCCCGCCTATTGGTGGATGTACAACATGTACGCTATGGACCGCAACAGCAAGAAATTTGCCAAACGCGACAAGCGTAAGTATAAGGCCCAGCATATCGAGTTCGACAACCTGGCTCCCGACACCGCCGAGGAAATTCTGCGTGGCATGAAGCAGCTGCGCGCCTGGATGGCCGCCTCGACCGGCGACACTGTCTATGCCCAGGGCCAGGAGAAGAGCAAGCGTCCCACGGTTGTCCTAAAAGCCGCGGAAGGCCTCAAGGCCTATGAGGACATGCTCGTCTTCTACGCCATGAAGTACCTCCCCCAACTACCATCAACTAGATACCAACTAGATACCAAGGAGTGGGTTAACATTGGTGGTCAGTTGGTTGCCAAAGCCGATATGGAACAGCTCATCGCTGATGTGGAGAACGGCGCCATTGCCAGTTGGCAGCAGCTGCACGACCGCATGGATGCCCTCTGGGAGGCCTATCCCGCCCAGCGCGAAGCCCACGCCTATAGTGTCCTCTGCCGCCTCGCAGGTGTCGACCATCTCGACGAGACGCTTTGGAAACAATACCAAAGACGCTACGCCGATATCCAGGCTTACATCGAAGAACAGAAGGTAGTCTCGCGTCACAAAGACGAGGTGAATGCCTTCCGCAATATGACCTATTGGGACGACGACGAGCGCGCTGCGGTGTTAAGCTAAAAAAAGAAACGCTCCCAATCGGGAGCGTTTTCTTTTAGATTCGCAGTGTCAATTACATAGCGTTGACCTGACGCATGCATTTCGACTTGAGGTTGGCGGCTTTGTTCTTGTGAATAACGCTGCGCTTAGCCAACTTGTCGATAATGGAAATCATCTTGGGCAGACGCTCGGTAGCCATGGCCTTGTCTTCCAGAGCACGGAAGTCGCGCAGAGCATTGCGCATAGTCTTGGCGTAGTATCTGTTCTCAACTCTTCTTTTTTCGCTTGAGCGAATTCTCTTTTTTGCAGACTTGTGGTGTGCCATAAAATAATTGTTGTTCTTAATCTTTATACTATATTATTTAGTACCGCGTGCGGGATTCGAACCCGCGATTTTGAGAATGAAAATCTCACGTCCTGGGCCTACTAGACGAACGCGGCATCACTCTTTTTGAGGCATTTTTTCTCTCAAAAGCGGGTGCAAAAGTACGAACATTTTCCGACATGGCAAAATTTTTTTCAACGCCCTCGGTTGATATCTTTGCCTTTTTATTCGTTATCTGCTTGGAAACGAAAGCCTAAACGTTTGCCTGTCACCAGCGATTTTTTATCAAAATTGCTCCTCATCTCACCCACCGAAACGAGCTTAACTTCGTCGTACGGGGGGGTCAAAAGATCAAAATTGGTGGTGTATTCGATAGCCGATTCAACGATATTTTGAACCGTCTCGGGAGTGACCTCCGAGGTGTTGAAATTGGTGTAGAGCATCCCCAGTTCGCGCTTGCCCTCGATGAAGTAGTGCTTCTCATAGTTCACAAACACACGACCTATCATGTATCCCAAGTCGTTGTCGCGCTGGTAAGCAAAGCTGTCGGCCAGAAAATTGTAGATGTGTATCACGCCGCAGTAACTGCGCTTTGTGTCCTCGCGCACATACGGAGTCTTCATCACCTGATGGTCGCGCGAGAACTCGAAGACATTGGTATGCATCATAAACAGCAATATGTCGCCGGCGAACTTCACCTCGAACTCAAAGTCGCCTCGGTCGGTGAAGTCAAAGGCCACATGCTTGCCCTCTTCGTGGCATCGTGTGCGAAAGAGCTCGATGAGTTGGCGCGTCTGCTCGCGGAAGAGCTCGAAGGTCTCCTTCGTGGCGTTGTATACGCTCTGCTTTAACTCGCTCTTATTGAAAACCAAGTCCTTGAGAGATTCTTTCAGTTCCATAAAATCCTTTTTTCGCTATGGTTTAACAACGCAATCTTCCTTAAAATATTGCATTCTTTTCATTTTTCAATTTTCATTTTTCTTTTTTTATTTTTTTTTGTATTTTTGTCATTTTGAAACCTACAGGGTAAATAGGACTAACAGATTAAGAATAAAGAGTTAAGAATAAAGAATTAAATCCTGATAACGATGAAAAAGATACTAATCGTCGGTGCCGGCGGCCAGATTGGCTCTGAGCTGACACGTAATTTGAGAGACATCTATGGCGACAACAATGTCGTGTGCAGTGACCTCCGTCCCCTCAAGGGCGACCCCTACGAGCGTGGCCCCGTGGAGCGCATCGACTCCACGCAGATCATGCAAATTGCTGCTGCCGTCAAGCAGTACAACATCGACACCATCTACAACCTCGCGGCCATCCTCAGCGCCACCGCCGAGCTTAACCCCATGCTGGGTTGGAACGTCGGCATCGGCTCTCTCGTCAACTGCCTCGAGGTGGCTCGCCTCTTCGGCTGCGCCGTCTTCACGCCTTCGTCGATTGGCGCCTTCGGCCCCTCTACGCCCCACGACAACACCCCGCAGGACACCATCCAGCGCCCCAACACCATCTACGGTGTCACCAAAGTCACCGGCGAACTCCTCTCCGACTACTACTTCACCCGCTTCGGCGTCGACACCCGCAGTGTCCGCTTCCCGGGCCTCATCTCCTACCAGACCCTCCCCGGCGGCGGCACCACCGACTACGCCGTCGAGATCTACTATGCCGCCGTCAAGGGCGAGAAGTTCGTCTGCCCGCTGAAGAAAGGCACCTATATGGATATGATGTATATGCCCGACGCCCAGAAGGCTATGATTGACATCATGGAGGCCGACCCCAGCAAGCTGGTGCACCGCAACAGCTTCAACGTCACCGCCATGAGCTTCGACCCGGAGATTATCT
Source organism: uncultured Prevotellaceae bacterium (assembly GCA_902776545.1). Taxonomy (GTDB): domain Bacteria; phylum Bacteroidota; class Bacteroidia; order Bacteroidales; family Bacteroidaceae; genus Prevotella. Next base: position 38,863 of record CACYQO010000007.1, on the reverse strand, counting down.
ACAACACCATCAAGAAACGCTACCCCAACTTCGAGATGGTCTATGAGCCCGAACCCATCAAGCAGGCCATCGCCGACAGTTGGCCCGACAAGATGGACGACTCCTGCGCCCGCAACGAATGGGGCTGGAACCCCCAGTTCGACCTCGAGCGCATGACCGACGACATGATTCTCAATCTGAAGAAGAAACTTCTCTAAAGAATGCTTGGGGAATTCCCCCTGCCATAAGAAAGGCTGCCGATGTTATTCATCGGCAGCCTTTCATTCTGTAAGACGACCTCCTGCGTTAGAATTGCATGATATTGAAGGCATTCTTGATATGCTTGAGTTCTACGCCATTTTCGCCTTTGACGATGGCGATGACGTCGAGCCGCACGTTCTCCTTGCGCCCGTGGCTCTTGATGTACTGGTTTCCGAGCCGTATCATATTGAGCCTTTTCTTATGCACTACGGCATCTTCGGGGCTGAGGACGGTGTCGTAGGAACGCGTCTTCACCTCCACTACGACCAGTTCGTTCGCTGCTTCGTTGCTCGTTGGAAATCGCCTGACAAACTGTGGGTTGGGGTCTAAAGCGATGATGTCTATCTCCAGATGCCCCTTTCGGTAATTTCGTTCGAGGATAGTGTATCCGTTGTCTTCCAGATACTTCGCTGCTATCTGCTCACCCAGGCGACCCAATTCCATCGCCTCACGCCGTTGCTCCGGCGTGAGCTTGTTTTCTCGGTGGATATGTACCTTTAATTGTGGCATGTTTTTCTTATTATAACGCATACCCATCTTCTTTATTGCATTCGCCGCCCCGTGGGCAATAAAAATCAGTACAATGGCGTTAATAAAAAGCAAATTAAAACGATATGGAACGACGTGAATTTCTGAAAAAAAGCAATCTTGGCCACGGCTGCGACGGCAGTGGCGGTCGCGGTGCCGTCGCAAGTGCAGGCGATGATTGACGATAATATTGACACCCCACAAAAAAACACTCCTTGGTTCAACCTTGACTCGTGGTCAAACAAAAAACGCGACTGCGTCCTGCTGATGACGGCACGGGGCAACGACTACACGATGGCCCTCGACCAGTACGGCATATTCACGAAGTATCTCGGATGGAACAGTCTTGGCACCGTCCTCGGCCGTGGATTGACCGACGAAGCCCGCACCACCCTCGGTGCGTCAATAAAGTAAACAAGCAACCAAGTCAGACCACAGCCGACATACGTCGAGACACTGCCGGCGGCGTAAAGAATAGACAGAAAAGCGAGACCAAATGGCCTCGCTTTTCTGCTGTTAGTGTGTCGATGCAGGCTTACATCTCCGAAAGTTTTATCAAGTCAGTCCCAATTTACGAAGTCGTGATGCAATCCCACCACGGTTGCGTTGGAATAATGTCATCAATTCTTCTACGGACTTTCCTTCTTTATATAACTTCGTCAGTAGGGCATCGTCAGCTTCGCTCCAAGGTTTGTATGCGTTCGAGTACAATGCCTTTTGTTCTTGCATGTGATTAGAGTGTTTGGAGGTTACGAATAGGTCGCCTATTTTTTCCATCAAGCACTCTTTTGAAGGAATATCGATATTGTGCAATGTCTCTACCGAGAATTCTTTATCAATACAGCTGAAGTATAGGTTGTCGGGGTCGTTGGGAAGGCCACCAATGCCAAGGAGTAAATAAATGGGCATGCGTCGCTCGGTAGAGAATTGCTGGAAGGATGCCATTCTCTCTGCAGGGAGCAGCTCTTTCTCGATATCTCTTGGAAGATGGTTGCGCCATTTGCATTCCACGGCAAACGGCTTTCCATCGTATTCGAAAACAAAGTCCGGGGCGCTGTTGCTTTCGGGATAGACGCCCAGCAGCGACTTGTCCCCTCGCCATTCCTTAAGGATGAGTTTGTCGTTGTGAGCTATATCAAAGAGCTCCAGCACATAATCTTCGAACTCTCTGCCTTTCAGCACCTCGTCATTCATGGTGAGTGACTTAATGCGCAGGTAGATGGTGCTATATGGTCGGTTGATGGCCTTATGTATGGCGTGAATGCCCATATCCTCGTAAAACATGCGAAGCAGGCGCTTATCCTCGGCCACCGTCCAGCGGTATGGCTTTGCTTCCTGCTCGGCGGCCATGCGGATGTCTTCCTTGTCAAGCAAGTAGGTAATGTTGTTTAGTCCGGCCAGCAGGCCGAAGATGCTGCCGTTGGGGTTGATGTACCCGCAGGCAATATGCTGTACTTGACTAATGATATATTGGTTTCGCAGCCGAGCGGTATATCCTTTATCGTTTTCCTCTTGCTGTAGCACTAATATAAGTAGGCGGTTTTCTTTCAATGCTTGCTCAATCTGCACATTGTATGTGTCGTGAAAGCGTCCTGTTACCACCAGCGTCGTCGGCACATGGCATACCAACAAAGCCTTCAATACTTCTTCCTCGAATTCTGACGTATTAAAGCATACGGCACAATCATTGAACCTGTCGAAACTCTCCACCCATTGGAATACCTTCCCATAACACCCTATCGGCGCCTGCCGCGAGGTGAGAAACAACGTCTTCTCGCGTTGCCACAGTGCTTTGTTGCCGAGAGTCTGGAAAACTTTCATTGTATTATTGATGCCTTTATCTGGACCAACTCGACGAATGACGCCTTGTTCTTGGAGTTTCTTGATGTTTCTGTGGATATTGCGTATGTCAATACCAATGAAATCAGCCATTTCTTGAGTTGTTATTTGGGGATTTCCTTCGATTAGTTCCAATATTTTCTGTGGCGTTTTCTGTGGCGTTTTCTGTGACGTTTTCTGTGGCGTTTTCTGTGTGGTTTCTTGTGCATCATTTTGAGGGATACCTTGGAGGACATCTTGGGCGACAGCCTTCTTGATGGTGGCACGAAGCATGAAGTCGTATTGTTTGAACTCCGGGGCGGGTTGTCCGACTTCTGCCATCTCTCTGTAGATGCGGTCTATTCCTTCTCCGAACTCTCGTACATACTCATACTCATGAAGCATCTGTGCAATCTTTGGGTTGCGAGAAAAGTGAGTGGTGCGCAAATTGCCAATCCTCACCATGCCGGGAAGTATGCCTGGACTCTCGACGGTGAGACGGTCGGAGAAAATCTTGACCTGTATGTCAGTTCCGAAGATAGAGTAGTCGCGGTGGGCGATGGCATTAACAACAAGCTCAGTCCAACAAAACTCTGGATAGTCAGGAACAGTACGGAAAACAGCACCTTCACCTAAAAATGTATGTTCGCGGATTTGGGTTTTTACGAAAGCGAGTGCGTCGCGTGTCATATCGATGATACGTCCTTCAAACATCTCATCCTTCACCACATTCATTTGTGCGCCGGTCAACTCTTGTGTTCCGTCATAGCAGACGACACGCACACGCGCTCTCGGAAACCATCGTTGGGGTGCTATGCCAAACAAAAGGATGGCGGCGCCACTTACATATTCTTTACCGTCTTTCTCGGTGATAAAGTTTTTGTTGGAACGCAGGTAGGTCAGAGCGTCACGACCGTAGCCAATCCTCGCACAATATTCCTCGACACATTTCAGGTCGAGATCTTCTATTCCTGCTTTGGCGACAGGCTCGTCCTCAAAATAGCACACACCCTTTGCGAACATCAGCTGCATGCGTTCCTCAAAGCCCAACTTGTGCGATTTGTCGCCAACACGTAGATAGGCTTCGTCGGCAGATGTGGCATGAAGCCGATTACTATGTTCTACATTGAGAAGCAGAACATGGTCGGCATCTCCGTTGTTGTTTATGCAATTGATATATTCCGGGTGTACATTGATTCTCGGAACACAATAATCCATCGGGACGCACAAGAGGTCATTAACATTTTCAATATAACGGTCGATACCCGTTATCGTACCGTCGTCCTCAATACCAATAGCCACACGCCCACCGTCGGCATTGGCCATTGCCACAAGAACAACGGCCAACCCTTTAGGGTCGATGCGAGCACTCTTTCTATCGAAAGTTTGGCCCTCGTGGGTAGATAGTAGTGTTTCAATATTGTATGTCATACTAGGTTATAAAAACATGAAGATTATTTGTATGGGGAGCTTAAATCAATATGTATACTTGAGAAATTCAAAAAGAAACCATGCACTAGAGAATGCACACATCGCATGATATCTATCATCTTTCTCGCAATCGGCATAATCAGAAACACACTTAATCATTAAAGCTTTTTTCCCAAGAATATGTGCTGCCATGTAAAGGCCATACCCTTCCATGTCTAAACCACGAAGTTTTCTGTCATGTTTTTCCATCAAGGACTGCATAAATCCATAATCTCCGACCACATAGGAGCCGCATGCCCCAGAGTTGAAGTACACTTTTGGTGTTCGGTCGATTAGGTCAAGCCGATACCTTTTCAATACTTTTGGCAACTCCTGCTCTTTGTGGCACTCTTCAATAAAAGAGTTCATCTTGCCTTGAAGATCAAAATTGCATGTGAGTTGCTTAGGCTCAGGCATCAATACTGTTTCATTGCCTTTGGAGGTAAGTTTGCCACTACCATAATCGTATTCTGACTCAGCAATAAAAATATCACCAAAGTCCATATCATCATCTTTCCTCTTAAAACCAGCACATATTCCTGTCATAAAAATTGTTTCTATATCAAATAAAGAGTACATAACAGATGCCGTAGAAGAAACTGCTTGCATGCCAGGAATATTATTTCGGACTGCAATAATCTTTAGGGTATTACCCATTTCCGTTCTCAATTCAGCCGTATAGAAATCTATATTTACATTTTCTACGTCTTTTTTCCCCCACTCTAAATTGGAGGCTTCCTTCATCTTCTCAAATTCTTCAGACAATGCACATATTATCCCAACATCATACTTATCTTTATTCTTTATTGAATTGAGCAATTGTTCTTTTGTGGACTGAATTGAATCGACCGCATTCTGTAATACAACCTCCCATTCCTCCTTTTTTAAATCATAATGAATCAATTTCCACAGCTTGTCCTCGAATTTATTAGCATTTTGTTCGACCTTGTCTTTATACTCTGAAAGTCCGATAATATATACAGGTCTCTTGTATCTTCCAATTCTATGAAGTTCGTTTATAAAATCCTCGCTTCGTCCTGGTTCAACGGAATCGCCATCGCTTACAGGAAGAATCAAATCCAAAATTAGCAGATCATAGAAGAACTTGGTCAGTTTTTGTCGGCCACTATTCAAGGAGCCTGCAATATCAATTGATTCTTCATTCACCTGACATCGTTCTGTCAAGACTTTTTTAATGCGAGAAATTTTCTCGGCATTATCGTCCATAATTAGTATGCTTATCATAGGCCTAATGATTTTATCATGGTAATTAATTTAACTTTCCAGTCTTCTGTCTTCACATTGTAATATATGTAACCTTTGTATATATTGTTATATTGTGTCTTGAACCTGCTGTCTAATGCCTTGATTTTAACACCATCAACGAAACTTTCATACATTGTGACAACAATGACAGGGGTATTTATTTTCCGTAGTTTCATAAATCTCAAAATTTTCGAACCAGCTAAAGGCTCCTGCTCTCCATTATCATCTATTGAAATTTCATATGTATTCATGCTTACATCCAATAAAATAAGGTCATATTCATTACCATGGAATAGGACTTCTTGTTGTGCAGAATTATAGGATCGTTTATCAACCAAGTTATACGATGGAAATTCTGTAGAACACAAATCCATAATACGTTCTAGCTTCGTTTCATTATCTTCAATTATTAGCACTTTTCTCATGACACCTTGAAATTTGCAAGTTTAATCACAACATTGGTATAACAGATGTTTTTTTCGGCATGCATTAATATTTCATTTTCTTTACAATTCAAATCTTGTTTGAGAATTTTATTTACTTTTGCTATTCCGCTGCCTCCTTCAAAATAAGCAAAACCACAATTATTTAATTTTTCGTCAAACAAATGGTTTAATTCATCGGCATCAGAATCGATAAAGTTTTCAAACGACATTCTTACTTCATCAGAATTAATATTAATATCAAGTTTCATATGCCGGAACCCATCAGTAGAGTCTACACCATGAACGAAAATGTTGGTTAAAATGTTTCTAAGGATGTCGGCATAATGAATAACATAGTCAGAGCGAATCAGGAAACTATCGCCGATAATATTCAAAACATCATTTGTTTGGCAGTTTGTATGTGATTGCTTGACAGAGTTGAAAATCTGCATTGAAACAGCACTGAAGTCAACATTCTCCAATTTGGAGTGAGACACATTAAACCATTTGGATATCTTCTGAATCTTTGTGCTAATAGCTTCTGATGCAGCACGTAATTCAGAAAGCATATCATTTCTTGCATGTCCTTCTGGCAACCCTTCTCTTAAAGCGGTTTTTAATTCCTCAATCAATTGCGAAATATGAGCCTTAAATTCGGTATCAACCATCGAACGAATAACAGATAGGCTTTCTTCCGTTTTTTCCCATAACCAGTTTATCATTAGATGACAAAATGCATCCTTACTATCAGTTCCCGCTTTTAATTCTAGACCGAATTCTACTGCCTTCAATGCCGATTCTTTATCACTTACCTCATAATTGAACAAACCATTTGGCTTGTTTTCTTTGTCATAAATTTGCAGATTCTGCTTTATCAAAGATGTTACAGCGGTATCAAATTCTTTAGAGAATTTCTGAAGAGCAGATAGAATAACATTACTTTCATCAGGGCCAAGGCTATATGTATTCTTCCAATAAGTATCTTCTTGATATATATTATCCAATGTTGAAAGTATCAAATGTCGCTTAGCCAATTCTGGTCTTAAAGCGCTTTCCAGTTCCCCATGTCTCACACGAGTACTAAGATATGCAACAAGCCCGTAGTCACTATATAGAAATTGTTCTTTAATATCAAGATAAAGGCTATGAAAAATATCATATAAGCCATTACTACTTATTGCCACATCAGTTTTTGATTCTTCTTCATAATTTTGGTCATCAAAAAGAGAAGTATTACCGACATCTACAAAATAAATATCCTCTTTGTGTTGAATAACTGTATCCACCAGCATCCTGTATCTGCCATATTTACCACCTAACTCCGATAATTTATAGCTAATTATTGCCTCTTCATTTGCATATATCTTACTTTCATCTAAATTGTGAGAAAAATTATATACCAAAAGAGCATCTTCAATTTTCTTTAATGCTACTTGATATGTCTCCTTGCGTGGAGAACTGAAGGAAATAATATACTGGAGTATTTTTTTCCGTTCATTCAAACGTTCTTCATAGCTTTCGATAATTGAATAGTTTTTTAGAATCTCATCATCGTCAAGAAGCGAATAAAAAAGTTCGAGTTTATCTATTCCACATATTTGAGGATCCAAAATATCTATCAATTCTGAAGGCTTTTTGACACCTTTTAACTCGCAAAATTCTAAAAGAATATAACTTTTGTCGACGATTTCCTTGCAAGCAAGTGCTACAAAAATAACAAGATCAATGTTACGCCGGACTCCTTCATATAAATTATCTTGCAAATGTTGGATTATACATTGAGTATCAACCTTGACGACAGATGGAATATCTTTAAGAAAATAATTCACATATAAACTTATCGCTTTTTGGTATTCATTTTGGCAGGCCAAACACTCAACCATTTTTGCAACAGCTATTTGTCGAATGGGAACACAGTCAGGAGCACTTAAATATAATTTCTCTGAATAGGAATATGACTTATCGTAAGTTTTGTTTCTAAAAAAATATTCAATATTTACTGGTCCGATAATATGTTCTGGCAAAGAAGCGTCATCAATATACTCATGGCGAACGCTTTTTAACCAAACCTTACAAGCTGTAGAAGATTTAAAAAAAACAGACGAACTGTTTATGTAAGCATAAGCATCTTCCTCGTTACTCCAAATTCCACTAAACTCGGGGTCAAAATGGTTAATGTTTAAGAATTTTTGATTCTTATTTACAGGTTCATTTTGTTCAACTTTATAGAAATAATCCAGATCTGCCGATATGTAAAATGAAGACAGATTTTTATTGATTTGGTAAAGAGAGTATAAGCTATCTTGAGCGTCTTTATATGTCAAAACATTATATACCTTCAATGCCAATTCATTTATTGGGGCCCCTCTTGTTTCTCTATAAGGAATTTCGAATTGTTGTGATAAATAGATAAGTGAGCGACAGTAATAAATACAGGCATCAAAACATGATGCATCTTCCATTAAATATGATTTCGACAAGTCCCTACATTTCTCATAGTATCCTTGATAAAAGCTATCAACAATTTCCATATAATGTGCATTATAGTAATTGCTGCTCATTTTTTCTTTATTCAAGGCTATTATTGGAATTAGAGATTTGTCATTTGTTTTTTTATATAAATACAGCCCTCTTGAGACAATTATATCATCGTTAATATTATGAACAAGACTTGCTTTAATTACGGAGATTACTATAAGATATCTATCCACTAGGGACGATATTGATTCGAACATGACAGGAAGCGAGAAGTCCATATCGTTCGGACGATTATAGTAATTTAGTCGAAATAGAATGTATTTGTAATAATCTTCATGAAGATCTGTCTTATTCTTTTTATATAGCGCATTGAGATCTTCGTCAAACTTAAATGGAGATAATTTGCGTGAACTTCGCTCAAATAAATAATAAGCCAACCATGGGATATAATTGTTATTATCACCACAGGATTTCAACACATCTGAAATTAAATTCATGCTATCTCTACTCCGTCCTTCATATTCCAGTAGGACACAGTTCTGCTCATATAGCCAAAGTGAAATGCCTAATCTGTCTTTTATTTCATCTAATACCGTATGGCAGTTATGAAATTGACCCAGTAAAAATGATTGTTCGTACTCAACTTTCTTTTCGGCAAACCAACGTAATTGAGGCCAATTACCACGAGTATATGATATAAACCAGTTAATCTCAGAAATGGACGAAATCGGTTTGTAGAATTTTGACGAAATGTGACTTAATTCACTCAAAGTCTTCGGATATAAGACACCTTCAATATCTTTAGGAAGTTTCCCATATACACTTTTAATACAGTCAACGACATTTCTCATCTCCAACACATTGCCCAAGCTTTTCAATTCATTTATAGCTTTTGCCAAAGAGTTGGATTTGAACAGAGATAAGTAATCCTGTTTTAATTGGTATATGGGTTTTTTATACATTATGACCGCTGTTAATGATATTATTTTTATTTTCTTTAATAACGATGGAAATGAGAAAAAATTGTGCAATGAAATGATTTAATGGGCATTTGGGTTCAACTTTCAATTGTCATTAATTGTGCAAAAACGAGAAAGAATGAAATGATAGACATATTTTAGAGGGTATGTGTTTGGGTGTGAGATCTAGAAACCGAGGGCGAGATGGTTAATCTCGCCCTCGATGTTTTTAATGTTTATGGCTCGCCTAAAAAGGAGTAGATGATTTGGAGTTGTTTGGGGGAGAGGATTTTGCGGGGGCGGGAGTAGCCGGTGGCTTGGAGGGCGGCGAGGAGGGGTTTGTTGGAATGGATTTCGTGGGCGAAGCGTTTGCTTGCGGTTTCCTTGCTGTTGTCGGGGAAGTAGGCCATGGCAAGGTCTTGTTTTGATTGGTAATGCATAATAATGAAAATTTAAATGAAACAATAGGCCCGAGGGCCGGAATTAGAATCAAGGGAAAATTCATATTATGCATCGAATCGCCAGCAAGACCAGAAAAAGAAAGCCACGGCAGGCGCGATGAGTGCCTGCCGTGGCTGTAGGTGTTATTGAAGAATAATTGTAGGGTCAGTAGACGATGAGAGTTTTGGAGTCGAGGGGTGAGCCTTGGGACTCGATGCGGACGGTGTATTGTCCTGTTGGGATTGCCTGTAGATTAACCGTGTGGGCTGTCTGTGTTACATCAAGAGGTGCGGAGTATAGCACTTGCCCTGTGGCATTGGCAATGACGATAGACGCACTGGTAACATCGGAGGCCAAACGGTAGCTGACCACAGTCTGGTTATTGGCGGGATTGGGAGTGAGTGCAGTAATGGCAGCACGGCGTACAGTGACCGTCACGGTGTCGTAGCCATATGCACCCACACTTGGCGAATATCCTTCAAGGTAAATTTGCTGACTGACGGTCGAAGTGATGGAGACAGCATCATCTATTCCAATAGTATCACCAACAGTATTGTACCATATAAAAACGGCATCCACTTCTCCACTCTCTGCTGTAAATCCAACAATGTCACCAGCTAAAGCCATGGTGTTTTCATTTGCCCTCACATCAATCCTTTTGGGTTCATTCAAATCAATGTAAAGAACCGTCGAACTAACGACAGAATCGACCTCGTCTGTTTCATAGCATAATTGAGTCATCTTCCATTCTACGGGCGCATCTAACATAGCATAACTCGTATAATCGACATAAATAGCGAATGGATAATCCACCTCGTTTTCAAAAAATATATTACCCAACCTTGCTTTAGGAGTATTGATTTTTATGGTGTGTTCATCCATTATTTCAATGCCTTCACCTTTCATGCCACCTTTTTGCCACGCTTCAAAAAATTCATCTGACAATTTAATATATATATTTATGTGTTGAGATAGTAATTCTCCATCTTTTGAATTGCTTGGCACAAATAAAAAGTCGAAATGGTGTCCTCCGAGGAAGGGATCCTCAGCAATTGCCATATAAACTTCATCAATAGCATTAATCAATGAAAAGTTTTTCCATACGACATTATTGTTTTGACTCGTAAAAACATCCATGCTCAAATTGGTATTGTTTAAACCCGATGTAAGATTACCATCATCAAGCACACCACAGATGGCAAGATTCCAGGTTTTTCCCGGCATGGCAAGGCACGTCATTGATTCGAAAAGGGGAGCCGTCCATAAGACAGAATCTTCTTTAGTTCCATACGCAGGTATATTCCCAAGATTGATTGATGACGCAATAGTACCGCATTTAGGTTTCCCACATAATGTTCCGGCTGAATACCAATTATTTCTCCATGTGGGGGCACTACTTGCTATGGTCCAACGTAAGTTAAGCGTGGTGTTGTTGGATGGAATGTTGTTTTTGTTAGTAACAAGGTAGTGCACCCAGTATTTTTTGCCACATTTGGGGGATGTAACAACATTCCCATTCATATCCGTAATCCAAATATCAGGAGTGTTTGACCACACAGAAGTCGAGATGTTGGGTTCTGAACCTATGTCATTGGGATTATCCCGCATGTATATATCCGCAGAAGGATATAGTACGTCTGCCATCAATAATGCTTGGTATGCGTCAACAAGCCCATATCCCATTTGTAAATTCCATCTACCATGAGGGTGAAGATAATGGTTTGAGTAATAATAAGGATCATTATCATGGATTTTTCGTGCAGTTAACTCAATAATGGATTTAACCTGCGGACCTGTGAGGAGCGGTTTTTTAGACAAAATAAGTGCTGCAATACCAGCAACATGAGGGCAAGCTGCAGATGTACCATTAAAGGATACCGTATATCCTCCATTGAGCGCTGTGGTTGGGATTCTGACACCTGGTGCAACAACGCTTAATCCGGTGCCATAGTTACTTCCCCAATTCTCTCCATCATCACATGAGTAAGGACTCTTCCTCAAACCACAATATGAAATTGCCCCAACTGCAATGACCGAATTTAGGTTTGAGGGCGATTTTATACCATTACTATCATTATTCCCTGTAGAAAAAATCACAACACACCCCAACCCATTTCTACCGTATGTTGCAGCTTTTTCTATTTCGTTGTTAACGGAGGAATTATATCCGGAGCTGTATGTCCATGAGTTGCTTAACACATCAACACGAGCGGTATCCCACGCGTACGAAATCCCTTTAACTTTCCATGAAGTTTTAGAAACCCATTTGTTATTATTGGGGTTTTTGTATGCTATCCTAACGGGTAAAATCTTAGAATTATACGCAATTCCTTTCAGGCCAATATTATTATCTGTGGCTGCTATGATTCCCGCACATCCTGTACCATGATTGTCATTGGGCTTGTTACCTCCATTTGTACCAATAGTTTCTCCTTCTGTTGCATCATAACCAATGATAATATTATTAATCAAATCAGGGTGTGTTAATTCAACGCCTTCATCCAAAACTGCAACTTTGATGTTCTCTCCTGACGAAATTGACCATGCATTAACGACATTAATATCATAGCCATTATTTATATCAAAAAGATTCCATTGATAGTCAAAAAGAGGATTGTTAGGAGCATCAACATACATCGCCCAGTTTGGTTGAGCAAACTCGACATTTCCGTTTTCAAAAAGTAAATTTGATACTTCGATAACGTTTGTGTTATCTGGCAGTTCTATTAATGACACTAATGAATCGGAACCAAGCTGTTCAATACTAGTATATTCAACATTTATGTTTCGCAATAGTTCTTTAACATTATTGCCAGGCTTTCTTTTTATGATAATTTGATTGGTTGTCCAATACATCTCACCATCATCAGTCAACAGCAAGGGTGTATATTCAAATAGAGAACCATATTTTTCTGTAATAGTATTCAATTGCTTATCCTCAACTTCTGCAATTAGCATATTATTTGTTAATAAAATGGCATTTTTGTCCAAATAAGACACGTCCTTCCAAATGTCAAAGGAAATATTAGTATCGTTTACTTGGTATAGAGAAACAACCTTTTTGTTTGTTTCAAATAGATAATGCTTCTTTCCTGATTCATCATAAATGAATGTTTTTTGCGCGAATATATTAGATGCTGACTGAAAGACTATTACTACCACCATAAAAAACTTTATCGTTTTCATATAGTTTCTATTGCTTGATAAATAAATATTCGTTTAAAAATGGGTCGGGCGAATTGGGCTCTGCGCCACAAAATGTTAATTGGATTGTTGAGTCATTAATTTCTTTTACAAAAAAAAGACTATTCCCATCTTTTAGAGTATCGCCATAGATACTCCAATACATATCAAATAAAATGCATGTTTCCGATGTATCATAAGAGGCCATTTCATTACATGGCATAAAGTGATAAGTATAACCGTTCTGAAAAAAGAGCAGGTACTGAGACTCATTGATTACATTACTCTTCAAAGTATTATCATTAATTTTAGTGAGGGTTATTGAATAATCATTCCCTTGACATTTCCATACACATGGATTTTCTTTCTCTTTATTACAGGCTGTCATTGAGCAAACTAAGGCTGTCAAAAAGAATGGTAGGAAAACTTTTATTGTTCTTGTTTTTTTCATTTGGAGTATTTTTTGTTAATGAATACAATGAGAATGGATAGGAATTGTTTGAAAGAGCAATTCCTATCCACTTCGCTTTTGATTATTTTTTGACGAGTTTGAGGTATGTGACTTTTTCGGTGTTGTCGCGATGGGTCTTGACGCGGACAATGTAGATGCCGGAGGAGAGGGTGGAGATGTTAAAAGTGGAGGCTTTTTCAAAAGTTTTCAGCAATCGTCCTGTCATATCCAAAACTTCAATATCCGTCAGTTCGCCCTGTAGTCCCAGAATCTGTACTGTGCCATCGGTGGGATTTGGGGAGATCGTGAGTTCGGCAGTCTCGATGGAGGTGATACCTGCTGGGGGTGCCGGAGGAGTGGGGATGGAGTCGATGACGCAGGGTGTGCTCCAGTCGCTCCAGCCCGACCAAATACCCGTCTCGCAGTAGCCGCGCACATAGACGTGGTAGATGCTGTCATTGTTGATGTCGGTGTATTCAATGTAGGGCACCGTTGTCGGGGTAATCAAGCCCGCATCCGGGTCGCCGTTCGGCGCTGTGCGCGACACTTCCCAACTAATATTGCTGTTGTCCACCCATTCCACCCTCACCGTGAGGCTGTCCCGGTAAGCGACCTGAGGCTCTTCGGGCGTGACACAGAAGGTATCCAGTTCGATGATAGGGAAAATCAGTTGGAATCTCTTGTGTGTGAAGTGATGCCAGTTGTTGTCGAGTGCTGAGGAGTCGTAATATGTGAACTCAGGTAGGTCTATTGCACATTCCTTATATGTTCCGTTGGCTTCCGCGGAACTATAGGAGCAGTAGTCCCACATGTGTGACGCTATATAAGTGAAGATGGTGAAAGCATTGGGACCGCTGGCATCGATGTCCGGAACGACACATCCCAGATAGAACGAGTCGGTGACGGTGATGGCGCTGTCGAAATAGTATTCGCGCAACGGGACGATGGCTGTGTAGTCTTGCATTATATCGCAAGATTCCCCACCTCTTCTAGGCAACTCCATGTAGCGTGTGGGGTGGGTCGAATAATCATCTGTCCAGCAGACGCGTGTCAGTTCCACCGGTCCGCTGGCGGTAGCATCGAGCAGTACATAGTACAATGAGCCGTCGATGGAGTCGTCCAAATCCTCTTGCATAGTCGTTCTGTCAAGTCGAGCCCAGGTCGAGGCTATGCCAATTACTTTCAGCGGAGTATTGGTGGTGTGTTTCATGTAGCCGAAGGTTCCGATGGTGCCGATTAAGCTGTCGGTGTGGCCCGTTGCGTTGAGGGTGGGCCACCAGCCGTTTTCGTAGTGGTATATCGGACACTTGCCGCGCACAGTGTCGCCGACTTGGTGATAATAGCCGCTCTGGGCTATAGTGCTACTTGTTGCAGCGATAAAGGAAATAATAAACAATATTTTTTTCATGATTCTATTCTTTTTTTATTCACAATATCTTATAATTGGATTTTCCTGAGTATAAGGGTATATGTTTATATTTGAGTTATAATAATCCATATAAGGCTCATCCATTGTGCCCGGGTAGAAATTGGGAAGCAGAGGAATATAGCTGTCATGGATGAAATCGTAGCAGCCTTGAGTCGGAGAGTCTTTCAAAACCATTAACGGTTCTGCTGTTGGATTAAAGATTCCGCCAATAGTAAGTCGCGAATATATTTGTCGGTTGTCTATTGACATCATTTTAATGTCCATGTCAGGTCTGAACCACGCTTCCATAGTCAAAGAGGGGAGGTTGTATCCATCGAAAGAGAAAAATGTCTGTGTGGATAATCCCAGTTGTGGATAGTCGATGTCGTGAAGTAGAAGAAGCCTGTCTTCCTCCTTGTTGTATCTAAAGTCTATTTGAGGTGCATAGGGCATTCCGTGAATAATATGATAACTCTGGAAATTGCCGGTGCTTGGCAGAGAGGTAACGTCTTGGACATAGTGTAACGCGGTACCATAATCTCCTGTTGCAGGATCTTTGAAGAGGTTTGTTACTACCACATCATCCTCTCTGAGCCTTTCTATAAGTACATTGTCTTCAATCAGTGTAGGATCGTCTATTTTGATTGCATACGAGTAAAAGGGCAAGCAGGGGAAATGGGCGGCTTTTTTATAAACGAGTAATATGGCACCTCTGTGAAGTTCGTCATAAGCACTGACGACAACCGCGTTGTCTGTGCAGGTGATGTCGGTGGGTTTGTATAGGTCGTCTTTATGATACATGACATTCCCAGTCCAACCATAGCCGTCAAACCAGATGTCGGCGAAAGTACGCCTTAATTCATAATAGCTTGGGCTATGAGCCAACTCTCCTACAATGGCCATGTGTACAATCCCAGTGTTGTCTTCGAATAAATCCATTCTATCGCACGAGGTCATGTGCGTATTGGAGTAAATAGTCCCAAAGTAGAGATTGTTGACGATACTCATGTTGTATGGTCCATTGTAGAAAAAAAGATCATGCACCTTTATGAAACCAACTATTCCATAGGGGTTTCCTCCATTTGGGAATTTGCCGCAGAAATAGATAATGTCTTGGTTGATTTCAAAATCATGTACTTCCAGAAACGAGGGGAAAGATGCTATGATTGCGTTGTCGGGATCTCCGACGTTCTGTAGCACAAAATAATGGTCTGTTCCATCATCAAAGTAATAGATGCACTCTTCGTCAGTGTATTGTCTTGACAATGCGTTTTTCGGTGTTGCCCGGCCATCTAACGCCGATACCTGTGTCGGTTGCGCATGCAACACATTTCCAGAGCCAATCAATAGCATGGCCATGATGAATAAATGAAACGTTTTTTTCATGATTAGACTGTATTTTGTTAATAATATTGTTGGATAAAATGTTTGTACATTTTTGATTATTTTTTCACGAGTTTGAGGTAGGTGACTTTTTCGGTGTTGTCGCGATGGGTCTTGACACGGACAATGTAGATGCCGGAGGAGAGGGTGGAGATGTTGAAGTTGGAGGTGTTGTCAAAGGTGGCCATTTGGCGGCCATTCATGTCCATTACCAGAACTTCGACAACCTCGTCAGTGGTGCCAATGACATTGACCTCGCCAGTGGTAGGATTAGGCATCAGACGCGGGTCGGTGTCGTTACCAAGGTCGGGGTTGTGCATCTGCTTAGTGTTGCCACCTTCGCCACTTGTCACGTTCTTAGGATTGATACCCATATCATGGAGTCTCTCGTATATTTCGTGAGCAGAAATGCAGTATGTGAGTTTACACAGTTTATCACCTTCACAGGTAATGGCGTAGAAACAAACCTTACCGTCTTCCATCATAAGTTGCGTAAGCGTGGCATAGTCCACCATACCAAGACCATGAACATAGTCTGTCCCGTCGTACCAGTAATCGACAACCATGGGGGGCTCTGTCCAGAATGCAAGTAGATTCTGGCAGGGATGCACATTCATGTGGAAATTGAAATAGGCAGCGACATTGCTTGAGAATTCCGGGATGATACTATAATCATCAAGATGCATTTCCATTTCGCACTCGATTTTTTCAGGCTTCAGGTCAATGCTGAACTCCTTTTCGCAATTGGAGCAGGAATCGTCAATTATCTTCAAGTTGACAGCAGATGGTATCAGAGAAAAAACCTCTATACTAATATGGAAAGTATCACAATCCATGGGAGAGATAACAATTGGTCTTAAATGAGTTCGGTTTAGTTTTACAAAATCTTCGGCATTTTCGTCCAAAAAGATTTCGTCAAAACAGAATCTTTTTACTCTGGAATTGTTACATACTGTAACGACCATGTCGTAAAACAGATGGCAGTCTTCCAAACGTATTTCCTTCTCATAGGTGATATTGATGCTATCACAGTCGCAAGTTTCCTTGCTATCAATCTTCAGTAGTGGCGATGCTGCATTACAGTTGTTGTTGCTATAAGAGACAAACATCTGATAATCGCCAAAACCGAGAAGGGGAAGTTGCAAGGGTGAGAAGGTGTAGTTTCCGTTACCCGTGGCTATGGAGGAGCCATTCATGTGCCACTCCCAGCTGATGGACTGCATGTCATCGGTAAGGCCGTAGACGGGAAGATTGTAGGTGAAGAAATACTTGCACTTCTCATAGCAGCCTGTAAGCAATGCATCGAAGTCGGGTTGTTTGTGGATACGTATAGTACCACTTTCGGAAGGGCAGCCGACAGAGGGGTCGTAGTAGTAGGCCGATGCAAGGCCATGGGTGAAATAGTAGGCATCCGGACCAGTATTACCATTGCTCCAGTGCATCTCGCCAGAGAACCCCGAGGCCTGGAGATGCACAGGTGCATCACTGATGCACGGGCTTCCCACAAAGGCCAATGACGGCGCTGGCGGCTGGGTATTGACTGTGATGGTTTCTGTGGCGGTAGACGAGCAGGTCGACCCCGTATTTGTAATGGTGAGAGTTACATTGAAAGTTCCTGCATAAGGTGCAGAGAAAACAACATTTGGATTGCTTGAAGTTTGCGAGAATCCGCCAGGTCCTGTGATAGTCCAACTATAAGTAAGTGGGTCGCTACCGGGTCCCTGCTCACCATAAAGAGTGATTTCATTTCCCACACAGCAATTGAAGTTTTCAGCATAAATGTATGCTGTTGGTGCATTAAGGTAGGATATAAATCCGGATGCTTCTTTTTGACAATAATTGTCATTCATTACATAAACATAATAATTGTCTGATACGCTTGTAAAATAAGGGTTACCGGCAGCAATCTGAACGGGATCTTTGTGTCTCCACCATAAATAGTGATTTATTGCATCATGGTTGGAAAAGTCAGCCCGAATGCCAGGAACTGTGTTGGGACACATATTATAATCCATTTGACTTAATGTTGCCCCAATGAAAGGATTTTGGTGTGAGGTTAATGTAATAGGAGTTTTCGTGCTTCTTGAGCAACCATAATTGTCAACGATTGTAACATTCACATCATACGGACTTTGTCCAGGATATTCAAAGGTATGACATATAGAATTACCTTCTGTATGATACGAACTTCCATCATCAAAACTCCACGTTGAAGACATAATGACTCCAGTATATCCGAGTGTGGCAGTTAGTTCAATTGGAGTATTGTCGCAGGTGTTGGATGCTAAATATGGGTTGGCAGTAGAAATTGTGACAGGGTTTACTCCCATTGGCAAAAGAGGAGACCCTATTGTCACCACGGCCAACGAGCAGGGTTGGGATATATTCCCATTAGTACCATATCCGGTGAGCATAAATGTATAGGTGCATGGACCAAGCAAGAGTCCTGTTGGAGTGTAGGTGTATGAGGCTTGGGAGGCTGGCATTGAAATCACTTCAACATTGCTGTTACAGCTATTCGTCACGGTGATATAGACAGTCTCTCCGGGAAGCGCATATTTGGAGGTGTTGGTTATCTCAATTTTGTTGCAAGCTGGCTTGAAAGAGAATTCGGGGATGAAATTGACTGTTATCACCCGGCTTCCCGAATAGCAATTGGCGATACCCGATGTGGCGGAAACCGTATAGATGCCAATATTGTTGAAGGTTATATCGGCATATCGATTACCAGTTCCGTACTTATGGATTGAGTAGTCGCCACCAGAGACATGCCAGGTCACGAACGGATTGTAATGACCCGCAGAAAGTGTGATGGAATGGCTACAGTAATCGTAATTGCCGGTCAAAGACATTGGGTCACATTGTATTCCAGGGAAGTTCCTTTGATAAAACAAGGATACCGTCTTAACACATCCTGTTATGGTGTCAGTAACAGTACATGAATAAGTGCCAAATGACGAGGGGGTAATGTGATCAGTGTTTCCTATCAAAGGAATGTCGGGAGACTGCGCATTGGCTCGGAACACCCATGAGAATGTGTAACTGGATGGACTGGGGGAGGGGACCACATGAATGGTGTTTGTCTGCGAATCGTAAGTGAGCCCCTGTACCATGGGAAGCGGATTGACCATCACCGAATGACTCGCGGAATTCAGATAGTCCTTGTTGGTACAATAGGTGTAAGGATTCTCATAAAGCAAGACATGCTGCAGTCCCTCATGACGGAAAGTGTGAGATACAGGATTGCCACTGTAGGCACTGTTTTCTATCTCCCAGCGGTAGGTGCTGCCGATGCCACCCGAACCTATGAAAGTGGCACTTGTGTTCAAACATACTGTATCGGGACCGTTTATGCTCAGAGAATGTTGGATTGGGCCGTTCACAGTAATATTAATAATGGTGTCAACACTGCCTCCGCAATAGGTGCGGGTAAGTTTGACGTAGAAGGTGGTAGGGGCAATGTTATTGACGGCCCATGTGACACTATTGGACAGGTGGCTTCCCTGAACGGAGGCACAATACTGCTTGTTGTCCTGTATAGTCCACTCGTACAACATACCCGCATTGCTCTGGTCGGGAATCTCATTGTCGCCCCAAACGATGAGGCTGTTAGGACAAACGGTAATATTGGCAGGTATATTCAGAGAGGCGGGCACCAACTCATCGACCTGGTGAACATAATAGTCGGATGATTGGCATTGCAGCACACGGTCGTAGTTGTAGACACGGATGTCGCAGACTTCACTTTGATAACTGATGGTGACGCTGTCGCCACTATATTGTTGTGGCGAAGCAGAGGAACAGGCAGGTTCCCAGACCAAGCTATAGTTGGGTTCGGATGGGGTGCCTGACAAGGCGACACCCTGATCGGGGCAGGCGAAGTGACGGTTGTTGGGGTCAAGGTCAGCCACGGTTGGAGCGGGAGGTACATCTTTCACCGTCAACACAAATGTGGCGGGGCCACAATAAGACGGATGTTCGGCAGTAACCAAGAAGCGGCCAGGGTGGCTGAAAGTATGCGAGAAAGAAGTGCCGGAGGATGAAGCCTCGACCTGATTGCTATTGGAGAGGTCGTAGGCCACCCATGAGGCATTGACAGATGGAGAGGTCTGCAAATCGCAGGCATTGGAGACGCACACCTGATTGTTGCCGGTGATATCGAATTTGGGGCGGACCACGATGGTCAGAGGCTCGGCTTCGTAGGGGCCGCAATCGAGGAAATCGCAACGGTAGGAACAGCGCAACTGGTAGGTGTTCGCCTGGTTGAACACAAGACGAATCTCGTTGGACTGCGTCATCATATAGGTATTAACCCCAGTGGTAGGGGTGATGCTCCAGTTGTATTCGGTAGAGCCCAGCAGAGGCAGCGTGAACAGCACAGCCTCGCCGATGCACACGTCCGACTGGCCTTCGATGGAGAGGTGGTTCTGGATGACAGGAATCTTCTTGCTCATCATGGTGGGGCATGCGATGTCGCCACAAAGAACGCCATCGAGACCTATGACACCATAGCCACCCACGGGATTGTCCCATTGCACCACAGGGTCTTTTGTGCCCTGTCCGTCTATAATAGTGCCACCCTCCACATACCAATGATACTCGTTACACGGCGGAGCAGAGGCATGATAGGTCACAACAGCATTCTCGCAAACCGCGCCGTAACATTCCAATTCAAGGCTGGTTCCTTCAAGCAGTTCAATCTCAATTACCTCCTCGTCGTAACAACCACAATTATTATAGACACGGTGCGTCACCTTGTCATCCATATAGACATCTTCGATAAGATAGTTGGGTGTTGAAGAAGGACTCGCCATATTACACTCCCAATGATAACCTGCAATGTCGCTATTGCCTGCCGATGACTGGTCGATAAACTGAATGGATGCTCCTTTGCAGACGCGGATTACCTTGCGGCCGTCGGGCATAACGGTATATGCCGGAACTGTGGTTGAGCCAACGGTGGGGTTGTCGATAAGCTTCACCCGGCTGAACTCGGTGCAAGTATCACCCTCGGAGTTCACGACGGAAACAATCACCATGCCCCATTCGTCGTTGCCCCAATCCACCGTGAGTTGGTTTCCACTGGCCGAATGAGAAATATCTCCATACACCACCCAGAGGTAGGCGACGACCGAAGCACTGCCTGTGTTGGCATAGGCAGTATATGTGACCGTGGAGTGTTTGCAGGCAATCATCAGATTTGGGTACTCGTCGGTGATTTCGTCTTTGAAATCGTATATGCATTCCGAATCGAAATTGCCAGTGATGACTATACTGCAGGGGTTATGAACAACGGTACTGTCTTCAATTAGTGCGACAGGATGTTGAGCCGTAACGATGCTGATATTGAACAATAACACCAGTAAAAGGAGTAGTTGCTTTTTCATTGCTTAATAAATTTATGATGATACTTATTATTGATTGTGGTGACTTCCAGAATATATAATCCGGGCGTTAAATGTGAAGTGTTGATAATTGTTCCATCAAC
Organism: uncultured Prevotellaceae bacterium; assembly: GCA_902776545.1. Classification (GTDB taxonomy): domain Bacteria; phylum Bacteroidota; class Bacteroidia; order Bacteroidales; family Bacteroidaceae; genus Prevotella. Next base: position 17,325 of record CACYQO010000007.1, on the reverse strand, counting down.
AGATACGGTTGCTCTAACTCCAGAAGCAGAATATACTGCTATTTTCGTTATTGGCTCGGAAATGCTATTAATTGTCAAAGAATTAGTTGTAGGATTAGGGTAAATGACCAATGAGTGTTTTTCCACATCATAGATACTGACAGGCTGTATCCGCCGAACATAGCAACGCATAAAGGCTGTATCAACATACTTTGCTACACATGAGAAATATCCTTGTTCAGATACGGTGAGGTTACCAAACGTTGCATCAGTACGTAACAGATTTGACAGGTAGAGGACACTGTCTGTCATTGAAATGGAGCCTGGACGGTTTTGCGGATGGAATGAGTTGTAGTCGATGCCTGCGATAAGAAGGCCAGAGTAGTCGAACATCGTCAAACAGAGTCCTGGATTATTGTCTTGAGCATGAACTGTCTGATTGGGAAATTGAATGCCTGCATAATACTGGTTTTGTATCAGTATGCGGTTGTTCTTGGCCGATAGGTTTCCTCTGCTTTCCAAGGTGCCAAGATTGGAAGAGGATAGCGACGGAATAACGGAACATGATTGATAGGTGCCAGTGCTTTTGTCTAGCGAGAGCACGAAAGCATCATTTCGTTCCATAGACAAAAGTGTGTTTGCATAAGTGTACCTTGATGTGGCATTATTGTTTTTTTGTGCAAACCCACTGATGAAAACCATATTGCTGTCTGAGTCAAAATCAATGTCGTGGAAAAACGTTCGGGAAGTTGTAGGCGGAATATCACCGACAATGCTATCCTTCAAGGAAACACAATATTGCGGTGATAAATTGTCATTGTAGCATATCAGATAGCCCCAATTGATATTAATATCGGAGTGTGACAATGACACGTTTAGTGCAGAGTCTATCATCAATGTATCATAATTCATCCCGCTCATTGACAAGTTACCAATGAGAAACAATTGTTCTTCACCATCCAGTTTAATATAAGGATTATCGCCGCTATAGATAGTTCCGTTGTTCGATTGGAAAATGTATCTGCTATTTGTCAAGGTTGTCATGTGCGGGGAGAATTTCAGCATTTGTGGAACCCAACGGGGATGGTCGCCGTCATTGACATACACGGTGCCAACGCACTGTTTGTCGACCCAGAATTTGAGTCCGATGGCAGAACCTTCCTCCACAGAAATCATGTTGTCGAAGTGGTCTGCGGATTGGCGGCAGATGTAAATGTTGCCATTGGCATCGACATCAAAAGAAGGATTGGTCAGTGGATAGGAAAAGAGTTTGTCTGGAACATTCGGTTGTGAGTAGTGGAACACATAATCGTTGCCTGTGGTGTCAATGTAGGATACTTGGATGAAGTGTTGTTCCAAAACATTGCCCGAGAAATCGAAGACCAAATAGGTGGTAAAACACGCAGAAGTTGTGGTCTCTGCTGTAAGAGGAACAGGATATTCGCTCCATGTCGGCAACAATGTATCAAGGAAATAGCAGTAGTTGCCACTTGTCGGAAGGTTGACATTCACCAGACAGGCAAAAGCGGTGTCGCCTATCGGCTTGATGTCATAGGAAAGTGTGTTCTGGTTGTTGTTTGAGTGGATGACCTTTTTCCAGAGCATCTCGCCGCTGGGGGAGATTTTGGCGATGAGGGTGTTGATGGAGTTCTGCCCCGAGCCGTAGGGTGCGATGGGGAGGATGCGTTGGCCATCCCAGGTGGCATCCTTGGTGAACTGGCCGAGGATGTAGAGGTTGCCGTCGCTGTCGGTGACGGTGCCTTTGATCAGGCAGCCTTCCTGCGAGGAGCCGTAGCCTTTTGCCCAGTCGAAGTGCTGGGCATGGGCTCCGAGGGACAATAATGCCATGGCTATAAGCCATAATGTTCTTTTGACAGTCATATTCTATGATTTTAATTGTCGTTATATATATCGTCAATCATAGGCGAGAAGATGGTTACCCGCATTTTACTTGAACGCATAACAGGTGTAGATTTTCTTTTCCTTATCATAACGGATAGTAACCGCATAACCGTCGTTTAACATTTTCTCTGCCCAGTTGTAGGCATCGTCGTGGTTGGACGTGGTGTAGGTGACAGTCTCTTTGGTAGAAACAACGCGCGAGGCAGCCTCCTCGTTGCGGAAACTAACCTCGTGTCCTTCTTCGGCCAAAGCGAGCATACGGTTGAGAAAATCGTGCCAAGCCTCGTCGCCGACAAGCGTAAGCTGGTGAGTTACGCCGTCAACGGCGTAACTCACCGTGTACACGGTGCCGTTTTCCGCAACAATGTTGGTCTCGTCAATGATGTTTTCTTTCTGGCAGCTGACGGCCAGAGTTCCGAGCATTGCGAAGAGTGCGATGGTGGTGATTGTTTTACGCATAATTCTTTATTTTATTGATTTGTTGATTTATCAAGGTTGAAATACAATATAGCATGACGCTCTCCAGCATCCACTGTGTGAAAAACACTTATGGAGTGCGTTGTGTATGAGATGGCCATGATTTCACAATTAGACGAACATGGGGCGGCGGGCCTACTATAATGGGTTTTATCTACGAGTTTCGTAACAACAAGGTTTTCTCCTGCGTCAATGAATTGCTGGAGATCGGAATCGGGTGTAGGAATATTAAAATCCTTCATAAGGGTGTGCCACATAGAATCAGTGGCCTCAAGAAGGGTGACATCGACAAAGACGGTGTCATTGACTTTATAGTCCTTTATATATGTGGCGTTTATACCCTCCACGGCTACATACTGCTTATAGAGGTCGCTGCACTGGTCGAAGGGGACGACCTGGGGCAGAAGCAGAACAGCTCCGCCACCCCCCAGAAGGAGCAGGCAGAAAAGGATGGTGATGAGCCAGGAGCGTTTCATAACTGAGCAACCATTTCGTCAACATTCACGATGGCAGCGGCGCGGTCGGCACGGTCGGACTTCGACATGGCGTGTCCGTCGCCCACGGGGGTGCAGGCGACAAAGGCAAAGACGACCATGGCGGCGGCGCTGACGGCGGCGACCTGTCGGGCGGAAGAGAAAGCCGTGGCGACGGCATTGCGGAAATCAACGTGGATGACACGCGGCCTGCGTCTGTCGGGACGCGGCGCATAGTGGGGTTCCATGTGCATGCGGCGGATGAAGCGCGACATGCGGGAGGTGGCGACACGGGCGGGATGGTGGCGACGGAAGGAGAGGAGGATGTAGAGGCTGTGGAACGCCATGAGGGCGTTGGTGGAGGCGAGGACATAGCCGGTGACGCGGATGAGGATGTAGGGGTCGGGGAGGAAAGAGGCAAGGGTGTAGAGACCGGTGGCGATATTGAGGATGGCGAGGGCGAGACATTCGGCCATGACACGGCGACGCCAGGGCTTGTAACGGCGGAAGTTGAGGGCGCGGGGTTGCGAGGCGGGGTGCTCGGCAAGGACCTTCTCAACGCGGCGGCTCTGCTCGTCCCAGAGGGACTGGAGTTCGGAGAAGAGATCGTCTTCCTCGAATGCGTCAATGTGTGATTTTTCGCTAATTTGATTTATTTCAGCGGTGCTCAAGGCCGCTCCCTGCGGTCGGGCAGGCGTGAATGTGTTAGTGGGGATGTCTGTATTATTCATCTTCTGCTGTTTTGAGGGCGTTTAACTTTTGTTTTATGCGGTAGAGTTTCTGTTTCACGGCGGTTTCGGTAGTGCCTGTTATCTCGGCGATTTCTCGGAGGCGTTTGCGGTCGAGGTAGAGGAAGAGCAGTTTCCGTTCGTCGTCGTCATCGAGGCGGTCGATGAGGTCGTAGAGGCGGTGGTAGCGTAGGTCGGTGGCTTCGTCGGCGAGGGTGTCGTAGAAGGACTCGTCGAGTTCTACGAACTGTGGCAGCCGTTTCCGCTTGCGAATTTCCTGTCCTGCGACATTGAGGGCAATGCGGGTGACCCATGTGTTGAGGTCGCTTTCGCCGCGGAAGGTTGGCCACGCCTCCCAGAGGGTGCAGGCGATTTCCTGGTAGAGGTCGCGGAAGTCGTCGCGGCGGCGGTCGGTGAAGTAGAGGCATACCTTCACCAGGGTGCCCTCGCAGCGGCGGAGCATCTTCAGGAATTCAGTATGTTGGCGCGCGTCTACTTTCATTCAGGTCATCAACCCATTCTTTGTCCTTTCATCTTATGTTTGTTGCCCGCCCGTTCTGGGAGGCCTCTGTTTTGGGTGAGTTGGCTCCACTTCGGTCGCCCTCTATATAATTAGTTGCAAAAACAGTAAAAAAGTAACACGGGAAATGAAAATTTTGTCGCGATTGAATCGCGACACACACTGGAAAGGGATGGCGGCTAAAGCCGCTTACAGTAGATGAAGGAGAGGGTTTGGGTGGGGTGAATGGGTGGGGTGGGTGGGGATGGGGAATGTTAAAAATTTATGGGCGGGATGGGGTGAATGGGCGGGATGGGCGATGTGTCGCGACTGAATCGCGATGCACATTATTGGGGACTAAAGCCCCTTGCGCGGGACAACCTGTTGGGGGGGCGGACGCAAGCGTCCGGGAGCGGGACGAAGCACGAAGGACACAGGGCTTTTTATGGGACGAATGGGCAATTTGGGCAGGATGGGGATTGGATCGCGGGGAAACCGCGACACACACTGGAAAGGGGGTGGGAATGATGGCGCTGGCATGGGGCAAGCCGTTGGGGACGGACGTAAGCGGATGAGCAGGGGGGCGAAGGGAGGGGAATGCGGGGCTAAAGCCCCGCGCACGGTTGCTGTTGGCAGGACAGGGCTATCGCGAGGGAATCGCGACACACATTATTATGGCTTAAGGCGCTGGCATGGGACAACCCGCTTTATGGGCGGACGCAGCGTCCTCAAACGGGACGAAGCTACGGGGATGGCGAGCATGGAATGCCCGGGCAATGGACGAAGGGGGCGCGATGGCATCACGGGAAAAAGAAGAAGAGGGAGATAGGGTTGCAGCAATCTATTTGTTCTCCGCTGACGTTATCGAAACGGCTTCTTGTAGGTTCTTCACATACAAGATGATGGAGATGGGACTGACAATAATGGCGAGTAGTGATTTATTTCCCTACCGCATCGTCAGAATTAAATATTCAAATAGTGTTTGTAAATCTGCGAGTTGACATTTCTAAAGCCTTTTCTTAGATAACCCTCACGTAATCCATATTTAACCAAATAGGAAAAAGGCATAGGTATTCCTGTCCGTTTTGACCAGTGGTACAGATTGAATAAATATGCTTGAACTTGAGAATTGCAAAGAGTCCTGTCCACTTGATATTGGATGACCAAAAATTGATTCTTGTCAATGTGTTTTTTCATCTTCAAATAGCTGGCATGCTCAAGAACCGATAGCGTTCTGTCAACTTTTGTCTGCATCTCTTTTGTTTCATGGAATTCTATGGAATACCATTTTTCGTTATAGTCAAACATGTATATTACCTCTGATATTTCCTTGTCATCATACAATTTCTCTCTAAGTTGCTGAAGATATTTCACGCCATTAAGTTTTTTTGTCTTTCTCCACTGGTAAATGGCAAAAAATGCACTTATAATAATTGCAACCGATGACAATGAACTCAAAATAGTCGTTACATTGTTAAACAAAATGTTATCCATACACACGAGTCTGTTTTTATTTAATTAATAATAAACTGAGTATTGATTCTTTATGATTCGAGAATGCGATAAATCATTTCCAATTCGCGATCCAAACGATAAGGCTTGCCGAGGTCTCTATCTGTAGATAAATCCATTCTCATAACTAATGCATCAATTCTATGCAATGCCATATTAATACGATGTAGTCTTCTCGCCAACACGATAATAATACAAAGAATAAATATAAGCACAATACACAACAATACTATTAATACCACAGATTTTGGCGTATCTGACGAACCAATTTCTATACCTAATGGAAGTCCAAATAAATTACCTGCAAAAAATAACCATATAATCGTCAGCACCCCCAAAAATCCATAGCAATGGGTTCTCTTCTTTGTAAAATATTTTTTCTTGTGTTCTTTTAAGGTGTTACTATTTTTTTGGCAATCAAAAACACCTTTTACTTCTTCGTATCTCTTTATAGACTCCTCATTCCTCTTTATAGACTCCTCATTCCTCTTTATAGACTCCACCTCCCTTTTCTGAGACTCCTCACTTCTCACCCAGTAGGATTCAATACATTCTTTCAAATTATCCCAAAACTTTTTCTCCTCCTTGTCCCCAGTAGTTTCGCATTGATTAGAAAAGTTTGTGATATTATTAATTATTTTTTTTTCTTTTTCGTTCGCTTCGTTTTCTTTGTCTTTGGCATTTTGCTCATTTATTTTTGCCTCATTGATCTTTTCAACAGACTGTTTTACTAGTTTTTCTACTTTTTCTATTATCTCATCAAATTGATTCTGTAATGTTTTCTCTTCGGAATCTACATTTGTTCCTTCTAACAAGCAGGACACTTCCTTTATAAGTGCGGCATACTCATTATGTAAATCAGAAACTTTATTAAGGAGGGATGATGATTCTTTACGTAAATCTGACACCTCCTTCAGTTCTTGGATAAGTGAGTTTAATTTAGACATCATATTCTAAGGCTTTAATAATTTGGGGTTAATATTCTGTATTTGTGTAAGGTGAATCGGAATAACGTTCCTGCAACATCGGATAGGAGAACTCAATATTATTTATATTGCTACTACTTTCATAAGGCTCCATCTTATTTAATTTTGATGTGCTATACAATTTCTGCATATCCTCTCTTTTACAATTAATAACTCCACTATTAAGCAAGTACCTTTCATTTGCAAAATTAGACTGACACGTGTCGTTTCGCAAATCGTCATCGAGGGTATACATATTATTTATAAGATTCTTGTATTCCTGACCCTCGCTATTTATTCCACGAGCTGCTCGATAATATTTTATTGCCATCTCTGCAGAATAGTCGATGAGAATATGATGCATCGTTGCATCATCAATGTCATGCTGAAGAGTCATAAATAATTTAGAATACCTATAACCAAAGTTATCTTTGCATAAAACGCCTCTCTTTTCTAACAAGACTGCATATTCAAACAAAGTTTTTCTATATCTTTCTCTCTCGCTTTTAGGGAAGAACTTCAGCATCTTATCCATACCAGACATGTCTCCATTTAAGAAATATCTGTAATACAAATACATATCATGCATCATATTGTAATATTTTGACCATTCCCAAAGATCCTCATAAACATTTGCAATAAAACTGTTCGAAAATGTTGATAATTGGTTGTGTGGAGGCAGTATATTGATTATATTGCATAAACAAGAAATTGAATCATAAATTAGGAAATCCAGTAAATCAAATGTTGCCTGTATTGTTTTTTCTTTTATTCCGAGAAACTCATTAAAATAATAATCAATTATTTTTTTCTTTTCCCTATTTGGTTTTTCATTTAAAACAACTCTGAGATGGCTATAAAAGCTAGGGTAATAAAGGCCTATATTAAATCCTTTGTTAATACATTCTTGTTTCACGTCATATCCACCCAAAATACTAATAAAAATAGAATGGTTTAATTGGGATTTTAAATAGCTCATTTCCACATCAGATTTAAATGTTCGAACATGCCGATTTTTCTTAAACCATATATACATCCTTCTAAGATACTTGTCTTTATCTTCTTTTTGCCCATCACGACTTGCAATCATGAAACTGGGTTTATTAAGTTGAAATATTATTTTTTTACTATTAACAATAGAAATAAAAATGGATTGCAAATTAGGGAATTGAGTAAGGCTGGTAAGATCTATGTCATCGAAATGCTCATAATGTAAGAGCCATTTTATTTCATGAATCTCTACGGAATTATAGTTGTCATGTTGTCGACCAACAATTCTAGATGCTTGTGTAAAAAGTAGCTCAAGTAAAATAACAAGAGACGGAGAAATATCTTCGATATTATTATCAATCCCATATCTTTTGTTGTAATAGGCAAGAACTGTCAGATAACTCTCAATCACATTTACAATCCTACAAACACAATGGACAGCTTCATGGTGCATTGACGCAATATCGTAGTACCTACATGCAGACCAATACCACAGAATTGTCAAATCCAGTCTACTAATATTCGAACTATTTTTTTCTTGGTATTCTTTTATGATTGAATCTCTTTCATCTGCGCTTGTTTTAGATATAAGGTTTGAGAGTAATTCTATTGTTGCTGGTAAGATTCTATCATTGAAAACGATGCTTCCATTTTTATTCTTTCCGGTGCAGGCACATGACATCATAATATCAGCCAATTGCTCGGATGATGCTGCAAGCTGAGAAAGAATTTCTGGCCGTGATTCAAATAGTTTCTGATGAGAAGCATAGCGTAGCATTTCAAGTACTTTAATTTCGACATTCTCATCATATCCAAATAATTGTTTCATTAAAATAACTATGCTTCGATTGGCATATTTGCAGGCTGTACATGGTAATTTGCAACCATTCTTAATTAACGCAGACCTTCTCTTGTAACATTCCATTATGTCTCCCCATCTTCCCAAACTAGTGTTAAAGACACCTTTAGTGTCTAAATAATCTAGATAAGGCAGGAGACTATCTATGCCATCCTTTACCTTTTTATATTCGTTTGGGATCAACCCATAAAAGGAATGGAGTTTTTTTTCATCAATCTTCCATGATTCCTTTATTTGTTTTTTATTAAATGTCTTAAGGGTCTTTTTTATATAAGCTCTCCAAATTTTCTTTATTTTTTTTGTCTCAAATCCTGTAAAGAAATCTCTAATATTATCTTTTATATCGATTGCGTTAGTTGAACTATTTTCACTTTTAGCATAAAAGCAATAATCATCAATTAAAGCAAGTATATCTATATCGAACAAATATAGTGTTGTATATATGCTTTCAGATTTCTCGGCAGACACGACTCCGTTTTTGTAGTAGAGTATGCTGGCCAACTTGCTGAAAAAATCTGATGCCAATATATACTTTTCATTATAGTTAACCGTACTATACAATGTTACAAATTCAGCTTCTGCGGCATCAATACTTGATTGAGTGATACCACTGGACTCCATCTTCTCAATAACAAATAATTTGGCAAGGATGGCTTGATAAATAAATTTGATATCCTCAAAAGCGGTCAACTGAAGAAGCATATTGCTTTTCTCCGGTGTAAGATTTCTAGATAAACTCGATATGGTTTTGTCGGAGTCAAAGCTAAAATGGGGGTTAAAAGAAGAATAATCCTTTAAGTCCTCATAAAGGCCAGGTTTAAAATGCCGCCTAAGCTCTTCATTGCGGTCGTTACTATACCAACCTTTGAGAGCACTATCATCGACTAAAACGGTATTTTTGATGCGCCAATCTTTTGTCAATCGCATGGTGTAGTCAAGGCCATAATCAGATTCTTCCATCCAACGAAGTTGAATCAATTTGTTAATGATTTGGCAATAGACCATGTAGGCATTCTCGAATGTGTGCCGATATTCATACGACATTCCGACCTTAAGGCTACACTTAAGATATGGGATGAGGTTTTTAGCAGAGATATCTTTATCATCAATATATTGCAATGCACTGCGGTACTCATGGATGGCACGGTAATAGTCTTCTTCCGAGAAATAAATATCACCTTGATTTTCATGCAGACGTTCCAAAACACTGCAATAACGTTCTTTTTGGTTTTTGTCATTTGTTTGGTTGGTAAGAGCCATATAATTCCAGAGTAGTCGCATATTGTAACGCTTCACGGTCTCAGACTCGTTGAGTGTGAAATTGAATATGGCAGCCGCTTCCTCTGAGGTCTTTGACAGCATGGATATTTCTTCCGCTATCTGCTTGTGGAATTTGTATTGAAATATACTTGATGAAATAGTTGTAATATGTGTCTGTAGCAAGAATTCCATAATTGAAGCCAAGGAGTCTCTCAATTCTGGATTTTTGTTAGTATTCAACAGTTCTGGCATTTGTTCCAGATTCCGCCAGGAGAAACCCTTGCCATGATATTTGTAGATTTGATCAAGGATAAATGAAGACGACACCAATAGTTTATCACCATAGTGGCTAACCTCGTTCGTGATTGCATTCATGACAGGAGCCGCAATATAATGTACAAAATTTATTAGTTTTTGCGACTCAATGTCAAAGTAAAGAACGCACTGTTTTCGGACACTATCTTCTGTCGGCAACCCCACCTCTATTTCATCATACCAATCGAGTTGTTTAATTGTATCATAATTAACTCTTACATATTTTTCAAAGTAAGTTGCTATTTTCTTTGGAGAACCGTTGCTTATATGAGACAGATAAACACAGAAATTGCGAAGAAATTCCATGACATGCCGTATTTCCTGTTCGCGTTCTTTTATTTCTTCGCCACTGAGCGTCTCCTCGTTGTTAAGGATGTGGATTTCCATCAAATACTGGTTGTACCAACGCAAACTCGGCAATTCGTCTTTCAAAATGCCATTCGTAAGGATATTGTCCTTTACTCTTTTCTTAAGATATGACTCTGGCCCAATCACAGGCCAGAATGAAATGACTCTCGAAAGTGTGCTATTTATTTCTCTTTTTATGTACCGAAATAATTGGGACAATAAATTATTGGTTTCATTTCCATGGAGTTTGTCCCGAAGAACAGATTCGGGTAAAAGCATTGTGGCCAAATATACCTCTGTCATCGAGCTAACATCCGTCTCTTCTCGTTCTGGAGACAAAAAACTTGTTACATTCAACACGCCGTTGAATATGCTGCTAATTGCAAACTCACGGTCGGAGAGGTCTGCAAGAGATGCATCAAATAGCTCGTATCCAGAAATAAAAACACATTTGGCTTTTACGGAAGTAATGAACAATTTCATGTTCGCCAATAGACGCAATACGTTTTGTTTACGCTGCTCATAGGGCATTGCTTCCGTAAATCCCCGAACAGATGCTTCATATGCAGGTATTGATTCTTCCTCGTCTTCTGTTGGCTCCAAAGTGCCTTTCTTGTGGACATTTGCAATCTTATCCAATTCGTCAAAAACAATGATGAACTGCGCCTGATATCCAATTGGACAGTCTTCCCCATTGATGTCGTTGATTATTTCCATCAACTCCTGTTCTAACTCACGGACTGTTGCTATTGGCGTAAATTTGCTTTTCCCAGCTTTCCCAAAAGAAAAATTAAAGAAACTACTACTGTATTGCGGGTGAGTTCCTTTTTCTTCATTCATTGATGAAGCCACTCGCTCACAGAGCGTATCCAATTTCTCTAAAGAATTGTATGGAATAGAGAAATACGGTATCTTTTTGCGTAGAGTTTTCAGTAGCTTGACCATCCAATAATAAAAGCACAAATAGATTAATGAGCGTACGGCTAAATAACCAAAAGAATCATCGGTTAGTATTTTATCAAATACCACCATTAAACTTTTTATTGCAGCAGGAATCCAAGAACTTATGGAAAACATATTTTTAATTATAATATGTTTCAAATCAATTGCCACAAAAAAAAGTAGTTCTTTTGTCAAGAAGAAAGCGATTAGACCGCTCGCTATTATGTAGATAAAATTCGTGACAGGTCTATTCTGCCTGTTATGAACAAATTTATAATATTTCTCTCGAATATTATGGGCAATCAGACTTAATACATCACGTTCGTTGAGTACTTCTTGACCTAAATTTACTGTTATAGCAATATTGGAATATTTTCTATTTCTTCTGTCTTTGTTCTTTAACCAAACCTTTGCTATCATATCTTTATCAAAGATATGATGCAACGGAACTTTACGAACATTGTATTCGTACAGGATGACATTGATTCGTTTACTTACCTCAAGAATGGCAATACAAAGCAAAGCGATAGACCCTAGTATTGCAGTCACAATCCATTTGTCATGAAACTGGTCTTTTTTTATGACAATTCCCACAAAGCATGCAGCAAGAGTCAATATCATTGCCAATTGGAATATCACTTCCTTGTATGCTTTGGGTTCACGTGAAATCATGTCAATGACACGTTTAACCAAAAGTGATTTACCCATGCCACGATAGCCCGTTATGAGGTAGGAACCTGATTTTGAATCACTTGTTAACCAAGTAAATAATTTGCGGATTTGGAGTTCTCGTCCAACAAACTTGTCCTTACCAACATTATTATCGTCGTGTTTGAAAGCGAAATCAGGAACGTGTATCTTAAGATAACGTTTTGAAGATGAATATTTATATAGTCGTTTATCACGAATATTTTGTTGTTGCTCTTTCATCTCATAAATGGTTTAAATTGATTTAACGTGCAAATTACAAAGTCTCGAGGGAATAGCAAATGATCTTGGTTGGGAAGCTTGTTGTAAATGCATTTGGACGGTTACAGGCGGTTTTTGGCGGGGGATTCGTAGTCTATTTTGGTCAGTTCGGAACGCAGGAAGTCGTCGTTGAGCAATTTGACGAAGTTGTCCTGCGAGAGCTTGCTGCTCAGCTCGATTTGACTGCCATCTGCGGTGTATTTGAATTTGTCTTTCAAGAATGGATGTTTCTTGGTGAATTCGATGATGTCCGCTTGGGGTACTTTGAATACGGGAGAGTCTTTGGAAATCTTGGCGAGTTTGCGGGCGAAGCGGAGGTCATCAACCCTACCTGACAGAATGTCAAGATTGGATACTAAACCGAGCGTGCCTATTTCCTCTAACGAGGTGGTTGCTTCCTTGGTTATAATCTGATGGAAATCGCCGAAGCGTTCAAGCACGTCAAGATTGTAAATGTACACCTCGCCGTTGACATAGAGAAAGTCTATCTTTGCATCCAGCCGTATGAAGTCATCCTTCATAGTGTCGAAGCGGGTGTCGTCCTTCTTGACAAGGAAAATCTTGTCGCGTTTGAAGATATTGACAGAATAGTTCTTTCGATAAATCATCAAAGAATTGTCGGCATTCCCAATATGAATGACGAAAGCGTCAATCTGCGAGAGTTCGTCTTTGGAAAAATCGAAGAAACGTCCATTTTCTTCGGAGAAATAGTCGTCGTACTGATGATCTTCGATTTCTTTGAAAGCATCAAAGAATTGTGGCCTGTCTTCCAGGTCATAGCAGTAAATGGCGGACTTTCTATCGTCGGCAGCCGACAGATTGATAACGGTAAGGCTGTCAATGTCCTCCTCCATCATCGAGGCCAGTTGGCTAATATTTTCAATGTGTGCCTGTTTGAGTCCGTCGGTGGCCCCATTGGCGATATTCGCTTTCTTGATGCAGCCCTCAATACCTTTCATGATAAAGAAGACCTGGATTCCGGAAGCTTGTAATTTGGCAATGCTTTGCAGCTTTTCTTTTAATTCTTTGGTTTCAATCATTTTTAATTAGCTTTTTTGCAGAAGAATACGTGTTCGGAGAGTTTGATTGTGCTGATGTAATCACCTTCGCTGAGTTTGTCGCGGCAGATGACAATGGACTTCTCGGGGATGGTATTTTCTTGCGTGGAAATACGGTAGATGTGGTATTTGAGAATGGCAAAGCATGGGTTGGAGTAGAACAACTCGGTCTTCACGAAAAGGCAGCCAAACAGGATCAATACCATGATGAACAGAATGGCGCCCCTGACGGAGGTCAGGTCGAAGGCGAGAACAGCCAGAAGTGTCATGAAAAATGAGATGAACTCGGAATTGACATTCTCGATGGTGGTTATGGAGACCGGGAGACTATCGAAGGCATCTTTGCTCTTGTTGTTGAACTCCAGGTGGAAGCATAACGCGAGTATTATCAGTATGATGCAGAAAAGAGCCACGATGTTTCCTGTGTTCAGCATATCGCCAAGGGGGCGAAATTGTAGCCATTCGGAGAAGATGTCCAGAGATGCGACAATTGCCAATGGGAGTACCATCAGCAAAGACATGATATAGAGCTTAATCTTTTTCATAATGATTGATTTTGACTGCATTAATCATAACACGAGAGTCCAGTTCTGTACAAAAAACAACTACTTCCAGCGTCTTCAGGATGTACGTTGGGAATTAGCTACTGGTGTAACTGCTGTTTGTTAGAGCCATCTGAAGGAGAAAAGGAACTACTTGGGAATGGTAGTCCCGATTCTCAAACTGTTACACTTGGGACCTACTTTTATTTGATTGCATAGCAGGTGTAGGTTTTCTTCTCCTTGTCGAAAGTGACAGTCACAGTGTATCCGCTCTTCCCCATTGATTCCGCCCAGGCATAGGCTTCATCGTGATCGGGTGTGGTATAGGTAACAGTCTCTTTTGTAGAAATAATACGCGAGGCGGCATCCTCGTCGCAGAAAGTGACCACGTGACCTTCTTCTGCTAATGCAAACATACGATTCAGGAAATCGTGCCAAGCCTCATCACCGACAAGCGTAATCTGATAAGTTGCGCCGTCAATGGTGTAACTTACCTTGTACACGGAGTCGTTTTCCGCGACGATGTTTGTCTCGTCAATAATGTTTTCTTTCTGGCAGCTGACGGCCAGAGTTCCGAGCACTGCAAAGAGTGCAATGGTGGTAAATGTTTTACGCATAAATTATTTTTTTTGTTGAGTTGATTTATCAAAGTTGTGATAATATATTGCATGTCTTTCTGTTTCATTTTTGACGTGCAGAACACAGATTGTTTTTTTGCTATATGAGATAGCCATCAGTTCTGCATCTGGAGAGTCTCCCTCTATGGTTTGTGAGTTGTCATGCTTATTGACTTGTCTTGTGAATATTACATCGTCACTAATCTGTTTTTGCACTTCCGGGTCTAATTGTGGGATGGCTAAATCTATTCTCAATGAATCCCAACTAATGGAATCGGTGGCAACAATCAGGGTCACATCAACGAGAACGGTGTCATCAATTTGATAATCCTTGATGAATGCGGATTGAAGACCAGGATGACCAGCATATTTTTGGTATAGTTTGCTGCATTGTTCGAAGGGTACGGTACGTGGCCATAGTCTAATCGCCACAGAGCCTAAGACTATCAACAGACAGATGGCCAGAGTTACTGGCCATGATGTTAGCCTGTATATAAGCCTTTGAGTATTCATATCTTGGTTATAATCATGGTGGCCTTCTCTACAGAGGCACTACGGTCTGGATGGTCTTGTGTAATGTTATGCCCATCACCGACGGTAGTCGTGCAAGCGATTAGGACAAGGGTGAAGGATGCGGCGATGCCAATAGTTGCGGTACGTTTCAGGTTGCCAATAATGAACTGAGAGTTGAAGGTATTGGATAGTGTGCGCAGTGACGGGCGACGGCTGCGGTGACGGACGATGTATGCGGTGAGGCGCGATTTTTTCTGTGGCATATAGAGTGGGTGCATACCGGAACGGCGGGCGTATTGCAGCATACAGTCGAGGCTGACATGGGCGGGGTCGTGGCGAAGAATGGCGAAGGTTGTGGCGATGGACTCTACGGTAATGAGGATGTAGACGAATTCGATGAAGAGGGTGAAGAGTCGGTAGTAGATGTCGTAATTGTAGTGCCAAAGGGCGATACCCCAACTGATGGTGGCCACGAGACAAAGGAGGGCTAAGATGCCCCAGGCGCGGACCATACGGAAGCGGAATGTGGGAGCATCGGAGATGTTGAGGAAGGAGGGGCGGGTCGCGGGGCAGTCAAGGATGTCGGCAAGGCGGCGGGAGTGATCGTCAAAGAGAGGCTGGAGGTCATCGAAGAAAATCTCCTGCTCGCTGACGCCTGCGAAATCTTGTAAATCATGTAAATTATTCTTCATTATAATTATATTGTTGTTTGAGTTTGTCGATGTGTTGGCGGAGGCGGTAGAGGCGTTGTTTGACGGCGGCTTCGGTGGTGGAGAGGGTTTCGGCGATGTCGCGGATGGAGAGGTGTTCGAGTCGCAAGTAGAGAAGTGCACGTTCGTCGGGTTCGAGGGCGGAGATGAGGCGGAAGTAGTCGGGTGGTGCCTTGTCTATTTCCTCGGAGATTGTGTCGTACATCCAGTCTTCGAGGGGTACGAATCGGGGTTGCTTGGCATGGCGGCGTATCTCGGTGACGGCGACATTGAGGGACACACGGCGCACCCATGTGTCGGTGGAACTGTCGCCTCGGAAGTTGGGCCACGATTCCCAGAGGTTGCAGGCAATTTCTTGGTAGAGGTCGCGGATTGCATCGGGGGAGCGGTCGGTGTAGTGGAGGCAGATTTGGAAGATGGTGCGCTGGCTGCGGTTGAGCATGTCAAGGAACTCTGTGTTGTCGTCGTCGCGGAGCGCATCAGGCCTAAACAAGGCAAACAAGGTATGCCTTGCTTTGGGAGCGTGATGTTGTCCAGCGCGGTTCATATGTTCGTCTGTCGTCTTTTTCGGGGGAGGTACTGCGTGCGGTTTGAGTGCGACAGTTTTATCCCCTCTCTATTATATTAGTCGCAAAAATACGAAAAAGTAACATGAAAAATGAAAATATTTTTGCGGAGAATTGAAATGGGTTGATTATCAGAAGATTGGTGATTTTTTTTCATGGGGCGGGGCTAAAGTCCTTTGCACCGGACAGCCATTTTGAAGTTCATCACACATGACGTGAGTTGCCATGACATGGCAACTTACAGAACAAAATGATGGGGTGATTGGGCGGGGTGGGGATAATGGGCTATCTAGTGTTAGATGGTTGATTTTCAGCGGGTTTTATGCAAAATAAGCAAGGTGCTGGTTTTGTGGTGTTTACGGAGGTTTCAAAGAAGGCACATAGAACCCACATAGAAGGGGCGTAGAAGGGAGGCTGTTGGAATTGAAAATTGGGGCAAATGGGCAGGATGGGGTGAATGGGCAATATTTGGCTGCGATGGTATCGCAGCATACGGGACAAAAGAAAAAATGGCGTTATTAGGGTTGCGATATTGTTGCAACCTATGAAACAAAAAATGGCGTTAAAAAAAAATGGCGTCATCCTGAATGGCAAAAAAAGAAAGGGCATCCCCGATGGGGACACCCTTTGCTGTTACCGATGCGGGGCTAATGGGGTTGCGGCCATTTGGTCGCGACGGCGGCCCGCATGGTGAAGATACTACATCTCGGAAAGCTTTTTATAACCTTCGTAGCGCAGTTTGGCATTGCGCTCGGTGGCGACGAAGAGTTCTTCGGCCTCCTGCGGGAAGGTCTTCATCAGGGAGTTGTAGCGCACCTCGCCCATAATGAAGTCGCGGAACTTGCTCCAGTCGGGCTCCTTCGAGTCGAGGTGGAAGCCGTTCTTGCCGGCCTCTTCCTCGGCGGGGTTGAAGTGCCAGAGGTGCCAGTAGCCGCACTCGACGGCCTTCTTCTCCTCGTTCTGCGTGCGACCCATACCGATCTTGATGCCGTGGTTGATGCAGGGTGCGTAGCAGATGATGAGCGACGGGCCGTGGTAGGCCTCGGCCTCCTTGATGACGTTGAAGTACTGGGCCTGGCTGGCGCCCATAGCCACCTGGGC
>CACYQO010000006.1 GCA_902776545.1 uncultured Prevotellaceae bacterium | reverse complement strand
GATCGACGACGATACCTATCAGGTTCAGGTTGTTTCTTGGTACGACAATGAGAACTCTTACACTTCTCAGATGGTTCGCACCATTAAGTACCTCGCTGAACTCAAATAAGCAGCGAGAGCAGACGAAAGCTTGTTTTCAGTTTGCCGAGTCGCGTATTTGAGTCGACGAAGTCAACTTAAATAAGCCCAGATTACACAGATAATCTAAAATAATTGCCGTCCGATTTTGTCGGACGGCTTTTTTTTCGTACCTTTGTGGCCGATACGTATCAACTCATAAACAGGATAAAAGGTTATGGCTGACTTTAAGGAAGTAATAGGTAAGGTTTTTAAAGGCTGTGGCTGTCTGAGCATCGGCTTTTGCGTTCTGCTGGTCATAGTGGGACTCTTTGCGGATGACGAGGAGAGTACTGAGGTGACAGATGAGACAACCCAGAAGACGGAACAGGTTGAAAAGAAAGACTCTGTCATAGTGAATGAGCCGTTGGAGGGTGATCCCTATAAGGAACTTGATGAACTGATCGGTCTCAGCTCTGTGAAGAAGGAGGTCCGTTCGCTGGCGAACTTCGTAAAACTGCAAAAGCAGCGTGAGGCGCAGGGGCTAAAGACGGCCAAGGTGTCGTATCACCTGGTGTTCTATGGATCGCCAGGTACTGGTAAGACCACCGTAGCTCGTATCGTCGGACGTATCTATAAAGACCTTGGCGTGCTGAAGATAGGTCATACGGTGGAGACCGACCGTGCCGGACTTGTAGGCGAGTATGTCGGAAAGACAGGTCCAAAAACCGATGCTGTGATTATGCAGGCCCTTGATGGGGTGCTCTTCATTGATGAGGCCTATTCGCTGGTGCCGAAGGATGGCGGTGGTAGTGACTATGGCCAGGAAGCCATCTCGACCATCCTGAAACGTATGGAGGACTATCGTGACCGTCTGGTCGTGATCGTCGCAGGCTACAAGGACGAGATGCAGCGCTTCATCGACTCGAACCCTGGTCTGCAGTCTCGCTTTAACCGTTACATCGATTTCCCCGACTATACGGGACAAGAGCTGACAGAAATCTTCAAGATGTACATGAAGAAGAACCAGTATACGCTCAACGATAGTGCCGAGGCCTACCTCAGAACTCGCTTTGATGTTATCGTCGAGAAGAAAGACCGTAACTTCGGTAATGCCCGTTATGCCCGTAATGTCTTTGAGAAGAGTATTCAGGCACAGGCCAACCGCCTGGCCGGGCAGACGAATCTGAGTAAGGATCAGTTGACGGAGATTGTCATCTCTGACCTCCGTGAAGGCTTCACCTCTAAGACAAACATCGGGCAGTAATGCAGAAGATGATTACGATATTGGGTCCGACGGCTTCGGGAAAGACACCCGTTGCAGCGCGGTTGGCAGCGGAGATTGGCGGAGAGGTGATCTCCGCTGACTCACGGCAGGTGTATCGTCGGATGGATATCGGAACGGGAAAAGATTTGGGGGATTATGTAGTCAGGAGTCAGGAGTCAGGAGTCAGTAGTCAGGAGTCAGGAGTCAGTAGACAAATACCCTATCATCTGATAGATATTCGGGAGCCGGGTGCGAAGTATAACTTGTTTGAATATCAGCAGGATTTCTTCGATGCCTATGAAGCTATACAGAGTAGGGGAGCGGTGCCCATCCTCTGTGGCGGAACGGGACTTTATATCGAGGCTGTGCTCAAAGGCTATCATCTCTCTCCCGTGCCTCAGAACCAGGCCTTGCGGGATTCGCTGGAAGGGAAATCTTTGGCAGAACTGACACAGATGCTGACAGACCTCAAAGCTAAGACTGGCTCGAATATGCACAATACGACTGATGTCGATTCTTGTCAACGAGCCATCCGCGCCATTGAGATTGAGACCTATAATATAGAGCATCCGACACCACGGCGGGAGTTGCCTCCGGTGGATAGTATAATAATAGGTATAGACATCGATAGGGAACTGCGTCGTGAGAAAATCACCCGACGACTGAAAGCTCGTTTGGAAGAAGGGATGGTCGAGGAGGTGAAGGCTCTGCTTGACGAAGGCATCCCAGCCGAAGACCTCATCTACTACGGTCTGGAATATAAGTTCGTGACCGAATACCTGACGGGGCAGATCACGTACGACGAGATGTTCACCCGACTTGAGATTGCCATCCACCAGTTTGCCAAGCGGCAGATGACTTGGTTCCGTGGCATGGAGCGCCGGGGCTTTCAGATCCATTGGATCGACGCCACCCTCCCAATGGAGGAAAAGGTATCTCAAATCATACAAATCGTAAATTGTAAATCCGAAAATCGTAAATCATAAGATGGCAGTAGAAACGACAAAGTGGGGTATCCTGTATTGCCCCAAGACAGGCATCAGTAACAAGCGTAAGCGCTGGGAGAAAATTCAGAAGGTTCTCGATGAGCGCGGAGTTGACTACGACTTCGTACAGAGTGAGACCTCCGACAGTGTGGAACGACTGATGAAGATGATGATCTCCAATGGTTATAAGACTATTATCATTGTGGGCGGTGACTCGGCACTTAACGATGCGGCGAACTGTCTGATGATGGAGGGGAAGGAGGTGAGGGAAAGCATCGCGCTGGGCGTCATCCCCAATGGCGTGATGAATGACTTTGCCCGTTTCTGGGAGTTTGATGAGGACAATATCGCACAGACGGTTGACTGGTTGGTGAAACGCCGTATCCGTCAGGTGGATCTCGGCTGTATCCGTTATACAAATGCTAAGGGTGAGAAGTGTCACCGTTATTTCCTGAATTGTGTCAATATCGGCATGACGGCCGATATTATGAACCTGCGCCGTCAGACGCGTCGGCTTTTTGGCTCGCGTACTTTATCTTTTATATCGTCGCTCTTCGTGATGCTCTTCCACCGTATGGAGTACAAGATGAAACTGAAGATCAACAGCGACGTGATCGACCGTAAGGTGATGACCGTCTGCATCGGCAGTGGGCCAGGTTACGGACAGACCCCCAACGCCGTGCCTTATAACGGTATGCTCGATGTGTCGGTGGTCTATCATCCGGAGATGGTCCAGCTGATAGAAGGCATCTGGTTGTTGGTGACTGGTCGCTTCCTGAATCATCGTAGTGTCCACCCCTTCCGCACCAAGGAAATGACGGTGGATTATGCCAAGCATGCGATGGTCGGAGTCGACGGTCGGTTGATGAAAACACCCGTCGGTCCCTATCGCATAAATGTCGAGCAAGAAGTCATTAATTTCTTGATTCCAGCTTAATCCATTAGTGACATTCCTCAATATTTGTTAAAATATTGGCATAATATTTTGTTATGTCAAGAAAAGTGCGTACCTTTGAGGAATGAATGCTAAAACTTAATTTGATAATAAAACCTATTAGGAACTATGAGTTATTTACGATTAGAGAAAGCCGTGATGACTAACTTGCAGGAAAGTCTCCGTCGTGAATTACTCCGGACCAATCGGTCTGGCGCTTATAGCAGTTCTACCCTCGTAGACTGCAATACCCGCAAGTATCATGGTCTGCTGGTTGTACCTGTGCCAGAGCTTGATGATGAGAACCATGTGCTCTTGTCGTCACTCGACTGTACAGTCATCCAGCACGGAGCGGAATTCAATCTGGGACTTCACAAGTATCAGGGCAACAATTTCAGTCCAAACGGACACAAGTACATCCGTGAGTTTGATGCCAGTCTCGTACCAACAACAACGTACAGGGTTGGCGGTGTGATTTTGAAGAAGGAGGTTATCTTCCAGCACTATGAGGACCGTATCCTCATCCGCTATACGTTGGAGGATGCCCATTCTGCTACCACTTTGCGTTTCCGTCCATTCCTGGCCTTCCGCAGCGTCAGGCAGTTCACACATGAGAACGCTACTGCCAGCCGTGAGTACAGCCAGGTGGACAATGGTATCAAGACCTGTATGTATGCCGGTTATCCCGACCTTTACATGCAGTTCTCGAAGAAGAACGAGTTCATCTTCCAGCCCGACTGGTATCGTGGTGTGGAGTATCCGAAGGAGCAGGAGCGTGGTTATGCCTCGAATGAGGACCTCTACGTGCCCGGCTATTTCGAGATGCCTATCAAGAAAGGTGAGAGCATCATCTTCTCTGGTTCTACTTCGCAGATCAAGACCTCGTCGCTGAAGAAACTCTTCGACGAAGAAGTGGACGACCGCGTACCCCGTGATAACTTCTATCACTGCTTAGTGACGGCTGCCCACCAGTTCCACTTCCGCGATCGCCGCAGTGGCACAATGGAGAAGATTGACAAGAAGGACGAGCGTTATCTGCTGGCTGGTTATCCTTGGTTCAAGGCCCGTGCCCGCGACACGTTTATTGCTGCGCCTGGCCTGACGCTGGCTATTGGCGAGATCGACTATTTTGAGCTGGTGATGAAGACCGCTGAGAAGGGACTCCGTGAGTTCATGGAGGGTAAGCCTCTGAGTGTGAAGATCTATGAGATCGAGCAGCCTGATGTTCCCCTCTGGGCTATCTGGGCTATCCAGCAGTACACGAAGGAGGTTGGCGTTGAGGCCGGTTTTAAGAAGTATGGTAAGCTGGTGAAGGATATTGTGAAGTTTATCGAGAAGGGCGGTCACCCGAATCTCCGCCTCGACGAGAACGGACTGCTTTACTCCAACGGTCGTGACAAGGCTGTGACGTGGATGAACTCCACGGCCAACGGTCGTCCCGTCGTGCCGCGCAGCGGTTATATCGTGGAGTTCAATGCCCTGTGGTACAACGCCTTGAAGTTCTGTGCCGCTATGGCTGCCGATCAGAAGGACGAGAAGGAAGTAAACTATCTGGAGGAACTGGCAGCCAAGGTCAAGACATCATTCGTCGAGACCTTCGTCAACGAGTATGGCTATCTGCTCGACTATGTCGACGGCAATATGATGGACTGGAGTGTCCGTCCGAACATGATCTTCGCCGTGGCACTCGACTACTCGCCGCTGAATCAGCAGCAGATGAAGAGTGTGGTGGATATCTGTACCCGTGAGTTGCTGACCCCGAAGGGTCTGCGTTCGCTCTCTCCGAAGAGCGGCGGTTACAACCCGATCTATGTCGGTCCGCAGACCCAGCGTGACTATGCCTACCATCAGGGAACGGCCTGGCCTTGGCTCGGCGGATTCTACATGGAGGCTTGCCTGAAACTCTATAAGCGTTCTCGCCTCTCGTTCATCGAGCGTCAGCTGGTGGGCTACGAGGATGAGATGGACTATCATGCCATCGGTACGATCAGTGAACTCTTCGACGGTAACCCGCCATTCCACGGACGCGGTGCCATGTCGTTTGCCATGAACGTGGCAGAGATTCTGCGTACGCTTCAGCTGATGGATAAGTATTCATATCAAAAATAAGGAGGGACGACGATGAAAGTATTAATGTTTGGATGGGAGTATCCTCCTCACGTAGCCTGTCGTATCGTCGCCATGAATGCCGTGCCTATCGCCTGGCGCGACGTTGACTATGACTACGTGAAGCAGCGTGTGGGCAACATCATGGATCCCGACTACTATTTCAAGCTTCGTGATCATATCTATGCAGACTTCAATTATATGAACGTGAACGACCTCGGTGCGATGGAGTTTGCGGGAGGCTATCCCGGCAACCTGCACGAGGAGATCAACAACTACTCGATCATCGCCGGCCAGGTGGCCCGTACCGAGGAGTTCGATATCATCCACGCTCACGACTGGCTGACGTTCCCTGCCGGCATCCACGCCAAGCAGGTGAGTGGCAGACCTCTCTGCATCCATGTGCATGCCACAGATTTCGACCGTTCTCGTGGTAAGGTGAATCCCACCGTCTATTCGATAGAGAAGAACGGTATGGACTGGGCCGACTGTATCATGTGTGTATCGGAACTGACGCGCCAGACGGTTATCAACCAGTATCATCAGGATCCGCGTAAGGTCTATACGGTTCACAATGCCGTATATCCTCTGCCACAGGAGTATCAGGACATTCCGCGTCCCGACCATACGGGTAAGGAGAAGGTGGTCACCTTCCTCGGCCGTATCACGATGCAGAAGGGACCTGAGTACTTCGTTGAGGCTGCCACGATGGTGCTCCACCGTACCCGCAACGTCCGTTTCTGCATGGCTGGTTCGGGTGATATGATGGATGCGATGATCCATCTCGCTGCAGAGCGTGGCATCGCAGACCGTTTCCACTTCCCCGGCTTCATGCGGGGCAAGCAGGTCTATGAGTGCCTGAAGGACTCAGATGTCTATGTGATGCCTTCCGTCTCTGAGCCTTTCGGCATCTCGCCGCTGGAGGCTATGCAGTGCGGTACGCCGTCGATCATCTCCAAACAGTCCGGCTGTGCTGAAATCCTCGACAACTGCATCAAGGTGGACTACTGGGATATCCACGCCTTGGCCGACGCCATCTATTCGATCTGCCACAACGAGTCGCTCTTCCAGTACCTGAAGGAGGAGGGCAAGCGTGAGGTAGACCAGATCACCTGGGAGAAGGTAGGCCGTTGGATCCGCACCCTCTATCGCCGCACCCTCGGCTGGGAAGAATAACATTTAGCAACGGACTACACGACTAACAGGACTGATAGAAAGTCCTTAAGTCCTGAAGTCCGTTGCAAAAAAGAAAAGTAATTATTTAATAGTAACATTTATGAAAACGATTTGTTTATATTTCGAGATACATCAGATTATTCATCTGAAGCGCTACCGTTTCTTCGATATCGGTACCGATCATTACTATTACGATGACTACGAGAACGAGCGCAGCATCACCGACATTGCCGAGCGCAGTTACATGCCGGCACTGAACACCCTCCACGATATGATCAAGGAGAACGGCAAGTACTTCAAGGTTGCCTTCTCACTCTCCGGCACAGGCATTGAGCAGCTGGAGATGCACGCCCCGCAGGTGATCACCAAACTGCAGGAGATGAACGAGACTGGTTGCGTGGAGTTCCTCGCAGAGCCCTATAGCCACGGCCTCTCATCTCTGGCTAATCCTGAGACCTTCGCCCTCGACGTGAAGAAGCAGGCTGCGAAGATTGAGGAGCTCTTTGGCAAGAAGCCGACGGTGGCCCGCAACTCGTCGCTCATCTACAGTGATGACATCGGTGCCCAGATTGCCGCCATGGGTTTCAAGGGTATGCTTACCGAAGGTGCTAAGCACGTGCTCGGATGGAAGTCGCCGCACTATGTTTACAACTGCAACCAGGCTCCGAATCTGAAACTGTTGCTCCGCGATGTAGAGCTATCAGACGATATCTCCCTGCGTTTCAACAACTCCGAGTGGGACGGCTATCCCCTCTTTGCCGATGCTTACATCGACCGCATCGCTCGCTTCCCCGAGGAGGAGCAGATCATCAATATCTTCATGGAACTCTCTGCCCTGGGTATCGCTCAGCCGCTCAGCTCCAACATCCTCGACTTTATCCATGCCCTGCCCGCATGTGCCAAGGAGAAAGGCATCACCTTCATGACACCGACGGAGATCTGCAAGTCGTGCAAGAGCGTCGGACAGATTGACGTGCCTGACACATTGTCATGGGTGGATGAGGAGCGTGATGTCAGCTGCTGGCTCGGTAATGCCATGCAGCACGAGGCCTTCAACAAGCTCTACTCGGTGGCAGACCGTCTGCGCATCGCTGATGATCCCCGAATTAATCAAGACTGGGACTATCTGCAGGCTTCGAACAACTTCCGCTTTATGACTACCAAGCCCTCTAACGTAGGTCTGGATCGTGGCATCTACAGCGGACCGTTTGATGCCTTCACCAACTACATGAATATCCTTGGTGACTTCATCAACAGAGTGAATGCCCTCTATCCGCTCGACATCGACAACGACGAGTTAGAGAGCCTGCTCACCACCATCAAGAACCAGGGCGATGAGATTGAGATGAAGGATAAGGAGATTACCCGTCTGAAGGCAAAGCTCGAGAAACTCGAAGGCGCTAAGCCTGAGAAGAAGCCTGCTGCCAAGAAAAAGGCTTCAGCCAAGAAATCGGCTGAGTAAAAAGAAAATCGGGGCATCCGCCCCGATTTTCTTTTATACGTTATTCGTAATCATCAATCACTGCGTTCATAAAGTCCATCATGGGTTTGGCGGCACGGAACATACGTTCTATCTCGTCAAGCCAGGCTTCGCCTTCGAAGAACGTTTCGGGTACAGCGTGCCAAGCGCAATAGTCCTTCAGACGGAGATAATGTACGTAGGGCCAGTCCTTGGGGAAGCCTGACGGACAGGTCTTCAGTTTCTCCAGTCCGAAGCCCTGTGGCTGATCCCAACTGCTGATGTTCGTGGGTTCCTTGATGCTGCCAGTAGCCGGACTGCCGAAATAAGTCTGAAACGCCTTGTTCTCCACGCACTTCAACCAGGCATCGGTATTCGCCATGATTTCATTACGGCATGCGGTGAGGATGTTTGTGGGGAGCCAGTAGTTGCCTACGGCCACTAAGCAGTGGTCGGGTTCCATGTGCAGATAGTATCCGCCACGCAAAGCCTTCTTGCCCTTGGCGTCGATGTAGGCACCCATGTGGTTCTTGTAGGGTGATTTGTCGGCAGAGAACCGTGTGTCGCGATAGAAACGGTAAGTGCAGTCCTTCACTTTCAAGTGGGCAATCTCAGGGTCGAAAGTCATAATCCGTTCGATGGCCTGAGCGATGCCACGCTCGAACTCGGCTCTCACGGCGTCATACTCTGCTTTATGCTCTTGGAACCAGGGACGATTATTGTTTGCCGTCACCTGCCGCAGAAAACTCAGTATCCTCTTTGCATCCATATTCTTTTACGTTCTTATTTGATATTAACCAGTATTTTCTTTAAGTCCTTGTCGGCGCTGGAGTTGCCAACCATCAGTTCGTACTTGCCTGGAACCACTCGCATGGTGTTCGTCTGCTCGTCCCAGCCCTCGAAGCTCTGTCGTGGTAGGTCGATGCTGAGAGTTTTGGATTCGCCGGGATTCAACAGGACCTGTTGATAGGCGCGGAGGGTCTTTAAGGGGCCGTTAGGGTCATTCAGGTTTCGAAGGTAGACCTGAACAGTTTCGAGACCTGCCATCTTGCCTGAGTTCATGACACTCACCTGTACTTTGTTATTCTGATAGACGGGCTTGCCGATCTCGAAGGTTGTATAGCTCAGACCGTAGCCGAAGGGGAAGAGTGCCTCGCCCGTATAGTAGCGATAGGTGCGGTTCTTCATCGTGTAGTCAAGGAAGTCGGGCAGCTCGTCGGTACTCTTGTAGAAGGTAATGGGGAGTTTGGCGCTGGGGTTGTATTGTCCGAAGAGCACTTCGGCAAGGGCTTGTCCGCCGAGTTCTCCGCCATACCAAGCCTGCAAGATGGCGTCGCAGCTCTCCTTTTCGGGCACAAGTGCCATCGCAGAGCCAGAACAGTTGACGAAGATTACCTTCTTGCCAGCTTTGTGAAGCATGGCGAGGGTTTCACGCTGGGCCCTCGGCAGTTCGATGCTTGTACGGTCGCCACCTTTGAAGCCTTCTTCGTTGACGCGCATCTCCTCGCCTTCGAGTTTCGGCGAGATGCCGCCCACGAAGATGACGGTCTCTGCATCACCGATCTGTGCGAGCAGTTCCTGATGGGTGGGTGCCACCTTGTGCTGTATGTCGAAGCCGAGGAAGGCGAAGTCGCTCACCTGTACATAGTCAATCTGGATGCGATAGTGTTCTCCTGCCTTTACATCCATCTCCTTCTGTGAGCCTTGGATGCGGTTGCGCACCTGCCAGATGTTCACAAGGGTGTCGCCGTTGACGATGAGGCGCACCTTGTCGTCTGCATTAATGTTGAAGATGACGGTCTCATCCCTTGTGGGGATGAAGGTGGCATCGTAACGGGCGGAGAAGTTCTCGAGGTTGACTCCTGGGGCGAAGACGGTATTGCCGCCGTTGCTCAGCATGATGGGGGAGGAGAGGTTGATGGTGGCGGCTGGCGTGCCGTTCATCTCTAAATTATTATAATAGGTGGCCTGCATGCCTTGGCTGCCGATAGGTGTCTTAAGTTCTGCAAAGCGGCTTTCGAACACCTCGTTGCGCGTCAGGCCGCAACCGCTGATGTATCTGGCCTGCGGGACTATCTGCTGGATGCCTTCGAGGGCCGTGATGGTGCGGGTGGCAAAACCGGAGTAGTTGCCCCACTGCATGATGGAGTCGATGGCATTGGCACCCATGACAACGATCGAGGAGTGAGGTGTGTGGAGTGGGGAGTGAGAAATGTCAAGCGGCAGGATACCGTTGTTTTTCAGGAGGACGATGCTTTTGCGGGCCATATCGAGTGCGAGCTGCTTGTGGGCATCACAGGCGACGACGCTTTCGGGAATCTTTGTCCAGGGGTTCAGCTCATCAGGGTCCAGGTCCCCAAGTTCGATGCGGGCGATGAGCAGGCGGCGCAGACTCTTGTCGAGATCTGCCTCCTTGATGTCTCCGCGGCGCACGGCCTCCGGAAGATGCTTGTATTCAGAACCACACTCCACGTCGGTTCCTGCCAGAACGGCCTGTGCCGAAGCTTGGGCATCGTCCTTGGCTGTATTATGCCAACGGGGCAGGAAGTCACGGATGGCACCGCAGTCGGAGGTAATCAGTCCGTCGAAACCCCATTCGTCACGTAGGATCTGCTGCTCATAGCGGGTCTGAGCGCAGCAGGGCTGGCCGTCGATACGCTGGTAGGCACACATAATCTCTGCCACCTTGCCCTCTTGCACCAGAGTCTTGAAAGCCGGGAGATAGGTCTCCCAGAGATCACGCTCAGGCAGATTCTCGACATTAAACTCATGGCGGTTCCATTCCGGGCCGCTATGGACGGCGAAGTGCTTGGCGCAAGCGAGGAGTTTTTTATATTTCGGAGTACTCTGATTACTTGGAGTATTTGAAGAACTCAGCCACTGGCCGTCGTAGGTCATGCCCTGCAGGCCTCGGACAACGGCCAGTCCCATCTTGGTCGTCAGATAGGGATCCTCGCCGTAGGTCTCCTGGCCGCGTCCCCATCGGGGATCACGGAAGATATTGATGTTCGGCGTCCAGAATGACAGACTCTGGTAGCGCTTGATGTCGCCGGCACGTTTCGCCTGCTGAGCCTTTACACGGGCCTCGTCGCTGACGGCTGTAAACACCTTGTGCAGCAGGGCGTCGTCCCATGAGGCGGCCATACCCATCGTGATTGGGAACACGGTGGCAAAGCCGTTACGGCCGATGCCGTGCAGGGCTTCATTCCACCACTGGAACTGTGGAATGTCCAGCCGCTCGATGGCGGGCGAGGTGTCCATCATCAGGCTGACCTTTTCTTCGAGTGTCAGTCTCGTCAGCAGATCGTCGGCCCGTTGTGCTGCCGACAGGTTCGGATTCTGATAGGGTAGCGTCTGTGCATTGAGGCTCATCACCGTCAGCACAGTGCCAAGCATTGTTATTAGTCTCTTCATATTCATTGTTTAGTTTTTATGTTAATTATCGTACATTCCACATCTTCCTTGTTGGTGGCGTAGGCCACATAGAGACGGCCGTTATAGACCATCGATTTTGGATAATTATAACCGAGAGTTTTTGCCTTGCCTGAATAACGCTGTGGTTGAAGGTCGGAGCCGCCAGCCCTCAATAATAGGACTTTGTCAAAGCAGATGCCATCGTGGCTGAAGAGCGCAACGAGGGGATAACGACGTTTGGCTCCCGTGGGGTTGCCTACCAAGTAGGCTGTGCCGTCGGGCAGATTGCCGGCACTCTGTTTCACTCGGGCGTCAGGGATATTGGTGACTGTCGGTTCTGTCCACGTCTCACCGCGGTCATGACTCAGCGAGACCATCTTCCGATAGCTACTGCTTTGATCGCGAAAGACCATTACGAGTGTACTTTCCCTTTGCTGATACAGGCTCGGTTCCAGTTCCTGCGACTGTTTGCCTCTGTCGTGAACAGTCATCTGTCCTCGGTGCCAGCCGCTGTGACCTGAAGGGTCGTCAGAGTAGATGGGGACAACGTGTAGTCCAGGTTGGAAATGGGCTGCTCCCACAATCCGCCCGTCAGCCGTAGGGTAGGGATCTTGTTCCATCACGCCATTCATCGCCTGTCCGTCTGCCATCCTGACAGGTTGAGGCTCGCTCCAACGGCTGCCGTCGGTACTATATATATAATAGGTGTAGCCGCTGGTGGGCTGCATACCCTTGGGCCAAACGTTGATGAAGGCTGTGAGTGTGTCCTTCGTGCTAATCCATCCACCCGACGTGCAGTAACTGCTGTCCGTAGCTGCTGCCAATGGTTCGGGCTTCGTCCATGTGACACCTTCGTCAGTACTTTTGCTATACATCACGCAGGTCTCAGGAGCATCCTCATCGGTCTTTGAACTTTGCCACATACAGTAGAGCTCATCCTTGAAGGCGGTCATCACTACGCCGTTGGCATAGTGGTGGGTCTCATCGTCAGGGGAGAAGATGGTTATGGTCTTTGTGTCATCTGTCATCGTCAGGCCCAGAGTCTCCACGTTAGTAGTGTCTATCACTCCTGATGAGAGATAGGGCAGTATTCCGAGGATGATCGTTGACAATATCATGTTGCAAATATACAAAAGATTTTTGAATTAGCTAAATCTTTATCCCTTAAAAGTTAGTTTATGTATAAAAGGTGACTTGTAAACGTATAAGAGGTGCCTTGTAAAACGTAATGAAGAGCCTTGTATAATGTAGCGAAGTGCCTTGTATAGTTAAAACAACGTCGATGTTTGTTAAATCAACGACATGGTTTAATAAAACAAAGGCATTGTTTAATAAAACCAAGGCGTCGTTCAATAGAATTTTATACAAAAGAGGGAGGCTATTTTTGCCTCCCCCAATTATTTGCGTATTGAAGTTAATCTGTCCGGATTACTTCTGGATGTACTTCTTACCGTCTTTGATGACAACGCCCTTATAAGAAGCGTTCACCTTCTGACCAGCGAGGTTGTAGATAGCACCCTCGAACTTCTTGCCAGCCTTCACAGTCTTGATAGCTGTTGCATCCAAATCGATAATCTGGATAGACTTCAGAACGCTCAGGCCGGGAAGAGCACCACTCTGCCACAGAACGTGAACATTAGAGAAGCAGTCTGCGGGCCAACCCTCAGAGAAGTCTACAACGATTTCATGGAAATCAGTAGCTTCTTCTACATCAAAGTCCTTCTGGAGGCTAACACCGTCGTCCCATGTTCCGAGGTTCACCTGCAGGTGACCAGCAGGATGCTTAGCGACGAATTCCAGTAGTTGTCACCAGCGGCAGGAACATTGATCTCCAGACCCTCTGCGCCAACAACAGCGGTAGAACCGTTCTCACCAGAGCACCAGTTGTTGAAAGCCTCCTGCTGTGTCCAGTCAATCTCACCAATGATAGCGCTGCCGCCTTCTTCACCGGGGTCAATAACACCACCAACTACGAAGGCATCGATTTTTGCAGTAGCGGGATCGAATGTAATGGTAATAGAGCTGTTAGCAGGCAGTTCAGCCTTGAAATTCGGACCATCCTGTACACCAGTGCCGTCACCATTGTCACCCCAGTTGATTGCCCAGTCATGATCCTGACGGATCTTGTACTCATAGCTACCAGCATTAGCAATATCGATGGTTGCAGAGTATACACCGTTAACCAATTCCATATCGGTATCAACATCCCAGTTGCCTACCAAAGTACCAATCACGCTGTAAACCTTCTTAACAGGCTCTGCTGCGCCTTCACCCTTATAGATAACAACATCGCCAGACTGAATGAGAACATTGTCCTCTTTGCTGAATACGAAACCACCGGCAGTGATCTTAGAACCATTGGCGTTCACAATGTACTTGCAGTCCTTAGCAACGGCGAATTTGATAACACCGAGACCATTTGCACTGACATTGGTCCACTTGGTTGTACCATCATCCTGTGCTACCCAGTTAGCCTCATAGAACTCAGGATTGTTAACTTTCAGCCACTCCTGCTCTGCGAAATCAATCTTCGTTCTGTCTGTCTCAGAGATGTAGTTATACTCACCACCACCTTCGATTGTGAACTGATAAACCTCGGGCAGAGGCTCCTTGTTGCCAAATGCAGCGAAGGTGTAACCAATTGCAGAACCTTCCTCAAACACGGTGTAAGCCTTGTTTGAAGATGCCTTGTGAATCACATAGAGGAAACCATCGGCCTTGGCCTCGAACTGAAGGTAAGCACCGCTTGCTGGCTGGATCAAAGTGCTTGAAGGTGTTCCACCGTCGGCATCCTTAGGATTGGTGCTACCCTGAAGGCCACCCTTGCTCTCGGCACCGTTAATGATGGATGCAACATCCTGGGGCTTGTAGGAGTCATCAGCTCCGACTGTTGCAACAATACTTTCTGTCTCACCGATGATGGTTCCTGCAGTCAGTGCAGAACCGTTATCGGCATCCAGATTCATTACATTGTCTGGATTGAATGTACAGATTTCCTGTGCATTCAAGCTCATGGCTGCAAAGACTGCAGCTGCGCTAAGTAAAATTTTCTTCATAATTTAATTTTTTAGTTTATAATTAGTATAAAGGGTTTAAATCCGATGCAAAGATAAATACTTTTTTTTAAATAAACAAGCTTTTATGATTTTTTATCATTAGAAGCTTGAAATGAAGGGGCACAGGGATTGACTGTACCCCTCCATCTCAGCATTTATTTCTTGCCAATGAACTCGTATTTGAAATCATAGTTCTTACGTCCGACCTTCTGGCTGATAGTGAACGAGGTTGACATATTGCCATTCTCATCAATTCTTCCTGCGAAAGATACACCCAGTCCATTGGCTGCACTGGCAGTCTGATTATGAAACTGGTAGCCATAGTTGGCGTGCCAGACGTTCGCAATCGAGGTGGCGTCGAGAGATGTTTCTGGGCAGGAGAATGTGACGTTAGTCACATTGGCTCCACTGCCAGCTTCAAGTGTTACAGAACCGCTGTATGTCTCGCTGCCGTCATCACCAGTACGGGTCCATGTGCCGCTGTATGTGCCAGCAGAACCCTGGGCTGCCGTCTTATCGTAGTTGATGCTGGGATCATCGTTATCGTCGCCACATGCTACGAATGCGCAGCTAAGTGCGAGAGCGGCTATTGCTGAAAAGATATATTTCTTCATAATGTTCAATCTTCAATGTTCAATATATTAATATCCAGGATTCTGGTCTTCAATAGATATACCTGTGTTAGCACTGATTTCGTTGGTGGGAATCGGGCGATACCATCTGATATTGCCGTCTCCGCCCTTCATGGCATTCTCATCGGAGATATACTCGCTGAACTGCACGTTGTAACGAACCAGCTGCTTGGTGCGGCGGAGATCCATCCAGCGGTGTCCCTCGGCATAGAGTTCACGGGCACGCTCATCGAGAATCAGGTCGATGTCTTTGATGGTGAAATTGCCAGTAGTAGCATATTCAGGCTGGTAGGCACTGAAAGAAGCGAGGGCGGGAAGACCGGCACGACCGCGGACGGCATTAATCTTCTCTAAGGCCTGAGCTGTCTGTCCTGCCATCAGGTAAGCCTCAGCAGCAATCAGGTACATATCACTAACGTGGAACAACACAATGTTACGATAGTCGTTATTCTCATTGGTGAAGTCGGAAGCGGCATCGTCGAACTTCTTCACGCAAGCACCATTACTCGTCTGGGCGTTGTAGTCGGCAATGGCAACTTTTGATTTGGTCCACTTGGCATTGCCTTGGTCATCCTGGTTATATACCCAAACGGTAACCTGAGGCAAAGTCAGCAGAGAAACACGGACGTCAGCATTAGCATACTTGTCCTTGTCAGCGATAAGTTGACTCTCGTGAGCGTCAATCCATGCCTGTACCTCTGCCTCCGTATAATAATAGGGGAAATAGGCCTTACAGATGGCCATCTTTTCAAGGTCTGCAGGATATGCATTATAGTAGGCATAGTAACCTTCAGTTCCCCAGGTTGGCTTGCCGTTGGCATCCTTCTTGGAGTTGTACATCACCATCATGTAGGTGGCGTCATAGCGGGTATCGCCCTTCTCAAAGAGGTACATGCTCTTTTGCGACTGGCAGTCCTCAGAGCTTTCACCCTTGATACCGCTGGCATCGTAGGCTCCGTAGTAACCACCGAAGCAGTTCTGCATTCTATGTCCACCATTAATGATGTCACCGGGATAGCCGTTGCGCTCATACTGGATGGAGAAAATCTCCTCAGCATTGCCCTCATTAAAGGGCGACCATTTTTCCTCAAACGACATATTCAGGGGAATATCCAAGATAGCCTTCTCTGCCCAAGAAGCTGCCTGGCTAAAATTAGTAGTGCCATTGACTGTATAAGAGCCATCGGTAGCGCTACCACTTAATGAGGTATCGAGATCCCAGCCTGCTGCAAGGTATACTTTGGCGAGCAAAGCAGCTACAGCTTGTTTGCTGGCACGGCCTTCACGTTGAATGTCGATATCAGATAAAGAACCGTTGTAGAGATCATTCAGATCCACAATCATTTCTTTATAGACCTCGTCCAGTGGAGTACGGGGATAGTTCTTCTCAGAGCTGTTGATGTAGTCTGTGATATAGGGAACTGCACCGAAATGCTGGGTCAGGATGTAGTAGCCGTAATTGCGGAGGAAGCGGGCTTCCTGGCCTAACTGTGAGTCTGCACCTGCATAGTAGATGACACCATTTGACAAGTTGATGGTCTTATACAGATCTGCATAAAGGCTGGTGATGGTGCTATTCTCAGTGTTAAAGGTATAGGTGTCGAAATCTGACACGACCCTACCACGAGTGTGTATATAGAGGTCGGTACCTCTTGAGAATAGATCTGTATTGAAACTTGTTCTCGGCTTCCAGGAAGTCGCTGCAGGCTGTCAGCGTGAAACCTGCAAAGAGGGCGGCAATCACTGATAAATATATATTCTTTTTCATATCTTTCTTTAACTTCATTAACTTCATTAACTTCTTAACTTCAATCTCTTAGAACTTAATGCTTGCACCAACCTGGTAGTTGATGGTGCTGGGACCATCCTGCTTCACACCTGCACCTGCCCACTCGGGATCGAAGCCTTTATAGCTCGTAAAGACGAACGGATTGGTAATCGTTGCATAGAGGCGGAGATGTTTGCAGCCGAACTTGTTGAGGATGCTCTTGTCGAATGTATAGCCTAAGGTGATGTTCTTCACCTTCAGGAAAGAGGCGTTGGTAACACCTTTGGCAACGTTCCACTCTGAGGCCTGACGACCTACACCGCTACTGCTACCACCGTTGTTGGGGAAAGGATACTCACCGTAGTGTGTGGTCTCCTGATACTTCGGGTTGATATAGGTACCGTCCTCATTCACACCGTCGCAGTCAATCAACGTACCAGCGGGGATGTACCAGTCCATGTTCAGCTTCTGACGGCCACGGTCACCCAAATCGAGGATGTTGCTGGTCAGGAAGGAAGAATAAACTTTATAGCCTACCTTGGCATAGAGAGAGAATGAGAAGTCCCAGTTCTTCCAGCTGAGGTTAGAAGTGAAGCTACCAGTAAAGTCAGGATCCATGCTCTTAATGGTGCGGTCTTCCGGATCAATGTTACCATCGCCGTTCTGGTCTACAATCCAAGGCTGACCCTCAGTCAGGCCATAAACCTTATAATAGTAATCATACTCCTTGATGGTAGAACCAGGTGTCAGACCTGCGTTCTTGGCAGCCGCGTTATCGGGAACAGTCATGTCGCGGTCAGAGACGATGCCGCCCCATTCGTATGCATAGACGTTGTTAGTAGAATAGCCAACGAATAAGTTATCCGTTTGGCCTTTACCAAGCACTCTGTCACCTGTACCGTTGATCTCGCGTACCTTATTTTTATTATGGGCGAAAGTGAAGGTTGTTTCCCAGTGCCAATCCTTATTCTCTACATTGATAGTCGTCAAGGCAATCTCAATACCGGTATTGCGGACAGAACCGATATTGGTCACCATGGTGCCACCACCGGAAACGAGTGGAAGCTGGACGGGGAAGAGCAGATCCTTTGAAGTCTTCTGGTAGAAATCGATGCTACCGTTGATGCGGCCACCGATGAAACCGAAGTCGATACCGGCATTGTACTCGGTTGAGGTCTCCCACTTCAGATCCTTATTCACAATACTTGAAGCTGTATAGCCAGTGCTGTATTTGTCACCGAAAGGATAGGTGATAGGACTTGAGAGCGTCTGTTGAGTATCGTAGGCACCAATACCTGTGTTGTTACCAGTCACACCGTATGAAAGACGGAGTTTCAAGTTGCTGAGCCAATTGCTGGATTTCTGCATGAATGGTTCTTCAGAGATACGCCAAGCAACAGCTGCAGAGGGGAATGTACCCCAGCGGTTATCCTTGGTGAACTTCGAGCTACCATCACGACGGATGGTGGCGGTCACCAAGTACTTTCCCTTGTAGCTGTAGTTTAAGCGCGCAGCGTAAGATATCATACTTGTTTCACTGTAGCCGGATCCGAAGCTGGCAAGTGCAGTTGCGCCGTCGGCATTCTTTGCCGAACCGATATTCCACCAATCAGTATGCTCCAACACGTCAGTACCTTCCATGCTGACCTTCTCCGTATTGCTGGCCTCTGAAGAGAATAACAGCATCACACCGATATTGTGATCATTGGCGATAGTGGTGTTGTAGTTAAGGATGTTGTCCCATGTCCAAGAGAAAGCACGGTTGGTTGTCAGACTTGCAGAGTTCTGAGACAGTCCAGAATCATAGAAGTTACCGTTTTCATCCTTATAACCCTCAAAATAGCCCTCACGATAGTAATTATAGCTAGGAGAGAAGGTGGTCTTGAAGTCCAGACCTTTGATGATGTCAAACTTGACGTAGAAGTTTCCTAATACTCTCCAGGTCTCACGCTCTTTTTTGGTGCTCTGCATCTTGAGCAGGGGATTGGGTTCGTCAGAGAACTGGTATGAACTGGTGTGTAAGGCAGCATTGTTTCCGGGCTTGGCGTTCAGTTTGCCATTGGCATCGTACGGTGTCATATAGGGATTCATACGGAAAGCACTCTGAATGGCTTCATCGTTGGCATAGTCGTTCTCAATGCGGGCTGCGTTAAAGCTGAATCCGGCACTCACGACCTTGTTGATCTTAGCATCAAGACTTCCCTTGAAATTGATATGGTTCGACTTATCGCCTTTATAGACACCTTCTTCACCATTGTAACCGACACCCATGTGGTAGTTGATAGCTTCACTACCGCCACTGACGGCCAGATAGTGGTTCTGCTGGCTACCGTTCTGGGTTACCATGTCAGGCCAGTCGTAAGTATTGCCGCTGGCAAGCATTTCCTTCATACGGAAAGCTCCTGATCCTTCAGCCTCACGAAGCAGACACTGCTCCAGGATGGTGCCGCCAATCTGGTAGACGGGATGTGAAGACAAATTAGAAGTTGCTGTAGCACCATTACCAGCATAGGTCAGGAACTTCATGAAACGGAAGTTGTAGAACTGCTGCCCATTCATGAACTCTGGCAGACGGGCAACCTTTGACCAACCATAATAACCGTCGTAGCTGATGGTCGGCTTCTGATCGCGCTTCACGGTCACACCCCCCTTGGTGGTAACCATAACAACACCGGCGGTAGCACGGCTACCATAGATTGCGGTAGAAGAAGCATCTTTCAGAACATCAATACGTTCGATGTCCTGCGGGTTCAGCCAATCGATATCATCACACATCACACCGTCGACCACATAGAGTGGTGTAGTCTTAGAGTTAATAGATGACTTACCACGGATCTCAATGCTGTAGCTGCCGCCACGACCAGAGGTCTGGGTGATGTTCACACCAGGGTTGCTACCCTGCAGATTACCCAGCACAGAGGGAGCACCTTTGGCATTCAACTGCTCAGTGTTCACGGATGATACAGAACCTGTCAGATCCTGCTTCTTCATCGTACCGTAACCCACGACCACGACGTCCTGAAGTGTTGTGGCGTCTTCCTTGAGGATGACGTTGACACTTGATTTACCAGCGACATTGACATCCTGCGACTGCATACCGATGTATGAAATCGTGAGCACATTGCCGCTTTCCATTTTAATGGTGAAGTTACCGTCGAAGTCCGTCACAGTGGCATTCTTGGTACCTTTCTCCATTACAGTTGCGCCGATGACGGCCTCACCCGTTTCATCGACCACATTTCCTGTCACCGTCTGAGCAGATACTGTGCCGAAGAAAAGGCTCAGTACCATCATCAGTGCGATGCGGAACGCTTTCAAATTGCTTTGCATACTTAGTTATTAATTAGTTATTATTTAAAAATTTGATGCAAATTTACGTGTTTTTGGGGAAATAAACGAAGATATTTCCTAAAAACAACACGTAAACGTTTACAAAATTGTGAAATCAACAATCATAAAAAAAGGTGCAGCCAGAAGTAGCTACACCTTATTAATAATATATAGAAGAGAAGGGTTATCTCAGGATGGTCTTTTTGCCGTTGATGATATAGATACCCTTGCCAGGATTCTTGACTCGTACACCTTGGAGATTGTAAATGACATCATCACCCATAGCTCTCTTTACAGTCAGAATGCCAGTGGTTCCTGCCACATGGGCTTCAGGGCCGAAGCCACCCATGGTGTTGGCAGAACGGATGGACAACCGATAGCGGTCTGGATTGATGTCGATGTTGTAAGATGTCTCATTTGTCAATGTGATGAACTTGTCGTTCATGAACAACGCATACATCATTGCGCCATCGACAGCTGTCCATGTAATAGTGCCATTGTCGTATTTGGCATCGGCAGGGGCAGCCACCTGCTTGGTGAGCTTCGCGGGATCCCATTTCTTTTCAGCATTGGCAGAGAACATCTTCTTGTATGAGAACTCTGCCGCTTGGCTGGCAGTGAGAATGGTCTGAAAGCTTGACTTAATCTTGATGGTGTTTGTCTCAGGGTTGATAACATTGCCATTGATATCCATTGTGTTGTATTCACCGAATACTTGGGGATCTGTTCCTGTCCTTCCTTCCTCAGTCCAACGAGTGGAGATGAGTGTGTTTTCAGCAAACTCGTCAAGTGTGGTGTTCAGGTAGACTGCTATAGGCTGGTTGCTCCATGTGCGTCCGAAACTCCAGTCGCCTTTACCCTCAGCGAGGTCAATCACTTTACAGTTGTCAAAGACATAGCCGAACTTTGTCATTGTACGAGGTGTCACAATCACACGAGTACCGCCGCCATTAGTGAAACGGGGCTCAAGAGAGAGAGTTGAGTTCTGGATGCGGATGTCGCCTCCTCCACAGATGAAGTCAAATACACCATGGATGTCACAGTCTTCCCAATAAGACTGGGTCCTGTTGTTCATGCAATAATACGTATTTTCATGAGAGAGCATCCTGACGTTTTTGCCTATAGTATGGTCGCCTTGGTCATTCAGTACTGCGGCAGCACCTTGAGAGTTGGCATTGTAGTAATCATACGCATTCTTCAGGGTCAGATCCTGTAGATAGAGGTTTGTAGAGGTGTTCTTTATTAAGTCAGAAGTTCCGAGACCCTCTACTTCGTAATCTGGAGTAGTAACAATGGTGGTGCTGTCAGCTGATTGTCCGATGATGGAAACATTATATGCACTGATTGTTGCTTCTACTGTATCGCCTAAATCATAAGTTCCTTTAGGGAGGAACACATAGATTCGCTCAGCATTTTTCGTGGTATTCAGAGAATTGGCTATTTTAATGACATCAAGGAAACTCTCACCGTCGCCGGGGGTGGGGATGTACCAGTTACCCACATTGACGTAGTTCGCCTCAGCAGTGTTCATGATTCTGACGCTGTGGATGGTAACTTCAGTATTGGTCTTGATGATCAGGGAAAGTGTATCGCTGTCGCCTTCATAAAGATAGTTGACGAGGTCACCGTCTTCTTTTACATGTGGAGTGAGAACGGACAAGGTGTCGCCGGCTTCCGACATGACGAGGATAGAGTCTTTAGGATCATTTTCGGAACAGAGCTTTAGGCTGATGGTTGCTCTCGGACCTACGAGCAAATCAATCTGATTGTCATTCTTGAAAGCCCAACCATGTACATCGTCGTACCAGTAGAATCCTTCTCCTTTAGGATTGAATGCCTCATGGTTGTTGGGATCGAAGTAAATGTCGGTTAGATCAAAGTTGTATATGGCAGAGTTGCTGACTTCTTCGATGATAGTAGTCATTGCATAGAGGCTGATGTCTTCGACGACTTTTTCTTCGAGAGTATATTTCAAACCGCCTTCAGGTTCATGATACCAACCACGCATTTTAAAACCTTCTTCTACCGTGACGTCATCGGCACCGAAATCAAAGTGCTCAATGGCCTTTCCTATTTCCCGGCGTGACTTACCCAAGACAGTAATGCCATCGCTGTCATAATAGGTTAAAACGACACTTGGCTTCTGGGTGATATTTAAGGTGTATTTGACGGTTTGGTCATCATTACTCATTTCTATTACGACGGTACATTTCGTATCATCACCTGTATATGTGATAAGATCGACTTGACCTGTTTTGACAACCGTGGAAACAGGGTTGTTCTCACTGACCATCGGCTCGTCAAAATCAAGAACCAGTTCGCCTTCAAAGGCATCGCTGAAAAGCTGGACGGCAGCATATCTTGTGTTGTTGATGATGAGTGAGTCAAGAGCAGGTGGATCCAAAGGCTTTGGTGCCTCTTTCTGAACGACACTAATGCTTAAAAGGCTCCCACCGTTATTAATGATTGTAACATAACCGTTTTCCACATCAGCATCTTTTGCAGTATAGTTGGTTTTTGCCTTTTTGGCAGTCTTACCACCGATCGTATAGGCATAGTCTTCTCCGCCTTTGACAGTTACCACGTCGAGATTACTCCTGACTTGAACCTTAAAGGTAACACCGTCATCGGTTTTTATCCCACTTGCGGCTTGTTCAATTTTATTGCCGTTTGCTTCAACGATCAGAGCGATACCATTACCCTTGATAGTGTCTGGCTCAGTACTTTCAGATGCTGCAGTCAATAGGGCAAGGGTTGCTTTGTCTTTGAAATCCCAGGTGGCAGTCACATCCTGGGCCTTGGCGAGACTAGCCAGCAGGCATAGCAGCCATAGTGTAGCAATTCTTTGAAATTGTCTCATCATAATGAATCGTATTTAATAAGTTCTTTAATGTTTATTTGAAATGTCTATTGATATACTTTCGTAATGGTCTTACTGCCGTCGGTCATACGCTCCACACGGATGGTCACTCCCTTCCGAGGAGCGTCGAGTTTAAAACCTTCGAGTGAGTAGTACTCTGTTTTAAGGATGTTTGAGGTTGACTTCAATGGCCTGATAGCTGTTTTGACACAAGTGGGGTAGTATTCATTGACAGTCGTCTCTGCATCGGCATTCCCTCCCTTCATGATATCTTCTACAATGGAGTTCATATAGACCTCAACGTTTGTGTACCAGCCTTTCTCGGTGTCTAACGTATAAGCATTGCCGTCAGCCGCGTCGTTTGGATTAAGACCGTTGGCCGATTCCCATTCGTCGGGCATGCCGTCACCGTCGGTGTCAAAATCTGCAGCACGGTTCTCTGATGACAGTTTCGGGAAGCTGGGATAAGACTCGCTCTGTTCACCTTCGGGATCATTGATAAAGTCGAGCTGTCCAGGCTTCTTGGTGACGGGACCTGTGTAGACTGCTGTTCCTGTACGTACTTCCTCCATATTTCTTGAATCCACATCATCGCGGTAGAGGGAGGCACCGCCATAGGCTAATACTTTCTCATATGTGTTCTCGGCGGTATGAGTCGTGACATCACCTGCAGGACAGGGCTCGTCGAGCTTGATCTTCACATAGTCCACACCGTCTCTTTCAGCGTAAGTGACGTTACTGCCATACATGTGGTTCGGGTCTTTGCTGTATCGCTCACCGTCGACGAGTATGGTTCCTCCGTCATAGTCTACGCCCTTCCAGTCGTAATTGGCTTCCTTTCCAGAACCTGCGGCAGTGACATAGTTGCCGTTGATGAAATAGCGGCTTGTCATCCCGGTAAGCTCCTCTGGCGTGGAATTCCCGCTTGCACCGACGGTTACCTTTGTTACTGTCTTATTCGAACTGTTCGATGGGCCAGCCTTATAATAGTTGTTCACAATGTTGATATAACCACCTCCAGGACCGCCATAGCAGGCACTGCCAGACTGGTAGTTGTACATCACGCAGTTACGCAAGTCAACATTCTCTGCCTGAACATAGTTCTCCCATTGGTATTGGTCATAATACATGTTCGTTTTATAGCCATCCCATTGATAGCGTGCACCGTTGAAACGTGGAGCACGGTTGGTGACGTGGGCAATGAGGTTGTGATGGAAAGAAGCCAGCTTACCCCCCCAGATGCCACCATAACCGTGGGCACCTTTGCTGTGTCCGGGATTGGTCAGACTCTCAGATACCGTACACCACTGCATGGTGAAATTGTTGTTGTCGTAGAACGAAGCCACCTCGTCAATACTCCAACTGAATGAGCAGTGGTCGAGCATGATCTGGTTGCGTTTGCGTCCCCATGTGGCGTCGGCACCGTCGTTCACGTCTTTCACCTGACTACGGCGGAAACGGAGGAAGCGCACAATCACATTGTCGCATTTGCCGAAATAAATGGTAAAGTAGCGCAGGGTAATACCTGGATAGGGGGCTGTCTGGCCGGCGATGGTGGTGTTGGAGGTAATATCCAACTGAGACTTCAGATCGATATAACCACTCACATCGAATACGATGGTCTTTGCGTCATTTCCTTTCAGTGCCTCTCGCAAGGAGCCGGCACCGGAGTCGTTGAGGTTTGTGACATGCCTGATTTCACCGCCTCGTCCGCCGGTGATATAACGTCCGTGTCCTTCTGCACCGGGGAAGGCAGGGATTTCTTCTTGTGCTATTGCTGTCAAGGTGCCGACAGCCATTACAATTGTTAACAGGATATTCTTCATCATTGTTTGTCTTAATTATTTAGAGTGTTCGTTGTGTCGTAGCCTAACATCTCCATCTCGAGCGAGGCCCAGATGAAGGGACCGACACCCTTGGCATCGTTGTCACGGATGGGCTCAGAGAGGTAATAGTCATAACTGCCGTCGCGCTTCTGGTTCTCATTGACAGTGCCCTTGGGGTTCACCTTCTTCATGGCAGCGATGACCTCAGGTGTGGCTGCTGGACCAAGACCTGCTACCGAACAGCAATTGGTGAGTGAGATGGTCTTGTCAGCATTCACACGGATGAAGTTGTTGATGATGCCCTTATAGGCCTTGATACCTGCATCGCGATATTTTTCGTCGACATAACCCTTACGGTAAGCCTTCAGCAGAGCATAGGTAAACATTGCCGAGCAGGTGCTCTCCAGGTAATTGCCCTCACGGCTCGGAGAGTCCATCACCTGATACCATACACCACTCTTCTGGTCCTGCCACTTAAGGATGGCATCGAAGTCCTTAGTCAGCAGGTCGATGACTTCTGAGCAACGGGCATAGTTATCGGGCAGCGCATCGAGCACCTCAATGAGGGCCATCGTGTACCAACCCTGGGCACGGCCCCAGCAGTGCTGTGAGAGACCTGTTTCCTTGTCTGCCCAGAAGGTGTTGCGTGTCTCGTCGTAGGCATGACGGTTCAGGCCAGTCTTCGGATCGAGTGTACGTTGGTAGGTGATGACGAGCTGATTCACAGCATCATCGTAGATGGCGGTAGCATATTTTTCACTTTTCACTTTTCCTTTTTCACTTCCCGTGATAGGCGCTGTCAGGCAACGGAAGGGCAGTCCCATGAAGATGCCGTCGAGCCAAACCTGATAGGCGTAGATAGCTTTGTGCCAGAACACCTTGTCTGCGATGGTGCGCGGCTGGTTCTCCAACTGTTTCATCATCGTCTTCATGGCCAACAGGTTCTTGGCCTCGGGCCATTGCTGATACATGCGGGTGACGAAATGGCCGGTGCGGATGTTGTCGAGGTTATAGTCGAGAATGTCATAGTTGCGAATCTTTCCGTCGGCATAAATCATCGTATCGGTATATTCCTGACAGTATTTCCGGATTTCCTCGCCTCCGTATTTAAGATAGGTGTCGAGCATGCCTTCAAGTTCGATACCCATCACATAGCTCCACTTGGGAGCATAGGAAAAGTCGAGCAAGTAGCTTTTCGGCACACGCTTCATCTCCGAATAGGTAAGCCACTCGCTATAATGCTTATACGGCTTTTGGTCTAAGACGAGTGAGCCGTTGATAAAGAGCCCGTCGAAGTTGATGTTGCGGGTCTTTCCGCTTCTGAAGTTACCTGACTGTACGCCGTTGAACTTGCAGTTCTTCACCAGGACATCGTAGACGTAGGTATCTTCGTCGAGACCGATAATCTGTACGCCGTATTTGGACTTCTCGCTTGTGACGTTCTCCATATATACATTGCGGACGGTGGGATAGAAGCCCCTGCAGCAAACTTCATTATGTTCGTAGTCGAGGTTGATCTTCAGCACACTCTCTTTGCAGACGCCCACCTTGATGTCCTTCATATTGATGTTCTCGATGATACCGCCTCGGCAGGAGTTCGTCTTGATGCGAAGTACACGCTCCAGTTCCGGCGAGTCCATCACACAGTCGTGGGCAAATACATTCTGGCAGCCTCCGGAGATCTCTGATCCGATAACCACACCGCCGTGACCGTTCTTCATCTCACAGCGTCGGATAATGATGTTCTTCGATGGCATGTTCCTTTCCCTACCGTCACGGTTACGGCCGCTCTTGATGGCGATACAGTCGTCACCAGTATTGAAGAAACAATCCTCGATGAGTACGCGGTCGCAGCACTCCGGATCACAGCCGTCACCGTTGGGACCGTCGTTGATCATCTTCACCCGACGGACGGTGATATCGGTAGAGTGGAGGGGATGGATCACCCAGAATGGCGAACGCAGCAGCGTGATATCTTCCAGCAGGATGCCTTCGCACTTGTTAAAACTCACGAGTTGCGGCCTCAGACCATCCTTAGGACCGAAGATGCGCTCTGGCGAACGCTCACCTTTTTCATTATACATAGGTATGCCGTCTTCGCCGTTCTTCAGAAGACGGGGCCTTGATTCGATGCGCTGACTGATCATTCCTTCCTTCCAGCCGAAGCGGGGGTTGCCGTTCCAAGGCCACCATGTGTCGTTCGAACCACCACCGTCAATCGTTCCCTTACCTGTGATGGCAATGTCTTTGGCACCGAATGCATAGACACAGGGCGAGAGGTTGAAGCACTCCAATCCTTCCCACGAGGTCTCTACGATCGG
The DNA here is from genome assembly GCA_902776545.1 of uncultured Prevotellaceae bacterium. Lineage (GTDB taxonomy): Bacteria > Bacteroidota > Bacteroidia > Bacteroidales > Bacteroidaceae > Prevotella. The sequence continues at coordinate 51,416 of CACYQO010000006.1, read as the reverse complement.
ATAGAGCTCTGGCTCGAAGGCAAACTCCAGCACAGCGTCCTCCTCAACCACGAGATTCACGCCACTTTTCAGCGTGATGGCTCCCGTAAGGAACTTCTGTCCGGCAGGTACAATGACCTTGCCGCCGCCCTTTTTCGAGCACTGGTCGATGGCCTTCTGGATGGCCTTTTGGTTCTTGGCCGCCGTCGCCTCAGGACTGGCACCATACTTGGTGATCGGGTAAGTTTTGTCCGCAAACTGCGGCTCACGGATGCTCTGTTCAATCTGCTTGTACATCGCCTCGTCCCAGCTCTGGGCGGATGCCATCATGGGGACGAGAATACTTAGCACGAGCCATAGGGTTCTTTTCTTCATTTTATAATGCATTTAGTTCGTAGTCTCACAATTTGCGCACAAAGGTACGTAAAATCTGTGAATACTACGAACTATATTGCCGGAAAAACAACGTAAACGTTATCTTAGACCGTCCTTACTGGATCTCCCAGCCGATTGCCGAGGCACCAAGAACGGCAGCCGAGGCACCGTCGAGACCACTCACCAGGAACTGAGCCTTGTTCTTGAAGATGTTCATGACGTGGTTGTTGTAGGCTTCGCGGATGGGCTTCATAATCAGCTCACCGGCCTTCACCATACCACCGAAGAAGATGAATGCCTCAGGCGAAGAGAATGCTGCGAAGTCCGCACAAGCCTCACCGAGCATCTTACCTGTGAACTCATAGATCTCCTTGGCCAGCTCGTCGCCCTTGCCTGCGGCGATAGATACGTCGAGAGAGGTAATCTTCTCAGGATCCATATCACGGAGCAGAGACGGACGGTCTGTCTTGGTCAACAGCTCACGGGCCGTACGGGCGACACCCGTGGCCGAACAATAAGCCTCCAGACAACCTGTACGTCCGCAGCCGCAACTGCGTCCCTCTGCACCACGAACCATCGTGACGTGACCCAACTCTCCTGCGAAGCCGTCGTGGCCGTAGAGCAGCTGACCGTTCACTACGATACCAGATCCGACGCCCGTACCAAGGGTGATGACGATGAAGTTCTTCATGCCACGAGCCACTCCGTACACCATCTCACCGATGGCAGCGGCGTTGGCGTCGTTGGTCAGAGCAACGGGGATATTGTTCAGACGCTCGCTGAACAGCTTGGCCAGAGGCACAACGCCGTTCTTTGCCCAAGAGAGGTTCGGGGCGAACTCGATCGTACCGTTATAATAATTACCATTAGGCGCGCCGATACCCATAGCCTTGATTTTCTCGATGCCGCCCACCTGGTCGATAATTACCTGTAGTGCCTCTACACAGGCGTCCACATAGTCTTCCACTTTCTCATAGGTGCCGGTCTTGATGGCTGTCGTTGCCTTGATCTCACCACGGGCATCCACGATGCCGAAAACGGAGTTCGTTCCTCCTAAGTCCAAGCCGATTACATAGGGCTTGATTGTAGCATTCTGTTCGTTCATAATCTTTTGGTTTTTTGTTTATAATCTATTATTTGGGTACAAAGTTACGAATAATTTTTGAAATCATATCTCCTTTTCCCGTTTTTTAGCATTTAATTTGGATAAATGTTTGTCAGATTGAAAAAAAATCGTAATTTTGTGCCATCTTCTAGACTATTTTAATATGCGAAGGAGTTCAAGAACACATATAGTAATACCGCTGTTTCTCTTCCTTGTCGTTGCCTTTTCATGCGGAAAGTCAGACCACGAGGAAAAGGTCATCAGGTCGGGGCATGCCGACAGCGTGCTCTTTGATGTGGGTGTAAGGAAAAACTATGAGCGTATGCTCGTACTTGTAGACAGCTTCGAGGCAGCAGGCGACCTTTCTCCGCTCGATGCCAATCGCTGGCGTGGTGTGGCTTATTACCGTCAGGGGCAGTATCGTATGTCGGAGCAGTACTACTGGAAGGCATTTGAAAGCAAAGTGAAGAGTGACGAGGATATGCTTAGTTATAATAAGGTGGCACGCCGTCTGTCTGAGTTGCTTCTGGTGAGAGGCGATTACGAAGGTTCACTCCGTGTGGCTATCCCCGCCGTGAAGAAGATGGATCAGACGGGTATTGGCTCCGATATCGATTATGCCATCCTGTTGAACAACATCGGTTGCTGCCAACTGAACCTTGGGCAAGACAAGGAAGCCAACGAGAGTTTCCTCACCGCCCGTGGTCACTATGCCAACCGTTGGCAGTCTGACAGTACCAGCCGTGGCTTCCAGGAGGCAGTCGTAGGTACCGTCTACACGAGTCTGGCTTATATTAACATGCGTCGTTATGCAGAGTCGATCTACTGGATAGACCGTACTGAGATGCTGCTTAATAAGTACAGACAGTGTCCTGACGCACGCTCAGAATATTTCGACGAGTATCAGGGACGTATTGAAATCATGCGGGCCGTAGCCAATCAGGGGCTGGGTAAGAAAGAAGAGGCTGCTCAGGCATATCAGGCTTTTTTGAAGACGGACTATTCAAAGACGGGGACGGGACATATTCATGCCAACGAGTATCTGGTGGCTGCTCACCGTTTTAAGGAAGCCGCAGACAATTATCGCTATCTTGACCAGGTGCTGAACGACATGGGTATGGTGGAGACGCTCGACAATATCCAGCTGTATATGCTGCCCAAGTACATGTCCAATGCCAAAGCGGGGCGCAGTGACTCCGCCCTTGTCGCAGGAATACGCATTTTGGCCGTGCTCGACTCTGCCATCACCCTCCAGAAGAACAGCACAACCGCAGAGATGGCTACCATTTATGACACTCAGGGGAAAGAGGCTGAGATTGCCCATCAGCAGGCTGATATGAATCGTCAGCGACTCATCAGCGCCCTTATCGCGTTAGGTTTAGTCATCACGTTTTTTTCGACCTTTATCTTCTTCCGTCACCGTTCTGCGAAACGGTTGGAACATGCTCATGAAAAGCTGCAAGAGGCTTATGACAAACTGGAAGAGACGACGGCGGTCAAGGAACGTATTGAGAGTGAGCTGCGTATCGCGAGGGATATCCAGATGTCGATGGTGCCGAATATCTTCCCCAATCAGGAAGGACTGGACATCTATGCCGTGATTGAGCCTGCAAAGGAGGTGGGAGGCGACCTGTACGGCTATCTGCTTATCGGCGACAAACTGTATTTCACCCTTGGCGATGTGTCGGGCAAGGGTGTGCCGGCCTCGCTCTTCATGGCTCAGGCCACAAGACTGTTCCGTACATTGGCCACACAGGGTATGATGCCTGCGGAGATTGCCACCCGTATGAATGCAGCCTTGGTGGAGGACAACGAGCAGGGTATGTTTGTCACGATGTTCCTCGGACTGGCTGATCTGAAGACGGGGCACCTCGAGTTCTGCAATGCCGGCCATAATCCCCCTTTAGTCAAAGACAAGACGGGTCAGTGGACATTTTTCGAGATGGTGCCCAATGCACCTATCGGCATGTGGCCGGGCCTACAGTTCAAGGAAGAACATGTCGACTCCATCAAGGGAATGCCGTTGCTGGTCTATACCGACGGACTGAATGAGGCTGAGGATCGTCAGCAGGTTCAGTTCGGTGATGACCGTCTGGTTGAAGTACTGAGTCATACCGCTTTCAAGAATGCGAAGGAGGTTATCGACAAGCTGATGGCCGAAGTGAAGCAACATCGTAACGGCGCAGCCCCCAACGACGACCTCACGATGATGTGCCTCAAGATTAGTTAAATAATCCCCGTTTTCCTTGCGCGTTTCGATATATTTTTGTACCTTTGCACTCGATATGCCGATACATATACCTATTAATATATTAGATTTCATCTTCAAGGGGATGATGATCGGGATGATTGCGAGCGCTCCGATGGGACCCGTCGGCATCCTTTGTGTGCAGCGAACGCTGAACAAAGGACGCTGGTATGGTATGGCCACTGGTGTGGGTGCTGCCGTCAGCGATATTCTGTATGCTGGCTTCGCTGGCTTCGGAATGTCGTTCGTGATGGACCTGATTAACAACGACCAGAACCGTTTCTATCTGCAAATGGGTGGTAGTATCATGTTGTTGTGCTTTGGCCTGTACACGTATAAGAGTGACCCGACAAAGAAGATGCATAAGTCTGGACAACAGAAGGGTACGCTGTGGTATAACACGTGGACGGCGTTCCTCGTGACATTCTCCAACCCGCTGATTATCTTCCTGTTCCTGGCCCTCTACGCCCAGTTCGCTTTTGTACTGCCCGACCATCCGTTTGAGATGCTTGTAGGCTTTGCCAGTATCGTGGGCGGTGCCCTGTTGTGGTGGTGGGGACTGACTTGGCTCGTGGACCGCATCCGTACGAAGTTCGACACAGCGGGCATCCGCATCATCAATCAGATCATCGGTGTGGCTGTGATTATCGGCTCTGTCTTGATGCTGCTGGGCCTGACGACGAATCTGATCAGGTTCTTTTAGTTTATAGTTTAATGTTTATAGTTTATAGATGATATGTTTGTTGCTCAGGAACTGAGGAAGAAAAATATAGCGGAATACTTGCTCTATATGTGGCAGATAGAGGATACGATACGGGCGTTCGACTGCTCGCTGAGGAGAATCCGTGACGAGTATGTCAGCCGCTTTGACTATACGGAAGAACAGAAGGAAGAAGAGATCGACTGGTTCGGGAATCTGATCAGGATGATGAATCAGGAGGGTTGCCGTGAGAAGGGTCACCTGCAGATCAACAAGGTGACACTGCAGATGCTGATAGAGCTGCACGACCAGCTGTTGCAGTCGCCGAAGTTCCCGTTCTACAATACGGCGTACTACAAGGTGCTGCCGTTCATTGTGGAACTGCGCAATCGTGGGGCAAATAAGGAGGAGAACGAGATCGAAACGTGTTTCAACTCGCTCTATGGTGTGATGTTGCTGCGTCTGCAGAAAAAGGATATATCTCCCGAAACGGCCCACGCCGTGAAAGAGATATCTACTTTTATCGGCATGCTCAGCGATTATTACCACAAAGATAAAGAAGAAGGATTGAAATTTGAATAATTAATAGGCACGAATTTCACGAATTAACACGAAAGAATAGAAAATTCGCGTCATTCGCGTAATTCGTGCCAAAGAAAGAAGGTGTATGAAGATATTGATTACGGGTTGTAATGGCCAATTGGGAAATGAGATGCAGTTGCTGGAGAAGGTGAATCCCCAGCATACCTATTTTAATACGGACGTGGCCGAGCTGGACATCACCAGCAAGGAAGCCATCGAGGCGTTCGTGAGCGAGAATGATATTGACGGCATCGTGAACTGTGCCGCCTATACCGCTGTGGACAAAGCCGAGGACAACCAAGAGTTGTGCCACTTGCTGAATGCTGTGGCACCTGGCTACTTGGCTGAGGCTATCGGCAAGCGTGGCGGATGGATGATTCAGATCTCGACGGACTACGTGTTCGACGGAACAAACCATACACCGTATGTCGAGACCGATCCCGTGTGTCCTAACAGCGTCTATGGTTCGACGAAACTTGATGGTGAGAAGGCTGTGATGGTTGCATGCGAGCAGACGATGATTATCCGTACGGCGTGGCTGTACTCCACATTTGGCAACAACTTCGTGAAGACGATGATCCGTCTGGGTAAGGAGAAACCGGAATTAGGTGTGATCTTCGACCAGATAGGTACGCCGACCTACGCCCGCGACTTGGCTGTAGCCATCTTTGCCGCCATTAACCAGGGTGTGAAGCCCGGACTCTATCACTTCTCGAACGAGGGCGTCATCTCGTGGTACGACTTCACGAAGGCCATCCACCGCATAGCCGGCATCACCACCTGTCACGTGCGTCCCCTCCACACCGAGGAGTATCCTACTCCCGCCGCCCGTCCGCACTACTCCGTGCTCGACAAAACCAAAATCAAACAGATCTACGGCCTCGAGATCCCCTACTGGGAAGAATCCCTCGCTGAATGTGTTCGACAGTTGATTTAATTTTTGGCACGAATTTCACGAATTAACACGAATCATGTTGTTTGAAGACGAATATACGAGTAGGATTATTGGTGCGGCTCAAGAAGTTCATCGAGAATTAGGTTTTGGTTTTTTGGAAGCTGTATATGGTAATGCGCTCTATAAAGAGTTGACAAAACGTGGAATGAGATGTGAGTGCCAGAAACCAATCGATGTGTTTTACAAAGGTGAGGTAGTTGGACATTATATCCCTGATATGATAGTCGAAGATCAAGTGATTGTAGAATTGAAGGCTGTAGTTGATTTACGACCAGAACATGAATGGCAATTGGTTAATTATTTGGTTGCTTGCCACAAAGAAATAGGATTGCTTATTAACTTTGGGCATTCATTAAAGGTAAAAAGGAAATTGTTTACAAAGGGACACAAATATAAATAATTCGTGATAATTCGCGTAATTCGTGCCTAATAGAAGAAAGTATGAATCAAGAGATAGATAGAAGAAGGACATTTGCGATTATATCGCACCCGGATGCTGGTAAGACGACGCTGACAGAGAAGTTCCTGCTGTTCGGTGGACAGATACAAGTGGCCGGTGCCGTCAAGAACAACAAGATCAAGAAGACGGCAACCTCTGACTGGATGGACATCGAGAAACAACGTGGTATCTCGGTGAGTACGTCGGTGATGGAGTTCGACTACCAGCCCGAGGGCTCAGACATTGAATATAAGGTGAATATCCTCGATACCCCGGGTCACCAGGACTTTGCCGAGGATACCTTCCGCACGCTGACGGCCGTCGATTCAGCCATCATCGTGGTGGACGGTGCGAAAGGTGTGGAGACGCAGACTCGCAAACTGATGACCGTCTGCCGTATGCGTAAGACCCCCGTCATCATCTTCATCAACAAGATGGACCGTGAGGGGCGCGACCCATTCGACCTGCTCGACGAACTCGAACAAGAGCTGGAGATCAGCGTACGTCCCCTGTCGTGGCCCATCAATCAGGGTGCGAAATTCAAGGGCGTGTATAACATCTATGAGCAGAAACTCGACCTCTTCACTCCCGATAAACAGCGTGTGACGGAGAAGGTGGAAGTGGACATCGACAGCGAGGAACTCGACAAACGGGTAGGGGAGCAGGATGCTCAGAAACTGCGCGAGGACCTGGAACTCGTCGATGGTGTCTATCCGGAATTCGATGTCGAGACATATAGAAACGCTGAGGTGGCGCCTGTGTTCTTCGGTTCGGCCCTGAATAACTTCGGTGTGCAGGAACTGCTGAACTGTTTCGTGGAGATTGCCCCCTCGCCCCGTCCGACGAAAGCCGAGGAGCGCGACGTACAGCCCGAGGAACCCAAATTCACAGGCTTCATCTTCAAGATTACCGCCAATATCGACCCCAACCACCGTTCGTGTATCGCTTTCTGTAAGGTGTGTAGCGGTCAGTTCCGTCGTAACCAGCCTTATCTGCATGTGCGTCAGGGGAAGACGATGCGCTTCACCTCACCCACGCAGTTTATGGCCCAGCGTAAGTCGACCATTGATGAGGCGTGGCCGGGAGATATCGTAGGCCTGCCTGATACGGGTGGCATATTTAAAATAGGTGATACCCTGACGGAGGGTGAACAACTGCACTTCCGCGGGTTGCCTTCCTTCTCGCCAGAACTGTTCAAATATATCGAGAACGATGACCCGATGAAGTCGAAGCAGTTGCAGAAGGGTATCGACCAGCTGATGGACGAGGGCGTGGCCCAGTTGTTCGTCAACCAGTTCAACAACCGTAAGATCATTGGCACCGTTGGTCAGCTGCAGTTCGAGGTAATCCAGTATCGCTTGGAGAACGAGTACAATGCCAAGTGCCGCTGGGAGCCTGTACATCTGTATAAGGCCTGTTGGATCGAGAGTGACGACAATGCCGAGTTGGAGAACTTCAAGAAGCGCAAGTATCAGTATATGGCCAAGGACAAAGAAGGCCGTGATGTGTTCCTCGCTGACTCTGGTTATGTGCTCTCGATGGCGCAGGAGGACTTCAAACATATCAAGTTCCACTTTACCAGCGAATTTTAGTTTAAGGCACGAATTACACGAATTAACACGAAATAATGTAATCGCAGAAAAAAATTCGTGAAATTCGCGTAATTCGTGCCAAAAGAAAAAGAATATGAAGTTAGAAGAAGATATACGTAATGCAGTCGAGACGATGCGGAAGGGTGGGGTGATCCTCTATCCGACGGACACCGTCTGGGGTATCGGTTGTGACGCCACGAATGCCGAGGCCGTGAAGCGGGTGTATGCCATCAAGCAGCGTGACGACTCGAAGGCACTCATCTGTCTGGTGGATAGTGATGCCCGTATGCAACGCTATTTCAGGAATGTCCCCGATGTCGCCTGGCAGCTTATCGACAGCTTGAAAGAAAGTGATGCCAAGCCGACGACGCTCATCCTTGACGGTGCTATCAATCTGGCGGAGAACCTGATTGCCGATGATGGCAGTGTGGGAATCCGCATCACCAACGAGCCCTTCTCGAAGGAACTCTGCTTCCGTTTCCAGAAGGCCATCGTCTCGACCTCTGCGAACATCAGCGGAGAGTCAGCGGCACAGAACTACTGTGATATCGATCCTCGGATTCTGGAGGCTGTGGATTATGTGTGCTGGAGCCGCCGTCAGGAGCATAAGCCCCATACCCCGTCGAGCATCATCAAACTGAAAGAGAACGGTGAAGTGATAATAATAAGGAAATGAATGTATAAGGCACGAATTACACGAATTAACACGAATAATTAAACCGAACAACAAACCGCGTGAAAAATAAATTCGCGTAAATTCGTGAAATTCGTGCCAAAAGAAAAAGAATGGAAGCAGTAAACGATAGACGACCGAAGTGGCTCCAGCGGCTGCACGAATGGCGGGTGGAGCATATCAGCGAGAAGATGTTTATGATCATCCTCGCGCTGATTGTCGGTTTCTTCGCGGCTGTGGCGGCCTTTGTGCTCCATTGGATCATCAACCAGATCGTATATCTCCTTACCAGTTCCTTCGACCGTACGGGCGCCAACTGGCTTTATCTGGTCTATCCCGTTGTAGGTATCTATCTGACGTCTCTGTTCGTCCGATATATCGTCAAGGACAATATCTCTCACGGTATCACCCGTATCCTTTATGCCATCTCGTCGAACAAGTCGAGACTGAAGTCCCACAACTGCTGGTCGTCGGTCATCGCCTCGGCCATCACCATCGGCTTTGGTGGCTCTGTGGGAGCAGAGGCTCCTATTGTGTTGACGGGATCAGCTATCGGTTCGAACCTCGGCAAACTGTTCCACATGGACCGGAAGATGTTGATGACGCTCGTGGGCTGTGGAGCGGCTGGTGCTATTGCCGGCATTTTCAAGGCCCCGATAGCCGGACTGGTGTTTACATTGGAGGTGCTGATGATCGATATGACGATGTCGGCACTGTTGCCGATCCTTGTTTCTTGTGTGACAGCCACCTGCTTCATCTATATATTTAGTGGCGATGCGGCGCTGTTCACGTTCCATCTCGATAGCATGTGGTCGGTACAGCGGATACCGGCTTGTGTGTTGTTGGGCATCACCTGCGGACTGGTTTCGCTCTATTTCATTCGGATGATGGGTGCCTGTGAGGATGTGTTTGCCCGTTTCAAGGATAAACCTTACATCCGTCTGGCTATCGGTGGTACGGTGCTGAGCCTGCTGATCTTCCTGTTTCCTGCTCTCTATGGCGAGGGTTACAGCAGCATCAACCTTCTGCTGAATGGACGGACGGAAGCTGACTGGAACCAGATTCTGGACAATTCGTTGTTTGCTGGTCAGGGGACTATGTTGATACCCTTTATTGCATTGGTGTTGCTGACAAAGGTAGTGGCCACTTCGGCTACCAATGGCGGTGGCGGCTGTGGTGGTACGTTCGCACCCTCGCTGTTCATCGGATGCTTTGCAGGCTTCCTTTTCTCCCGGCTTTGGAATATCAACCAGATCGGTGTCTATGTGCCAGAGAAGAACTTCGCCCTGTTGGGAATGGCCGGTGTGATGTCGGGTGTGATGCATGCCCCGTTGACGGGTGTATTCCTCATCGCAGAACTCACGGGCGGTTATACGATGTTCATGCCGCTGATGATCGTCAGCGTCTGCGCCTATCTCACCATCATCATCTTCGAACCCCACAGCATTTATGGCTCTCGTCTTGCCCGTCAGGGAAAGTTGCTCACGCATCATACCGACCACGCTGTGCTGACATTGATGAATCTGGACTCTGTTGTCGAACGTGATTATCTCAGTGTGACACCCGATATGGAACTGGGACAGATCGTGCATAAGATCAGCCGCAGCCACTCAACCGTGTTGCCTGTGCTTGATGCCGCTGGGATGCTGTTGGGTGAGATTGACATTATGAAGATCCGTAATGTCGTATTCCGTATCGAGCTCTATCATCATTTCACAGCCTCCCAGCTGATGACGGAACCGAAGGCCCGTCTGAGTGATGCCACGCCGATGGCCGAGGTGATGCGGGCCTTCGACAGAACGGGTGCCAACTGGTTGCCGGTCTTCGATGTCGAGAACCGCCTCATGGGCTACGTCTCCCGCCAGCGTATCTACACCATGTACCGCAAAATGGTCGCGGACATGAGCGAAGATTAATATTTAACACGGATTATATGGATTATATGGAATATAATTATGGATAATTCTGAAAGAGCTCAGTTGTACAAAGAAGCGATAAAGAAGTATAAGGATCGGACGTTCCAAGTGATAGGTGCTGCTTTAGAAGTGCATAGTAATTTGGGATGTGGTTTTATGGAGGCTGTTTCTGAATTGCAGAAGATCCATGAGGCTCAGGTTATTAACTACTTGAAAGCAACAGGTTTTGAGGTTGGCCTCCTTTTCAATTTTGGTAGTGAGTCTCTTGAAAAGAAACGTTTTTTCAATATCTACCATAATTCCATATAATCCATATAATCCGTGTTTATAGAAATTTTGTAAAGATGAAGAAAGAGGATTTACGTATCGTGTTTATGGGGACGCCGGAGTTTGCGGTGGAAACGCTGAAGGCGCTGGTGGAGAACGAGTATAACGTGGTGGCGGTGGTGACGCAGCCGGATAAGGCCGTAGGCCGTCATCAGACGGAGGTACAGCCATCGGAGGTGAAGAAGTTTGCCTTGGAACATCAACTCCCTGTGCTGCAGCCTGAGAAGATGAAAGACCCCGTTTTCGTCGAGGAACTCCGTAGCTATAAGGCCAATCTCCAGGTGGTCGTGGCTTTCCGGATGCTGCCGGAAATCGTATGGGATATGCCGGCATACGGCACTTTCAATGTTCATGCAGCCTTGTTACCTCAGTATCGTGGCGCCGCTCCCATCAACTGGGCCGTCATCAACGGTGAAACGCAGACGGGTGTCACAACATTCTTTCTGGACAAGGAAATCGACACCGGTCGTATCATCATGCAGAAGCCTTTCGATATTCCCGATGAGGCAGATGTGGAATACGTCTATGACGGTCTGATGCACCTTGGAGCAGACATCTGTCTGGAGACTCTTGAGAAGATCATCGCTGCTGATGGTCATCCGGAAAGTATCCCGCAGGAGGAACTGGAAGGAAAGTTCAGTCGTCTCTATGATGCCCCGAAGCTTTTCAAGAACACTTGTGAAATCAACTGGGACCGTCCCTGCAAACGTATCTATGACTTCATCCGGGGCCTGAGTCCTTATCCTGGTGCTTGGACATCGCTGATGGGTCCTGACGGTAAGATCGTTGACCTGAAGATCTTTAAGACCACCAAGACACAGAAAAACGTTGGTATGCGTCCTGGGATGATCGTCATCTATAAGGGCATGCTCTATATCACGACGGCCGACTTCCTGCTTCAGATAGATGAGCTTCAGCTGGCTGGTAAGAAACGGATGTCATCACGGGATTTTTTGAATGGAAATAAAAATTTTGAGAATTATATAATAAAGTAATAGGTGTTTGCGTTTCTATAGTAGAATGAGAATTAAAATGGACTCTATATAATCCATATAATCCGTGTTTTAAAATTAATTTGCCTATGAAGCATTTTACTCCAGAATCGTTTAAACCCAGTGAGCAGACGCTCGACATCATCCGGCAGTACGCCTACACCTTCCGTGTAAACAACAACAAACAGGCCCTGTGCCTGAATTGAAAGGATTATGGCAATAGTATCACCCTCCTTACTCGCCGCCGACTTTCTCCATCTCGACCGCGACATCGACATGATCAACCGCAGTGAGGCAGACTGGCTTCACCTCGACGTGATGGACGGCTCTTTCGTCCCCAACATCTCCTTCGGCTTTCCCGTCCTCGAGGCGGTGGCGAAGGCCTGTAAGAAACCCCTCGACGTGCATTACATGATTGAGCGTCCCGAACGTTACATCCAGCAGACCGCCAAACTTGGCGCGATGATGATGAACGTCCACTATGAGGCCTCCGTCCATCTGCACCGCACCGTTCAGGAGATCCACAATGCAGGTATGAAGGCTGGTGTCACACTCAATCCCTCCACCCCCGTCTCTGTGCTTGAGGATATCCTCGGCGACGTGGAGATGGTACTGCTGATGAGTGTCAATCCCGGCTTTGGTGGACAGAAGTTCATCGAGAACACCATCGACAAGGTGAAGCGTCTCCGCGAGATGATCGACAGGAAAGGCTGTCAGACATTGATAGAGGTGGATGGTGGTGTGCAGGGCGAGACGGCTCCCCGCTTAGTGGCTGCTGGTGTCGATGTGCTCGTCAGTGGCAGCTATGTCTTCAACGCTCCCAACCCCGAGCAGGTCATCCACGATCTCCGCAATTTATAGCCACAGATTACAGCCACAGATTACAGCCACAGATTACACAGATTTACACAGAGAATAAGATTAACACAGATAAAGAACTCTGTGAAAATCAATAATTCTGTGTAAATCTGTGTAATCTGTGGCTGTAATATGTGGCTCATTCCAACACGAGATTTACCCCGTGCTGATGGGTCAGTTTCCTCAGGTTGATGAGGGCGTAGCGCATGCGTCCCAATGACGTATTGATGCTCACACCTGTGATCTTCGCAATCTCCTTGAACGACAGCTCCTGGTAGTATCTCATAAAGACCACCTCGCGCTGCTGTTCAGGCAGGGCTTCCATCAGTTTCTTCACGTCGCGCAGCACCTGGGCATTGGCCATCTCACTTTCGCGACAGGCGTCCATCACCGAATTGCTGTTCAGGTTCGAGAGGTCGTTGTCCTTCGTGGGCTCCACGATATGACGGCTCTTTTGGGCACGGTAATAGTCGATGATGACATTGTGGGCCACACGTGTCAACCACCAGAAGAATTTACCTGAGTCTGTATATCTGCCACTCTGCATTTTCGTGATTGCTTTCAGGAACGTCTCCTGGAACAGGTCATTGGCCAAATGCTCATCCTTCACTATATAGATGATATAGCTGAAGATTTTTTCCTGACTCCTTGAAAGTAACTCATCAAATGCTCGGTTATTGCCATTGATGTAAGATAATGCCAACTCTTCGTCGGTCATACTTTCTAAAGTACTCATATACTATTTTTATTTTAATCGTATTTGAGTAAAGTTTGTTTCGATAGGCAATAATCTTTTTAATTGTTAATATTTTCGGGGCAAAAGTAGGCATTTTAGCTGAAACGACCAAACAAAATTGCAAAAAAATATCAAAAATCGTGCATTTTCAGTTCTTTTCTTTCATAAATCTGTGTAATCTGTGGCTTTTTTTGCTAACTTTGCACTAATAAAAACAACTATAATGATGATAAAACTATTTGTTCCGGGGCGTCTGTGCCTCTTTGGTGAGCATACTGACTGGGCTGGTCATTATCGTACGATGAATGCCGACATCGCTCCAGGTGCCGCCATCGTGACGGGTATTGAACAAGGTATCTATGCCGAAGTCGAGAAATCCAGCATCTTTGAACTTTATAGCGAAGCACCGGAGATAGAGGGTATATGGCAGGATTTCTCCTGTCGGATGGACGAGTCTGAACTGAAGCGCATTGCGAAGTCAGGGTCGTTCTTCTGCTACTGTGCCGGTGTGGCCTCCTATATGCTCGAGTGGTACAAAGTGGGTGGTGTGCGCATCCGCATCACGTCGATGACGCTCCCGATGAAGAGCGGCCTCTCCAGTTCTGCTGCTATCTGTGTCCTCGTCGCACGCGCGTTCAATTTATTATATAATCTGAATCTGAACACCCTTGGCGAGATGAACATCGCCTATGTGGGGGAGTTGCGGACCAGTAGCCGCTGTGGACGTTTGGATCAGGCTTGTGCCTTTGGCGTGAAGCCGAACCTCATGACCTTCGACGGCGATGAGATAGAGGTGCGTTCTCTCAATGTGAAGAAACACCTCTACTGGGTCTTTGCCGATCTCTGTGCCGAGAAGGACACCATCAGGATCCTCTCCGACCTGAACAAGGCCTATCCTTTCCCCACGACCGATGCCGACCGTGCAGAGCACGAGGCATTAGGACAGCAGAACCTCGACATCGTCGATCGTGCCATCCAGTATATGGCGGAGGGTGATGCAGAGTCCTTGGGTCGTCTGATGACGGAGGCGGAAGCCCTCTTCGACGAGAAGGTGGTGCCGATGTCACCGGCTCTCCATTCACCCAAGCTCCACAGTGTACTTCAGAATCCTGATATCCAACCTCTCGTTTGGGGTGGCAAGGGCGTCGGTTCCCATGGTGACGGCTCTGTGCAGTTCCTGGCCCGTAGTGCTGAGGCTCAGCAGCAGTTGATAGCCTATCTCAACGACCACGGCATGAAGGCCTATCCTCTCACACTGAAACCCGTCCACACGGTACGTCGTGCCATCATCCCCGTGGCTGGCTTCGGCACGCGTCTTTACCCTGCCACCCGTGCCTTGAAGAAAGATTTCTTCCCCATCCCGTGTCCTGACGGTATGGTGCGTCCCGTGATCCTTATCCTCCTGGAGGAATTGGTGAAGAGCGGCATCGAGGAAATCTGTCTGGTGCTGGGCTCTGAAGAGGAACGTCAGCAGTATGCCGACTACTTCGAACGCCCGCTCTCCGACGAGCATCTCCGCAAGCTGAATCCTGAGGCACAGGAGTACGAGAACCACATCCTCGATATCGGCAAGCGTCTGCATTATGTCTATCAGCGAGAGAAGCGTGGTTTCGGTCATGCGGTCTATCAGGCGGCACAGTTCACCCGCAACGAGCCCGTACTGCTCCTCCTGGGCGACACCATCTACCGCAGCGACTCCAACAAACCCTGTGCCCTGCAACTCATCGAAGAATATGAAAGCTATAACTCCCTGATGGTCAGCATCCATAGCATCCCGTTGTCGGATGTGAGCCATTATGGTATTCTTCATGGCGTTTGGGAGGACAAGGAAAACACCATCCTCAATGTCGACATCATGCATGAGAAACCTAAATCCAGCTATGCCGAGGAGTTCCTGGGCGTCCGTAACAAGCAAGGGGAGAAAGAGTATTATAGCGTGTTTGGACAGTATATCCTCACGCCGGAGGTGTTTTCCCAGCTGCACGAGGATATTATGCAGAAAGAAATTGACGGAGACCACGTCAGCGAGATAGAACTCACATCTGCCCTCGAGGCCGTCCGTCAAAGAAGTGGTATGATGGGTGTCAGACTGAAGGGACGGATGTTCGATATGGGAAATCCCGCAGCCCTCACCCGTTGTGTAGAGGAATACGCTATCTGACGTATTCCTCTGCACGACGCAGCAGATACTGGCCGTAGTCGTTCTTTGCCATCGGCTCGGCCAGTTTTTTCAGTTGTTCTTTTGTAATCCAGCCACGCTTGTAGGCAATTTCCTCCAAGCAGGCCACTTTCAGACCCTGACGCTTCTCGATGACTTCGATGAAGGTCGAAGCCTCCGACAGTGAGTCGTGCGTACCGGTGTCGAGCCAGGCGAAGCCGCGCTGCAGGGTCTGCACCAACAGGTTCTTCTGTTCGAGATATTTCTGGTTCACCGTAGTAATCTCCAGTTCCCCACGGGCACTGGGCTTGATATTCTTCGCTATCTCCACCACACTGTTCGGGTAGAAATAGAGTCCTACCACCGCATAGTTCGACTTCGGCTTGGCGGGCTTCTCCTCGATGCTGAGGCAGTTGCCGTCCTTGTCAAACTCGGCCACACCGTAACGCTCCGGGTCGTTCACCCAGTAACCGAAAACTGTGGCATGGTCGTTCTGTTCTGCGTTGATGACAGCCTGCTTCAGCATACCTGTGAAACCGCTGCCGTAGAAGATGTTGTCACCTAAGACGAGACAGACACTGTCCTGTCCGACGAACTTGTCACCGATGATGAACGCCTGTGCCAGACCGTCGGGTGAGGGCTGCTCGGCATACTCGAAACGCACGCCCAGGTCACTGCCGTCACCTAACAGGCGCTGGAATCCTGGCAGGTCATAGGGGGTGGAGATGATCAGGATCTCACGGATGCCGGCGAGCATCAGCGTCGAGATGGGATAATAGATCATCGGCTTGTCGAAAATGGGAATCAACTGCTTGCTGACACCTTTTGTGATGGGGTAGAGGCGTGTCCCGGAGCCTCCTGCTAATACGATACCTTTCATAATAAAAACATTTTGTTGGGTGCAAAGTTACGAATTTTTAGCCACAGATTACACAGATTAACACGGATTAATAATCTTTTTCTGAAAAATCTGTGTAATCTGTGGCTTTTTTCATAACTTTGCACGCGATTTCTAACAATTAGTGACAATTATGGGATTTTGGAATAAGATTTTTGGAAAGAAAGACGAACAGAAGGTGGGAGGCATGGAGGATTTCATGACCCTCATCCGCGTCTACTTTCAGGCAGCACTCGCTGCCGACCTCGGCATCACGAACCTCGCAGCACTCCCTGACCTCAGGGTGTTCAAGTCCACGCTCAAGGTGCCTACTGTAAATAATAAGTTGGGTGTAGGCGAGCGCAGCCGTTGTAAGAACATGCTCAAGTCGATGTATCAGATGGACGATGCCTTCTTCAAGGAGATCGACCAGAGCCTCCGCCGCCGTTGCAAGAAGATACAGGACGCGCAGACCTATCTCCTGCAGTTCCAGGGCTTCGCACAGGACATCATGATGCTGACGGGCAACCTGATGAAGTTCAAGCTCCGTCTGCCGGGCTTCATGAAAAAGGCACTCTACACGATGACCGAGAAGACCGTCAACGACATCTTCAACAAGAACGACTTCAAGGAGCCTGATGTGCTCAAGACCGTGGTCTCCGTCCGTGAGTACAACCGTCGCCTTGGCTTCTCCCAGAAATGGGTGACAGACTTCGTCTATCGTGTGGTCATGCTCGCCAAGAAGGAACCGAGGAAGAAAGAGGAGTGAGGCAAGAATCTGTGGCTGAAGTGTTAAAAAAAGAGAAATAACAGTGACTTTTCACTTTTCACTTTTCACTTTTCACTTTTTTATTTTAACTTTGTACGCCAAATAGTTACGTATGAATCCAAACGAGAAAACTTTGGCTGATTTCGAAACCCGTGTGCGGCAGATGATTCTCCAGTATCAGCAACTGAAGAAGGAGAACATGCAACTCCAGCAGCAGATAGGAGAGCAGGCCACGGAGATTGAGGAACTCAAGGCCAGGGTCACTCAGGCGGACAACGACTATAACTCATTGAAGATGGCACGTATGCTCGAGATTACCGACGGCAACCTTGAAGAGGCCAAGGAACGCCTCTCGCGGATGATACGCCAGGTGAACAAGTGCATCGCCATCCTAAGTGACGAACAGTAAACATGCTATCCAATGGCAGAAGTAAACGACAACGAGAAACTACATATACGGTTGCACGTCTATGACGAGGAAATCGAAGTGACGGTCAACCGGGCCGATGAGGAGTTCTACCGCAGGGCAGCCAAGCTCATCACCAACCGTTATAATGCCTATTCGCAGGCTTATAGGGGTAAGAAGGGTGAGCACACCATCGCGCTGATGACGCTGATCGACATCGCGCTGATGCTGGAACGCGAGCGCGGCAAGAACGATACGGCACCCTATGATGGTATTCTGGCTAAGTTGACTTCTGAGATTGAGGAAGCACTGAAGTGAGAATAACATTTATTAATATAGATTTTTTATGGATTTAATTTTTGTATTGTTGATCGCTGCCGGCGCTCTCGTATTGGGTGGAGTCGGCGGATATCTGATTTTCCGCTTCGTACTGAAGGGGAAATACAATGAGATGGTCGATGCCGCCAACAAGGAGGCGGAGGTCATCAAGGAGAAGAAACTGTTGGAAGTCAAGGAGAAGTTCCTCAACAAGAAGAGCGAACTCGAGAAGGAGATCCAGCAGCGTAACCAGCAGGCTCAGCAGACTGAGAATAAACTGAAGCAGCGCGAGCTCTCGCTCAACCAGCGTCAGGAGGAACTCAGTCGCAAGAGCGGCGAGCTCAACACCCAGCAGCAGCGTCTCGAAAATGAGAAGCGCCTCCTTTCTGTCAAGGCCGAGGAACTCGAGAAGATGCAGCTCAAGGAGCGTGAGATGCTTGAAGAGGTATCTGGACTCAGTGCTGAGGATGCCAAGAACCGTCTCATCGAGTCAATGAAAGATGAGGCCAAGACTGCTGCCGCCAGCTACATCAATGAGATCATGGACGAGGCCAAGCTCAATGCCGACCAGGAAGCCAAGAAGATCGTCATCAAGACCATCCAGCGTGTGGCCACTGAGACCGCCATTGAGAACTCCGTCAGCGTGTTCCATATTGACAACGACGAGGTGAAGGGACGTATCATCGGCCGTGAGGGACGTAACATCCGTGCCCTCGAGGCTGCCGCAGGTGTGGAGATTGTCGTCGACGACACCCCTGAGGCTATTGTTATCTCTGGTTTCGACCCCGTCCGTCGTGAGGTCTGCCGTCTGGCCCTCCATCAACTGGTCAGCGACGGTCGTATCCATCCCGCCCGTATCGAAGAGGTGGTTGCCAAAGTCAAGAAGCAGCTCGACAACGAGATCATCGAGACCGGTAAGCGCACTGCCATCGACCTTGGTATCCATGGCTTGCACCCCGAACTCATCCGCATCATCGGTAAGATGAAATACCGTTCTTCTTACGGTCAGAACCTCTTGCAGCATGCCCGTGAGACCGCTAACCTCTGTGCCGTGATGGCTGCCGAACTCGGACTCAATCCTAAGAAAGCCAAGCGTGCAGGTCTGCTCCACGATATCGGTAAGGTACCCGATGAGGAGAGTGAGATGCCTCACGCACTCTATGGCGCGAAGATTGCTGAGCAGTTCAAGGAGAAGCCCGACATCTGCAACGCCATCGGTGCCCACCACGATGAGATGGAGATGCAGACGCTGTTGGCTCCGATCGTGCAGGTGTGCGATGCCATCAGCGGTGCCCGTCCTGGTGCCCGTCGTGAAATTGTCGAGGCTTATATCAAGCGTCTCAACGACCTGGAAGCCATCGCCATGAGCTATCCCGGTGTCACGAAGACCTACGCCATCCAGGCAGGCCGTGAGCTCCGCGTCATCGTTGGTGCTGACAAGATGAATGATGCCGAGGCCGAGGCTCTCAGCACCGACATCGCCACAAAGATCCAGAACGAGATGACCTATCCAGGACAGGTGAAGATCACCGTCATCCGCGAAACCCGCAGCGTCGCTTACGCCAAATAAATAAATCCCCGCTCAACCGAGCGGGGATTTATTTATTTATATTTCACTCCCATGTTATAGAGGATAAAGCCGTAGATGTCGGCTTGCTCCTCCAGCACCTTCGCCAGTGGCTTGCCGCCTCCATGTCCTGCTTTTGTGTCGATACGGATAAGCACGGGATTGTCGCCCTGATGGCACTCCTGCAGCGTGGCAGCAAACTTAAACGAGTGGGCAGGTACCACACGGTCGTCGTGGTCTGCTGTTGTTACCAGGGTGGCTGGATAGGCTGTGCCGGGCTTCAGGTTGTGCAGGGGAGAGTAGCCGCGCAGGTACTCAAACATCTCCTTCGAGTCCTCGCTCGTGCCGTAGTCACTGGCCCAGTTCCAACCAATGGTGAACTTATGATAGCGCAGCATGTCCATCACGCCCACCTCTGGGATGGCAACGCCAAACAGTTCTGGGCGCTGCGTCATGCAGGCTCCTACGAGCAGTCCACCGTTAGAACCGCCTACGATGGCCAGTCTGTCCTTGCAGGTATAACCCTCGCTGATCAGCCATTCTGCAGCACCGATGAAGTCGTCAAACACGTTCTGTTTCTGCATCTTCGTGCCTGCCAGGTGCCATTCCTCACCATATTCACCACCGCCTCTGAGTGTCACCTGTGCATAGATGCCGCCATTCTCGAGGAAAGGAATACGGGTGGCCGAGAAACTCGGACCTAACGAGATATTAAAACCGCCGTAGCCGTAGAGATAGACGGGATTCTTGCCGTTCTTCTTCAGTCCCTTCTTATAAGTCAGGAACATGGGTATGCGTGTACCGTCCTTGCTCCGGAAGAACACCTGCTCAGAGGTATAATCCTCCTGACGGAAATTCACCTTAGGCGATGAGTAGAGCGCGCTCTCGTTCTTCTCCATGTCGTACTGATAGACGGAGCCGGGGATGGTGAACGAGGTGAACGTATAGAAGCACTCTGGCTCCTTCTCGTCACCCGTGAAGCCCACGCTGCCCACCGATGGCAGACGGATCTCATTGCGCTGCTTGCCGTCGAGACCGTAGAGATAGGCGTGGTCAGAGGCATCCTTCTGGTAGGTGAGTATCAGCTGACGGTTGATCACGTCGGCACCAGAGAGCACGTTCTCCTGCTCTGCCACCAGTTCCTGCCAGTTGTCGACACCCGGCTGACGCATGTCGGCAGTCATGATGCGGGCCTTCGGGGCACCGTAGTTGGTGAAGAGCCAGATCTTGTCGCCCTCGTCATACACGGGCATATACTGATAGTCCATGTTCGAGGTCATCTGTATGAACTGTGACTCTGGCTTGGTCAGGTCGCGCACATAGAGGTTGTTGCCCGAGCCTGCACCCTCCTCATAGAGGTACATCTTCGTTTCTGTTTCGTTCACGTCGGCAATGTAGAAGCGCATGGGGTAGGCGGCATTCTGGTAGAACAGCACATCCTCGCTCTGGGGCGTACCGACCTGATGGTAGTAGATCTTGTGCCCTGAGTTCACGTTCGAGAACTCCTTGCCCTTCACCGGTGCGTCGTAGGCACTGTAATAGAATCCGTCGCCCTTCCACGCTGCACCCGTGAACTTCGCCCATTCGATGTGGTCCTCCGTCAGCTGGCCTGTCTTCAGGTCGATCACGAAGATCTCCTCCCAGTCACTGCCGCTGCGCGAAATGGTGTAGGCGGCATATTTCCCGTTGTGCGAGAAATACACACCTTTCAGGGCCACTGTACCGTCAGCACTCAGCTTGTTGGGGTCGAGGAACACGCGTGGCTCACCGCCCAACTTGTCCATCACGTACATCACGCTCTGGTTCTGCAGACCGTCGTTCTTGTAGAAATACCACTTGCCGTGGCGCTGACGGGGCGCGGAGATCCTCTCGTAGTTCGACAGTTCCGTCAGTCGCTTCAACAGCTTCCCACGGAAGGGAATCTTCGCTAAATAGGCGTTGGTCACCTTGTTCTCTGCCTCCACCCACGCCGCTGTCTGTGCGCTTGTGTCGTTCTCTAACCAGCGGTAGGGGTCGGCCACCTTCGTGCCGAAATACTCATCAACAGTGCCGTCTTTCGCGGCCTTCGGATACTGCAGTCCCTGGGCATTCACTGCAGTCGTGGCTATGGTTGCCATCATCATCAGAATCAGTCTTTTCATACGTTAGTTTATTTATGTGACTGGTAGTAGTCGAGGGCGAGGCGGACGTTCTCGATGACAGCCTCAGAGGAGTAGGTGGCACCAGTGATGACATCAACCTCCTTCTCACGGGCCTCCTTCACCTTCAGACCGTCCCACTTCGACTGCAGGAACTTCTTCACACGGTCGTAATATTTAGGCGTTTCAGGCGACTTGAGGAACTCAATCTTCTCCACCTTGTTGTTCTTGATATAGACCTTCAGCGGAGTAGGCCCCTGATAGCCTTCAACGTTCTTGCCTATTTCTGTGGTGTTAATAACAATCGCACCATTCTCCTTCGTCATCGTCTCATCAGCCATGAAACTCATCAGGAGAAGTGAAAACATGAAAAACCAAAAATATTTCTTCATTCTACTTAACATAATAATTCTTGCGTCCCTTCGGTAGCAAGCGGCAAAGCCGAGCGACCATATAATTCTTCATATAATTTTTCATTATGTTGTGCGCAGCAATTAATGGATAATTCGTGATAATTCGTGTTAAACTTAAAATTCCGGGAATTCGGGTTTTGCCTGGGCCTTGACTGCCATGCACTCCATTTCTACCAGCCACCCGGGACGGCAGACAGCAGCATGCACGATGACAACGGGCTTATCCGGGAAACGCTCCTCATAGAGGCTGCGCACGATATCGTAGTCGGCAATATCACGCAGATAGACCACCATTTCAGTGACATCTTCATAGGAACACTCAGCCTCTTTCAACAGGGCCTCGACATTCTCCCACATGCGACGTGTCTGCTGCTCGATGTCCTTGGGATACATGATCTCACCCTTGTTGTTGATGCTCGCCGTACCTGAGATAAACACATGGCGACGGTCGGCATAATCCACATACGTGCCACGCTCAAACGACACACCGTAGTCACTGGTGCGGTTGAGGTGGGTAGGGGCGTAGAGATAGTGGATCTGCTCCTGACGGATGCCTGCGATGGCGTAGTTGTCCATCTGTGAGAGCACGTTGGGATCCTGCTGACGGCCTCCGATGCCTGTAGAGGCGATGAAATGGGTGTGGACAGTCAGTCCCTGGGTGAAGAACACCTGATTGCGGGCACGGACGACACCACCGTAGTTCAGGTCGATATCGTTGACGAAGAGCCACGTGCGGATACAGTTCTCCGAGAGCTTGCAACCCTCCTCGGCCAGCTGCATGACGTACTCGTTGAAGAGCAGTCGCATCTGGTATTCAGAGTTGGCAGCGAGGTTATGTGCAGAGGCGTTGTAGAGATGACGGAACTCGCCGTGACGCACTTCGTAGAGACCGCTCTTGTTGAGTTGTGTCTCGACACCCGACATCAGATACACCCAGAGGGCTATTTTCGTGCCGTCGAGGGGTGCCTGCTGGATGATGCTCTTCGCACAGAGGGAGAGGTCGGCAGCGATGACATCGTCAGCCTGGTTGGCAGCGTCGCTGAGGAAGTAGCGCTTGAAGACAGCCTGACTGCCCTCGAACTGCGAGCGCAGGGCGTCGTAGGCGTTCAGCACCGCCTCAAGCTGCTGAGCATACGCCAGCCGCGGGTTAGCGACGTGTATAATCGCCTGATACTCTCTGACCTCGGTGCCATTATCAAAACAGACCACCTCCGCCGTAGCGTTCTCAAATTCTATTCGTGATATATGATTCATTATACTCTTAATTCTTAACTCTTAATTCTTAACTCTTAATTTTTAAATTTTATAATTTTATAATTTTATAATTTTATAATTTTTAAATTTTATTAATGTCCACGTATCCATGCATCACGGCATAGATGGTGAGCGCTGAGACACTCCGGAGTCCCAGCTTGTCCATGATGTTCTTCCGGTGGGTGATGACAGTGGCGAGGCCGATGTTGAGCTGCTCGGCAATCTCCTTGTTGATATAGCCCTGTACGATGAGCGACATCACCTCTATCTCTCTGTCTGTGAGGATCTTCCGACTGATGATGTCGGGCATGGGCGGCAGGTTCTTACCTTCGCCATGAGCCCTCTGCTCGAGGGCGAGGAGCGAGCGCACGAGCTGCTGTTCTGGCACGTTGACGCAGAGACAGTGGAAGTCGGAGAGCTGCGACATCGTGTCGAGCGAGAGCGTGAGCACGATGGTCTTGCGCCGCCGCGCCTGGAAGAAATCCTTGTGTTCCAATACGATGCTCATGGCAGCAAAGTAATGGAAATAGGCATCGGGATGCCCTGACTGCAGTTCTGCAAAGGAGCCAAAGGTATCGACCGTCATAATAGGCATGACGTTCTGCAGAATCTGTTTCAGACCCATCGCTGCCAACGTGTTCGTGTCTATTATCGCTACCTTCGGCCGCTCAATCATCCTTTAAATCTGTGTAATCTGTGGTTTATTTTAAATCCGTGTAATCTGTGGCTTATGACAAGAACCCTAACAACGCACCTGCAGCGACAGCAGAGCCGATGACACCAGCGACATTCGGACCCATGGCGTGCATGAGCAGGAAGTTGTGGCGGTCATACTCAAGGCCGAGGTTGTTGGAGATACGTGCTGCCATCGGAACAGCTGACACACCGGCATTACCGATCAGCGGGTTCAGCTTCTTGCCTTCTGGCAGGAAGAGGTTCATGATCTTCACGAAGCACACACCCGAGGCAGTGGCAATCATAAAGGCCATCGCACCGAGGGCAAAGATCTTGATGGTGTTGAACGTCAGGAACTCCGAAGCCTGTGTCGAACAGCCGACGGTCAGACCGAGCAGCATCACGACGATATCATTCAACGCAGCACCGGCAGTCTTCGCCAGACGTGTGGTCTTGCCGCTCTCTTTCAGCAGGTTACCGAAGAACAGCATACCTAACAGGGGCAGACCTGAGGGCACGATGAACGTCGTCAGCAACAGACCGATGATGGGGAAGAGGATGCGCTCCGTCTGACTCACCTCACGACCGGGTTTCATCTTGATGACGCGCTCCTTCTTCGTGGTGAGCAGGCGCATGATGAACGGCTGGATCACCGGCACAAGGGCCATATAGGAGTAAGCACACACAGCGATGGCACCCATCAGGTTCGGGGAGAGCTTTGAGCTCAGGAAGATGGCCGTAGGACCGTCAGCACCACCGATGATAGCGATACCGGCAGCCTGTGAGGGCTCGAAGCCCATCGCCAACGCCACCATGTAGGCACCGAAGATACCGAACTGGGCAGAGGCACCGATGAGCATCAGCTTCGGATTGGCGAGCAATGCCGAGAAGTCGGTCATCGCACCGATGCCGAGGAAGATAAGCGGGGGATACCACCCTTGCCGCACACCCTGATAGAAGATGTTCAACACAGAGTTATCTTCGTAGAGACCAATCTCGAGTCCTGCGTCAGCACGGAAGGGAATATTTCCAAGGATGATGCCCAGTCCGATGGGGACGAGCAGCAGCGGCTCGAAGTCTTTCTTGATGGCGAGCCAGATGAAGAAGGCTCCCACCACAATCATGATCAGGTTCCCGATCGTCGCATTGGCAAACGCCGTGTACGTCAGGAATTCATGAAAGTTCTGTATGATAAATTGTCCTAAATCCATTTTTCTTATTAATTTGAACACGGAGTCTTTTTTCTTTATTTTAACAAGGATTATATGGATTTTATGGATTTTCCTTCTTGGTTCTCCTTTTGGGCTTTTCCTTATAATCCTTATAATCCGTGTTTAATAAATAATATATCACCCTATCGTCATCAGCACAGCGCCTTCCATGACGGTCTCACCCTGCTTGACGGTGATGGACGTGACGGTGCCGGAGAACTCTGACTCGATGTTGTTCTGCATCTTCATGGCCTCGAGCACGAGCACGATGTCGCCTGTGTTCACCTTGTCTCCGACGTTCACCTTCAACTCAGTGATGGTACCGGGCAGCGGGGCCTTCACGGCAGAACCGGTGCCTGGAGCCATAGGCTTGTCGGCAGCAGGAGCCTTCTCGGGGGTTATCACAGGACGGGCCACGGGCTTCGGGGCCTCCACACGCACCTTCTTCAGTGTGCTGGCGGGGTTGATGGGCTGTTTCAGCTCTACATCGAAACGGACGCCGTTGACGTTCACCTTGGCAACGTTGCCCTCTACTTCTTCAATCTCTACGTCGTAATCGACGCCTTGTACTTTATATTGATACTTATTCATCTTATATTATACTTTGAACTTTGAACTTTGAGCTTTGAACTTTATGATTACTACAGCGGCAGCAGATTATTCACTTTCCACATTCCTCTTTCCACTTTCCACATTCCTCTTTCCTCTTTCCTCGTTTCACCTAATCTCCGGTGTCTTGGGAATATTAGGTGCATTATGGGACGTGGGGACGACGGGGATGGAGAAATGCGTCATCTGGGTACCTTCGTCAGACCAACCTGTACGTTGCGACTTGATGGTGATGATACCGCTCTCTACGTCGTGGACGTCGTCCTGATACTGTTTCAGGGCCATCGAGATGACGGCGATATACACCTCCTTGTCGATACCCTTCTTCTCGAAGCCGTCCTGCAGGATGTTGCCTGTGGCGTGAGCCAGGTCGTGGGTCACCTCCACCGTCTTCGTGATGGGTTTGATGGGCTGGGTATGGGCCACTTTTTTGGCGGTTTCCAGATGCTCCATGATCAGTCCGAAGATCCAGAAGAACACGAAGAGCAGGGCCAGACAGAAGAACACGATGCCCATGGCCAACAGCGTAATGCCGAAGCCGTAAGGATCATCACGCTTCAGCTTTGCATCCTTCGTCTCGTCGGTCTTGATGAAGTTCTCTGTGCCGGCAGTGACGTTCTCGGGTGATTTCACGCTCCATTGGTTACCGTGACGGGCATAGCTCTGGTCTGCAGCCAGTGCAGGAACAGTGACGGAGTCGATGAGTTCTACAGCGTTACCGTTATAAAATCCGATCCAAACGGGTTCTGACATGGGAACCTTCAGTGAGAGGTGCAACTTGCCCTGGGCAGGATTCGAGTTGCAGTAGAATACCAAGTGCTGCCTGCCGCCAATCTGCGTACGCGGGTCACCGTTAGGGATGACGCTCATGCGCTTGATGCGTTCAGGCACACTCATGTTCGGATCGAGCACGCTGCGGTCGGTCGTGAAGTACATGCCACGGATGTTGTAGGTGGTGAACGAGCTGTTCTCCAGCTCTATCCATGCCTCCCGCTGCCCGTACTCGTCCTGGATGTTGGCGGTGTTGTTGGTCAGCACCTCGTTGATGCGGATGTTCTTGGCGCCTTGCCCGAACACCCCTGTCGCGCTGATCATCAGCACACCGCTGAGCAGAAGTCTGAAACTATTCATTTTATACTCGTGTATTATTTATTTTTTCTTTTTTCTATTTTCTTTTTTTAACAAGGATTATATGGATTTTATGGATTTTCCTGGCGGTAGCCTCCTTATAATCCTTATAATCCGTGTTTATTTTACTTCCGACTTATAATCTTTATATTTTTTTTCTTTTTTTAACAAGGATTATATGGATTTTATGGATTTTCCTGGCGGTAGCCTCCTTATAATCCTTATAATCCGTGTTTATTTTATTTCCGACTTATAATCTTTATAATTCTTATAATCCGTGTCTAGCCGCAGAAGAACAACACGATAATCTGCGCCGTAAATATCCTCAAGAACATCGCCAGCGGATAGACCGTCGAGTACCCGATGGCAGGCGCCTCCTTCGAGCAGATGCTGTTCGAATAGGCCAATGCAGGGGGATCAGTATACGTACCCGCGATCATACCCGCAATAGTAAAGTAATTGAACTTATACCTGATCCTGGCTATCGGTCCTATGATGAGGATCGGAATGATCGTGATCAGGAAGCCCGTCAGCACATAGAGCAGCCCGTCGCCATCAACCACTGTCTCAAAGAACCCTGCCCCCGCCTTGATTCCCACCGAAGCTAAGAAGAGCACCAGTCCTATCTCGCGCAGCATCATATTGGCCGAGGTGGTGGTATAGGTTACAAGATGGATCTTATAGCCATATCGTCCTATGAGGATGGCGATGATCAACGGACCACCCGCCAAACCTAACTTCACAGGAACAGGCATACCCGGGATGGCTAAGGGGAACGAACCGAAGATCAGTCCGATAAAGATACCTACGAAGATCGTAGCAATATTAGGCGCGTTCAGACGACGCAGACTGTTGCCCATCTTATTGGCCACACGGTCCACGGCATCTTCGGGACCCACCACCATGATCTTATCACCTACCTGTAGGGGTAGACTGGCTGAAGCAAAGAGATCCATACCATGACGGGTGACACGGGTGACGTTCACACCATGCACGCTTGAGAAGTGCATCGAGGCCAAGGTCTTACCGTTGATCTTCGGATTGGTGATGAGGATACGCTTCGATACTAATGGCTGATCCTGCTGTTCAAAGTCGATGTCGAGTTTCGGGCCGATGAAAGCCATGATAGCCTCCTGGTCTGCTTCGGTACAGACGATGAGCATCTGGTCACCCACATGGAACACAGTGTCGCGGTTGGGAATGCAGAGCTCACCGGCATGCACGAGGCGTGACACCACGAAGTCGCGGTTCAGGAAGTCACGTATCTGTAAGAGCGTCTTACCCTCAAGATACTTGTTGGTCACCTCCAGGTGCATCTTATAGGGTTTCTTGTTGGTCTTGGTGCCCTCCTGCTCATTCAGGTCCTCCTCTTCCTTCTCCAGTTTGACACCGCATATATACCTTATTAATATAATAGCATTGATGATACCCAGTACAGCTAACGGATAGGCACAGGCATAGGCCGAGGCAATCTGTGGGGCGCCGCCGTGGGGGAATACCGTGTTCAGCGCCTCATTGGCAGCACCAAGTCCGGGGGTGTTCGTCACAGCACCATAGAGTGTGCCGACCATCATGGGAAGACTGGCCGTGTTGTTAGTGTCGAAGAAGATGTAGTAGCAGGCGAACATCACGAGGATATTCAGGAGAATGGTACTGACTGCCAAGCCATTGAGTTTGATACCAGCTGTTCCGAAACTCTCAAAGAAACCGGGACCGACCTGCAGACCGATCATAAACACAAACAGGATCAGTCCGAAATCCTGAACGAACGTCAGAATCGGGGTAGGGGCGGTGAAACCGATATGCCCTGCCAGGATACCTGCGAAAAGCACAAAGGTGACACCTAATGAAATACCGAATACCTTGATCTTGCCTAAATAGACACCAATAGCGATGACGATGGCATAAAGCAACACAATATGCGCCACCGAGTCGGTGGTCGTAAACAAGTCTTTCAGCCAATGAAATGATTCCATATCTTAATATTTTTCAAAAACGCGCTGCAAAGATACTCAAAAAATGCGCAATCGATGCATGTTTGTGCAAATAATCCTAATATTTTTACTATTTTTTTGAATTTTCGCATTTGATTTCAAAAATTCTTCGTACCTTTGCGCCGCAAAATGTCAGAAAAGGACCAAAAGTTCGAAACTGGGACGTCAGTGATTGTCGCTGACGACGCCGTAGGCGTACCGCATTGGTACGTTGCTTATGTGGGAACAAGGGCTGAAAAAGCCGTTCGCGATCGTCTCATTTCCTTAGGCTACGAGGCCTACGCCGCCACCCAGTGGGAGATCCACGTCTGGCAGAATGGTCGCAAGAAGAAGGTCGAGCGCCCCGTCATCACCCAGTACGTCTTCATCCGCCTCACCGAGCGCCAGCGTGCTGTGGTCGTGACCATGCCCGAGATCCACTACTTCCTGGTCAACAAGGCAGGAGCCACCAACGAATACGGTCGTCATCTCCCTGCTGTCATCCCCGACAGTCAGATGCAGATGCTCCAGCGCATGCTCGGCCAGTCTGAGAGTGCCGTCCGTTTCGCCACTTCCGGCTTTGCCCTTGGTGACACCGTCCGGGTCCTCGGCTGGGGTGATAACCTCCAGGGCCATGTCGTCCGCATCCCCGGCGACCGTGCCCGTTACATCGGCATCCGCATCGACCAGCTCGGCTGTGCCTACATGGAAATCTCCCCCGACCTCCTCCTCAAGACGTAAAAAAGTAAAAAAGTAAAAAAGTAAAAAGTTAAAAAATTAAAATATATATGGAAGAAAAGAAAATCAGCCTCGATGAACTCGAGAACTTAATCGAAGAATCCGAAGGTGAAAAGAGCCGCCTTAATTTCCAGACCATCTACGCGGCCCTTGTGCTCAACTGGCAGTGGTTCCTCCTGTCGCTCATCATCTGTGTCTGCGGAGCCCTTATCTACCTCCGCTATGCAGAGCCTGTCTACAAAGTCACGGCCCGCATGTTGATCAAGGATGAAAACAAGAAGCGCAATGCCAATCAAATGTTGGCCGGTGTCGAAGACCTCGGTTTCCTGACCAACTCCACCGGTATCGACAACGAGATGGAGGTGCTCAAGTCGCGTGTCCTCCTCCGCGATGTCGTCAAGGACCTGAAGCTCTACACCGAATACCGCAGTGAGGGCCGTGTCATGAAAAATATTGTTTATCAGACTCAGCCCGTCATTGTCGATCTCGATCCTCAGCACCTCGACTCCCTCGACTTCAACCTCCTGGAAAAGCCCCAATCGATCAAGATGAAGGTCTGGATGGAAAATGGTAAGTATATGATGGAAGGTACGGTCATGGAGAATAGCAAGGAGCTCAAGTCCTTCCTGCACAAGGCTGACTCGCTCCCCACAACCGCACGGACACCCCTTGGAACCATCACCATGACGGAGAACCCAGGGCGTGAGTTCACTCCCGGCAATGTCTATTTAATCACCGTCCGTCCTCCCATGCAGGTGGCCACGGAATACCTGTCGCGCCTCACCATTGCCCCCACGTCTAAGCTCACTTCTATTGCTGAGCTCACCCTGGAGGACAAGAACTACCGTCGAGGCATGGATGTGCTCCGCCAGTTGACCGTCTGCTACAACCGTCAGGCCAATGCCGACAAGAACGAGGTCGCCCTCCGCACTGAGGAGTTCATCAACGACCGTATGGCGAAGATCAACGAGGAGTTGGGCTCCACCGAGAGCGAGATCCAGAAGTTCAAGCAGGAGAATGCCGTGACCTCCCTGACAGATGCCTCTCAGTCTGTGCAGATGTCCAACGAGTTCTCTGCCCGTCTCTCTGAGGCGAACTCTCAGGTGCAGATGCTCGACTATCTGCGCGAATATGTCAACAATCCCAAGAACCAGTATCAGATCATTCCCTCGAATGTCGGACTCACCGATGGTGCCTCCACCAACCTTATTAATAGTTACAACCAGGCAGTCCAGGATCGTAACCGCCTGTTGAAGGCTGCCAGCGAGGAGGCCCCGCAGGTGAAGACGCTCACCGCCACCATCGAGGAACTCCAGAGTTCCATCAAGACCGCCCTGCTGCAGGCCCGCAGTTCGGCAGACATCAGGCGTCAGGGCATCCAGAATCAGTATGCCATGTTCCAGGGCCGCATTTCGGCAGCCCCGCTACAGGAGCGTGTCCTCACGCAGGTGGGACGTCAGCAGGATGTCAAGTCCACGCTCTATATGCTCTTGCTCCAGAAACGTGAGGAGAACAGCATCGCCCTCGCTGCCACAGCCGATAATGGTAAACTCATTGATGAGCCGCTGTTCCAGGGCCAGGTCAGCCCCAAGAAAATGATAGTTCTCTTAGGTGCTCTGGTGCTCGCCTTCCTCATCCCCGGTGTCTGCATCTTCCTCCTCTCCTTCTTCCGTTACAAGGTCGAAGGCCATGAGGATGTGGCGCGTCTCACCGATCTGCCCATCATTGCCGATGTGGCAGTGGCATCCGAGAATGTCAAGCAGAAGGCCGGTATCGTGGTCCAGGCGAACAAGAACAACCAGATCGACGAGATCTTCCGTGCCATGCGTACGAATATCCAGTTTATGCTCCAGGGCGACCAGAAAGTCATCCTCTTCACTTCCACCACCTCTGGTGAGGGTAAGACCTTCAATGCTGCCAACCTGGCGGTGTCTTTTGCCCTCCTCGGCAAAAAGGTCATCCTCTGCGGTCTCGACATCCGTAAGCCGGCCTTAGGACGACTCTTCGGTATCCACGACCGTTTCGACGGCATCACCTCCCTGCTCACCCTCGACAAGGTCTCCAAGGATGATCTGAAGGGGCAGATTCAGCAGTCGGGTGTCAACGACAACCTCGATCTTCTCCTGGCAGGTCCTGTGCCCCCGAACCCCACGGAGTTGCTCGCCCGTGACAACTTCGCTGACATTGTCAAGATGCTGCGCGAGATGTACGACTATGTCATCTTCGACACCGCTCCTGTAGGTCTCGTCACCGATACCCTGCAGATTGGCCAGCATGCCGACATCACCGTCTTCGTCTGCCGTGCCGACTACACCCCGAAGTCATCGTTCGGCCTGATCAACTCCCTCACCAAGGAGAAGAAGCTGCCCAACCCCTGTGTGGTCATCAACGGTATCGACATGTCGCAGCGCAAGTACGGCTACTACTACGGCTACGGCCGATATGGCAAGTACGGTCGTTACGGCTACGGCCGCTATGGCTATGGCAAGTACGGCTATGGCAACTACGGCAACTACGGCCAGTACGGCCAATACGCTGAGTCCCACTACGGCAACAAGGACGATGACTCGATAAAGAAGTGATTTTTTTAGTTTACAGTTTACGGTTTACAGTTTACAGATGATTTGCTGGCAAGCCCTTCAGATATACTGCCTGTAAAATTTTATCTGCCTAACGAAATTGTCCGTCTATACAACTTATCCGCCTATAGAAGTAATCAACTGTAAACTGTAAACCGTAAACTGTAAACTATATTTAAAAAAGACATGATAATAGCTGTTGATTTTGACGGGACGATCGTTGAGAACCGCTACCCCGAGATCGGCGCGGAGCGCCCCTTCGCCATTGAGACGCTGAAGATGCTCATTGCCGATCGCCACCGCGTCGTCCTTTGGACCTGTCGTGAGGGCGAGCTTCTCGATCAGGCCTTGGAGTGGTGTCGGGAGCGTGGCGTGGAGTTCTATGCCGCCAACCGCGACTACCCCGAGGAGACCACCGACAACAATCCCCACTTCACCCGCAAACTCAAGGCCGATCTCTTCATCGACGACCGGAACGTTGGCGGTCTCCCCGACTGGGGCACCATCTACCGGATGGTCTCCCATGGCAAGAAGTGGCGTCACCTCATCGACGAAGCCTACTCCGGTTCCAAAGACTACGGTGATCCCTCTTCCACCCATTCCCACCGTTCCCACCACCGCAAATCCTGGTGGCCCTTCTGACTTAATCCGTTTAATCCGTATAATCCTTGTTTAAAATAATTAAAGTATGAAAAAATATTCTTATGTAATTCTAGTTCTTCTTGTGGCGCTGGTTTCATCCTGTCGCGCCCCCAAGAACGTCGCCTACCTCCAAAACAGCGACTATGTGGACCTGTCCTCCGAGTACCTCTACGATGCCAAGATCATGCCCAAGGACATCCTCACCATTACCGTCAACACGGTCAATCCCGAGGCAGCTGCCCCCTTCAACCTGACGGTGTCCACTGCTTTAAACATCCAGACGCGCACCACTAACTCGCAGCCTGCCCTTCAGACCTATCTGGTGGACAACGCGGGCATGATTGACTTCCCCGTCCTCGGCCGTCTTGCTGTCGGTGGTCTCACCAAGTCAGAGTGTGAGAAACTCATCCACGACAAGATCACGCCTTACCTCAACGCCAATGAGAACCCCGTGGTCACCGTCCGCATGTCCAGTTACTCGATCTCAGTCCTCGGTGAGGTGGCACGTCCCGGTAGCTATCAGGTCTCCCGTGAGAAGATCAACATCCTCGAGGCCCTCGCACAGGCTGGCGACCTCACCATCTACGGTGTCCGTGACAATGTGAAGCTCATCCGTGAAAATGCCAAGGGTCATAAGGAGATCCACACCATCAACCTCAACGATGCCAACCTCCTCACGTCGCCCTTCTACTATCTCCAGCAGAACGACATCGTCTATGTGGAGCCCAACAAGGTGAAGGCCCGTAACTCCACCATCGGTCAGTCCACGACCCTCTGGATCTCTGCCACCTCGATCCTCATCTCCATGGCCTCCCTCCTTTACAACATCCTCAAATAGGTATTGTAATTAAATCTGTGTAATTATTATTCTGTGTAATCTGTGGCTTATGTCTGAACACCACCACCATCATCATCATAGAGACGGCGCATCCCGTTTCAAGGAGCGTAGCCTTAACGCCATTTACCTCCGTCGTCAGATTGAGAAGTACCTCAAGGTTATCCTCATGGTCTTTGCAGTCCTCATGGTCATCGCTGTCCTCCTCGTCTATACCGTCGGTTAGTTTTTAGAAATAAAGAATTTCTTAAAAAAATATAATTTCCACACGAAACGCACGGCATTTCCAAAAAAATACTTTACCTTTGCGCTGTTAATTTTTAAATTTTTAGCGTATGAAGAACAAAGTATTTTATTTTGGAATGTTTGTGTGCGGCCTCATGGCCCTTTCATCTTGTGGTAATGACGATCTCGTCGAGTCATCCTCTCTGTCGCCTTCTTTCGACTCAGAGACCCCGGCATCATCGGAAGCGACACTCACTGTAGGTACGCGTGGCGACGACCCGGCCTCGGCACCCGCCAACGGACGTATCTATGTCTTCAGCAGCACTGGCAAGTGCGTCAGCCTGCTCTCTACCGACACGTCGAACCCCACTGCCTCAGCAAAGCTTCCCTCTGGCACCTACACCATCTGTGCCCTCGGTGGCTCCGACCTCTCGCCCTACACACTGCCAGATCGCGTCGATGCCACTGCCGCATCGCTCATCACCCTCAAAAGTGGTGAGCAGCTCAACGAACTTTTCATGGCCACGCAGTCGGTCACGCTCGAGGAGGGCATAGACCAGACGGCCAACATCGAACTGACGCGTACCGTCGCCTGTATCGATGACATCACCATCACGCAGGTTCCCGCTACGGTCTCGGCCATCTCCGTAGAGATAGGCGAGCTCTATACTGCCGTCCAGCTCAATGGCAGCTTCCCCGCAGCGGGATACACCGAGACGGTGACTGTCGCACTGGAACAACAGGCCGATAACACCACCTGGAAGGCTTCGCCCGACAAACTGGTGTTTCCCTCGAAGGGCAACCCCACGCTGACGATGACCATCACCACTGCTGACGGCACCGACAGCTACAGCTTCGAACTCGAATCGGCCATTCAGGCCAACAAGCACGCTACGTTCACTGGCCAGTATCAGGTACCCATCGGTGCCGAACTCCAGTGTACCATGACCACTACCGACTGGGATGAACCTCAGTCTTTAGGCTACGATATCGATGCTGACCACGAGGTCTTCAAGAACCTCACCCAGGGCACCTTCCACAACGGCTATTACGTCGTCTCCCTCGACGCCTCAGCCCGCACCGCCGTGCTCTTGGCCAAGGAGGAGATCCACTACGACAAGCCATCCTCCGGTGACGATAACAACACCAATCCCCTCTGGCTCCAGTCCCTCACGACAGCCATGTCATCCCTCGCCCTTCCCACTGGCATCGCCTCTGGTACTTGGCGCCTGCCCACCCTGGCTGAGGCTGACATCTTCCTCCGCGACACCCGCGTAGCCCCCCTCGGCCCCACCTCCGGCATGACGGACACTTTCTTCTGTACTCACGACGGCGCCCTCAAGTGGACTTGCCTGTACCCTAACGCCACCACCTCTGTCCTCGAACAGCATAAAGGCACCACAGGCTTCAGCAATCCCCCCGTCTATCTCCGCCCCGTCCTCGACATCACCTATTAATACTCCCCCATATCGTGACTGTGTCATAATATAAAGCCTACAGATTATACGGATTATACAGATTAAGCATTTACTGATTATCAGCAAGTTTAGAATCCGTAAAATCCGTAAAATCTGTAGGAAAATAAGAAGAAAGCCATAATAACCTTAATTGCTGATACCATAACCGATCAATAATAGCGAATGAAGAATGTTCAGCTCATAAATAAAGAATTGCTTTCCGATATTCACGAGAAAGCAACCAAGAATTCGCGTAAGCGCATCAACTACGACTTACGCAATTCAGCCCAGGACACCTCCCAGCGCATGCTCAACGCCCTGGAGGTCGGCACGCATGTCCCCATCCACCGTCATCTGACCACCTCAGAGACCGTTGTCTGCATGGATGGCTGTCTCGATTGGGTGTTCTACGAAGAACTCCCCAATATCATTGACGGCGGTCCCATCCACGACGGTGAGAAAGCCTTGGACGAGACCTGCTTCAAGGAGATCTCCCGTTTCCGTGTCTGTCCGAGAGTTGGCAAATATGGTATTCAGGTTCCCCAAGGTGTCTGGCATTCCATTGAGGTTTATGAACCCAGTACCATCCTGGAGGCGAAAGACGGTCCCTACCAGGAAGAATCCATGATCAAGAAGATTAAAAAAGAAAAAAATAACATGAAAAAGAAAAAGAACATTCATCTCTGCTTAGCGCATATGAGCGAGAAAGGCGATGAGATGAAGTATATCAACCGGGCTTTCGATGAGCACTGGGTGGCTCCCCTCGGACCCAATGTCGACGGGTTTGAAGAGGACTTGAAGCAGTTTATCGCAGCTGGCGACGAACAGCTTCTGCAGAAGGAGGTTGTGGCGCTGGCCAGCGGCACAGCTGCCGTCCACCTCGGTCTGGTCGCCCTCGGAGTCGGTCCGGGAGATGAAGTACTGGCACAGAGTTTCACGTTCTGTGCCTCGATGAACCCCATCCGTTATTTAGGTGCCGTCCCCATCATCATCGACTCGGAGCCCGACACATGGAATATGGACCCGGAACTGTTGGAGGCCGCCATTCTTGATCGCATGGAGAAGACGGGCAAAAAGCCCAAGGCCATCGTGACCGTCTACCTCTACGGCATGCCTGCGAAGATCGATGAGATCATGGCCATTGCACGGAAATATGACATCCCTGTGCTCGAGGATGCTGCTGAGGCCTTCGGATCGGAGTACAAGGGCCGCTATGTCGGCACGTTCGGTGACTACGGTGTGCTGTCGTTCAATGGCAACAAGATGATCACCACTTCCGGTGGCGGAGCATTGATCTGCCCCGACAAGGAGTCGAAGGAACGTATCAAGTGGTTCGCCATGCAGGCGCGCGAGGCCTTCCCCTACTACCAGCATGAGTCTATCGGTTACAACTACCGCATGAGCAATGTCTGTGCGGGTATCGGCCGTGGTCAGATGACTGTGGCACGTGACCATATGGCCCACCACCGCCATGTCGCTGAGATGTATGAGGCGGCCTTCCGCGATGTGAAGGGCATCACCTACCACAAGGAACTGGAGGGTGTGATGGCCAGCAACTATTGGCTGAGCACCATCACGCTGAGTAAAGATTTAAGAGTGAAGAATGAAGAGTTGGCTTATGCAAAGCCTATAGAGACCGCCATTGGCGGGGCTGCAGGCGTGGTACACCGGGGTGGTGGAATCCATACCGACTGCGAACCCAATGTCAATGTGGAGGCGATGCGCATCAACCTGATGGAAGAAGGCATCGAGAGCCGTCCGCTGTGGAAGCCCATGCACAAGCAGCCCGTATATCTGGATGCTCCGGCCTACGTCAATGGTGTCAGTGAGAGCATCTTCAAGTGTGGCCTCTGCCTCCCCTCTGGCCCCATGGTCTCCGACGACGACGTCCGCCGCATCATCGACATCATCAAGTCAAATATCCTCTAAATTCTTTCCTCCTTCCTCATTCCTCGAAAAAAAAATCATGAATCCCTTCGGAAAGCTCTTCAACTGGTATTTCAACAAAAATGCCCTGCCATACTGGTGCATTTTTTTGTTTGATAGCATCATCCTGCTACTGTCAGGACTGATCAGTCATGGCGTGTTTAATTACTGGTCGATGGGCGATGAGAACTTCGGCATGGTGATGTGTACGCTGGTTCTCTTCGTGCTGTTGAGCGGTATCGGCAGTAAGGTGTTCTATACCTACTCGGGCATCCTGCGCTACTCGTCGTTCGTGGATCTGTTGCGTGTGGGATATGCCAATGCCCTGTCGTGTGCCATCGTGCTGACGGTACACTACTGGATGAGCAACTACCCGGAGATGTATTTCAAGCATCTCACCGCACGTGAGATCGTCGTGATGTTTGCATTGGCGACGATGATCCAGTGGGCAGCACGCATCCTGGTGAAGAACGTGTTCGACGTGCTCACCAGTTCAAAGCGGTCTATCCGCGTGCTGATTTACGGTGCCATGTCTGGCGGTGTAGGCATCGCGAAGAATATCCGCAGCCAGAAGCCCACCCGCTACAAAGTGAAGGGTTTCATCACCCACGACGGTCGCTATCGTCACAACCGGCTGTTGGGTGAGAAGGTGTACTCGTTAGACGACGACCTGGCGGAGATAATCCGCGAACGCCACATCGAGGGCATCATCGTGTCGCCCTACCGCACGAACGAGTTCCGTAACCAGCAGGAACTGCAGGACATGCTCATCGAGAACGGCGTGAAGATTTTCATGGCCCAGAACGCCCAGGAGTGGGTGAACATCGAGACGTCGGAGTATGACGACAAACTGGAGGAATCTCCCGCCTTGGAGAATGTCCAACTGCAGGAGGTGAGTGTCGAGGACTTGCTGCCCAGGGCAGAGATTGTCGTCGACATGGACTCCGTGAGACAGGAACTGAAGGGCAAGCGTGTGATGATCACTGGCGCTGCAGGCAGCATCGGGTCGGAAATGGTGAGACAGGTAGCCGGGTACAAGCCGGCCGTCATGATCCTCATCGACCAGGCGGAGACGCCTGAGCACGATGTGCGCCTGATGATGGCGAAGGAGTTCCCGGACGTACGCTCGGAAACCATCGTGACCTCGATCTGCAAGAAGGACCGCATGGAGCGGATTTTTGCCGACTATTTGCCAGACTACGTGTTCCATGCCGCAGCTTATAAGCATGTGCCGATGATGGAGAACAATCCCACAGAGGCCGTGCAGAATAATATAGAAGGTACGAAGATCATAGCCGACCTGGCGGTGAAATATGGTACGAAGAAGTTCGTGATGGTATCCACCGACAAGGCCGTGAATCCCACGAACGTCATGGGCTGCTCAAAGCGTATCTGTGAGATCTATGTCCAGTCACTGAGTAAGGTGTCAAAGACCCAGTTCGTGACGACGCGCTTTGGTAACGTGCTCGGATCGAATGGTTCGGTCATTCCCTTGTTTAGGGAGCAGATCAAGAACGGCGGTCCTGTGACGGTGACGCATCCGAACATCATTCGCTACTTCATGCTGATCCCCGAAGCTTGTAAGCTTGTATTGGAGGCTGGCACGAAGGGCAAGGGCGGAGAGATCTTCGTGTTCGACATGGGCAAGCCGGTGAAGATTGCAGACCTGGCTCAGCGCATGATCAAACTTTCCGGTGCCAAGAACGTAAGGATCCAATACACGGGACTCCGTGCCGGAGAGAAACTGTATGAGGAGATGCTGAACGAGGAGGAGAACACCAAGCCGTCGTTCCATGAGAAGATCCGTATCGCCCAGGTGCGGGAGTATGACTACAAGCAGGTGTTGCAGGACGTCGATGAGTTGATCGCCATCTCTGGCCAGTTCGATGACCTTGCCACCGTCAAGAAGATGAAAGATATCGTCCCTGAATACAAAAGCAACAACTCCATCTACGAACAACTCGACAGGAAATCCGTGTAATCCGTGTTCAAAAATTCCTGCGTCATCTATAGAAGTGGAGCCGACAATTCCTTCATCGAAACCATCTGGCAGCGTGCCCTCCCAGTCGTCACCCTATCCCTCGGCTACATCTTCGGCAAAAAAGACTAAATATTCAATAAAAAGTTACATCTTTGCACCGATTATAATAATATTGATAATTGAGAGTTCTATGTGCATATATAGTGTTTCATTAGACGATAAAGTTATGGAGACTGTAAGGTCACAGTTCCATGACGAGGCAGCATTTCAGAAGTGGCTTGAGCATCAGATGCAGCAGCTGGTAGCTCATTATGCTCACAATATAAAGACTAAGGCCGTCGACAATCCTGTATGGGCAGACTATCAACTTTCTCCAGAGATCCTTGGTATGGCACCTCGTGAGCGAAAGCCAATTTATGGCGACTACAAGGAAGAGTTGGCTACTATTCTTGAGGAGGAATACAGATGAAAGTCTTTCTCGATACGAATATAATCCTCGACTTCTATGATAGCAGTCGTGGGCATTATATGCCTTCAGCAGTCATCTTCGACTTGGCTTTTAAGCATAAAATACAGATCGTAGTATGTGCTCAGAGTTTCATAACTGCATTCTATCTTTTGCGTAAGGTATATGATAAGGATGAACTTTATCGTTCCATGCGTAGTTTGTATCAGCTGTGTGAAGTAAGTCCTGTAGATGCTCATATTATTGAGTCTGCTCTGAATTTAGAAGGATATGACTTTGAAGATGCATGCCAATACTACTCAAACTCAGTATTAGGTGCAGAAGTTATTTTGACTCGTGATCGTCGAGGTTTTGAAGAATTCGATATAAAACATATTACGGCAGAGGATTTTCTGAACGAATACTTTGCAATGGTATAGCTTATGACCTTAGGACTCTGCCCCACACCCCGGTGTTAATTCAATGGTATAGATTCTTAAGGCTGCGATTAAGCGAGTACAGACGGATAGCTCGCTCTCAGTCTGTCGAGCGTGAGCAGTCTCGACCGCAGGTCAAGGTTTTCCCCATGCGCCAGCCGATAAAAACTCATCGCGTGTCCCGCGATACCAAAAGGGGCGAAGAATGAGCGGTCTCTGCCATTCTTCGGTTAAGACACCCCATATAGGGGGTGGTTTGGTAGGGGGTGGATGTTTCTTTTCGTTCTTTTCTTTGCGCCAAAGAAAATGGACATAAAAGATGTTTCTTGGTTCGTTCTCTGCGCCAGAGCGCTCGGCTTTGCCGCTTGCCACTGCAGGGACGCAAGAATGAATGTATGAGTTTCATGACACAACCCAGTCTTCTGACAAAATATTAATAATAATATTCGAAAGTTCCTTTCATCTCCATTGAAAGCATCTTTCAATCAAAACTTACCTGTTTTTTCCATGTTCCTACAAACGATAATTACACAGCGATATAATGACAGGAGCTTGGCTCTTGACAAATAACTCAAACCAAATATCTGATTGCACAGGTGGTCGCATAGCGATGCAGTTCGATACTGCCAGTCAGAGCTATCGAGACAAAAGTTGGATAATTCAATGGACAAGCAACAATATATATCAAATCTTCATGAGGATTTTAAGCGTGTGGTAGACTCGTATCTTACAGCAATAGCATATTTTCTTGCGCAACCTCAGACTACAGATGCGGATAAGCAAGCCCTAGAACAATATAAGGCGATGCATAAAGGTAAAGATGTCCGTGAGATAGAGAAATGTTTCTCAGAAGGAGATGTGACAAAGGCTCTCGATAAGATAGCAAAGTTCTACAAAGACTTGTCAGACTTTGCACTTGAGCATATTAATGAAAGCCAGATATGGAAGGAGCTTGTTAAACAGGCAACTTACCAACAAATAGACACAGGTAAGGAAATGGCGAAGAAACAATTAGAATGGTTAAGCGTTTGAAAGCAGTTTTTCTAAATTCCGAATACTTTAGCATTCTTGAATATGAAAGAGATTGCATATTTACATCTGAGTGACCTCCATATAGGTGATACACTCCAGAAGACGGTTTTGTCTCGAATACGAGATGAAATCAAGGAGGATATTGCCTATATTGTAGGAAAGTTGGGTCGCTTAGATTTCCTATTTTTCACTGGCGATTTAGTTCAAAGCGGAAGCAAGGAGGAATATGCACAATTTTCAGAGTTTCTAGATGAAATTCTTCTTTTGTTGAAGGAAAAAGGTTTCACTCCCAAAGTGTTGTTCGTGCCAGGAAATCACGATCTTCAGCGAATAACAGATACGGATAATCCTACCCATCAAATGATGAAAGGATGGATGGGCAACAAGGACTTAAGGGAAGATATGTTCTGGAAAGATAATTCTTCCTATATCCAATATGTTAACGAACGCTTTCTCAATTATAGTTCTTTCATACAACAATTTAATACAAAGCAAGGAGTTTCCATAGAACAAGGTGTTTTGCCTGGTGATTACTATTATCAAATCAAAATAGATGAAATATCACTTGGCTTGGTAGGTTTGAACTCTTCTTTCCTACAAGTGGAGGGTGGAGATTATCGTCAGAAACTAGGGATATATAATACTCAAGTATATGGAATATTTGGTGATAGATTTACCGAAAAACTTAAGCAAAACGATATTAATCTCCTGATGACCCATCATGCACCGGCATGGTATGAAACAGGAGCAAAAGAAGAATATGAACAAGAAATATATTCCCCAGATTTGTTCTTTGAACATTTGTGTGGACATAACCATAATTCTCAAACCATATCTACAAATGAGAACTACACAGGTGAGCGCAGAGTTTCAATAGCACCATCATTGTGCGGTTTGGAAAAAATAGAGGGCGGCATTGATAGAATCCATGGGTATCAGGCGGGAAAATTCATTTTCAATGATGACGGTTCGATAGAGAAAGAGTTTTATCCTCGTTTGGCATCGAAACGTTCAAATGGATATTCCATTGACAAAGATTTTTGCTATCAGTACACAAAAGGTGAGGAAAGTATAAGATTTACGTTGAAACTTGGTGAGAGTTCAGAAGAATTAGACACTCGTAATGAACAGATGCTCCTAGAATCTTCTGCAAGTAACGCAACCTTTATTCATCCATCAGCCTTGAAGGATAGCAGTTGGTATCAGAATGTTAGGACAGAACAACAGCAGTTGGCTATTGATTTACTTGACAAACTGCGTTATGTATGGATTGTTTCTCATTATCTGTTAGGAGAAGAACAGTTTATTTCTTCTGTGTTACGGCAGAAGTCAATCGACTTGGATTCTGTTTTTGTAGTAAATTGTGAGGATGTAGCAAATATTGACCAGTTTGATAATCAGATTCGAGAACGTTTCTCTGTTTCTTTGAGCAAACTAGTCATGGACTTATGTAAAACAGTACAAAGACCAGTATTGATTTTCAAAAACATTCAAAATGAATTTTTGCAGAATGATTTAGCACAGCTATGGAGAACTATTTTATCTGTTGCAAATTTTAGTGAAAATCTATATATATTGTTAGTTTCCAGCATCAAACCATCGGCCAACTATTTTGAAAGTATAGAATTACAGCCCTTAAAGCAAGAGGATGTTAATAAGTGCATCACCGAAGCTTTGCCCCAAGAAAAGTTCACTGCATTTGACTTTGAAAAGATATACAATATTACCAATGGATATCCCTTGTGTATTGATATTCTTTGTAGGAAGTTACGCTATTTGTCCCTAGACGACCTTGATGAGTCTGATTTTTCATTATATCGGAATGATTTGCCCATTCCTGGAGCGACAACTGAATACATCAATTCTATCAGGAATTCCAGCAACGTTTCAGAACGTAATTGTTATAATTTACTTCTTTTGATGTCATTGCTTCCTAAAGGGGATATGTTTACTACCATACGAAGGTTTAATTCCACATCCCCGTTTAAGGGAGAAGAGTTGGATTCTCTGGTTAGCAGAGAACTTTTAACGGTAGAGCATTATTATATAATCAAGAATAATGAGTTGATAAAGCAGCCAAAAGTTCTGAGAATCCCCAAGATATATCGGGACTATGTGTTATCGATAGAGAAAAAAGAAACTCTGCGGCAAATTAATTATCAAATATGTACTTTGTATTTGGGAGAAAAATGGCATCAGTATAATGTAAAGCTAAAGAAAACGGGTATGGATGAATATTTCCCGTTTACATATTACAATGTAGAGTCGGCTCTAAAGTACCTCCTGCAATATGCAGCTGAATCAGATGATAATGATGGCTATGTGAAGTACCTTACCATAGCAGGCAACTATCTAAACAAGTTAGAGAGTGATGATATTTACTATGTGGCTCTTTATGTGGCTAATGATCTTTATCAGTTTATTCAGACGGTTCCTGTAATTGATAATGCCAAGACTCCGTTGTCTTATTTTAAGTTTAAGCTTGCAAATCTCGAACGCATGAATGGCCATCATGACAGGTGTGTCAGTTTGTTCAATGAAGTTTTGGAGGAAAATCTTTTGAACTCTTCTAGACTACAGTCTTGTAGAGAGTGTATGGCTTATACTTTTACCAAGAAGGGGGAGTCAGAGAAGGCTATACATTATGCTGATGAGATGTTGGCTAATGAAAAAAATAAGCATAATTCTGTCAATGTCTTAATTGCCAAATATATAAAGGCAGTGAACACTTCTGATTTGGGTGAAAAATTGAAACAGCTAAAAACTGTATACAAGTCAGCTGTTAAATTTAAGAATGCGGCAGAAATATCAACAAACATAGCACTTGATATATCCATTTACAGTAAGGATAAGGAAACAATAAAGATGCTTGATGCAGAAATCAAGCGCAATACTTCAAAGTATCAGTGGATGCTTTTATTAGTTCGAAAGTATTCATTATATTCAGATAGTAAACTTCAATTGTCTTTAGACGAAAAAGACATTCATGCAGTAAAGATAGTATATGCTTATGCCTTTATGCAGATGCTAGAATCAATAATGTCCGATTCGCATGATATACTTTGGGATTACTATTCTTCACGAAAGGAATATGAAGAGATAGTTTCTTTCCTTCGCTATTCTTTCTTTGTTTGGGATATGTGCAGCAAACCAGATAAGATAGAAAACTGTTTATCTGCCATTAAGTCTGA
The DNA here is from genome assembly GCA_902776545.1 of uncultured Prevotellaceae bacterium. Lineage (GTDB taxonomy): Bacteria > Bacteroidota > Bacteroidia > Bacteroidales > Bacteroidaceae > Prevotella. The sequence continues at coordinate 6,955 of CACYQO010000006.1, read as the reverse complement.
TAGCGAATTTATGAACTGGATACAATCAAATCAGACTAATGAGAACGTGGTATCTCTAATTCGCGAAAGGAAATTGAAATAATAGTTGTTAAGAATCATGTTAGACAAACATAGTAAGATATACGTAGCAGGACACAATGGACTTGTGGGGTCTGCTATTTGGAATAACCTGCTGCAGAGGGGATATACGAACCTTGTGGGCAGGAGTCATAAGGAACTGGACTTGACGGACCAGGTGGCTGTTAGGAAGTTCTTCGATGAAGAGCATCCTGATGCAGTGGTGCTGGCGGCTGCCTTTGTGGGCGGCATTATGGCCAATTCGCTGTATCGTGCTGACTTCATCATGATGAACATGAAGATCCGTAAGCAGTCAATTTTTGCCGTATTGCGCATGACCTAATATTTAGCTTTGCACTCTGATCCAAAAACAGAGCGCAATGAACAACAAGAAAGAAGGAGAGTACTACTCCCAAATGGTACGACGATACAAGAATGAGTACGGAGGCAAAAATCTCCAGGAGTTCTGTATCAAGGAAAAAGTAAGTTATACAAAGATGCTCCACTGTTTGCGAAATGACTCCTATCGTAAACCTCAGCATCAATCAGAAGTTCAATTTGAGAATCCTGGCCTGATGCCTCTTGTGGTAGATTCCCCCTTACAGGAAAATAGTTCTGTGACAGCTGCGAGCAAGGTTAAGCCTTATAAGCAGAAGCCTCGTCAAGAAGTGACGCGTGCTGATTTCTGCCTGAATTCAGGAATCCGCCTAAGCCTCCAAGGTTGTGATGTAAGCACGTTGGTAAGCATGATAAAGGAAATGGAGGGGACGCTATGCAATCAGACGATAAGACCATAAGTGCACTTACTGCACAGGCACATAATGCAGAGGCCGACAAGCGGACGTTACAGAGGAAGCTTGCCGCCAGTGAGCGTCGTGTGCAGGATTTGGAGAAACGTCTGACGGAACAGCAGGCTGCCTCTGAGGAAAGAGTCCGTTCATTGACGGATCAGTTGAGCCAGGAGATGGCCAAGGTGTCCGATATGATGCAGCAGTTAGTGTCCTATATGATGGGCAAGGGTGATGTGACCCTTCTGGAAACTGAAGGAAACTTCTGACGATGCAGCCCGGATCGTCTATCTCTTCGATGAGGTATTCCGAAAGGAACGTAGATGGAATGACGAGGAGGGCATGACCAACGAGAAGCGACGAGGGCGGCGATGGGAGGAAGTATATCCTATCCTGCATGAGATGAAGAATATCCTCGACAGGATGGAAAAGGAGCTTGATAAAGAGACAGAACCGGACCTCGTTCGGGCAGTTAACTTTGCCCTGAAGGAGTATCCACAACTGCTCAGATATCTGGATGACGGCAAACTTGCCTTCAGCAACATTATACAAAGCCGCTTAGGCAGATAATAGAAAAAATACGAGATAAGAAGATGATAAACGTTAGCATAAAAACGAAATTCAAGTCATTGCAGCCCGTAGATTTATTCGAGCTGCCGGATTTTTGTGTGCTGACGGGAAAGAATGGTAGCGGTAAGAGCCATTTGTTTGAGGCGATGGCAAATAGGAAGACTACGGTAATAACTATTGATGAGAAACCGGTCAATGTTGTTCAGTATATTCCTTTTAACGGTCTCAACCCTAACGTGGGTGCGGATTGTAATTACCGTAATTTGCTTGATGAGCAAAAAGATCTCTGGAACAATATTAAAGATTATTTAGAAAGCCACAGGGGCGTGACTCCTACAGAGCAGAATTTCCAACGGGAGATTGTACAAAACTATGGAGTGTTTTTGCCTCAGGCTAAGGAGTTATATAAGCGTGTAAATGGTGACCTCCAGGCAATAACAGAAGAGCTTGTAAACGAATATTTCGCAATCCGCCCCCAGAATGAGCATTCTTTCTTTTCTTCACAGTTCGCATCAATTTTCAAACTCTATGCAAACCGCCTTGAGAAGAATGCATATAACGCATTCCGTAATAAAGAACACGATTTGAGCCTGCCTGTACTCACAAAAGAAGATTTTGAGAAAAAATACGGTCCCAAACCTTGGGTGCTGATTAACGAAATGATGGCAGGTGCCGGGTTGAGTTATAGAGTAAACAATCCAGAAGGACAGGAGAGAGATGACGATTTTCATCTGCAGCTTTCTGATGTAGATAGAAATATTGAAGTACAGGTAAAGGATCTTTCAACAGGCGAGCGAGTTCTGATGTCATTGGCTTTGGCAATATACAATACCAATGAAGACTCAATGCGTCCTGACATATTGCTTCTTGACGAACCTGATGCAGCATTGCATCCTGAGTTCTCAAAGGTATTACTTAAGTCTATTAACGAGTCGATTGTTCAGAAAGCAGGTGTCAAGGTCGTTATTTCGACCCACTCACCTACGACGGTAGCCTTGTCAGAAGAATTCTGGCTGTACCAGATGGAATACGGTCAGTATCCTCATAAAGTTACAAAGAAGCACGCCTTAAACATATTGCTAAAAGACTTGGAGCCGCTTCGTGTAAGCGTAGAGAACAGGAGACAAATATTTGTTGAAAGCCGTAATGATGTAGGTTATTATGAGAATATCTATCCGTTGCTACCAAAGAAAGGTGTGATAGTACCACAATTTCTACCAGCCAGCACCAAAAATGGTTCTAATTGTCAGGATGTGATAGAAATGGTAACTGCCCTCCGCGAGAAAGGTAATGACCTTGTATATGGCATTATTGATTTCGACAACCATAATAGTGATGAAGATAACATCTTTGTTCTGGGCGAAGGAAAACGATATGCCATTGACAATTATGTTTTAGACCCTCTATATGTAGCTTTGCTATTAATCAGGGAAAAAAAAGATACTTTTGAGGATGTTGAACAAAATATCAAGTTTACATCCTTGCATAACGCACCTGATGAACTTTTGCAAGGTATAATCTATTCAGTATGTTCTAAAATTGGCTTTGTGGCTACCGACGAGGTCAATTATGGTGTGTTATGTGGGAAGACTTTCAATGTTAAAAAAGAGTATTTCACTATCCAAGGACATGAACTTGAAGAGAAGATAATGAACCGATGGCCTCAGTTGAACTCTGTGAAAAGAGGTCGCAAAGAGGAAAATGTGTTCAAGGACTATATGATAGAGAATGTCATTAGCGAGTATCCAGAGTTTTTGAGCGTTGACTTTGTGAAGATACTTGGAAAGTTGAAGTGATTGCTATGTGGGCAACCCGCTCGGCTTTGCCGCTTTCCCAAGAAAGAACTAGTGAAAATTGACGGCTTACATTTGAAGTATATGCAGATACCATTTCGTTTACCGGAACCTACGAACTGGCAGGACTTTGAGAGTCTTTGCTGCGATTTGTGGAAGAGTATCTGGGGTGACCCGGATACGAAGCGGCATGGCCGACATGGACAACCGCAGGCTGGTGTGGATGTATATGGCCATCCAACCTATTCGCGTAAGTTACATGGTGTTCAGTGTAAGTGTAAAAGTTCAGTAAGAGATTCCGCTTTGACGAGGGGCGAGATTACTACTGAAGCAAATAATGCCAAGAGTTTCCGACCAGAACTTGAAAGTTTCATTATGGCAACAACAGCCAATAGGGAGGTTGAGCTGCAGGATCATTGCCGAAAACTGACAGGCGACCCTACCATACCATTTAAGGTAAGTGTTTGGGGATGGGAGGATATAGAGTCGGAAGTGATGGCTCGCGAGGCTTTGATGCATAAGTACTATGATAGATTTGACAGGGTTACTGATCATTTGAATGAATATGTGATAGACATTAACTCTACTCAAGACAGGCTGGCCGCCTTTTTGACAAGACCTGTTATCAAACAAAGCATATCTGATGATTTACTTCAGCGAATCTATCCATTGATATATGAACTTGCTGACAATGCGTTTAAGCATGGCAATGCAGGTTATGTTAAAGTGATAGTCAATTCGAATATCATAGAGATTCATGATAATGGAAAGCCATTCAATCCTAAAGATCTGTTGACCATAAAAGGAAGAGGAGGCTCTGTTACTATGAGGTTTGTATCTGATGAATTGAAAAATATACTTGATATAACCTATAATCATAACGGAACAGAGAATGTAATGCTCCTTGATTTTGCAACTTCTATGATGCAAGTCCCGCTATCAGATAAGTTAGAGCTGACCCTGGATAATGGATCATCATTTGGACGATTAGTAGCAGGAAGAAAGGCAGATGTAGATATAAGAGAAATACCACCCTATAAAAACACCGTTATTATAAATGTCGTAGGAGATATGGGTATGGGCATCAGCTTTGCAGAGGAATACTTTGCTGGTCTTTGCAAGAAATTGCAAGAGCATCAAAATATTGTAGTTTACCTTCCACATTATATGGGTGGAGTTGATTACCTTCGCGATTCTTTGAAAGGTGAGAAAATAGAGTTCAAGGTAAGAGAATAGAATTTAATTGTACACATGGATATTCCTGTATTATATACTTGGGTACTTTTTATTGTTGCTTTTATAGCCGTACTTTTTCCTGTATTAGCTTTTGCAATTCCTCTTATGGATGAGAAGCAAAATGCAGGGAAGATGAGTTATTGGCTTGTTTGTTCTGTACTCCTGTCGGGGTTTATTCCCATTATCGGTCAGTCAATCATAGATTACAATATATTAGTCTATATCTGGAAAGGATTGCTGGGGGGAATCTGTTTCATTAGTTTTATCCCTTGTGTTAAATATACGTCCCGCAATATTCATTTTTTATTGGGGTTTGTTCTGACTCTGTCTATTTCTGTTTTTCCATTTATATATTATGGCTCACTTATTCCTGATTCATACAACCCACTGACTTCTTATCTGGAGGGTAATTATCCTACAAGTATAATAACTGTGTGTTTACCTCTAATTGTTGCAGGTATCCTTATAGGCTATTTGCTTAAGCCAACCTACAAAACTCGATCAATTTTGTATAATGGTGATACTATATCTTATTCAAGGTTAGATGGCAATGAGGGTATTATTCGCCAAAATCTGAAATATGATAGATTAAATTCTCAACTTGATGTTCAGATAAAAAAGCTTTCATCTTTTATAGACCAATTGGGTGTCAATATGCTATTAGCAAAATACCCAGGTAATGAAATGAACAAGAAGTCTGATAAGAAATCTATGGCACTTATGTCAAAATTGTCCGATGACTTGTCGTATATAAAATCTCACCTTTACCAATACAAAGTAATGGATATTAATGACGATCAAGACGTGTTGGTGCGTGAGTTAAGCCATTTTATGGCAACTCCTTTGGCAACAATTGATGCTTCCATCAAAAATTTACTAGCTACCGTAAAGACCAAAAATGATGAAAAATTGCTTGAAAATGCATCACGCATAACATCTGCTGTATCCATTTGTACAGGTATCCTTTCTACATATAGGGAAATTTTTGCACAGGGGAATGCTGTAAATGGAGGAAATCTTATAACGATGATTAACTCATCATTTGAAGTCTTTAACGCAAAGGAAGGTAAAAAACTTAAATTGCAATTACATGTAAAAGAGAAGTATGATGGTATAAGTAATTATTATGTCCTCTCAACAGTTTTGCCTATCCTTTCCAATGCTGTTACAGCTTCACGCCCTGATACAACCGTAGAAGTAAAAGAAAAAAATGGCATTGTTAGCATATCCAACACGTATGAAGGTAATATAGACATTAATAATTTCGACATAGACGGTTATTCTTCTAAGGAAGGGCATAGGGGAATGGGGCTTTTTACAGTACGCCATCTTCTTGCACGTCGAAAATTAGGTACTCTTACATATTCTATTCAGGGCAATAGGGTTGTTTTTGAAATCCCAATAATCCCATCAGAACAATGAACAACAACAAACCAGAAATACTTGTTGTCGACGATGACAAAGAGGCTGCACAGGCTTTTGCAGAGCTAATACAGTCACGCTTACGTATTAGTACTCTGTCAGAAAGTGATACAGATGTAGTCATTGACCTTGTCCGCAAATTTTGTTTTAAAGTAATAGTTCTTGACCAGCGAATGCCTAAAATGTCGGGAACAGACTTATATAGGGCTATCAAAAAGATTAATCCCCATATCAAGGCTATAATGATTACAGGCGAAGCAGACCGTAGGGAAGTGGCAGACGCTATGGAACATCTTGGTTATGTAGGATTCATTGAGAAAAATGAGCTTGAAAATCTTCATTCTAAGGTGATTCAGGCATATGCCAAATATGAGAATGACTTGCCTTCTAATGAAAAGCCATTATCTCTATCAGTCTATAACCCGTTAAAGACTCGTTTTTTTACAAAGCGATACGAAATTGCGTCTATTCATGTTGTTCATGAAGATTTTGTATTCACTGATAAGTGGCAAACATATCGTACTCTGGAGGCTTCAGAGGAAGAAATAGAAGACGTTATCCAGTTTGAAAGCGAATTGCTTATACATGAGGAACGAACAGTAAGTGAGAAAGCGAGGCTTTTTGGTCATTTTAAATGGTTGCCATCTTTTAAGAACGAGTTGGATATGGCTATCGAGAAGACTTATGGTAGTTCTGTTAAAAATAATCACAAACGAAGTCGAAAAGTAAAGACTCTTCACAAGTTACAGGATAGTGTTGAAGAAGGGAAAACTGCTGTTAAGAAGGTTTTTGAGCATAGTCCTGTATACACTGAATATGAAATTCTGATTAAGTGCGTTTGCCGTTTATGTGGTCATTCGGAGATATATCCCATCACAGTCTATAAGCGACTGCCCAAAGTTGCAACAAGAATTTGTATTTATTACACAGATAAGACTAATAGCGTAATAGATACAGGTCCTATGACTTTGTAATTTGGCAATTTAATGATAAAACGATATAGGCTTCGTCTCCGCGAAGCGGATATGAAGCAAGATGTTGTACTTCCGCCGCATGAGTAATATCTATGGGGATAGATGCCGGTTTTTC